>CAZORI010000001.1:0-118421 GCA_964582335.1 uncultured Bacteroides sp.
GCCACCTATAAATATATATGCTTACTCCTACTATTACCGATATAAGAAAAAATGCAATAAGCAGAATAAGACAATTCTTTAGTCGAGAAGTGCGAAGTTCTATTTCATCAATAGTATTTCTTTCTTCGAAATAACCAGCAATAGATGTTGTAAGGTTATGACTAACCATATTTTTTACAAGCTGATTATCCTTATCACGCAGAATCTCGAGCTCTGTCAAAGCAGACAAATAGTCATGGGAATATTTCGCAATTTTGTACCTAAGGAAATCCTTCATGGGGATATCAATGTCGGATGTTATCTCCATCAAACTCTTCGAGTCATCAAGGTTGCCCAATTCTACCATCGCCTGACACATTTTCAAGGTGTCCTCAGGCAACGAATAACCTGTTTCCATAACTTGATAAAGTAACCTCATTGCCTCATAATAGTCACCCTCGTCAATATAGTTTTGAACATTATTTTTCAAAGCAATATAATTCAAATATGGGTCATAATATTTTTTAGCTGAATCTACGAGCTGAAGACATATGTACCTTGATCCTTTTGTGTCGCGATTGTTTCCCAAAGCAGATGAAATGTCCACCAGAGCATAGTTTAGGTAAGGTTGGACACCGCTTTTCTTCAAGTGGTTGTACTCTTCCTGAGCGTATATCAATTCCTCAGAACAGTTGTAGGTTTTATTGTAAATTTCTGTCAGGCCACGGCATCCCATTCCGGCCCAAAATTCGTATCCATTGTTCTCTGCCGTGGTTTTGGCCTTGAAGAAGTTGGTTATGGCCTTTGAATAGTCGGCTTGGTGATAATATGTGCGCCCAAGATAATACGATGCCATTGCCAAGCGATAAGCATCGCCCTCTGCCGCGAAATAGTCAACAGCCTGGGAAATAAGCGAGTCATTCTTCGGATCGAGATGGTTCTTGTCGAGGCACATCACATAGAGCATGCCGAAAAGCGCCTTGTCTGCGCGGCGACTGAAATCGTCGACTGACAGAGTATCGAGCATCAGGAGTACAGAGTCGTAGTGCTCATTCATCAGCTGCTCGGCTGCAAGCAAGCGGCTGTCGTATCCACCGCGCCTACACGACACAGCAATCGACAATACGCAAGCCAAAACTACGCTGTACACACTGATTTTCTTCACCATAACATTAAGCATCGAATTACTCACGCCATTCCCTAAGCATGGACGCAATTGGTTTGTTTAGACTTACAAAGATAGCACTATTTTTTTGATTTTCAATGAAAACTAAAAATAATGTAAGTAATTATATGTGAAAAGGCTGCGCCATTGCTGACGCAGCCTTCTGATAAGTCTTTTGTCAATCGTGATTATTTCACGCCGAGCTTAGCCTTTACGGCAGCGGTCACGTCCACCACGTCGGTGCCGGTGTACATGGCAACGCCAACGGGGAAGATGAAGGTGTATCCGCCTTCCTGGCCTACGGCTGTGAGTGCCTCATTGAACTTCTGCTCTACGGGAGCCATGAGCTGAGCCTGCTGACGCTGCAGATCCTGCTGGGCTGTATTGCGGAACTGGTTGATTTTCTCGTTAAGCTCCTGCATTTCCTGGATGCGGCGCTCCTTGATCGACTCGGGGGTGGTTGCGTCCTTCTCAAGATTCTGGTACTCCGACATCTTCTTGTTCATCTCCTCCTGGAGTTTGTCGAACTCTTCTTGATACTTCGTTGAAGCTGCGTTCACCTGGGTCTGCACGGCAGCGTACTCCGACATGTTAGGGATAATGGCCTCGATGTCAACCGTGCCAAATTTCTGAGCGAATACGCTCATTGGGAGCGCAAAGAGAATCGCAAGGATAAGTTTTTTAATCATGTTTGTATTAAGTGATTGTTATTTCTATCGTATCTTTTGTTAATTCGGATGCAAAGTTAGCAAAATTTCTTCTAAATTCCCAATTTATTGAGCACTTCATTGCTGACGTCGATTCGCGGTGACGCAAATATAATGTCGGCCGACGAGGCACGGTCGAATATGGCCTGATAGCCCTTCTCCTCTGCCACCTTCTTCACGGCATTGTACACATCGTCCTGGATGGGCTTAAGCAGCTTTTGGCGAAGCAAGGCAATCTGTCCGTCAGGGCCAAAATACTTGTAGCGCAATTCGGTGGCTGCCTTCTCCTTCTCCACGATTTCCGACTCGCGAGCCTTGGCCTGCTCCTCGGTCATGAACACCTTGTCCTTAAGGTACTGCTGATACATGGCTTGAGCCTCGTTGCCGGCAGCCTCGACCTCCTTCTGCCAACGCTGCGACTGCAGGTCAATTTGTTCATTGGCAAATTCGTACGAAGGTAAATTTTTCAGGATATACTCCATGTCGATCAATGCGAACTTCTGTGCATGCGCAGCCCAGGCGCACGCCATCGTGGCTGCTATTATGAGCATTATTCTCTTCATAATCTTCCTTTTCCTGTTAGTGTTAATAAATGCTTAAGCGTGGATAATTTCTCTCACACCATATTTATACGACACACAAAACACAAATTAGTTTAGGCTACCGTTAAAATTCCTGACCGAGGATGAAGTGGAAGTGGCTGCCGCCCTTCACGCCGTACACCGTGTCGAAGCCATACGCCCAGTCGATACCCATCATACCCACCATAGGCAGGAAGATGCGCACGCCGGCGCCGGCGCTGCGCTTTAGCTGGAACGGATTGAACGAGCCAACCGAGGTCCACGCGTTGCCGCCCTCGACAAAGCCCAATGCGTAGATGGTGGTGGAAGTCTGCAGCATCAACGGGAAGTGCACCTCTAGGCCGAAGCGAGTGTAGGCGTAGCCGTCGCTGTAGGGCGTGAGCGCGCCATTCTCGTATCCGCGCAGGGCGATTGTCTCAGTAGCATACGTGTAGCTGCCGCTCATGCCGTCGCCACCCACATAGAAGGTTTCGAACGGCGACTTCAAGTATTTGTTGTAGCTGCCCAGAAGTCCGAAGTCGGCGCGTGTCATGAGCACAGGCGTCCACTGTCCATCGGCATTTGCGAGCGGTGTATAAGTACGCGATTTGAAGCGAAGTTTCCAGTACTCAATCCAACGATAAAGCTCTTTCTTTGCGTTCTCGTCGCCGGCATTGCCAAGAGTAGCCAATTCCTTCCAATTCTTGTGGCCGAACATAGAGGCCGGAGGCGTGAGCTGGAGGTTGATTGAGAATGACGAACCTGAACGTGTGTACAGAGGATTGTCGATTGACGTGCGCGACAGCGTAAGGCCAAGAACGAATGCGTTGCTCGTGCCATTGCGCATGTAGTAGAGGTAATCCCAATTCTTGAGGTAATACCAGTTGTAGCCCAACTCAACCATGAACGTGAAGTAGTCATCAGGCCACTTCAGGCGCTTGCCGAAGCCGACGTTCACGCCCACCATCTGCAGTAGCTTGTTGGGGTCGTAAGCGCTCTCGTAGCTGTTCTGGTAGTAGTCGTTGTAGTAGTTGCTGTAACCACCATAATAGCTGCCGTAGTAGCTGCCATAGTAGTTGTTGTAGTAATTGTTGTAGAACGACGAGTTGATACCGGTCTGACGGCTATAGTAAGCCGATACTGAAAGCGAGTTGGGACGCTTGCCGCCAAACCACGGGTCGAGGAACGATACTGAGTAGGCCTGGTAGTAGCGAGCGTTGGTTTGCGCCGAAATAGTGAACGTCTGGCCTTCGCCTTGCGGTATGATGCCGCGATATGTGCTCGGGTAGAACAGATTCTTGAGCGAGAAGTTGGTGAACTTCAAGGAAAGCTTGCCAATGACACCCGTTTGGCCCCAACCCATCGAGAACTCAATTTGGTCGTTGGCCTTCGACTCAAGGTTGAAGAGGATGTCGACAGTGCCGTTGTCAGCATCCGGCTCAGGGCGGATATCCATGTTCTCAGGGTTGAAGTGGCCCATCTGAGCGATTTCACGTGCCGAGCGCATAAGGTCGTCCTTCGAGAAGAGGTCGCCCGGCTTCACGCGCAACTCACGGCGTATTACCTTTTCGTACAAGCGGTCGTTACCATTGATCACGACATTGTTGATGCGAGCCTGCGGGCCTTCGATGATGTGCATTTCAAGCGAAATGGAGTCGTTGCTTGCATCCTTCTCCACGGGGATGACATTGAAGAATAGATAGCCGTTGTTCATGTACATGTTGCCCACGGCATCGTCATCCTCGTTGAGGCGCTTAGAGAGCTGCTTTTGGTTGTACACTTCGCCCGGATACATGTCGAGCACTCTCGATAGGTCGTGCTCCGTGTAGATAGTGTTGCCCACCCATTCGATGTCGCGAATGTAGTATTTCTTGCCCTCTTCGAGAGTGAGGTACACGTCCACCGACTTGTCATCGTATCGCACCACGCTGTCCTTAAGAATCTTGGCGTCGCGATAGCCATTCTCGTTGTATTTCTCTATGATGCGGTTAAGGTCGTCCTCATAGTCCGACTCCACGAATTTCTTCTGCTTGAAGAGGTTGAGTATGTTGCCCTTTTCGTTGGTTTTCTTCATGGCGCCCTTCACCTTGCGGTCGCTGAACACCTCATTGCCGTCGACATAAATTTTGTGCACCTTCACCTTCTCATTGCGGTCAACGTTGAAGTCGACAATCACCTGATTGTCGTTTTCCTTGTCCTCGCGCAAGTTGATAGTCACATTGGCATTGCCGAAGCCCTTGTCGGAATAGTACTTCTTCACGATAGCCTCGGCACGGTTCACTACGTTCTGCGTGATCGGGTTGCCCTTCATCAGTTGCAGGCGCTCTTGGATGTCGGTCCTTTCGCCCTTCTTCATGCCATTGTAGTTGATTTCGCTGATGCGTGGCTGCGTGCGCAGCTCGAATTGAAGCCACACCTTGTCGCCATACACCTTTTCCACCTTGATTTGTGCTTGTGAGAAAAGGCCCTGCCGCATCAGTCGCTTGGTGGCGTTAGTCACCTCCTGTCCGGGGATGTCGATGCTTTCGCCTACTTTAAGGCCCGAATAGCCTATGATGATGAAATCGTCGTAGTTGGGCGCTCCTGTCACCTTGATGCCGGCAATCTCGTAGGTGCGAGGCATTCCGGTGAACAGCACATTTGGCGAATATATAGTGTCGGTGGGCTCAGTGGACTGTGCCACAGCGCTTATCGGTGACGATATCCACATTGCAGCCATGGCAATTACGGCCAGGCAGCAACGCAGTGTATATTTTAATGGATTGTGAAGCATCGAATTAGTTTTATAGTGACTGATGGTTATTCTTGTTCTTCGTTTACTTGCTCGCTTGTGCGGCCAAAGCGGCGCTCGCGGCCTCGAAAATCGTCAATGGCCCGGCCAAACTCCTCAACGGTGAAGTCGGGCCAATATGTTGGGGTAACCCAAATTTCGGCGTATGCAATCTGCCAAAGCAAGAAGTTGCTTACGCGGAAGTCTCCTCCCGTGCGAATCAGCAAATCCGGGTCGGGATAGGCTGCGGTGGCCAGATGCTCGCTTACGATGGCATCTGTGATATCTTCAGGGGCAAGCTTGCCTTGCTGCACCTCGCGCGCTATGTTGGCGCACGCACGGGTAATCTCCCAACGCGATGAGTAGCTAAAAGCTATCACCAGCGTAAGGCCCGTGCCCTTCGACGTGGCTTCTATGCTGCGCTCAAGGCGTTCGCGAGTTTCGGCCGGCAGGGTGTCGATGTCGCCTATGATTTCAAGCTTGGCGTTATTTTCAATCAGGCCTTGCGTCTCGCGCTCAAGCGCAATCGATATGAGATTGAGCAGGGCGTCGACCTCTTGCTTAGGCCTATTCCAGTTTTCGGTTGAGAATGCGTACAGTGTAAGGTATTTCACGCCCATGTCAGAGGCCGCGCGAGTGATGCGATGCACTGTGTTGACGCCTTCATTATGGCCCTCACTGCGGTCCATGCCATGTGCTTTAGCCCATCGCCCGTTGCCATCCATAATGATGGCTACGTGCTTTGGCATTGGCTTTAATTCTATGTCTTTGCTATTTGTCATATTACACTGTTATTCTACGTAGTGACATGTGGCGCACCTTTCGCCAAAGGCGTAGCTTACGCTTAATTCAAGGCGTGAATACCAATCCGTGTTCTTGAAGAACGACGACTTGATGCCAATGGGGTCGGAAAGCCCGTCAACCTTGTCGGAGAGCACCTTGGCCATGCAGAATTCAAGCGCCATGCCAAGGCGCGGATTCACCTGATATTTCACGCCCGCGCCGAGCGGCAACGTAGGCGCCACCGTGGTGCCTGAGCAATTAGCCATGGCAATGCCCAGGCCTACCAGTAGATATGGCGACCATCGGCTTAAGCGCTGATACGTCGGTCCAATGCCGTAGGGAAAGAAGTTGAATTCGGTACGAGCCTCAAGCGAATACACTGTGCTGTGGAACTTATACGGCTCGGCAATCGGCAGCTGATTGCTCCAATCGCCGGAGTCGCCATTGAGCCCGGCTACTCCAAGCAGACCTCGGAAAGCCCAGCGCACATTGGGCGTGTATCGCATCGACACCGACGCGCTTGCGCCGGGACGCTTCATCAGGGAATGCCCTACATCGCCTATATAGCCACTCATGCCAATGCCGGCTCCCGCATCCCATCGATAGGCAGCCTCCTGAGCCGGGGCGCACGCCGCGCCCAGCATCACGAACAATATTGTTATGAATGGCTTATTCTCCATTTATTTATCAATATACCGGGTCGAACGTATATCGCAAGATTACTCCGCGCCACACGTAATTGTTGAAAGCGCCGTCCTCGTCATAGCCGCCGAACATATATATGGCCGGGCAATCCCATTCTGTGATAGGAGCCGTGACGCGCGACTGGGCAACCGGCGACACAAAGCTACACTGCGGCAATAGCTTGCGCACGCAAATCGACGACCATGCGGCCGACGAACGCGACAGATGCAATGTGGTAGTGTGCACAATGGCCGAGCTGCCGTAGAGCGAGGGCACATCGTCGGGGAGCTGCACATATTCTGGTGCTTCGCTCCACGTCATGCCCCAGTCCTTGCTATAGTACACCTCGCGATTGACGCCGTCGTCGTTCTTGCCTCCAAACGCAAGCAGAGCAGGGTATTCTACCGGCCTCCACGTCGACGATGGCACATAGAACAAATCGTATGGCACTATCGAAAGGCGCTCAAGCGACTTTGGCATGGCTGCGCGGGTGATGTTGGCCCATGTCGTTCCGTCGAACGCCCATGAGCTGTTGAGGCACTCGCCCTCAGCATCAACGCCGCCAACCATAAGAAGCTGTGTGTATTCGCCCATTGTCATCTTGTAGGTGCACACGTCGGAAGTGCCCGATACAGGGAATCCACTGGGCATCGACCATGTCTGCAACGAAGGATACATTACAATCTTGCGCGAGCCAGAAGCATCGGCATAGCAGCCAAGCGCCTGATCTTCATATGCTCCGTAGAGGTAATCCCACGTTTGCCCGGTGGATGTCCACGACGAGAAGTCGGTCGACTTGTAAAGCGCGCCGCTATTGTCGAGCATCCAGAAAGCGCTTTCCGAGGCGCACAGCGACTCCACGTCGGCATCAAAGGGAAGCGTGATAGTGCGTTCGTCCCACTCCATGTCGCCGGGATTGTCGGATGTGGTCAGGCTGTAGCTGCTGCCCGATTTGCTAAGCGAATAGCAGACATCGTGCAGCTGCACGGTGCGCTGGGCATCGATTGTGGCAAACTGGCTGGGAAGCTGTGCGCTCTCAAGCCTGTTCCACGCGAGGGTGTCGGGCTTGATCGAGTGCACGTTCACGTTCACCGTGTAGGTCTTGGTGATTGTGCCCGACTGCGACGTCACATTGAGAAGCACAGGCCCGTTGGAGAAGTCGATTGAGTCAGTGGAATTTGTCAAGTAGTCAACCACCGAGTCGGACCCTTCCTCAGTCTTGTAGGTCAATGTCACAGCCGAAGCAGTGCTTATGTACGTGACATTAGTGATAAGGCGAGATATATCGGTGCCATAGGGCAGCGAGTCGGCATTGAAAATGAGTCCGTCGTCGAGATTAATCGAAAAGTAGACATTAGAAAGACTGTCGAGCACATCACTGTTGTCGGCCAACGAGAATCCTGTCACCTGAACAGATGTAGCGTATACATACGTGTCATCATATGTCACATCCGAGTTGCAAGAGGGAGCCACAGACAGCCCCAACAAGATCACGACGGGAAGAATTAGTTTCTTTATCATGAATGTAAATAATATTTCAATCTGCAAAATTATAATTTACGTTCCAAAACAACAAGGAGTTTAGATGAAATATCCGATTTTAACACGTTTTTATAGGTTTTTAACGTCAACGAAGGGATTTTCCACATAGTATTTAATGTTATTGCCCTCTATATTGACCATTCTCACCGGCTCTTTGTTGAAAATGACCGGCGCCTTCATGTTGCCGTACTCTCCAAATACGTCGGGGCACGTCTCCACGCGTGCAACATCCCATAGCCGCTGCTGCAGGAACGACTCAAGCAGCGTGGGGCCAGCCTCGACAAGGAGCATGATGATGCCTTGTTCGTACTGGTCGGTCATGATTTCCGCAAGCGACTTGTTGTCGCGCACGATTATGCCGTCGCGTTTGATCACTTTGTAGTTGCCCTGGATACGGCCGCGATGGTCAATCACCACCGGCCGAGGCGACGGGCCGGCCCAATACCTGTTGGTGCCCTCCGGGTCGTCGGAAAGCACTGTGCCAGAGCCGAACATCACGGCATCGGCCTTGGCGCGGAATCGATGAGCAAATATCCTGGAGAGGGGCGTGGATATCTGAGCTGCAGGCTCGCCCGGGCCGCGTTTCACGTCCATGTAGCCGTCGCCCGACTGCGCCCACTTGAGCATGATGAAGGGACGGTGCAGCGTATGGGCAGTGAGAAACATCACATTCAGCTGGCGGCATTCGTGCTCAAGCACACCACACACTACATCAACGCCGGCCTCCTGCAACAGCTCTATGCCATGACCATTGACCTTGGCAAAAGGGTCGCGCATGCCCACCACCACGCGCGGGATGCCGGCCTCGATGATGCGCTGCGTGCATGGCCCGGTGCGCCCTGTGTGGCAGCAAGGCTCAAGCGTAACATACATAGTGCTGTCGATCAAAGCATTCTTGTCGCTCACCGAGTTGATTGCATTCACCTCGGCATGAGCCTCGCCGCATCTGCAGTGATAGCCTTCGCCGAGTATGCGGCCATCAGCCCCGACAATCACAGCGCCCACCATAGGATTTGGCAGCGTCCACAACTCGCCATTGCGCGCTATGCGCAGTGCGCGTTTCATGTATTTCTCGTTAATTTCCATCGCTTCAATACAGTGTTAGTATCGATAAGTGTGTCAAAGATTCCACGCAATGGGCAATGTCGCGGCTGTCAACTGCATTTACGCGGTCGGCTATTTCCTGGGCCGTGAGTATGTCGCCAAAGTAGAGGGCCGAACGGCCAAGCGAAATAGCCACGTTTTCGTGGTTGTCGCGAGCTACTGCCATCTGCCCCAAGTATTGCTTTTTAGCCTGGGCCAGCGCCAATGGGCCGATAGGATGCTGGGCCAGCTGGTGTATTTGCTTTCGCACGAGGTCGACGCACGTGCGCACGTCGGCGCGGTCGCAGCCGAAATATATAGTGAACAGACCACAATCGGGGAAAAGCGATGTGTTGGCCTCAACCGAATACACCAAACCCCGTCGCTCGCGCAGGGCCATGTTCAACACCGAATTCATGCCTGGGCCGCCCAAAATGTTGGTGAGCAACGACATGGCATGGCGCCTGGGCGAATACATGCCGCCTATCACAGCGCCCATCACCGTGTGAGCCTGATGGGTGGCTATGTCGCGGCTTATGTCGAAAGGAGCCACCGGGGCGCTCTCCACCTTCGGGCCGCGCTCTATGTGGCCGGCGGGAATATCGCCAAAGCATTCCTCCACAACCTTTTGCACCCTGTCAATCTGCGACGCTCCGCTGTAGAATACGGCCATATTCGATCCTACATACCACTTGCTCAAATAGTTGCGGCACATCTGAGAGTCGAATCGCTCCAAGTCGCGGATGTTGCCAAGTATGTTGTGAGCCAAAGGCGTTCCGGCGAATATCTGCTCCTCGAATTCGTCATACACGGCATCGGCCGGGCTGTCGAGATAGCTGTTGATTTCATCGGCCACCACTTCGCGCTCTTTGTCGAGCTCTTGCTGAGGAAAGCGTGAATTCATCACCAAATCGGCAATCAGCTCCATCGAGCGGCGCAAATTGCCGGTGGGCGCAGCCGTGTACACCACAGTCTCTTCTTTTGTGGTGTAAGCGTTGAGCTCGCCCCCCACTCTTTCCATGCGATTGATTATATGCCACGACTTGCGGCGCTCTGTGCCCTTGAATATGGTATGCTCCACAAAGTGAGCCATGCCCAGAGCCTCAGCGTCGTCATCGCGGCTGCCCACATGCACCACCACGCCGCAGTATTCCACCGAGGCATGCGGCACATGCCTGTAGCCTATGCGCAGGCCGTTGGCAAGTGCGAATACGTTGGATTTATGTTCATTGCTGCGCATCAACCCAGTCTCCGTTGTCTTTTATTATTTGTATCAATTGCTCCAGAGCCTGTTCGGTCGGGATGTTCTTCACCAAGCACTGCTTGCCTTTGTAGAGGCTCACATTTCCGGCAGCCGCTCCCACATAGCCGTAATCGGCATCGGCCATCTCGCCCGGGCCATTCACTATGCAGCCCATCACTGCTATTTTCAGCCCGGCAAGGTGCTTTGTGGCCTCCCTCACTTTGTGCAGGGCATCAGGCAGGTCGAACAGCGTGCGTCCGCAGCTCGGGCATGCTATGTATTCAGTCTTGCTGATGCGCAGGCGGCAAGCCTGTAATATCGTCAACGCCAGCGAGTTCAGCTTGTTGGCCTCTATGTGTGGAGCATCAATCCATATGGCATCGCCAAAGCCGGCCATGAGCATAGCGCCCAAGTCGGCGCTTGCTTCCACCGTGATGTCTTCGATGGTTTTGTCTTTGTCGTACGACATATGTATCACCACAGGCCTATCGTCGTCGGCACGCATCATCTGGTGCAATATCGCCTTCACTTCTCCGGGTGCGTTCGACGTTGACGGGGCAAGCACAAGTGCCTCGGCAGGCAATTCCTCCGGGCTGAGGTCGTAACCCACCACAAGCGGGGGTTGGCCGCCTCCCAATTTGCCAAGTGGGGCCGAAATGCGGCGCTGAGGCGACACAGTGTTGTAGCCCGGGGCTATTTCGCCTCCTATCGACGGAGCCGTGGCCATAGCCTCGACATGTCGCACAAGCTGGGCAGCAACCGGAATTTCGGCCTCGGGGGCCTCGCTCAGCGACACTCTAATGGTATCGCCCAAACCCTCAGACAGCAACGTGCCAATGCCCACAGCCGACTTCACTCGGCCATCCTCGCCGTCGCCGGCTTCGGTGACGCCTAAGTGCAGAGGGAAATCCATGCCCTCGGCCGCCATGGCCTTTACGAGCGTGCGCACTGTCTCCACCATCACGCACACGCTCGACGCCTTTATCGACACTACTGCTTGGTCAAATCCGTGAGCAAGGCATATGCGCAGGAATTCCATTGCCGACTCAGTCATTCCGGCTGCCGTGTTGCCATATCGGCTCATGATGCGGTCGCTGAGCGAACCGTGATTCACGCCTATGCGCAGCGCCACGCCGCGCTCCTTGCAGATATCAATCAGAGGCACAAGCTTGGCCTCTATTTTCTTGATTTCATCGAGGTATTCCTGATCACTGTATTCTATATGCTTGAATGTGCGGGCCGGATCGACAAAATTGCCAGGATTGACGCGCACCTTCTCCACGTGCTTGGCAGCCTCGAAGGCGGCATCCGGCGTAAAGTGGATGTCGGCCACAAGAGGAATATCATAGCCCATTGCGTGGATTTCTTGCTCTATTGCTCCGAGATTGCGCGCATGATTCACGCTTTGGGCGGTAAGGCGCACAATGTCGGCACCGGCATCAGCAATGCGTGCTATTTGTCGCGCCGACGCATCTGTGTCGAGTGTAGGGGTATTGGTCATCGATTGCAGCGCTATGCGATGTCCCGACCCTATCGTCACCTTGCCAATCCTCACATCGTGAGCCTTGCAGCGCTGATAGTCGAATGGCGATTTGCTTTTCATCATGCCTTATTTTTTCTCACTAGATTATTAAACGGCCTATAATGTCTCGCTAATCTACACCTTGAATTTGTAGCCCTCCAATTGGGCGAGCTCTTCGTTGGCCTTAACGATCTTCTGCGACAAAGAACTGCTGTATGTGTCGAGGCGAGCTGCCAACTCGGCATCGCTAAGAGCAAGTATCTTCACGGCAAGAATCGCGGCATTCAGTGCACCATTGATTCCTACAGTGGCCACCGGTATGCCGGGAGGCATCTGCACAATCGACAGCAACGCGTCGGTGCCCGAAAGGGTAGAGCTAATGGGCACGCCAATCACCGGCAAAGACGTCATGGCCGCAATCACTCCCGGCAAAGCGGCTGCCATGCCGGCTGCCGCAATCACCACCTTCAGCCCGCGCGCGCTCGCATTGCGTGCGAAGTCCTCGACTTGGGCCGGGGTGCGATGCGCGCTCAGCGCATTCATTTCGAAAGGCACCTCCATCTGCTCAAGGAAATCGGCAGCCTTCTTCAGGATAGGCAGGTCACTCGTGCTGCCCATGATTATACTTACTTTTGGAGTCATATCTTAGATTATTTCTTTTCGATTTTAATTTATAGCCAACACATGAATATCCACTCAACAATAAACCCGAGCGCAAAACCGGCGTAGACCTGGCCCGGCGTGTGACGATGCAGGCAGAGCCTGGCTGTGCCCACGGCGCCTGCCAGCACAAACACTACGCTCACCCAAGCAAGCATGTTGACAATGCCCAAGCGGAATGTGGCGATGAAAAGCACCAATGCGCATAGGCCGCCTATCGTGGTGAGATGAGCGCTTATCTTCCATGCCGTGTTGATCGCCAATGCCACCAAGCACGCAAACGCCGCGCCCGAATAGAAGCACGTGAGCCAGCGTGGAGCATGCTCGCAGCCCAGAAACACAGCGGCGCCCACATATGCGATAGCCGTCACAAGATAAGGCACTGTGCGCTGCCTGCGGACGCTGATGGCCGAATCGCCTACCTTCCCCGTGCGCATCAGGTAGATAATCAGCCCCATCGGCACAGCTGCTGTAATCAGGAATATGACGGCAGCCACTGCGAAACGCATGCGTTCGGGCAAGATAGCCAGCGGCGTAATCCACAATGTCATAGCGCACGCATACGTCGGCACAAGCAGCGGCGAAAACACAGCCGACAGAGTAAGCGCAATCGTGTGCAATATGTTGTGGTGGGATGTTGTTTCGGTAGTCATTGAATTTTGCGTTATATTTTTTTTCTAAGCCGCCCTACGGGTATGCCCATGCGTTCGCGGTATTTGGTGACGGTGCGCCGCGCTATGCGCAGCCCACGCTTAGCAAGCTCATCCACCAGCGCTTGATCGCTGAGAGGATGATGCGGGTCCTCATTATCAATAATATCCGTGAGCGCGTGCTGCAGCTGGTGCGACGAAGCATCCGCATTGTCGGTGGGAGCCTCGCTGAAGAACATTTTCAGGGGGAAAGTGCCCATGGGCGTGGCCACATACTTGCCGGCTGTGGCGCGCGACACCATCGACACGTCCATGTCGGTGTCGGCTGCAACGTCGCGAAGTATCATGGGCCTGAGCTGCGATTTGTCACCTGTGTGGAAAAAATATATTTGACGGCGCACTATCGCCTCCATAACGGCCACAAGCGTGGACCCTCGTTGCCTTAGAGCGCTGATGAACATCTCTGCCTCATCGCGCTTCAGCTTCACGAATGCCTGGGCGTTCTTTTCAGCCTGGCTGCGGGCTATTCGCGCATCGTCGGCCATGAAGCTGACGGCAATCTGCAACTGCGGCACACGGCTGAGAAGCCATATGTTGAAGCGGCCTGATTCGTCAATGTCAACGGCTACGTCAGGCGAAATTTGGCTTGCTCTGTCGGTTGACTGCACGCCTCCCAGTCCGGCTCCGGGCTTGGGATTTAGCGTGAGAATCAGGCTTATTGCCTCGCGCAGCACGCCGGAATTGTCGAGTCCAAGCAGTGCGCGCAATCGGTCGTAATGCTTCTTTGAGAATAGGTCGAAGTAGTCGGCAAGCACTTCCTCGGCAATCCGAGCTGCCTCGGTGTGTTCGTCGCGCCTCCGAATCTGCAGCAACAAGCAATCTCGCAAATCCACAGCGCCCACGCCCACCGGCTCAAGACCGCGAACTACGTCGAGGGCTCGCTGCACATCATCTACCGTCACATCCCGGCCTGTGGCTATTGACAAATCATCGGCCATAGCCTGGCGCGTGCGTGTGAGATAGCCGTTGGAGTCGAGATTGCCCACCACGTAATGCGCCATGTCGCGCAGTTGAGGGTCGCTCTCCTGCTGATTAATTTGCGCATTGAGATATGTAGCCAGGTCGGGGCCGTCGTCGGCAATCTGCCACTGGCTCATGTCGGGATGCGCACCCTGCATGGCAGGCCAGTCGGCCGGGTCGTCATCAGGCTCGGCATCCACGGCCATCAAGGCTTCATCGTTGGCATCAGCAGCAGGCTCTTCGGTGTCGAGGGCCTCCAAGGCCGGGTTGTCGTCGAGATGGCGCTGCACCTCCTCCTCCACTTCCGGGCCGCTCATTTCCAACAAGCGCACGTATTGCAGCTGACGCGGCGACAGGTGCTGCGTCAGCTGCTGATTTTGGTTAATGCGCAATGATGTCGACTCAGCCATAATAGCGTCTCATGATTGAGTGGTAGGAGCAAAGCCGACGGACTTAGAACTCGGCGCTCTTGGGATAGCGCGGGAAGGGTATAACGTCGCGAATGTTGGTCATGCCCGTAACAAAGAGCACCAAGCGCTCGAAGCCAAGGCCGAAACCGCTATGGGGCACAGTGCCGAACTTGCGAGTGTCGAGGTACCACCACATGTCCTTCATCGGTATGGAGAGCTCTTCGATTCGCTTCATCAATTTGTCGTAGTCGGCCTCGCGCTCGCTGCCGCCTATTATTTCACCAATCTTCGGGAAGAGGACATCCATGGCGCGCACTGTCTTGCCGTCGTCGTTAAGCTTCATGTAGAAGGCCTTGATTTCCTTCGGGTAGTCGGTAAGGATCACGGGCTTCTTGAAGTGCTCCTCTACGAGGTAGCGCTCATGCTCGCTCTGCAGGTCGATGCCCCAATGCACCGGGAATTCGAATTTCTTGCCGCTCTCCTCAAGAATCTTCACGCCTTCGCTGTACGACAGGCGCACAAAATCATTGTGAAGCACAAATTCAAGGCGCTCTATCAAATCCTTGTCGTACATCGACGCCAGGAAATCAATGTCGTCCTTGCAGTGCTCGAGGGCATATTTGATGCAATATTTTATGAACTCCTCGGCCAGGTCCATGTTGTCGGTGATGTCGTAGAATGCCATTTCAGGCTCAATCATCCAGAATTCGGCCAAATGGCGAGGCGTGTTGGAGTTCTCAGCGCGGAACGTGGGGCCAAACGTGTAAATCTCGCCAAGCGCTGTGGCGCCAAGCTCGCCCTCGAGCTGGCCCGACACGGTGAGCGACGTGGGCTTTCCGAAGAAATCCTGCGAATAGTCGATGCTGCCATCCTCGGTGCGAGGC
Source organism: uncultured Bacteroides sp. (assembly GCA_964582335.1). Classification (GTDB taxonomy): domain Bacteria; phylum Bacteroidota; class Bacteroidia; order Bacteroidales; family Muribaculaceae; genus CAG-873. The sequence continues at coordinate 15,663 of CAZORI010000001.1, forward strand.
AAATTGTTGAGCGGCAAGGTGGTAACCTGGAACATAGCGCCTGCGCCCTCGCAGTCGCTCGCTGTAATCAGCGGCGTGTTGAGATAGTAGAAGCCTTTCTCCTGGAAGAACTTGTGTATGGCGAAGGCCAATGCCGAACGCACTCGCAGCACAGCCGAGAATGTGTTGGTGCGCGGACGCAGATGCGCCTTCTCACGCAAAAACTCAAGCGTATGCCCTTTTTTCTGCAAAGGATACTCTTCCGGGTCGGCTGTGCCATAAACCTCGAATTCGGCTGCCTGCACCTCACATGTCTGCCCCTTGCCGGTCGACTCTACCAGCTTGCCGGTGACACGCAGCGAACTTCCGGTGGTGATTTGCTTGATGTCGTCGGCTGTGAACTTATCCATATCGAACACAACCTGCAGAGTCTTGATGGTGCTACCGTCGTTAAGGGCTACAAACTGCACATGCTTGTTGCCGCGACGCGAACGCACCCAACCTTTCACCTCAACGTCCTGGCCTATATATGCAGGGTCGAATATGTCTTTGATTTTTATGCGTTTCATTTCGTTATAAAAAAACAGTTACGCCTCCACATCATTTCTGGCTTGATATGGAGGCATATGTTGTCATTTGTATAGATATTGTGTCTGATATTCGTACATTATTCGAAACTACCCATTTTCAGATAGTTGACTTCTTCTTGTGTGAGATAGCGCCAACGCCCGCGTGGCAAGTTCTTCTTGGTGAGGCCTGCAAAATATACGCGGTCGAGCTTTGTCACGTGATAGCCGAGCGACTCGAATATGCGGCGCACGATGCGGTTGCGGCCTGAATGAATCTCTATGCCGGCCTGGTTGCGGTCGTTCTCCGTGGCATAGCTGATAGCATCGGCATGTATCTCGCCATCGTCGAGCTCGATGCCGTCGGCAATGCGCTGCATGTCCTCCTCCGAGATGTCATGGTCGGTCCACACGTGGTAAATCTTCTTCTTTGTATACTTGGGATGCGTTAGCTTCGAGGCCAAGTCGCCGTCGTTGGTGAGCAGAAGCACGCCGGTGGTGTTGCGGTCGAGGCGCCCTACGGGATAGATGCGCTCGTTGCAGGCGCCCTTCACGAGATCCATCACCGTCATGCGTCCGTTAGGATCGTCGCTTGTGGTGACGCAGTCCTTAGGCTTGTTGAGCAGGATGTAGCATTTGCGCTCCAGAGCCACTACCTTCTCGTCGTATTCCACTACGTCGCTGTGCTTGATTTTGGTGCCAAGCTCGGTCACTACCTCGCCGTTCACCTTCACCAGGCCTTGCTGGATGAATTCATCAGCCTCGCGGCGCGAGCAGATGCCGGCATTTGCCATGAATTTGTTCAGGCGTATTTCCTCGTTGGGATCAGGAATCGGCATTTCGTATTCCACAGCCTTTGGGCGAGGAGTGAAGCTCTTGCCCTTGCCGGGGAATGCGCCCTGGCGCTGCTGACGGTTGTTGTAGCCGCCCTGGCGGTTGTTGCCGTAGCCGCCCTGCTGGCGATTGTTGCCGTAGCCGCCCTGCTGGCGATTGTTGCCGTAGCCGCCCTGCTGACGATTGTTGCCGTAGCCACCCTGCTGACGATTGTTGCCGTAGCCGCCCTGCTGACGGTTGTTATTGTAGCCGCCCTGCCGGTTGTTGCCGTAGCCGCCCTGCTGACGGCTGTTGTAGCCGCCTTGCTGGTTGTCGTAGCCGCACTGGTTGTTGAAGTTGTCCTGGCCATAACCTTGCTGGCGATTGTTGTAGCCGCCTTGCTGGCGATTGTTGCCATAGCCGCCTTGCTGACGGTTGTTGTTGTAGCCGCCCTGCTGGCGATTGTTATTGTAGCCGCCCTGGCGGTTGTTGTTGTAGCCGCCTTGGCGATTGTATCCTTGTTGCTGGTAGCGCTGCTGATAGCCGCCTTCGTGCTGGTCGCCTTCTGCGGCTTCACCTTCTTGCTGATTGTTGTAGTACTGACGCGGCTGAGGGCGACGGTTCATGCCCTGCTGGCGATTGTTGAACTGACGGGGCTGGTAATCATTTGATCCGAACTGGCGGGGTGCTGCGTTATTTTCTCCCCCCTCCGGAGATTCAGCGTGGTTGGTGTAATGCGGAGTGTCCCCATCCTTGATGAAAGAGCGATTCTCGCCAATGCGCGGACGCTTGGGCTTCTTTTCGCTTGCACTTGCGTTTGTCGTTTCGTTATCCATGTATTCAAAAGTGTGTAGTTGAAAAGTTAGAAACAAAGTGCCATGTTGATAGTCTTCTTAGGCCTCTCGGCATTCAAAAATTTTTAACGATGTCCTTTATTTCATTTTGACATGATTGATAGTTAACTCTTGATGCTTTATTATTGTAGAATATATGATTTGTTCGTCGAATTTATAGAGTAGTGTCCGTTTTCTCATCTTTTTCGCAAAGTTACTCATTATTTTTTTCTTTTACGATAAGTGATTAACAAATTTTAGTCACTTTTGTTCATATTTTCAATTTTTATGACAACAAGTGGCCAATATCCAACATGAAATCACAGGAAAATTGGGGTTATTGGGATTTTATAATCTCCTTTTGAGCCGATGATTGCTTCGAGAATTGTCAAATATTGCGCAATAGGGCGAAAATTTCGTGATTTCTGAAAGATTTTTCATAACTTTGCATGTTAATTGAACGTTCAACCCATATATTTTAATCGAAATAATGTACAGAACAAAGACATGCGGCGAACTGCGGCTGTCAGACGTCGGACAAGACGTGACTCTGGCCGGGTGGGTGCAGCGCATCCGCAAAATGGGCGGCATGACATTTTTGGACCTCCGCGACCGCTACGGCATTACACAAATTGTGTGCGAGAGCAACTCCAACGCCCATCTGCTTGACGCCGCATCTCACCTTGGACGTGAATACGTGGTGCAAGTAACCGGCAATGTGGCCGAGCGAAGCTCAAAAAATCCCAACCTCCCGACCGGCGACATCGAAATCATAGCCTCCGACATTAAGGTGCTCAACCCAAGCGAAGTGCCACCGTTCACCATCGAAGACGACACCGACGGCGGCGACGAGCTGCGCATGAAATACCGCTACCTCGACCTGCGCCGCAACGCCGTGCGCAAGAACCTGGAGCTGCGCCATAAGATGACCATGGAGGTGCGCCGCTACCTCGACAACCTCGGCTTCCTCGAAATTGAGACTCCCATGCTCGTGGGCTCAACCCCTGAGGGCGCACGCGACTTCGTGGTGCCTTCGCGCATGAACCAGGGCCAATTCTACGCCCTGCCCCAGTCGCCTCAGACCTTGAAGCAGCTGCTGATGGTAGCCGGCATCGACCGTTACTTCCAGATTGTGAAGTGCTTCCGCGACGAAGACCTGCGCGCCGACCGCCAACCCGAGTTCACGCAAATCGACTGCGAGATGAGCTTCATCCACCAGGACGACATCATCAACACATTCGAGGGCATGGCCAAACATTTGTTCAAAGAAATCAGAGGCATCGAGCTCAAAGAGCCGTTCCTGCGCATGACATGGGCCGATGCTATGAAATACTACGGCAGCGACAAGCCCGACATGCGATTCGGCATGACCTTCGTTGAGCTGATGGACACCATGAAGGGCCACGGCTTCGGCGTATTTGACAACGCCGCATACATCGGAGGCATCAACGCAAAGGGCGCAGCTCACTACACGCGCAAACAACTCGACCAGCTCACCGAATACGTGAAGCGCTCGCAAATCGGAGCAAAGGGCCTGGTGTATGCTCGCGTCGGCGAAGATGGCACCGTGAAATCGTCGGTCGACAAATTCTACGACCAAGAAGCGCTGCAGGCACTGCGCCGCAAGATGGATGCCGAGCCGGGCGACCTCATACTGATCATGAGCGGCGACGACGCGATGAAGACGCGCAAGCAGCTATGCGAGCTGCGCCTGGAGATGGGCCGACAGCTGGGCCTGCGCGACAAAGACAAATTCGCCTGCCTGTGGGTGGTCGACTTCCCAATGTTTGAATGGAGCGACGAAGAGCAGCGCCTAATGGCCATGCACCATCCCTTCACCCACCCCAAGGCCGAAGACATACCCATGCTCGACACTGACCCCGCATCTGTCCGCGCCGATGCCTACGACATGGTAATCAACGGCGTAGAGGTAGGCGGTGGCTCCATACGTATTCACGACAGCAAACTGCAGGCTAAGATGTTTGAAATCTTGGGCTTCACGCCCGAGCGCGCCCAAGAGCAATTCGGCTTCCTGATGAACGCATTCAAATACGGCGCGCCCCCTCACGGAGGCCTTGCCTACGGCCTCGACCGCTGGGTGTCGCTATTCGCCGGCCTCGATTCCATCCGCGACTGCATAGCATTCCCCAAGAACAACAGCGGCCGCGACGTAATGCTCGACGCGCCGGCTGCCCTCGACCAAAAGCAGCTCGACGAGCTCGCTCTGGAAGTGCATCTGCCCGAAAACAAATAATCAGCATTCCCACCTAACTCTCAATACTCGCATGCGCATATCGAGCATAATACAGGCAATCGAGAAATTCGCCAACCCTGCCCTCCAGGAATCGTGGGACAACACCGGCTTGCAGCTCGGCTCGGCACTCAATGAGTGCACCGGCGTGCTCATTTGCCTCGACCCCACGCCCGAGGTGGTGGACGAAGCCATAGAGAAAGGCTGCAACCTCATCGTGGCTCACCATCCCCTATTCCTTAAGCCGGTGAAGCGCCTCACCGGAAGCACTTCGGTGGAGACCACAGCGATGAACGCCATTGCCGCCGGCATAAGCATCTACTCAACGCACACTGCCGCCGACAGCACTATCGGAGGCGTGTCGTATGCATTGGCAAAAGCGCTTGACATTAATCCGGAGCGCACTCTCGACCCGGCCAAGGACACCATGATTCACCTATCGGTGATCGTGCCCGACACCCACGCCACCGAAGTGCAATACGCACTCTTCGACGCTGGCGCCGGCGCTATTGGCAACTACGACTGCTGCAGCTTCAGCGTGCCCGGCACAGGCACCTTCCGTCCGCTCGACGGCGCCAAGCCGGCAGTTGGCGAAGTTGGCCTCAGCACATCGCTGTCGGAAGTTGCCCTCAACATGGTGCTTCCAGCCGAAAAGATGAGCCGCGTAGAGGCTGCTCTTCTCGAAGTGCATCCCTACGAGACCCCGGCCTACCAATTCACGCCGATGCTCAACCGCGACAGCAAGCAAGGCCTCGGAATATACGGAATCGCCAACGAGCCTCTCTCGCCCGACGATTTCATCGAGCATGTGAAAAAAGCGCTCGGCTGCCAGGCTGTGCGCACGACGAAAGTCGACTTCCCCGACGGCGCCAAGATTTCGCGCGTGGCCATGTGCGGAGGCGCAGGACGCGACTTCATAGATCGGGCAATTGCCATGGGGGCGCAGGCATATGTGTCGGCCGACTTCAGATACCACGACTTTGTGGACTACCGCGACAGAATTCTGATCATCGACGCTGGCCACTACAACACCGAAGCGCCAATCAAGCAAGTGCTCGCACAAGTGCTCAGCTCCAAATTCTCCGACCTAAAAGTATTGTGCACCACCAACGACGATAATCCTATTAAATACGTATAACAATATAATATGGCTAACGATAATAAGAAACCCGAACAGAAACTGGCTGTGGAGCAGCGCCTCAAGGCCCTGTATGAATTGCAAACAATCTTGTCGGAAATCGACCACATCAAAACGATTCGCGGCGAGCTCCCCCTCGAAGTCGCCGACCTCGAAGACAACATCGCCGGACTCAACGCCCGCATCGACAACTACAACCACGAGATTGACGAACTCAAGGCTATGCTCAACGCCGAGCACAACAAAATCGAGGAGTCAACCGATAAAATCAACAAGTACAAGCAAGACCTCGACAACGTGCGCAACAACCGCGAATTCGACCTCCTTTCCAAGGAAATCGAATTCCAGACCCTGGAGATTCAGCTTGCCGAAAAGCATATCAACGACCACACCAAGACAATAGAAAACAAGAACCGTGAAATCGAGGTGACTCGCGAGCAGCTCGCCGACCAGCAGCACATCTTGAGCGAGAAGAAAGTAGAACTCGATGAAATCGTGTCGGAGACTCGCCAAGAAGAGGAAAACCTACGCGAAAAAGCCAAGGCCATCGAGCCCCGCATCGACGACTTCACCCTCAAGGCATTCAAGCGCATACGCAAAAACGCACGCAACGGCTTGGGCATCGTGTATGTGCAGCGCAACGCTTGCGGAGGCTGCTTCAACCGTATCCCGCCCCAACGCCAAATGGAAATCAAAATGCACAAAAAGGTGATTGTGTGCGAATACTGCGGACGCATCATGATCGACCCTGAGCTTGCCGGAATCGACAACGTTCAATAGACGCATGGAAAAAACCACCTCTTTCAACTCCGCGAAAATAGAGACCGACAAGCGATATCTCGAACTGCTGGCTCAAACCTTTGGAAGCATTTCCTCGGCAAGCTCTGAAATTATCAATTTGGAGGCCATCCTCAATTTGCCCAAAGGCACTGAGCATTTCATCGCCGACATCCATGGCGAATCGGAAGCTTTTGAGCATATATTGCGAAATGCCTCGGGCGACATCAAGCGCAAGGTAAGGGAGTTGTTCGGAAATTCCATGCGCGACAGCGACATACGCCAATTATGCTCATTGATTTATTATCCTGAGCAGAAATTGGAATATGTGATGCAGAGCGAAACCGACATGTCGGATTTCTACATGATCACTCTGCACCAGCTGATCAAAGTGCTTCAAACAGTGTCGTCGAAGTACACCCGCAGCAAAGTGCGCAAGACACTGCCGACCGAATTTTCATACATCATAGAGGAATTGCTGCACGAAGCCCCAAACGTTGGCAATAAGCAAGGATACTACAACCGTATCATCGAAACCATTATTTCCACCGGGCAGGCCAACGAGTTTATCATTGCCATATGCAACGTGATACAGCGCTTGTCAATCGACCAGCTGCATCTGCTTGGCGACATTTTCGACCGTGGGCCTGGCGCGCACAAGGTGCTCGACTTGCTGTCGAAGTATCACCACTTCGACATCCAGTGGGGCAACCATGACGCGCTGTGGATGGGCGCCGCCGCCGGCAACCTTAGCTGCATGGCCAATGTGCTGCGCATCAGCCTGCGCTACGCCAATCTCGCTACCCTCGAAGATGGCTATGGCATAAACCTGCTGCCACTTGCCAGCCTGGCTATAGAGGCATACGCCGACGACCCTTGCGAACTGTTCCAGCCCAAGCCGATTGGCGAAGGAGCCGACTTGTCGGAGAAGACGAAGTCGCTATATTCCAAGATGCACAAGGCTATTGCCGTGATTCAGTTCAAGCTCGAAGGCCAGCTTATCGACAAGCATCCCGAGTGGCAGATGGACGACCGCAAATTACTGCACCTGATCAACTTTGAAGCCGGCACAATCGACCTCGACGGCACGACATACCCACTTCTCGACACCAATTTCCCGACAATCGACCCAGCAAACCCCTACCAGTTGACACAGGAAGAGGCCGACGTCGTGGACAAAGTCATTCACTCGTTCAGCGTAAGCGACAAGCTGAAGCGGCACGTGTCGCTCCTATTCTCGCATGGATGCATGTACAACATATGCAACTCCAACCTTATGTACCACGCCTCTGTGCCACTCAACGAGGACAAATCGCTGCGCGAAGTGCTCGTGGGCAACAAGCGATACAAAGGGCGCGAGCTGCTGTATCAGATAGGCATGCTCATGCGGTCGGCCTTCAACCGCGACACCACCGACGAAGAGCGGCAAAAGGCAATCGACTACTACTGGTACCTCTGGTGCGGGCCCGACTCGCCGCTGTTCGACAAATCGAAGATGGCAACCTTCGAACGCTACTTTATCGCCGACCCGGCAACGCATGTCGAGCAAAAGGGCTACTACTACATTTACCGCGACGACGAGGAGGCATGCGACGCCATTCTCGATGCATTTGGCGTGGAGGGCGAGCATCGCCACATCATCACAGGGCACGTGCCTGTGAGGGCTGCCGAGGGCGAAAAGCCCATCAAGGCAGGCGGCAAGATGCTCGTAATCGACGGTGGCTTCTCCAAGCCATTCCACCACACCACCGGCATCGCCGGCTACACGCTCGTATTCCACAGCCGAGGGCTGCAATTGGTGCAACACGAGCCTTTCTCAAGCGCCAAGGACTCCGTAATCAACGGCACCGATATCGTAAGCACCACCCAGATTGTGGAGCTCAACGACCACCGATTGCTGGTGCGCGACACCGACAAGGGTAAAGAGTTGCGCAATCAGATACACGAATTGCGAGAATTGCTGTGGGCTTATCGACACGGCATGATCAAAGAGAGGAAATAACTCAACCACCTACGCAACGCTTATGCCAACTATCGACAATGCCGACATCAACGCAGCCATCAGCGCCTTGCGCAACGGAGGCGTAATCCTCTACCCCACCGACACGATTTGGGGCATTGGATGCGATGCCACCAACAGCGCTGCCGTGCGCCGCGTTTTTGACATAAAGCAGCGAGCCGACAGCAAAGCACTTATCACTCTCGTAGGCAGCGAAGCAGCCCTCGAGCGAGTGGTTGACGAGGTGCCAGAGGTGGCTTGGCAGCTAATCGACGTGGCCGACCGTCCCACCACAATCGTTTACGACCAAGGCCGCAACGTGGCGCCCGAGCTTTTGGCTGCCGACGGAAGCATAGGCGTGCGCCTGACAAGGGAACCGTTCTCGGCTGAGCTGTGCAGGCGATTCAAGCGCCCCATCGTTTCCACGTCGGCCAATGTGAGCGGCCATCCCTCACCGAGCACATTCGCCGACATCGACCACTCTATCATCTCGCAAGTCGATTACGTGTGCGCATCGCGACGCCACGAAAGCGCACCGGCCTCGCCATCGATGGTAATCAAAATTTCCGCCGACGGACTATTCAAGATACTTCGCTCTTAGCGCCTCGATTCACACCTTAATATAAATGGCAGCTCCGCAAAAATCAGCACACCACGCTCCGGAATGGTTCTTGAAATTCCTTTACTGGAGAGAGCGCAAAATCAGCGAAAAGAATTTCGTGATTGTGCTTGCTCTCTTTGTGGGATTGTTTGCCGGCTTGGCTGCTATGGTGCTAAAGTGGCTTATACACAATATCGGCGAGCTCATCATACACTATGGCAGCGACGCGGCGCTCAACATCAACTTCGCCTACATCGTGGCCCCGGCGATTGGCATATTGATTGTGGCCATGTATGTGCGCTACGTCGTGAAGGATGATATCTCGCATGGCGTGACGCAAGTGCTCTACGCGATATCGCAGCGCAAAAGCCGGCTCAAACGCCACAACATGTACACGTCGGTGATTGCGAGCTCCATAACAATCGGATTTGGTGGGTCGGTGGGTGCCGAGGGCCCAATTGTGTACACCGGAGCGGCCATCGGCTCGAATCTTGGCTCGCTATTCCGCTTGTCGCCTCGCGTGCTGATGATACTTGTGGGATGCGGAGCGGCTGCCGGCATTGCCGGCATATTCAAGGCACCGATAGCCGGAATGCTTTTCACGCTCGAGGTGCTGATGCTCGACCTCACCACCGGCACGGTGATGCCTTTGCTGATTGCCTCAATCACAGGCGCAACAATATCATATTTCTACACCGGCTACGACTTTGAGTTCTTCTTCTCCCAAAGCGAGGAATTCCTGATTGCTCGCCTACCGTATGTGTTTGTGCTCGGCGTGGTGTGCGGGCTCGTTTCACTCTATTTCACCGACGTGATGAACATGATGGAGAATCTTTTCGGCCGGTTTAAGAACAGATGGATGCGCACCGTAGTGGGCTGCGCCATCTTGTCGCTGCTTGTGTTCCTGTTCCCGCCACTGTATGGCGAAGGCTACTCATCTATCAATTGCCTGCTCGACGGCAACGTGCAAGGCATACTGCAGTCATCGCCCTTCATGGACGACGGCTATCACGCATGGTTCATCATGCTCTTCATCGCGCTCATAATCGCGCTCAAGGTATTTGCAACGTCATCGACCAACGGCGCGGGCGGCGTGGGCGGAACGTTCGCGCCCTCGCTCTACGTGGGCTGCCTCACGGGCTTCCTCTTCGCATACATGGTGAACTATTTCGACATCGGAATGGGCGTGAGCAGCAAAAATTTCGCCCTGATAGGCATGGCCGGAGTTATGTCGGGCGTAATGCATGCGCCGCTGATGGCGATATTCCTTACGGCCGAGCTCACCGGCGGCTATGCCCTGTTCCTGCCCCTGCTCATTGTGTCGACTATATCATATGGCACTATCAAGATATTCAAGCCTTACAGCATCTACACAATGCGCCTTGCGCGCAAAGGCCAACTGCTGACCCACCACAAGGACAAAGCGGTGCTCACACTGCTGAAAATCAATAGCGTAATCGAAAAAGACTTCATGTCAGTGCGTCCGGAAATGAACCTAAAGGAAATGGTAGACGTTATATCCAAGTCGAACCGCAATCTATTTCCGGTGATAGGCGATGATGGCAAGCTTATTGGCATCGTGCTTCTCGATGAAATACGCAACATCATGTTCCGGCCTGACTTATACCGCAAGATGACAGTGAGCACATTCATGTCGACACCGCCCGCAAAAATCGAAGTGGGCCAGAGCATGGAGGAGGTAATGAAAATTTTTGACACCACCGGTGCCTGGAATCTTCCGGTAGTGGAAGATGGACGATATGTTGGATTCGTTTCTAAATCAAAAATATTCAATAGTTACCGTCGCGTGTTGCGACACTACTGCGACGACTGACGTATGCAACCCCTATAACACACCCCTAAATTTATCGAAAAAAATGCTGTCTTTAGTACGTATTTTATTCATATGCGCAGTGGCTTGCGTGTCTTGCTCGCCTTCGCAAGCATCGCGCAGCGTCGACCTTTCGCAGGGCTTGCCAATGCCCCAAGTGCCTGAAAAGCTGAGGGACCCCCAATTCCGTGCTGATTACCTCGTGAAGCACTGGTGGGACGACATGGACTGGACCAAAGACAAATATGCCCTCGACACCACATGGATGGAAATTGCGTTTGCCGACTATGCTACAGTGCTTCCCATAGCCACCCAGGGCGACAGCCTTCAGTTCATAGTAAACAAACTGTTCCAAGACGCATCGGTCAACCCTAAAGCCTACTCGCTGCTCTCCGACATAGCCGCGAAATATTTGTTTGAAGCCGAGTCGCCGGTTTTCGACGAGCAAGCATATGCGTATTTTGCAAATGCCCAATTGGGAGGCAACATTATCTCCGACGCGCAGCGCCAGCGCCTTACCTGGGAAGCACAGATGGCAGCCCTTAACACTCCCGGCTCGAAAATCAACGACTTCATCTACGAATCACGCACAGGCCGCAAATCCGACTTCGTGTCGGCAATCCAAGGCAAGCCCACGCTCACCATATTCTATGACCCGGATTGCAGCGACTGCCACGAATTCATTACGCACCTCGCCACCGACTCTATCATCAACCAAGCCGTGTCGAATGGACAATGCAACATAGCCGCAATCGCTGTGTTCGAAGCCGCTGACCGCTGGCAGGACAGTGCGCCGATGATGCCCGCTAACTGGATTGTAGGATTGGACGTCTCCGACGTGCAGGGCAACGACCTATTCTACCTGCCTGCCACGCCGTCGATTTACGTCACCGACGAGGATGCCAACGTTGTGAGCAAAAACCAACGCCCGTCGGCATCGCTGCAGCTGTTGTCGAGCGTAGCCGGCATACGATAGAACGCTCAATTATTTCCTGTACTTTGATTCGTCAAGGTCGTCGAGGATGCTGAGATACGAGGCATAGCGCGACTGGGCGATGCGAGCGTCTTCCACAGCCCGGAGCACAGCGCATCGGGGCTCGTGCGTGTGTGTGCAGTCGCCAAATTTGCAGTTGGCGCCCTCACGGAATATCTCGGGGAAATAATGGCTCGTGGCGGAGCGCTCAAAATCTATTGTGCCGAAGCCGCGAATGCCCGGAGTGTCGATGATGCTGCCGCCAGCCGGCAGATGAAACATCTCGCTGAACGTAGTGGTGTGCATGCCTTGGTCGTGAGCCACTGAAATCTCGCCTGTGCGAGCCTCGGCGCCCGGCACGAGGTCGTTGATGATTGTGCTTTTCCCCACACCACTGTTTCCCGAAAGCAAAGTCACCTTATCGTGCATCAACTCAGCCAGATTGCCAAGGCCCTCATGATTTTTCGCCGAAATTTCCACTACATGGTAGCCAATCGACCTGTAGAGATATGCAAACGCCTCGAGGTATTCCTTCTCATCGTCGGCAGTAAGCAAATCGATTTTGTTAATCACAATTATGGCAGGCACGTTGTAGGCCTCGGCTGTGGCAAGAAACCTATCTACAAAGGTTGTGCTTGTGGTGGGATGAGCCAACGACACTATCAGCATTGCCTGGTCGAGGTTGGCAGCGATTATGTGCGCCTCCTTCGACAGGTTGGAGGCACGGCGTATAATGTAATTGGTGCGCGGTGCAATTGCAGTGATGTACGACACTCCGTCGGGGCCGGGCTTGCCAATGGTAACATTGTCGCCCACGGCCACCGGATTTGTAGTGCGTATGCCCTTGATGCGAAAATTGCCCTTGGCTTTGCAAGGCACCAATTTGCCGCCGGCAAGCTCCACCATATAGTGGGAGCCGGTGTTTTTTACAACCTTTCCTGTCGATAAATCCATGTATAGCAGTTGATATTTCTTATTGCAAAGTTACAACAATTAATCATTTATCGTTGTTTGCACTGAACATTTTTGCATATTACATGTTTTAAAGTTAAATTAAACATAATTATGAAATAAATTGGGCAATTCAAGGTTTCTTAAACAATCGTATGCATGGCAAAATCCGCTCCTATCAAAATTAATTTTAACAAATTTTGGTAATGTGACAAAAAATAGTTAATTTTGCAAATACATGTACATTTTCTAAGTTTTATTCTTGATTTGCCAACCAAACTTCAAGAAAATTGTCTAACCAAACTTTAATAAGTCATTATGAACTCTGACACAATCGGCCTGAATGCTGGCGCAGTATGGTCAGCCCTCAATGAGGCAGAAGCCATGGGCACAAAACAACTGAAAAAAGCGACCAAACTCAAGGACAAAGAGCTCTTTGCCGCTATTGGCTGGCTCGCTCGCGAGGGCAAGCTCATGATTGATGCTGACCCCGAAGATCCCAAAGAATTAATCATTGCTCTCGAGCGCAACTAACGCTCAGCGTACCGCAAAAGAAAGCGGCTGCTCTGGTGTTTCGGAGCAGCCGCTTTTTATGTGCGATTTGCCAAAGGTCACTTATTCATGAGCAACTTGGTAGCCTCTATGAGCTGATGGTCGGTGCCATTAGCCACATCGGCCGGGTTGTTGTAGATAATCACGTCGGGATTGAGCTGGCAATTCTCAAGCGGCTTGCCGTTCTCGTCGAGGCTCGTCACCTGGGGTATGCCAAAGTAAATCGACGGGTCGATTTGCGTTTCCCACCACACTGCCGTCATGGTGCCGGGGATAGGAGCGCCCACCACCTTGCCTATGCCAAGAGCCTGGTAGGTGTACGGCGTGCCGTGAGCATCGCTGTAGTTGCTCTCGTCAACGAGCATCACCGACGGCTTGGTCCACTGCGAGAAGGGGTCGTGGCCTATGTATTTGCCGCGCGGGCTGTATCTCACGTATTCCTTGCCGCTAAGCAGCAGGGCAACGTCGTTGTGCAGCCAGCCTCCGCCATTGTGGCGCGTGTCCACTACCACTGCGTCGCAGTTGCGGTATTTGCCGAGGAGCTTGCTGTACGTCTCGCGGAAGCTCGGGCTGTCCATGCCCTGAATGTGCACGTAGCCGATGCGGCCGCCCGACACGCTGTCAACGACATGCGCGTTATGCTCAACCCAACGCTCGTACAGGAGGTTGCCCACATAGCCTACTGGCTTAACTGTAACGTATTCCACATTGCCGTTGGCACGCTTCACGCCCAGACGCGTCTTCTTGCCGCTTTTGCCCTCGAGCATGTAGTTGTAGTCCTGGCCGGCAAGGATGTTCTCTCCGTCGATGCTCACGATGATGTCGCCGGGCTGCACGTTGGCGCTTTTGGTCGACAGCGGTCCACGAGGTAGCACTTCCTTCACGCGCAAGCCGTCGCCGTTGTAGTTTTCATCGAAGTACGCGCCCAAATTCGATATGGGCATGCTGTTGTCACCGTGGTAATATCCCGAGCCGGTGTGCGAGGCATTGAGCTCGCCAAGCAATTCGCTCAACATCTCTGAGAAATCGTAATTGTTGTTGATATAGGGGAGGAATTTGCGGTATTCCTTGCCATACATATCCCAATCGATGCCATGTATCGTCTCGTCGTAGAATTTTTCCTTCACTTGGCGCCATGCGTGGTCGTAGATGTATTCGCGCTCAGCGCTGGGGGTGCGACTGTAGAGAGCGTTGAACGTGACGTCCTCGCTGTCGCCGCCGGGCAGCGACACTTTCTGTATGCCGCCGCTGCCGGTCATCACAAACAGATTCTCGCCGTCTTTGTCGGCCATCATCGAGCCGTAGCCAAGGCCCGGAATCAGCACCTTAGTGTCGTCCTTGCGCAGGTTGCGCACTATCAGGTCAAACTTTCCGGTGGGATTCTGCGCGATATAGTATAGCTTTTCGCCTTTGTTGTCGATGTAATAATCGGTAACGTTGGCCGAGGTGTTGGTGAGTCGGCGAGTGCGGTATTGGCGGTTGGCAAGGTCGAATTCCAGAGGCTCAACCTCGTCCTTCTCTTCTGCGCTGTCACCTTTTTTGCCCTTTTTGCCTTTTGATTTCTTGTCTTTGGCGTCGCCTTCGTCATCTTTTTTGTCCTTTTCCGATTCCTCCTTAAGGGCTGCGTCTTCCTCGCTCATGTTCAGGTCGTCCCAGGCCTCGCCGTCGAGCACCATCAGCAGCACGTCATCCTGCTCGCCCCACGAGCCATGGTTGCGCATGCCATAGCGTCCGCTGGCATAGGCAACAGCTTTGCCGCCAAGCGCCCATTTGGGCTGTCCGTCGGCATAGCCGCTTTCGGTGAGGTCGACAACCTCTGATCCATCAGCCTTCACGAGAGCAATGTCGATATTGTTCCAGCCGCCCACTCCAATGTATGATGTAAGCAGCCAGCGGCTGTCGGGGCTCCATTGGAAATCCACGTCGCCGTCGCTGTACGAATAGTTGTACTGACCGTCAAGAGCCACGTTCACTGCCTTAGTGTCGACATCGATTACGCGAATTTCATCGCGCCCGTAAAGGAACGCCACTTTCTTGCCATCGGGCGAGAATTGCGGCTGCTGAGCCGGCTTATCGCCTGAGAATAGAAGCTCTTCCTTGATATCGGTGGCGTAAGGGAAGGCCTTTTCATCTTTGTCCACAATGCTTGTGATGTAGAGTTTCCACATGCCGTCGCGATCCGAGTCGTACACGATGCTGCGTCCGTCGGGAGCGAAATCCACAACGCGCTCTTGGGCATCGGTGTTGGTGATTCGCTTTGTCGTTTCATATTTGGTGTCAGTGACGTACACGTCGCCGCGAATAACGATGGCCACCTGCCTGCCGTCGTCAGCAACGTCAAAATTGGATGCGCCCGAACGGCTGTAGTATTTCACCTTGTCGTTGTCGTAGTCGTCGGCCACAATCTTCACGTTCACCTTCTGCGGCTGCTGCCCGGGCACGAGTGTGTAGATTTCGCCGTCCCAGCTGTAGGCGAGCTTGCCGTTGCGCGATGCAGAGAGTGAGCGCACGGGGTGATTCTTGTGCTGCGTCAGCTGCGAAGGCTTGCCGCTGAGCGAGCCCTGGTACACGTTGAGTATGCCGTCTTGCTCCGACACATAGTAGTAGTTGTCGCCGTTGCCCCACACTGGATAGAGGTCGTGGCCGTTGAAGTCGGTGAGCTTTGTGTATTTGCCCCCGTCGAGCAGCCAAATATCGCTCGTGCCCGACGAGCGCTCGTGCTTGCGCCATATGTTCTCCATGCTTTTCTTGTCCTGGTAGAGCACGCGTCCCGATGCGTCCACGCTAAGTGCGCCCATGGGTATTGTCGAGAACATCTTGGGACGGCCGCCATTGGTCGACACTTGGTACACCTGTGCCTGGAAGGGCCCTTGTGCAGCCTTGCCCGAGGGCATAATGTTAGCGGCGAAGAGCACTGTGGTGTCGTTGAGGAAAGCAAGCGGCGTCTCGGCTGCGCTGTGCGTGGTGAGTCGGCGAGGCGTACCGCCTGTTGCATCGACGATGAACACATCCTTATTTCCCAATCGGTCGGAAGAGAAAGCAATGCTCTTGCCGTCGGGGCTCCACACAGGAGCGGTGTCGAATTCGGGGTTGGATGTAATCTGGCGCGCAGTGCCTCCGGCAGCGGGCACCGTGAATATGTCTCCATGGTAGGTGAACGCTATAGTTGAGCCGTCGGGCGAAATGGCCGTATTGCGTAGCCATAGCGGATTGTCATTTGCATCAGCGGCATTTGCCGAAGCGTATGCCAGCGAAGCAAGCAGAATGATTGGTAATTTTTTCATTATGATTATGTATTTAACCGATTTTGTTTCTGAAAATTTTGGTGCTCATTAATAAATAAAATATTATGTGGGCAAATATACGAATTATTTAAAATTGTTACACTCCTATTTTTGATTACATTGCCTTAAAAACGTTAATGAGGCTCGAAATCCTCCGGATATACAACAATCCGCACCGGCTTGTAAAAAAGTCAAATAATTTTTTGTACTTTTGTAATCAAATCAGACATTTATCGATGGTTAAGTATCTTGACATACAGCTTGCGGAAGCTACAAGAGCATATTCGGCTTCAGGCATCGAGGAACAGGTGGACTATCAGAAATTCCACCTCTACTCCATCGTGACCCACTCTACAGCTATCGAGGGAAGCACCGTAACTGAACTTGAAAATCAGCTTCTTTTTGATGAAGGTATTGCCGCAAAGAGTCGCTCACTGACTGAACAGATGATGAACGTCGACTTAAAGGATGCTCATCTGTTGAATGCACCTCTGCAAAATATATATTTAGCAATTGCAGACCACCCAGAGATTACACATTCAAAATTAATGGGAATCTTCCATATTTCAGAGTCCACAGCCAAGCGAGCGACCAAAGAACTAAAAAGGCTTGGTTTCATCAAGAGCGAAGGCTCTGACAAGACCGGCAAATGGATAATCTTAAAATAAATATTTGTCGAAATATCCATCATGAAGATTACGCATTTTGTATGGTCGTTCAATACCGGCGGCATTGAGACTATGCTGATTGACATCACTGCCTGCCAGGCCAGCCAAGGCCATGATGTGCGTCTCGTGGTGATCAATACCGACTATGACCCTACGCTGCTGGCAAAGGTTGCCCCCAAGGTGCGCGTGACGCTTATGCATCGCACTCCCGGAGGGCGCAACCCATGGTTCCTTGCCGAAATCAACATATTGGCGATGAAATCCGACGTGGTGCATTGCCATCAAGCCAACATGATTCCGCTGTTCGCGCCCTGGACTCATCGTAAGATAGTGCTTACCGTGCACTCTATCCTAAATAGCATTGGCCGAATCCCAAGCCGAATCAGAGTGGTGGCCATATCATGCGAAGTGGCTAACTACATCAAAGAGTCGAACCATAAATCGCGCACAAGCATTGTGCCCAACGGGCTGCCCTGCCACCTGATTCCATTCACCGACCACACAAATTTCGACACATCTTCCCAATTCAGGATTGTGCAAGTGGCACGCCTGAAAAGTTCTTACAAGCGCCAAGACTTGCTCATCGAAGCGATTGCCGCCCTTCGCTGCCAAGGCATAAGCAATGTGTCGGTCGACTTTATCGGAGAAGGCGAATCTGAGCATGAGCTTCGCGAACTCGCCCGCGCACTTGGCGTAGACCGCCAAGTGAATTTCCTTGGATGCCGCACTCGCGAATACATCTATTCGCATCTTGCCGACTATCACCTGATGGTGCATTCTATGCGGCAAGAGGGCTTCGGACTGTCTGTGGCAGAGGCCATGGTTGCCGGGCTGCCCGTGCTTGTGCCCGACTCGGGCGCGCTTTGCTCGCTGACATGCGGAAGCACTCTCGGAAGCACATTCAAGAGCGACGACGCTCAGGCCTGCGCCGCAGCTATATCATCAATCATGAACCATTACGACAGCGCCCTCGCTAAAATCAGAGCTGCCCGACTGCACATCCTCAACAACTTCACCATTCAGCGACAAGTGGAAGAATACCTCCGAATATACCGAGGCGCATAAGGCCCATCACAACAAAAGCCGCATTCTTGCGTTATCTGTATGTTATCAACCAACCTATCGCGATGAAGATCCTTGTCACCGGGGCAGCCGGATTCATAGGCAGCAAAGTAGCGGCAGAATTGCTCAATGATGGGCACGACGTCACGGGCCTCGACAATCTCAACGATTACTACGACACGAGATTGAAGCAGGCGCGCCTCCTGCATTTCTTCGGCATTCATGTCGAGGACGGTGATGGGATTGCCCGGCCAACAGCATCGGCTGCATGGCCGGCAATGCAATTCATCAAGGGCGACATCGCTGATGCCGGGCTTATGGATCGGGTTTTCGACCATGGACAATTCGACTGCGTGATCAACCTCGCCGCCCAGGCAGGCGTGCGCCACAGCATCGACCATCCGCGCTGCTACGTGCGCGACAACGTGATGGGATTCATCAACGTGCTCGAGGGCTGCCGCCGCACTGGCGTGAAGCATCTGGTGTACGCGTCGAGCAGCTCGATATATGGCCTTAACAAGCACATTCCTTTTTCCGAATCGGACAACGTGTCACGGCCAACCAGCATCTACGCCGCCACCAAACTTTGCGACGAAGCAATGGCCCACGCCTATAGCTTGCTTTACGGGCTGCCAACCACGGCTTTGCGCTATTTCACAGTGTATGGCCCTTGGGGACGCCCCGACATGGCTCCCATGCTCTTTGCCGATGCAATAACGCATGGCCATGAAATAAAGGTGTTCAACAATGGCGACATGATGCGCGACTTCACATACATCGACGACGTAGCGCGCGTCACTGCCTCAATAGCATCGCGCACGCCATCGGCCAATGCCGACGGAGTGCCTTACGAAATATACAATGTTGGGTGCAGCCACCCTATCGCATTGATCGAATTCATCGTCATGATGGAGCGCGCCTTCAAAGCAAAGGCCGTAAATAAACACATGCCGATGCAACCCGGCGACGTGCTGCAGACTTACGCCGACACATCAAAGCTGCAGCAAGCCTTAGGCTATTCCCCCTCTACCCCGCTTAGCGAAGGCCTGAAGCATTTTGCCCAATGGTACAATTCTGACGACAACCCCTTGCGCTGACCACGATGGATGTAATCTTCTACGCGCCTTTAGGGCGAGGCATACCGGTTGAGCGGATTGGGGGCGCCGAGGTTGGTTGCCGACGCACCCTGGGCATATATAAGCAAGCCAGATTCAACGTGATATGCATCGACAAGCCTATGCGCACCGGTTCGGCAGTCGCATACCTCGCCGCCACGGCCAAGGCATACACTCAGTTTCTGCGCATGCTGAATATGCACCCTGATGCTTTGGTGCATATTGCGGGCTTCTACGACAAAATCATCGACATTGAATACGCCTTCTTAATGACGGCAAAATCTCTTGGACACAAAACTATCTATGAGATAAGGAATGGCGGAATGATACGCATATACAATGAGCGCGGCACTCGCTACAAAAAGCGCCAACTGCAATTGCTGCGCAATGCCACCGGCGTACTGTGCCAGGGCCAATGCTACGTCGACTTCATACGCGAAAAACTCTCACGCGACTCTTTCTACTACCCCAACTATCTCGACGACGCATACGTAAAGCCTTGGCAGCCGCATGATTTCTCCAAGGGCGTCAATTTGATATATTTCGGGAGAATCGCTCCGTCGAAGAACGTTGATGTTGCCATCCGCTGCGCAGCCCTCGTGCAGCGGATGTATCCTGATACGAATCTGCATATAGTAGGAGCAATCTGGCCCGACTATATTGCCGCCCTTCAATCGGCAATCGCCGACAGCGGCATGCCTGCCGACAGCGTAACCATGCATGGTCGCAAAAGCCTTGACGAGATAACCCGATTGCTACGCCAAGCCCACTTCTTTGTTTTCCCTTCCTCTGAGCCAAACGAAGGGCACAGCAACTCGCTCACCGAGGCTATGGGATGCGGAGTGGTGCCTGTGGCAAGCAATGCCGGATTCAACGTTGCGATTTGCGGCAGCTCGGCGCTCATAGCCGACTCTCTTCAACCTGAGGCATACGCCAATATCATCATCGGCATTCTTAACGGTGGCCACTGGCAGGAATATTCCCGGCAAGCATACCTCCGTGTGAGGGACAATTTTACCAAAAGCATTGTAGCGCCACGGCTCATACAATACATCTCTTCACTGTGACATGGCATCAAAAGTGAGAATATTGAATATCGACGTTCTGAGAATCACAGAAGCCGAATTGCTGCGCCAATTCAAAAGCGGCGTTCTTTTTACGCCCAACATCAATCACATGGTGAAACTGCAGCACGACCGGGATTTCTATAATGCGTACACCGATGCCGATTGGGTGGTGTGCGACAGCCGCATCCTCTACTTCATGTCGAAATTGCTTAAGCATCCTCTGCCCGAGGCCATTCCCGGAAGTACGTTTTTCAGGCATTTCTGTGATTATCATCGCGACGACGCTGAGTGCAGGATATTCATCATGGGGGGCAAGCCGGGTGTCGCAGAGAAAGCCCGCGCCAATATCAATCGTCGCATAGGCCGTGAAATAGTGGTGGGCTATGGATCGCCGATTATAAGCATCGATGCCGAAAACGCTTTGGGCAATTCAGACCAAACCGATGAAACAATCGATAGCATCAACCGCTCAGGGGCAACAGTGCTGGCAGTGTGCCTGGGCGCGCCTAAGCAAGAGATTTGGATACACCGCAACCGTCATCGCATGCCCGGCGTGAAGCTGTTCATGGCGCTTGGCGCCACGGTCGACTTTGAGGCGCAGACCAGGCGCAGAGCACCCATGCTGATGCGCAAGTTGGGCATGGAGTGGCTCTACCGCTTTGTGCATGAGCCGCGCCGCCTCTTCAAGCGCTACTTCATACAAGATCCACGCTTCTTCCTCTACTTCATGCGTCACTTATTTTGATTTGCGCAGGCGGTACTGCCAAATGATACCCAAGGGGGATTGATAGCGCAATGTCATGTGCGAGCCAGTGAGCTCGACCACTTCAAGCTCCATTTTGCCGGCCACCAAGCCGATTTGTTTAGGATAGAATTCTGTGTCAACCTCTCCCTCGCTAAAATCAAGGCAGAGCGATTGCCCGTCGTGCACGAATGTGCCTATCCATTCAAGATGCTCATGAGCGCCAATCAACTCATTGATAGCCACAATATCACCTTGAAACCTCCAATAAAAGTCCTGATAATCGTCCTCTGCCATCTCCATTCCATTAAACGTGCACCCCTCTGTAGCCCATAGCCCGTAGAGGGCGCCTATGTCGCCATTGTTGGTGCATGAGCCAAGCAGCATTGCCAATAGTATGATTGTTATCGTCCTTGCCATTTCTTAAAACCTATAAGTTAGAGAAAGCGACGTGCCGAAATTGTCGCCGCGAAGCTTGCCGCAGTCAAACGCCACTTGCGCCCGAGCAGCCAGCCCTTTCACCCATGCAGATGCATTGTAGTCGACCTGCAGCATCATGGAGAAATCAGTGAGCGCCTGATAATAAGGCTGAGTGTACGTGCCCAATCCTCGCTGATACGATGCCAAAAGCTTATACTTCACATCCTCCGCAGGCTGTCCGCTGATGCCGGCGTGGAAGCCATTGTTGCGGTTGCTTGCAAATGCCGGATATCCGTCGCTATTGTATATAGGCGACACGAGGAACGGTGAGCCTATGCATTGGCCAAAATTGGCATACGAATTATAATAATTATTGTTGTAGTAATTGTCGCCACCAGTGGTTTGAAATTGTATGTTGTGCTGAGGATTGTCGGCAGGATCGTAATGTATCGGGCCCGATTGGTCGCGAAAATCGATGTATTCCAGCACAGCGCCGGTGATCCATCCCCGTTCCGAGCAAGAATACTCTATTCCGTATAGGCCATCCCATTTGTTCATGCGGCCAAGGCTCGAGCCATCTTCCCACAGCCCTTGGAAGTAGACGCTAAGCGCATGGCTGTCGTTAAGCCTATAGCGCAATTTCAAATCCCACGAGCCAAGGGTCGACCCCACATAGTATTCCTCTCCATTCTCTCCCATGGGAAGCAGCATCTTGAAGAATGTGCCTATGGACCGTGAAAATTTCGAGGTCTTGATCACTTCGCCCTTGCTGTAATACGTGGTGGTGCCTCCAAACATCGCACCGGCCTGCATGCCAAACGTAGCACATAGCCTCTCCGACGGCTTGCTCCTGAAATACACGCGCTTGTAGGTGTATAGCGCGCCCCGATTGATGTGATAGTCGTAATAATTGAATTGCCTTTTTAGGTAGCTGTAATCAATCATTTTGCCGTATGAGACCTCGCCCTGTATCTGCGCCCATCCTTTAGTGAATGGTATGTCTTGGAAATCGACAAAGCCTATGCGCGCCTCGGGGATTGGGCGAGCATTGCCGCTCTCCACCATGTCGCCGCTCGATAGTTCTTGGTTGAGCAAGGCCGAGCCGTGCTCCTTCAGCCCCACGGTGAGAAATATGCTGCGGTATTTGCCCTCTACATACAGTTGGTGCAGTCTTACATCGCCTGGATGCCAGTTGCCTCTTCGCCAGGCATCAGCGTCGGCATCATAGCGGTCGTAATGCGATGTGTATGAATCGCCTGCTATGACCTCGGCCGCTGCGCCCCATGAAACGCGGCTATCCATATCCATGCCCTTTGCTGCCTTGGCATCGAGAAGCAGGGCGCCACGCTGGGCATTCTTGCCGTGATTGAGCGCCCCAATCAAATACGGGGCCATCGACCCCGTGGAGCCGTTGCCGTATATCGACACCTCACGCAGCACAGCATCGACATCCGACGCGATAGCCGTCAACGGCATAAGCGCCATAGCTCCGCACAGCGCCTTCCATCTAAGCAATTTTGCTATTAATGCACGTTTCATCATTTTTCCTTATTTCAGAAAGGATATTTTCCTTCCGTCACGCCTTCGAATACGCCATCGAGTTGCAATGTGTTGATAACACTGCCGTTGCTGCGGTCGATATCGCCACCAGTTTCCCAGTAGAACGGCACCATGCCTGCGTTTTTCGACTCACGAGCCACCACCTTGTTCCACAGCCTTACCGACGAGCGCCACTTCTCTACGTCGATTCCCGTGGTACCCTCCCTATTGTAGCATACGCCATATTCACCTATTATTCCAGGAATTCCTCTGTCCACAAAGCGAGTCTTCATATTCTGCATTTGCGTCCTTACATAGTCCTCTTCACCCCATGTACTGTTGTGGTCGGAACCGGCTACATGGTTGTCACTTCCCCAATACCAAAAGGTATTGCCCCAGCTTTCGTCCTTCTCCATCATGTTGAATTGATAAGGCCCATAGAAATGTGTCTCAATCATCAGGCGGTCGGCGATAATGTCGGTGGGGAGTGCGTATTGCCCCTCAAGCGTTATATCTATATCTGTGCATGGGCCCTGCATCACAAGCACACGCGAAGCGTTGTTGCCGCCGGTGGCTCGCACAGCATCAAGCATTGTCTGCTGATATTTTATAATGGCATCGACACTTGCCTTCTTGCTGGCCGCGTCGCTGCCTACGTTGGGCTCGTTCATGGCCGCAAAGAGCAAATGCTCGTCGTATTCGTTGAGTTTGTTGGCTATCTGTGTCCAATAGTCATGTTGCTTTTGGTTCACTGTGGCGCTGTAGCCGTTGACGCAAGAATTCTCAAGCCAGCCGCCGTCCCAGTGGATATTAAGCACAGCATACATATCCTGCGCTACAATCCATCCCACAACTTCACTCACTCGGTCGAGCCATGCGCTATTAATAGTATTGGTGGAAGCATCAGAAATGTGGCTGTCCCATGCGCATGGTATGCGCACAGCGTTGAATCCAAGATTTTTAAGGCCTTTGATGTAATCAAGGTTAACCACCGGACAGTTCCATGCGCCTTCATAATTTGGCGTCTCCATGGTATTTCCGATATTGATTCCCGCATACATATCAGCAGCTATCTGCATAGCTGTGCTTGAAAGCAGAGGTTGCGCATCAATATCTTCCTCGTCCTCTTGAATAAGGGCCGGGGCTTGTATCACATTTACGCTGCCTGTTGCATTAGAAGCCACCACTGTGACTGTCGCCGTAAGAGATCGCGCCAAGGCATTTGCCGGTGCACTTACCTCAATCTGAAACGTCACGCCGCTATCATCGTTAGCTACTGGATCACCAACGATTAACCAATCATCATCCACCTTCACCTGAGGCTTGCCTATGCACTGCACATATATGTATTTGCTTTCACCATCTTTGCTTAAGCTGATTTCAGTTGGTGAAATTTTAAACTCGACTTCAACAGAGGGCTCGTCACTGTCATTGCTGCATGAGCATATGCTGCATAGCATCAACAGGGACAGAAAAACATTTATGTAAAATGGTCTCATGAGACAATTTATTGGATAGTGAATGCGATCTATGGGGAGCAATGCGCACTTTTCCATTACTAACGTATTAATCCACAAATTATTTTATGCCTCATCGAATCTTATAAATCTTATAAATCCTATAAATCCTATAAATCTTATAAATCTTATAAATCTTATATTTTTTTATTATATTACCTCATCTTTAAGAAATAGTTCGTATCTTTGTATGTGAATAGTGTACTAACAAAGAATTTTCCACCCACAAACATCGCTAACTGACGAAATGAAAGGCTTCCTTAAGATAGCAGGGGACTACACCGATTGGAATGTCTATAAAAAATCCGTTATCATCTGCGATGTTACAGAGATGTTCATACGTCGAGCCTTTACCTCTCCCAATCGCACAATTGACCAAATGCGCCAGGCAGCCCGCTCGTGCAAGCAAAATATTGTAGAAGGCTGCAGTGATAGCACTGTGTCGGCAGAAATGTGCATCAAACTGCTTGGCGTAGCCCGTGGATCTGTGCGTGAATTACTTGAAGATTATGGTGACTTTCTGCGCCAAAACAAACTCGTAACATGGAGCGCCACTGATTATAGGACCAGAATGGTAAGAGCATATTGTATGGCCAATGATGATCCCATGGAATTTGTAAATAAGTGTGAGGTGCGAAGCAACGAGACTGTGGCCAACATAATGATAACGCAGATACGACAAATAGATGCCATGCTTGCAAAAGTACTGAAGAAAATAGAAACAGAATTTATAACAAGCGGAGGAATTAAGGAAGCTATGAGCAAAGCTCGGAGAGAGAGCAGAGGATACTGATCTTATAAATCTTATAAATCTTATAAATCTTATAAATCTTATAAATCTTATAAAAATTATAAAAATTACTGATGAAAATTTTGGTCGAATAGAATTTATTAGCTAAATTTGCAAGGTCAAAGTATCCAAGCCAAAATCGATGCCGGTTTTGGGGATGAAAAGGGAAGTCGGTGCGAATCCGACGCAGTACCCGCTGCTGTATGCCCCTACATCAAGACCCTGCAACAAGCCACTGACGCTGCCAAGCGTTGGGAAGGCGCAGAGGTTGGGGCAAGCCAGAATACCTGCTTTGGCACTACATATCAATTGCATTCACGCGGGATCACGGTTTGCGTTTTGAAAAGCTCAGACATCAGTTTTGGCGCCATATGAGCTATCTTGTGCGGCAATAATGCCCATACTGAGTTTCAAAATCGTTTTTCCATAATCCAAAAACCCCTATCCCGTTGGTCGCGTGAGTGAACAGCGGGATCATCTTTTTGCCCATAACCGATTTTCGATGGGGAGTTAACTATAATTTAAGGCAAGTGGCCCCGGACACTTTTGAAGCAGTGCCCGGGGCTTATTGTTTCAGCCTATTACACCTCAGCAGGCAGCTTGCATCGGGGGAAAGCGTCGATGTACGACCCCGGCGTAGCGTTGTAAATCTCAACGCCACGGCGCAGTGCATAGCGCTGCATCCTGTGATAGCTGTCAAAGGCAATGTAGAAATTCATCATCAGCTCAGGCATCGTCACCTTCTCGAACACCTTGTCGATATCCTGCTGATGCCCCTCGCGCTCCTTGTAGAAATGCGTCTGCACAGTGGTGATGCGATTGTTATCGTGCACCTTTACGTTTTGCAGCCACGAATGGTCGGCACCGCACACATACACCCTGCGATAGCCCATCTGCAAGCAAGCCATGATGCCGGCAATCAGCACATTGCGCGGCCGAGGCATTCCCCACCCATTGTCGTAAGCAAGAGCTTCGAGCCATCCACATCCTTCCACGCCCACAAGATTCACGGTGCTGAAAGAAACATTGTCGTTGGCTCCCGCCAAAATTTCGGCCTTCATCAAATCGTTGGCGCCGACAATCATGGTCATGGGCCAATCAGTGGCACGTATGCGCTTCCACAACGCTTTCACGCTATCAGTGGGCTTCTCGCTGAAGAAAGCCGGATCCACCAGCACATAATAATTAGGGCGCAATTTCTCATACGATTCGTCATTTGCCGCGAAATTCACCACCATTGTGGTAGATTTCTGCAATAGAGGCATGTATTCGCTAAGCGTGGACTTCAGCGAAGGTCCATTGCCCAGCACAATTATCGAGCCTTTGGCCTTTACGCTCTTTACGGTAGCTTTTTTGCTGAGGAGCAGCATTTTGCCTATGCTTTTCAGCGAGTCAGTCAGTTTCATAATTATAAACTCGATTGGTCGTAGACATGAGTGCGCATGTACTCTAAAGTGTCGACCGGTGTAAAATCAGGAAAATCAATAGTGAACGTGCTTTCAAAGATATGGTCGGACGTAAGCGTGGCGTAATAATCGCTACCATACCACATACGCGCCCAGCGAGGCGCTATCGTGTATAGCCTCTTGTCATTAATGCGGTAGGCTATGGCCTCGGCCAAATCGCGTATTGTATGCTCGCGTGTGTCGGACAGCGTATAGGCACCTTGCGTGCCGCACATTACACGCACAGCTCGCGCCACGTCGGTGGCGTGCACAAGGCTAATGCGCGCTTGGTTGTCGCGAATGTGCACAAAGGTGCCGCGCGCTATGCCCTCGGCTATGCGGCGCGGCAAGCCGCTCATGCCCGTGCAGATGATGTCGCAGCATGCCAGCGTAGCCACAGGCAATCCCCTGTCGTTGCAATATCGGTCGAATTCATCGTCGTCGCTTGCCGGCGCTTGCCCGGCACACCCTATCTTCACCCCGGCCACCGGCTCGGCTGGATCCTCACCCGGCAACTGCGGAAATTGCCGCTGCAGATACGGCAGAAGCATGCCGTTGCCGCCCAAATCGATTACTATTTCTGGCAATATGTGCATATATCCATATTAAACACCACAAAATTAGAGAAAATTTCAATCAATATTACATACATATTAATAAAAATATCTAATTTTGTGGTAATTTATCAAAACATGAGCAACAACGGTCCTATAAATATCGATGTGAAAAAAGCCTTGGAGGGCAAATTGGGCGACAAAGCAAGGTTCGTGCCCGACTTTGCCATCAACTGGCTTAAGCGCACCGTGCACGAAGACGACCTCAACCGTATGCTGCACGAACTTTACCCACGCCGAGGCGCCGAATTCTGCGAGGGCGTATTACAGTCGCTCGATGTGAAGGTCGACATCATCAACCCTGACAGGCTGCCAGCGCCCGACGATGCCCGCGTGATATTCGTGTGCAACCATCCTTTGGGCGGCCTCGACGGCATAGCGCTTATCGCCATGTTGGCAAAGCGCTATGGCCCAAAGCTGAGATTCATCGTCAACGACCTGCTCATGGCTGTTGAGCCCATAAGCGAATACTTCCTGCCAATCAACAAGCATGGTCGTCAGCAACGCAGCAGCGCTGCCGACATCAACGATGCGCTTGCCAGCGACGCTCCTGTGATAATCTTCCCAGCCGGGCTGGTGTCGCGCAAGGGCAAAAACGGCATTATCAAGGACCTGGCATGGCACAAAATGTTTGCGGTGAAGGCCTTGCAGCATCACCGCGATGTGGTGCCTCTGCACTTCTCCGGCCACAACTCATCATTTTTCTACAATCTCGCCCAATGGCGCCTGCGCCTGCACCTTAAATTCAACATTGAAATGCTGTATCTGCCCAGCGAATTGCTAAAATCGCGCGGAAAGAAATTCGTAGTCAATGTTGGCAACCGACTGGGCTGGCGCGACCTGGCCAAGCCCGACCATAAGGCTATAGCCTCAATGGTGCGCGACATGGTATATTCATTGGACAATAACAACAACGACGAATGAACCAAACTATCATACCACCCGTCAACCTCGACCTCATAGAGAGCGAACTCACTCCAGAGCGCTTCCTGCGCAACAGCAACAAAGGCAAAACACAGATTTACGTGTTTGACGGACGCGAAGCGCCCAACCTAATGCGCGAGGTGGGACGTCTGCGCGAAATCTCCTTCCGCATGGCTGGCGGTGGCACAGGCCTGGCTTGCGACATCGACCAATTCGACACAATGGACAAGCCATGCCGCCAACTGATAGTGTGGGATCCGGCCAACAAGCTCATTCTTGGAGGCTACCGCTTCATCTTGGGCGAAGACACCAAGTTTGACGAGCACGGCCGTCCGCGCATCGCAACAAGCCACATGTTCCGGTTTTCCGACAAATTCATCAAGGAATTCTTGCCAAACACCATGGAGCTGGGCCGCTCATTCGTTATCCCCGACTTCCAGGCCTCGCGAGTGGGCGCGCGCGCACTCTTCACACTCGACAACCTTTGGGACGGCCTTGGCGCGCTCACCGTGATATATCCCCAGATCAAGTATCTATTCGGAAAGGTGACGATGTACCCCAACTACCTGGCCGAATGCCGCAACCTGATTCTGTCGTTCCTGCACAAGCACTTTCCCGACCCCGACAGTCTGGTGATTCCGATTCATCCCCTCGACACCAACATCGACCAAAGCGCAATGGGCCACCTCTTCTGCGGGGCAAACTTCAAAGAAGACTACAAGATACTCAACAACGAAGTGCGCGCCCTGGGCCACAACATACCGCCGCTGGTGAATGCATACATGATGCTTTCGCCCACGATGCGCATGTTCGGCACAGCCATCAACGACGAATTCGGCGACGTGGAGGAAAGCGGAATCTTCATTGCCATCGATGACATTTTTGAGGAGAAGAAGCATCGCCACATCGCCACATTCAACCATTGACATCTAATCCTCTTTGCTCCACTTACGTAACAATTGTCATGAAAACTTACAAAGCTCTATTAGCCTACTGTGCTGTATTTCTCTCACTTGCTGCTTGCTCGCCCGAGCCTGCAATGTCGCGCCTGTCGCTAATCGACGACGATTGGAAATTTCGCCTCGACGAGGCCGGACAGCTCCTTGCTGCCGGAAGCGCTGATGTCACCGACAACACTGCGGATATAAGCGCACACTGACGCATGGGCGGCAGCTGGCACATGATGAAACACGAGCGCATGGGGCTGATAGCCGTGGCTATCATGCTCCTTGCGCTTCTTTTAGCCTCTGCCGTAAGCCGTTGCTCACACGCGCCGGCCAGTGCCGGCGACCGCAACACCGACTCCGTGCTCACTGCCATACGCCAAGCCTCGGCCGACACTATAGCCACCGACACTGTTAAAAAAAGCACGTCAAAAGCACGCAGACAAAGCGGGAAGTCAAAAAACAAATCATCTAACCGTCAAAATAATAGCAAAGTCACTCCCATGCAGAGGAGCCACCTCGATGAAGACGCTCGCTAACCAATTGCTTAGTTGAAATGTTATATATAACAGACACCACTTTCAACTATCAATTGTCATGGAAACTGACACGCCAAAACAACCAAGCGCACAATCGCCCACAACACCCGCTGCTGCGCGGCACCTACGCATTGGCCATGGTAGTGGGCTACCTATCAAAGAATCGCGCAGCATCCATGCTTTCGCAGTATTCATCAATCCTCGTAGCCGTAATTTACTGCGCTTCGCTAATACTCTACTACCAGGAATTGCCCGTCAATCCCAACGTGAAGACATTCTGGGATGCCCTTTACTGGTCGTGCATGTACGTAACCGCCGTAGGCTGCTCTTTCTCGGCTGTCACAGTGGCCGGCAAAATCATCTCGGTGATGGTTTAGCAATTTTTTGAATAAAATTTCATAAAAATGGGCTCGCATATCTATAAATATAGAAATTATCACCTAAATTTGCAATAAATCAATATCAACGTTATTGTCACACAATATACCTATATCAACATACAATTTAATCCAATTCATATTACACAACCATTAAACATGGTCACATTATGAGCAAACAGCAACTTGACAAAATAGACTTACTCATCCTCCAGAAATTGGCCAAGGACGGTCGCAAGCCTTACCTTGAGATTGCTCGTGAATTAGGCGTCTCGGGAGCCGCAATACACCAGCGCCTCCAGCGCCTCGCCATAAGAGGCGTGGTAAACGGCACAGAATGCCTAATCAACCCCTCGGCGCTCGGCTACGACACATGCGCCTACATCGGAATCTTGCTCTCCGACCCCACCAAGCACCAAGAAGCCATCGACCAGCTCGCAAAGATTCCAGAGGTGGTGGAATGCCACTACACCACCGGACATTACGACCTGTTCGTGAAAGTGGTTGCGCGCAACAACGACCACTTGCTCAACGTAATACAAAACCACTTCCAAAAGCTCGATGCCTCGCGCACCGAAACGATCATCTCCTTCAAGGAAGTGCTTAAACGCCAGATTCCAATCTCGATCGAAGCATAACATTCTCACTCTCTGACCCTACAATGCGGGCGCGCTATGGCAGCACGCCCGCATTTTTTCAAAATATCAACAGTAAATTTCTTTTTTTAGAAGAAAAACCGTAAATTTGCGATAAATTTGTCGAAATCAGATAGCATACCCGACAAACGAAATATTGTCTTATTATAAATCATAATCATGAACATTTCTCACATCGAACACATCGGTATCGCAGTGCCCAGCTTGGAAGAAGCAATCCCCTTCTACGAAAACATGCTCGGCCTCAAATGCTTCGCCATCGAAGAAGTGGCTGACCAAAAGGTGAAAACAGCATTCTTCAAGGTAGGCCAAACCAAAATAGAGCTCCTCGAAGGCACAGCGCCCGACAGCGCAATCAGCAAATTCATCGCCAACAACGGCGGACGCGGCGGCATCCAGCACGTGGCTTTCGCCATAGAGGACGGCGTGGCCAACGCCTTGGCTGAGGTTGAAAGCAAGGGCGGACGCCTAATCGACAAGGCTCCCCGCAAAGGCGCAGAAGGCCTCAACATCGCCTTCCTTCACCCCAAATCCACCTGCGGCACCCTCATCGAGCTCTGCGAAGACCCCAACAAATAATTTGTGAATACATTCAAGAGTTGACTTCTCGCCTACTTGTGCGGGAAATCAGCTCTTTTCACTTCATACCATGTGGCGCAGCTCTCTTTTGCGGCTTTCTATTGCCTTAGGCCGCCTATTGCGCCCACTCAAAACACATGACAATTAATCCGTAATAAAAATATTGAAATGAGCAATCAACTTGAAAAAGTAAAAGAACTCATCGAACTGCGCACCGAGGCACGCCTCGGTGGTGGCCAAAAAGCTATCGACAAGCAGCATGAGCGCGGCAAATACACAGCCCGCGAGCGTATCCTCCAACTTCTCGACGAAGGTTCGTTTGAAGAAATCGACATGTTCGTGCGCCATCGCTGCCACAACTTCGGCCAAGACAAGAAATCATTCCTTGGCGACGGCGTTGTCACCGGATACGGCACTATCGAAGGCCGTCTCGTATACGTCTTCGCTCAAGACTTCACAGTATTCGGCGGCTCGCTCTCCGAGACGATGGCCATGAAAATCTGCAAAATCATGGACATGGCCATGAAGATGGGCGCTCCCGTGATCGGGCTCAACGACTCGGGCGGCGCGCGCATCCAAGAAGGCATCAATGCCCTGGCCGGCTACTCTGAGATATTTGAGCGCAACATCCTCGCTTCGGGCGTAGTGCCGCAAATCTCGGCAATCCTCGGCCCGTGTGCCGGCGGTGCCGTATACTCGCCCGCGCTCACCGACTTCACCATCATGGCCAAGGGTATTTCCTACATGTTCCTCACCGGCCCCAAAGTGGTTAAGACAGTCACCGGCGAAGACGTGACGCAAGACGCCCTGGGCGGCGCTGAAGTGCACGCGACAAAGAGCGGCGTGGCCCACTTCGCAGCCGAGGACGGCGAGCACGCCATCAAAATCATACGCAAGCTTTTCAGCTACATACCTCAGAACAACCTGGAAGAGGCTCCGCTCGTAGAGTGCAACGACCCAATCGACCGCCTCGAGGACTCGCTCAACGAAATCATTCCCGACTCGGCCAACCGCCCCTACGACATGTACGAGGTGATCGGCGCAATCATCGACAACGGCGAATTCCTGGAAGTGCAGCGCGACTACGCCAAGAACATCATCATTGGCTTTGCACGCTTCAACGGCCAATCAGTGGGCATCGTGGCCAACCAGCCCAAATACCTCGCCGGCGTGCTCGACTGCAACGCATCGCGCAAGGCTGCCCGCTTCGTGCGCTTCTGCGACGCCTTCAACATTCCACTGGTTACGCTCGTCGACGTGCCCGGATTCCTTCCAGGCACAGGCCAAGAATACAACGGCGTGATTCTGCATGGCGCTAAGCTGCTCTATGCCTACGGCGAAGCCACTGTTCCCAAGGTGACTGTGACACTGCGCAAGAGCTACGGAGGCAGCCATATCGTGATGAGCTGCAAGCAGCTGCGCGGCGACATGAACTACGCATGGCCTACAGCCGAAATCGCCGTTATGGGGGGCGCCGGCGCTGTCGAAGTGCTCTACGCAAAGGAGGCAAAGAGCGCTGAGGATCCCAAGATATTCCTCCAAGAGAAAGAGGATGAGTACAACAAGCTCTTCTGCAACCCCTACAACGCTGCTCGCTACGGATACATCGACGACGTGATCGAACCGCGCAACACTCGTTTCCGCATCATTCGCGCACTGCAGCAACTCGCTACCAAGAAGCTGACAAATCCTGCCAAGAAACACGGCAATATTCCTCTGTAATGTCCTATGAATAAGAAATGTGCATTTCTGGTCATCGCTCTCGTAGGATGCATCGCTATGGCTTCGGCGCAAAACCGCCGCGCCCTGCGCATCAACGAGGTGATGGTAGCCAATGAAAACAGCATCGTCGACGATTATGGCGCTCACGTAGGCTGGATTGAATTGTTCAACGCCAACTTCGGTCCACTCGAAATATCGAGCATCTTCCTCACAAACGACAGCACCGACAAAACGAAATACCCGGTGCCGATGGGCGACCAAGTGACTCACGTGGGCAAACGCCAACACATACTCTTCTATACCGACAACGAGCCCACGCGCGGCACTCAGCACCTCAATTTTGAGCTTGTGCCCGGCCAGGACAACTGGATTGGCATATACGACGCCGACGGCATCACGCTCATCGACGAGGTGGTGATTCCCGCATCGCTCCTTCCCGACCAATCTTGGGCGCGCTCTGAAGACGGAAAAGGCGAATGGGGAATGCGCAACGGCGTAGGCAGCAATTACGTAACACCGAGCTCGGCCAACGTAATCAACGACACCAACGGCAAGATACTCCTGTTCGCTGCCCTTGACGGCCACGGATTCGGCATGGCTGCCATGGCCATGTGCATCGTGTTCTCCGCTTTGCTGCTGCTGTGCTTGTCGTTCCTGATTATCAGCCGCATCGGCGCAGCCGTCACTCGCAAGAACAAAGCCAAGTCGCAAAGCCCCGACGAAATTGTCCTCAACGAGAAAGGCAAAGTGGAGCACGACTCGGGCGAGGAAATCGCAGCCATCTGCATGGCGCTCTACGAGCACCTCAACGTGCACGACACCGAGACCACAGTGCTCACCATCAACAAGGTGAAGCGCGCCTACTCCCCGTGGAGCTCGAAAATCTATGGCCTGCGCCACAATCCCCACTAATTTAGCTTCACACAACGTGATTAAAGCCAAATCTACTTTAACACTCTTACTGCAATGAAAGAATACAAATATAAAATCAACGGCAACACATACAATGTTGGCATCGGCGACATCGATGGCAACAAGGTGAAAGTCGAAGTGAACGGCATGCCCTACAATGTCGAGCTCACCGAAGAGGCAAAGGTAGTGAAGATAGTCGCTCCCAAGGCCGCTCCCGCACCCCGCACCTCGTCGGGCGAAAAAGTAATCACCAAACCGGCAGCTGCTCCAACCGGCGGCTACCAAATCAAGGCCCCGCTCCCCGGCGTCCTGATTTCGGTTTCTGTAAAGGTTGGCGACACTGTAAAGGCATCCGACACCGTGGCCATTCTCGAGGCCATGAAGATGGAAAACGCCATCCACGCCGGCCGCGACGGCAAGGTAAAAGCCATCAATGTCAATCCCGGCGACTCTGTGCTTGAAGGCACGCCCATCATCACCTTGGAATAATCCCATAGCATAGCATTGTATGGACAATCTTACCTTCAGTGAATTTATTAATGTAAACCTGCGCCAGTTCTGGGAACTCACAGGTTTCGCCAACGCCGAATTTGGCAACTTTGTCATGCTGGCAGTCGGCCTCTTCTTCATTTGGCTTGCCATTAAGAAGAATTTCGAGCCCATGCTGCTTGTGCCTATCGGATTCGGCATCCTCATTGGCAACGTGCCCTTCAACACCACAGCCGGTCTTGAAATAGGCATATACGAAGAAGGCTCCGTGCTCAACATACTCTACAACGGCGTGAGCGCCGGCTGGTATCCTCCGCTTATCTTCCTTGGCATTGGCGCCATGACCGACTTCTCGGCTCTTATAGCCAATCCTAAGCTGATGCTCATCGGTGCCGCAGCCCAGTTCGGTATTTTCGGCGCTTACATGGTGGCTCTCGCTCTGGGCTTCGCTCCCGACCAAGCTGGCGCCATCGCCATCATCGGCGGTGCCGACGGCCCCACGGCTATCTTCCTTTCGTCGAAGCTCGCGCCCAACTTGATGGGCGCAATCGCAGTGTCGGCCTACAGCTACATGGCTCTCGTGCCCGTGATTCAGCCGCCTTTGATGCGCCTCTTCACCACCCACAACGAGCGCCGCATCAAGATGAAGCCGGCTCGCGCCGTGTCGCAGAACGAGAAAATCATCTTCCCGATCGTCGGCATGCTCCTCACCTGCTTCGTCGTGCCTTCAGGCCTGCCTCTGCTCGGCATGCTATTCTTCGGCAACCTGCTGCGTGAGTGCGGCGTCACCACACGCTTGGCAAAAACCGCCAGCAACGCCCTCACCGATATTGTCACCATCCTGCTTGGCATGACAGTGGGCGCATCCACGCAAGCAAGCCACTTCCTGACCACACAGACCATCTTCATATTCCTGCTTGGCTTCATGGCATTCATCATTGCCTCGGCATCAGGCATCATCTTCGTGAAGATATTCAATCTGTTATTGCCTAAGGCAAAGAAGATCAACCCGCTTATCGGCAACGCCGGCGTATCGGCTGTGCCCATGTCGGCGCGCATCTCCAACAATCTTGGTCTTGAGTACGATCCCAGCAACTACCTGCTGATGCACGCCATGGGCCCGAACGTGGCCGGCGTTATCGGCTCGGCTGTCGCAGCCGGCGTGCTCCTTGGCTTCCTCGCTTGATAGGCATGGTCCGAACCACACATCACCAATCCCCGGCACACCCTGTCGGGGATTGATTTTACAATCTCACACTTCATAACTAAAAATGTCACTGAAATCTTTAACAGCCGTCGTAGCCCTGGCGTTTGCCTCATTTGCTACTGCAATTGGCTGCAACTCTCCCGCTTCGTCGAGGCATGGACAGTTCATAATCCCAAAATCCCTGTCAGATAGCGCTTGCATCGCCATAATCACCCCGGCCTCGGCCATTAAGGATAAATTGCTCGACAGCGCAATCGGAGTGCTGGAGCAGCGCGGCTATCACATTATAGTATATCCACATGCCTACGGCGACTCATTCGGCTCATACGCCGCTAACGACAGCGTACGGGCTGCCGAATTCATGCAGGCGTTCGCCAACGACAGCATCGATGCCATCATATGCTCGCGCGGCGGCTACGGCACAGTGCAGTTGCTGCCCCTCATCGATATCGACTTGATAAAGGCTAACCCCAAGTGGCTTGTAGGATACAGCGACATCACCGACCTGCATGCCCTGCTCTACCATGCAGGCATTGCATCGATACACGGCCCTATGTGCAGCCACTTCGGTGATGCCAAAGCCGACACCACGTCAACAAATCTGCTTTTTGAACTTCTCACCGACGGGCTGCCTTTCTCCTACGAAGTGCCCGCTCACCCCTACAATCACATGGGCACGGCCGAAGGCGTGCTTGTCGGTGGCAACTTCATCACAGCCAGCGGCTTGGCAGGCACTGAATACGACGTGCTCGACCTCCCGGCCGAGTCAAACACCATCCTCTTCATTGAGGAGGTGGGCGAGCAAATCTACGCCGTGGAGCGCTGGCTGATTCGCCTGCAGCAAAGCGGCGCCTTGGAAAAGTACAAAGGCATCGTGCTCGGCGAATTCACAAACTATAAGCCAAGCGACGACTTCGAGACGATGGAGGATATGTTCTACTACTGGCTGGAAAAATGGGGCTACTACGACCGCCCCGACTATCCCATAATCTACGAATTCCCCTCCGGGCACGGCGAAATCAACTATCCGCTGATACTCAACGCGCCCGTCACGATATCAGCGCTCGACGACAAAACGACAATATCCTACTGATACTGCCTTAATCAACGTAATTTCACCGGCCGATTTTTGGCGCTATTTGCGCCCAAAGTCGGCCGGAATTTCGCCCCACACGTCTGTCTGCCACTTTATGACGGGGTTGATAAGCTGATGCGTAGCCACCCAACGGTCGGCCCGTGCCAGAATTTGTGCTAATTTGCCGTTAGGGTCAAGGCTCAGCGTGGAGCGGCTATGTCGGCGGCGCAGCCACGACATGGCCGTGCGCGAATCACTGTAAATCGGAGTGGTGTGGTCGCCTTGGTTGTCGAGCAGCGCAAGCACATGCACCAGGGCCAGGTATTCGCCTATGTTGTTGCTGCCGCCTTGAAGGGGCCCCACGCGAAACAGCTCCTCACCCGTGCCAATTCTCACGCCACGATATTCCACGTTGCCGCCCGAAGTTTTGTCGCACGCTCCGTCCACCGCAATGCCGTTAATGTCTATTTCTGGGAAGGCTTCGTAGTTCACCGCCGGCCTTTGTTGCCTCGACAAGAAAGTGTAGAACTGCATTTCCTCCACGTCAATCACCTTGCGGAATGCGTTCACCGCGTCCTCGCATGTGTCAAATGCCTTGAACTTCGCTCCGGCAAAGCCCTTCACCTGCTGTTCGCACTCCTCCCATGTGTCGTACACTCCGGGCTGATACCCAGCCCACACAACATAAAATTTGCTTCTTGCCATCACGAAAATTGCAATATTAGCTTTATGTCCACCGGACGCAACCCGGCTGTGCGAGCCACCACCGTCTCCACCGGCTTTCCAAGGAATGTAAGCGCTGCGCTTTGCAAGCCAGGATTTAGCATCAATGCGCTGTTGAGCCCATCGCATGTGAATATCTCCGACATAAGGGTGAGGAACGTGTTGCTCAGCGCCATCGAGGTGGTGCGCGGCACTGCGCTGCATGGGTTGACGTAGCACACCTGGTGACCCGACATGTCGTTGTCGGATGCCGAAGCCGAGGCCAAATCCACGCGCATTAGCGAGGGAAACATTGGCTGGGGCTGACGGCTTAAATCGAATGTTATCACGCCCGCCTTCATCTCCTGCACCATTTCTGTGCCAATCACGTAGTGAGGGCTTATCGAGGTGGCTACCACCACATCGGCTGCCTGCAACGCGTGCATCAGCACACGCGGGTGCATTGCCGAGCCCATAACGCCCGGGCCCAATTCGCGAAGCGCGTTGCGCAGCCGGTACACGTCGTTGTCGAACATCCTCACGAACGCTCCCAAACCCACTGCGCTGCGGGCTGCCGCGCATGCGTCGATGCCCGACCCTATGATTGTGACCTCGCATGGCACTATGCCGGCGATGCCGCCAAGCAATATGCCCTTGCCGAATTCAGGATTGGCAAGCAGCGACGACGCCACCGATATCGAGGCGCGCCCCGATATTTCAGCCAATATGTCGGCAAATGGCTTATGCTTGTTCTCATCCTCTATCTTGTCGAGGGCTATGGTAATCACGTGCTGGCGCAAGAGCATGCGCACGATGTCGGCGTCGGTGGCAACCGTGCAGTACATGGTGAGGAATAGAGCGCCGCGCCTTAGCTGCCGAGCATCAATCACGCTGATGGGCGAGAGCGACACCACGATGTCGCATCGCAGCGTTTCTTGCCTCGGCACTATGTCGGCTCCGTGCTGCGCATAGCGGATATCGTCATAATGTATGGCCGACGCCGCGCCGGTCTCTATCTTC
This sequence comes from uncultured Bacteroides sp., assembly GCA_964582335.1. Classification (GTDB taxonomy): domain Bacteria; phylum Bacteroidota; class Bacteroidia; order Bacteroidales; family Muribaculaceae; genus CAG-873. The sequence continues at coordinate 54,336 of CAZORI010000001.1, forward strand.
ACCTTGAAGCCTCGCTCGCTGAGCATGGACACAGCCTCGGGCGTGAGCGGAAAGCGGCGGTCGCCGCGCACAGCGGGGCCCGGCAATCCAATGCTCACCTGCCGGCGCATGGTGGCCACGCCCAGCAGTTGCTCCAGAGGGGTCACGACGTATGATGCGTTAGAAGTCATCCTCGCCTAAGATTTGTCGTTTGAATTCCTTGATTGTAGTGTCTATCTCATCGCCGCTTTCCAGCCTCGAAGAGTCGAATGTGAACATAGCCTTGCCGTAATGAGGCGCACGCGTGGCCATGGCCTTGGTGTAGAAGTCGAGCATCTCGGCCTCGTCGGCGATATTGATGATAAGCGGGCGCTTGCGCCTGCCGCGCATCAGCCTCGGAAGCATGCGCTCCCACGTAGGCTGCAGCCACACCGTCAGGCCAAGGCCGTTCATCAATTCCATCGCGCCCTCGGCGCAAGGCGTGCCGCCTCCGCATGCAATCACGGCCGGAGCGCCGCCTGCCACAGTCTTGAGCATCTCCTGCTCTATCTTGCGGAATGCAGCCTCGCCGTCGGTGGCGAATATATCCTTGATGGTGCGCTGCTGCTCTGCCTCAATCTTTTGGTCAAGGTCGATGAACTCACACCCCAAGGCACGTCCAAGGGCGCGCCCAAGGGTTGTCTTGCCCGAGCACATGTATCCAATCAAGAATATCGGCTTCATGCTATTTGTCTTCCTTCTTTGCCAGCAAATCCCTGATTTGTGTCAGCAACTCCTCAGTTGTAGGCCCGGCCGGAGCAGCCTCCTCTGCCTTCTTTCGCTTAAGCTTGTTGATAACCTTCACAGCCAAGAATATGCAGAATGCTATGATGATGAAGTCGACGATGGTCTGCACAAATGCGCCCCATGTGATATCCACTTCTGGGGTAATCACCGTGGCTCCGTCCATCACAGCCTGCTTTATCACGAATTTGTACTCGCTGAAATTGAGGCCGCCGGTGAGCACGCCTACGCCGGGCATGATGATGTCATTTACAAGCGAAGTGACAATTTTGCCAAAAGCCGCGCCCACGACTACGCCGACAGCCATGTCTACGACATTGCCCTTTACAGCAAATTCTTTGAATTCTTTCAGAAGTCCCATAGTAGTGTTGTATGAGTTAATAATTTATGTTTGCAAAAATAACTATTTTGCCTTTCATTACCAAATTTAGAAATTGCCCCACTGCTTTTTTAGCAATAAATTTTAGGGGAGTTCACAAAAATGTTCGTACCTTAGCGACGAATTTCACGATGTGTCATGATTGATAAGCAAAATATCTACCGACGAGGCAAGCTCTACTTCAGGTACGGCACCATGGGCTCGGCCAAAACGGCCATCCTCCTGGCCACTGCCTACAATTTCGACGAAAGGCACCTCAGCTTCATGTGCCTTAAGCCCGTTATCGACACTCGTGAGAACGATGGCGTGATACGTTCACGCATCGGCATTGAGCGCCAGTGCCATTGGATTTATCCCGACGCCAATCTCTATGAGATGGCTAAGGAGCTGTATGAAAACGACTTGACAATCATCGACTGGTACCTCGTGGACGAGGCCCAGTTCCTGAGCGAAACTCAAGTGGACCAATTGGCCCGCATTGTCGACGATTTCGGCAGCAATGTGATATGCTATGGCCTGCGCACCGACTTCAAGACGCGACTTTTCGAGGGATCGCGCCGTCTGTTTGAAATCGCCGACTCCATCGACGAAATCAAGTCGACGTGCAACTGTGGACGAAAAACCATAGTGAACGCGCGCATCGACAGCAACGGCGACTTTATGGAGGAAGGCGAACAAGTGCTCATCGGAGGGGATGAACGCTACGTGGCCGTGTGCCGCAAATGCTGGCGCAACAAGCGCATCGAGCAAGCCACCCGCGCCACTCTGCCTTTATTTCAGAAAAACGACAAGTAAACATCGAGGGGCTTTCACCACATCATGCCCCACCCTCTCCACGCTGATAAGCCAGACCTTCTGAAAACACGCATGAGGATGGATATCCTTGCCCGCAGGCAAGAGTATCCATCCTCATTTTTCTTGCGAATGGCAGCGTGGGCGCCTACTTCGTAGCATCAATCTCCGGAGCAATCAGCTTGTAGCCCTTGCCGTGGATGTTGATGATTTCAATCGACGGGTCGTCCTTCAAGTGCTTGCGCAGCTTGGTAATGTACACGTCCATCGAGCGAGCGTTGAAGTAATTGTCGTCGATCCAAATCGTCTTAAGCGCGAAGTTGCGCTCAAGAATCTCATTGACGTGTGCGCACATCAGGCTCAGCAGCTCGCTCTCCTTGGTGGTGAGCTTGGTGATTTTGTCGGCGACCATCAGCACTTGCTTTTGGGTGTCGAAGGTGAATCTTCCGATTTTGTACATCGTGATTTCCTTTCCCTTCTTGCCCTTAACGCGGCGCAGAATGGCCTCAATACGGAACACGAGCTCTTCCATCGAGAACGGCTTGATGATATAGTCGTCTGCTCCAATCTTGAATCCCTCCAAAATATCCTCCTTCAGGCTCTTGGCCGTGAGGAATATGATGGGGACTTCCGAATTCACGGTGCGTATTTCCTGCGCGAGCGTGAAGCCGTCCTTCTTCGGCATCATCACGTCGAGCACGCAGATATCGTATTTCCCTTTCAGGAACGCTTTGTAGCCGCTTTCTCCGTCGGCAAAGAGGTCGGCATTGAATCCTTTGGCCTGCAAGTATTCGCGTAGCAGCATGCCCAGGTTTTCATCGTCCTCACAAAGCAGGATGCGCATTCTGTCTTCCATATCTCTTTACTATTTTAAAATTGTATTTATAATCTATGCTTTATTTCTCAAGCCGTCAGTCTTTCGACAACGGCAGTATTATTATGAACTTCGTGCCCACTCCATACTCGCTCTCCACCGAAATCTCGCCTCCGAGCTCCTTCACAATCTTGTGCACGTAGGCCAATCCAAGGCCGAAGCCCTTCACGTCGTGGCGGTTGCCGGTCGACACGCGATAGAATTTCTCGAATATCTTCTTCAGGTCGTCGCGCTTGATGCCGATGCCGTTGTCTTGCACCGTCACCTCCAATTTGTCATTGTCGAGGTCGTGCGACGACACCACGAGATTCAGCGGCCGGTCTTCGCTGCGGTATTTCACGGCATTGTCGAGCAGGTTGAAAATGACGTTGGTGAAGTGCATCTCGTCCACGTTTATCAGGGCGTTCATAGCATCGAGCTCTGCCGTGATTTTGCCGCCGTATTTCTCCACCTTCAGCTTGAAGGTGCTCACTATGTTGTATATGGCCACGTTGGCGTCAATTTCCTCGATTTTGAGCGTTGCTTTCTGCCGCTCGAGCATCGACATCTGCAGCACCTTCTCCACCTGGAAGCGCAGGCGCTTGGTCTCGTCATTGATCACCGTGGAAATCTGCTGCAATATGGCCGGCGACTTGCGCATCGACTGGTCGTTGAGCATCTGGGCTGCCAGCGATATCGAAGATATGGGCGTCTTGAACTCGTGCGTCATGTTGTTGATGAAGTCGTTCTTCATCTCCGACAGCTTTTTCTGCCTGAAGGCGAGCACTATCGTGATTATGAACACGATGAGCAATATGGCAGTGAACGCGATGGTCGGATACATGAACGACACGGCCGAGAATATATAGTCGCGCTTCGTAGGGAAAAACACTTTCAGATACGTCTGCTTGTCGAAGGGGTCGTTGGGAAACAGCGCCTGCACAAACATGTTGTCGCGGTCGTTGATGCCCGCCGAATACCCCGACGTGCGGTAGAGTATCGTGCCCGAACGGTTGACCACGGCAAACTCAAAAGGCACCTTCAGGCCCAGCGTATCGAGCTCCTGGCGCAAATACGTGGCTACACGCGCCGAATCAGCTCGGTCGTTGATTGGGCGCACGCTCGACTGTGCTATGATGTTGACAATCACCTCGTCGATAATGCCCTTCTGCTTCTCGTAGCGGTCGCGCACCTCCTCGCTCACCGACGAGTAGTGCCGGCGCACCGGGGTGCTCGACGACTGTATGCGGTTGATTTGCATAGGGTCGCCCTTGATAGTGAGGTCGGCCTCGATGCCGGTTCTCGTCGAAAACGAGAATTTCAGGCCGTCCTGCACCGACGATCCGCTGCTGCTCTCCTTGGAATAGCTGGGCGAATAGCTGCTCGACACCTGGCTCACGCTCTCCTCGAGGAAGAACTGTGTTTCGTCGCGCACGAGCCTCTGCGACACGGCGTAAAGGCTCTGGCGCACGCCCTCGGAGAACTGCTCATAGCGCATTTTCACCATGCTGTGTATATAGAACATCTGCATGCAGAAAAGCCCCACAAATGCGACCGCCATCAAGAAAGATAATATCCAAATAGTTGATTTCTTCATTATTTTTGTTAAGAAAACTAATATTTAGCCTTTGTTATGTTAACAATTTATTTTCACTATAGTTCTTTGTCACTTAGCTTTTCGACATCCCAAAAATGTGCATTAACATTTGACTACAAAATTAGCATTTAATTTTAACACTTCCAATTTTTCATCACTTAATTATTGATTTCTCCGTTTTTTTCTCGACAGAAGCCGGAAAAGAAATGATTTTTAGTATTTTTAAACAAAAAAACGTCGGTTTGTTCAGTATTATCCTCAATTATTTGTTTAACTTTGTATGTTAAATATGTTCAACGCCCGCCCTCGGCCCGCGTTTGCTGCGTTACCCTTCTAAAACCATAATTCATATTGAACAACTAAAACAAACATTAACAACATGACTGACAAGCCCGACTTAGGTTTTTGGAAGCTTTGGAACCTTAGCTTTGGTTTTTTCGGCGTGCAGATTGCATACGCATTGCAGAGCGCGCAGGCGAGCCGCATATTCTCAACCATTGGCGCCGACCCGCATGATTTAAGCTACTTTTGGATCTTGCCTCCTCTCATGGGCTTGATCGTGCAGCCAATCATAGGCTCGCTCAGCGACAAGACGTGGAACCGCTTCGGCCGTCGCCTCCCCTACCTGCTCATTGGCGCCATCGTGGCCATCGTGGTGATGTGCTTCCTCCCCAACGCCGGCTCGCTCGGCTTGTCGGTGTCGTCGGCCATCACATTCGGCCTTGTCATGCTCATGTTCCTCGACACGTCAATCAACATGGCCATGCAGCCGTTCAAGATGCTCGTGGGCGATTTCGTGAATGAAAAGCAAAAGGGCCTGGCCTACTCCATACAAAGCTTCCTGTGCAACGCCGGCTCGGTTGTCGGCTTCGTTGCACCCATCGTGCTGGCTCTGTTCCTAAGCAACACCGCGCCCCAAGGCGAAGTGCCCCCCACTGTAATCTGGTCGTTCTATTTAGGCGCCATCATCCTTCTGCTATGCGTCATCTACACCTTCGCCAAGGTGAAGGAGATGCCTCCCAAGGAATACGCCGCCTACCATGGCCTCGACCCGGAGCCCAAGGCCGAAGGCGAGAAGAAGAAAGAAAACCTTCTCACCATCCTTGCAAAGGCTCCCAAGGTGTTCTGGACAGTGGGCCTCGTGCAATTCTTCTGCTGGTCGGCATTCCTATACATGTGGACCTACTCCACCGATGCCATCGCCGGCACTGCGTTCCATGCTCCATCCACCGACGTGGTGAATGCAATCACCATCGACGGCCACACCTACCACGAGAACAACCTCTTCCAAGGCAATACGCCCATTGTACTCAAGGGCAAAATCGACGATGAGGCGCTGAAAAGCATCAACCCCACTCTGCCTCTCACCGTGGCGCACAGCGCATCAGAGCATGAGGGCGAATGGGCAATGGTCGAAGAGCATGAGATACCCGCCGCCAGCCCCGACTACATCACCTTCCACACGCAGACCGTGCTCAACTCAGCGTCGAAGCAGTATCAGGATGCCGGCGACTGGAACGGCGTGCTTCTCGCCATCCAAGCCCTCGCAGCCGTCGTATGGGCCATCGTGCTCGCACAATTCCGCAACCGCCGCGTGGGCTACTCGGTGAGCCTGCTCATCGGCGCAATAGGCTTCATCAGCACCTACTTCCTGGCTACGCAATGGCTGCTTATCGTCAGCTACGCTATCATAGGCTGCGCCTGGGCCGCCATGCTGTCGATGCCGTTCACTATCCTCACCAATGCCCTGGGCGGCAACCACATCGGCACCTACCTCGGGCTTTTCAACTGCACCATTTGCATACCGCAAATCATTGCTGCCCTGTGCGGCGGAGCCGTGCTGTCGTTATTCCCGCTTTATGCCAACGGCGCTCCTGCCACCATATGGATGCTCGTCGTTTCGGGCATACTCCTCGTCATAGCAGCTGCAGCCGTGTGGAATGTGAAGGAGACCTACAGCAGCCGAGCCGCTGCCTGAATGCCTGCGTAATCTACAATTCTATAATGTTGCCAATCAACTAATTACATAATATGCAATCAATCCGACAGATATACAAAATCGGCTTAGGGCCTTCGAGCTCCCACACCATGGGACCTCGAAAGGCCGCTGAGCGCTTCATAGAGCGCGTGAGCAACGTGACTCGCTTCGACGTCACCCTATACGGCTCCCTTGCCGCCACCGGCAAGGGCCACCTCACCGACAAGGCCATTCTCGACGTGCTCACCCCCATCGCGCCCACGGAAATAATATGGCAACCGGAGACGGTGCTTCCCACCCACACCAACGGCATGAAATTCGAGGCCTTCGACAGCGAGGGCAAGCTCATCGGCCAGATGACCGCATTCAGCATCGGCGGCGGCGACATCATCGAGGAGGGCGAAAGCCGAATCTCGGGCGAGGAAGTGTACCACATGACCACCATCAAGGACATCCTCAGATGGTGCACCGAGACGGGCAACTCGTTCTGGGAATACGTCGACATGTGCGAGGGCCCGGAGATTTGGGATTTCCTCGGCAAGGTGTGGCAGGTGATGAAGGCTGCCGTGGAGCGCGGCATCGAGCGCGAAGGCCTGCTGCCAGGCGGCCTTGGCGTGCGCCGCAAGGCGTTCAGCTACTACATGCACGCTGCCGGCTACACCGGCTCGCTCAAGAGCCGCGGCTTGGTCTACGCCTACGCATTGGCCGTAAGCGAGGAAAACGCCGGAGGCGGCCAGATTGTCACCGCGCCCACGTGCGGCTCGTGCGGCATCGTGCCCGCTGTCCTCTACCACCTGCACAAGTCAAAGGGCATCAGCGAGGAGCGCGTGCTTCGCGCCCTGGCCACTGCCGGACTTTTCGGCAACGTGGTGAAGTACAACGCCTCTGTGTCGGGAGCCGAGGTTGGCTGCCAGGGCGAGGTGGGCGTGGCCTGCGCAATGGCTGCCGCCGCTGCCTCGCAGATGTTTGGCGGCACTTGCGCACAGATTGAGTATTCGGCCGAAATGGGCCTGGAGCATCACCTTGGCCTCACGTGCGACCCCGTGTGCGGCCTCGTGCAGATTCCGTGCATCGAGCGCAACGCCTACGCAGCCGCCCGCGCACTCGACGCCAACCTCTACGCGGCATTCTCCGATGGCCGACACGCCATCGACTTCGACCGCGTGGTGCAGGTGATGAAACAGACCGGCCACGACTTGCCTTCGCTCTACAAGGAGACCTCGCAGGGTGGCCTGGCAGTGATACGCTGACGTCAACCCATGCTCACCCGCCGCCGTCACCACAAATTCAAGTTCAACCCCATATTCCCGCGATTGGAGAAAGGCATACTCACAATCAGCGGGGCGCTCGGCATTGCCACCAACATATGCGCCGTGGCGTGCTTGGTGGCGCTCACCGTCTACGAGGGCTACACGCTCTCGAAGGGTGACGTGCATGTGATTCGCCTGGCGCTTCGCGGCTGCCAAGGCGTGTTCATCGCCGGCGTGCTGTTCAATTGGATATTCCGCATGCGCGCATCCATCAAGTCGAGCCGCATCGTCAGGTGGATAGTCGAGGCAGCCTTGCTTGTCACCCTGCTCCCATGGATTTACCCCAAGCCTCACCACTCTTGGCTGCCCTGGCTCGACACCTTCCTCTACAGCAACAAGTTCCTCTTCATCGTGATGGGGGCGTTCTCGATAGTGCGCATATTCTATGCGCTAGCTCAGATTCCGAGCCGGCGCACCAACCCCGCCATGCTCATGGGCGCGAGCTTCTTGGTGTTTATCATCATAGGCTCGTTCATGCTTATGCTGCCGCGGTGCACCTATCACGGCATATCGTATTTCGACTCTCTCTTTGTTGCCTCGAGCGCCGTGTGCATCACCGGCCTGTGCCCGGTCGACTTCCCCACCACGTTCACGCCGTTTGGCACGCTTGTGGTGTCGGTGCTCGTGCAGCTCGGCAGCCTTGGCATCATCACCTTCACCAGCTTTTTCGCTGTGTTCTTCACGGGAGCCACATCAATCTACAATCAGCTTCTGCTCAAGGACATTATCTACAGCAAGAGCATGAATTCGCTGATACCCACCTTGCTCTATGTGCTCGGATTCACTATCGCAGTCGAGCTCATTGGCGCATTCTGCATTTACTTCACCGTTCCCGAGGCCTTGGCCATGGACACGCATCGGCGCATAGTGTTCTCGCTTTTCCATAGCATGTCATCGTTTTGCAACGCCGGCTTCTCGTGTCTTCCCGGAGGCATGTCCAACCATGCCCTCATGCATTCAAATCAGTCGATATATCTTGTGACCTCAGCGCTGATTTTCGCGGGGGCTGTTGGCTTTCCCACCCTCGTCAACCTGCGAGAAACTCTCTTTTTCTACGTGCGCAAGGCTTGGGCTAAAATCAGAGGCAAGCGCCATGAAATGATGCCGCTTCACATCTACGACCTCAACACCAAGATTGTGCTGTGCACCACTATCGCAATTCTTGTGGTCAGCACCGTGCTATTCTTCATTTTTGAGCGACACAACACGCTGCAAGGCATGACCACTTACGAGAAGTGGGTGCAGTCGCTCTTCAATTCGCTGATTCCGCGCAGCGCCGGCTTCGCTTCGGTGAATCCCGCCATGTTTCTCGATGTCACGCTATTCATTGTGGTTGTGCAGATGATCATAGGCGGAGCGTCGCAGTCGATGGCCGGCGGCATCAAGGTTAACACCCTTGGCGCTATCCTGCTCAACCTGCGCTCGATACTGCTTGGCCACAAAGGCGTGTCGGCATTCAATCGCTCGATAGCCGTAGCCTCAATACGTCGCGCCAACGCTGTCATCACCCTTGCCACCGTCTCGCTCACCTTCTACATAGTGCTTGAGATGCTGCTCGAACCCGACATACCCACCAAATCGCTCGTATTCGAGACGGTGTCGGCGCTATTCACCGTGGGCTCGTCGCTCGGAGCCACCAACATGCTCAGCGACGCTTCAAAAGTGGTGCTGTGCACGGCAATGTTCTTTGGGCGCATCGGCTTGCTCTCGTTCCTCGCCGGCGTGATGATGAAGACACGCGACGTAAGCGAGCACCTGCCAAAAGATACGCTCATAATAAATTAAAAATTTCTGAGCTCTCTGATCTCTCTGAGGACTCTGAGGACTCTGAATAAATCTTATAAATCTTATAAATCTTATAAATCTTATAAATCTGCTATGCGATACCTTATCCTCGGCCTCGGCATATATGGCTCAAACCTCGCCCGCGACCTCACCGACATGGGCCACGAAGTAATCGGCGCTGACAACTGCCAAGCCAACGTCGATGCCATCAAGGACTACATATCCACCGTTTACCTGATTGATGTCACCGAAGAGTCGGCGCTCACGCTGCTTCCGCTCAACAACGTGGATGTGGTGATCGTGGCAATCGGCGAGAACTTCGGCGCAAGCATCAAAGTAGTGGCCATGCTCAAAAAACTGAACGTGGCACACATCTATGCGCGAGCCATCGACCAGCTTCACGAATCCATCCTGCAAGGCTTCCATATCGACCGCATCCTCACGCCCGAGCAGCGCGCTGCCCGCGACCTCACCTTCGAGATGAGCCTTGGCACCAAGGCGCGCTCGCTCTCAATTGACAACGAGCATTACGTGCTGCGGTTCCGCGTGCCCGACTCCATCGTAGGGCTTAAATACAAGGACATCAACTTCGACAAAACGTATCACCTTAAGATCATAGCCATTGCTCGGCTTATGCCCAAGAAAAACGTCATAGGCATCGAGCATCCCACCATCGAAATAATCGACATGGCCACAGCCGACACCATAATCGAGGGCGACGAAATCACGTGCCTCGGCTCACGCGACTCCTACGTGTCTTTTTCCCACACGCTCAATTCATAGCGCTGCATGAAATTCGCCGTATGGTTATCGGGCAGGCTCAGGCTGATGGGCCAGGGCAGCAAAGCCAATGCTTCGGGCATATCCATAGCAGTGGCAGGCATCGCTATTGCCTACATCGTGATGGCCGCCACTCTCGGCATAGTTCGTGGCTTCAAGAATCAAATCACCGACCGCGTGCTTGCCTTTGAATCGGCAATCAGCGTGCTGCCGGCCTACGACACTGCCTCTGGAGCAAGCGCCGACTACATCACTGATGCGCCGCGACTTATGGCAATTGCCGACTCCGTAGTGCCCGACGCTAAGGCTACAACCGAATTCTCGCAGCCGGGCCTGCTCAAGACCCACGACGACTTCAGCGGCATATACCTAAAAGGCTACGGGCCGGAATACGACTACTCATTCCAGCTGCGCAATATCGCAGAGGGGCACCTCCCCGAACGCGACTCCATGCAGATTGCCATATCATCAAGCACGGCCACCGCCATGGGGCTTAGCGTAGGCGACAAGGTGGACGCTTGCTTTTTCGTGAACAATGCTGTGAAATCGCGCAGGTTCTTGATATCAGGCATCTACGACACCGGCTTCTCGGAATATGACAAAACAGTCGCATTCGCGCCAATCAGCGTGCTGCGGTCCATCGCCGGCGTCGACTCCACGCATTCTACACGCATTATCGCGAAGTCTCCCACCGCCGACATTGAGAACAATGCCTACGAGCTGCAGAACGAGCTAATCAGCCAATACCAGAATTCACGCATCGACAAGATTTATCCTGTAGACAACGCAAAGCACACCGGAGCAATCTTCTTCAATTGGCTCAGTCTGCTCGACACCAACGTGGTGGTTATATTCATCCTGATGGCTTGCGTCACGGGCTTCACACTAATATCCAGCATGTTCATACTCGTGCTCGACCGCATCCCCACTATCGGGCTTCTGCGGTCGCTCGGCGCCACGCGCCGCCAGATACGCCATGTATTCACCTATCTGGCCTTCAAGGCCGTGTTCATCGGCCTGCTCATTGGCAATGCCGTAGGCTTGCCCTTGCTTATATGGCAAGAAAAGGGCCGAGTGTTGCCACTCGACCCTGAAATGTATTATCTGCCGTATGTGCCGGTAGAAATCAATTGGTGGTGGATTTTGATTCTCAACCTTTGCATCGCATTGGCTGCATGGCTGATTCTCGCCATCCCGGCGCGCGCTGCCGCGCGGGTTTCCCCGGCTACGGCCATGCGCTCTGAGTGATTAGTTCACCTGCTTGCCCCAATATGTCTTCTTGCCGTTGCTGCCAAGTCCGGCGTACACGATAGTGGCGCGCCGCTGTCCGTCCTCCCAGTTGCATTCGCGCATCAGGTACAGGTCAATTGAGTCTATCGTAAGGATTTGGTCAGTGGCATCGTAGCTCCATGTCGAGCCCTGCCACAGCCCGCTTGTCACCTGATGGTCGGCACCCAGCACAAGCACTGTCGAGGTCTTCTGCTGCCCGTAGCTGTACGACAAATCGATGTTCTCCCATGTGCCGGCTATCTCATCCTCGCTGATGGCTGTCTGCGGAGCCGCGCCATAGCGCTCGGGCATTACCAAAGGCCAGCCTTCTTTCGTCCATCTGATCGAGCGCACGTGGCCAAGCATGATGGCGTTGGGCGCCCAGCTGTCGTAATCGCTCGGGAAGCGGCCTTGCGAAGCGAAATACCAGTTGTCATCATTGTCGCTCCACACTGCACAGTGCGAGATGCCTACCCAGCCTTGGTTGTCGTTGAACTTATAGGGATGCGTTACTATTGGATAAGCGTCGCCGCCAAAGTCGGACACGTTGGTGCCGTCGATGCCGAGGTATGGACCGTTGATTTTCTCTGAACGCACCACGCGTGTGTTGTAAGGCACATCTAAGCCATCGTAAGCCATGAACAGGTAGTAGTAGCCGTCGTGGTAGACAACTTCCGGTCCTTCCGAGCCCTGCCAGCGACTGCCCCAGGTGCGAGTGGCCACGAGCTTGCCGTAAGGCGCGATGTCATCGGCCGTGCCCCATGGATTGGGCAGCGTTTCGAGTGTCTTGCCGGTGGCGGGGTCGAGCTGCACTGCCGTGAGGCCGCAGTGCCACGAACCGTAGATAAGCCAATGCTCGCCTTCGGGGGTGATGATGAACGATGGGTCGATGGCGTTCCAGCGGTTGTAAGCATCCCAATAGTTGTTGTCGGAGCGCATCCAATTTGTGCCTTGGTCAGAGGCTGCGCACAGCACGAAGCCCTTGTCCTCCCACACGTTTGATGCTGGGTCGGTGGTCTCCATCATGCCGATGTAGGAGCGCTCTGGCCATGAGCCGTCGGCAATAAGGATGCCGTCGTTGACAATCGAGTAGTACATGCGGTAGGTGCCGTTGCCGAGATTGCGCGCACATGGTGCCCAGAAGCCCATGTCGCTTTCATTAATCGTAACGGGATCCAAGCCTAGAATCGCTCTGTATTCATTAGTCTTGTCATTAAGCCATGTCGGCGCGCCTGTGAGCGTTCCGCCTAAGTACTCCCAATTGACGAGGTCCTTAGAGCGGCGTCCGTGGAAGTGGCCGTGTCCTTCGTGAGCGTTGCCAAACGATGCGTCGGTTTGGTACATATAGTAATATCCGTCGTCGGCGAGCATCACTGTGGGGTCGTGCACATTGGCAAGGTTCCAGCTTGCCCTCTTCGACCAATCGGCATCGTTGCGGTAGTCGTCATTGTACGATGGGCCGCGATAAGCCTTCACCTCGGCCGGAGTGGGGTCAACTACCTCGGTGGTTGTAAACGACCATTGCGACGAGTACGTGACATCGCTGCCCGACAGAGCATAGGCACGCACGTTGTAGGTGGTGCCGCTCTGCAGGTTGTACACCGTCGCTGTATACACGCCATTCGAGCCGCGGGCCACTATTTTGTCGTCGCTCACAGTTGGCGTCTTATCCACGCCGTAGCAGAAGCCTACTGTCGATGGGCTGCCTGCGGTGATCGTCACCGACAGTGTCACTGATGTCTCGCTTATGTCGGCCGTATTGCCCGACGTGCTCGTAGATGCAAAGGTTACGGTGGTTGATGGCGTTGGCTCGTCAGGGTCAGAATCAGAGCTCGAGCATCCCCACATGCCCACAGCCAAAAGCGGAAGCAAATAGAATAGAATTTTTTTCATCACTGATATCTTGAGGAGTTATGGTTAGCAAATCAAAAAATCAGTTGGGAAGAGGTGTTTTGCCCGCTCCCAACTGACTTTTTATTTAAGGCTTGCTGTTATCACCAGCCCGGAGTCTGGGTATAACCGGTCTTAACCAGTTCATCGTACATGATAGGCAAGAAATAGTTCTTGGGAGCTGTGAACGCCACTTTCGGGTCGACACGGCTGGCACCATATACGTAGGGAGCATTGGGGTCAACACCTTCACGGATTTCTACGCCATAGAGGTTGTAAACCTGCTGATAGCGAGGCTTGCTCGTCTCGGCGCTTGCGCTACCGTTCTCTTCGTGGAGTTTCCAGCGACGAACGTCGAACCAGCGATGGTCCTCGAAGCAGAGCTCGATGCGGCGCTCGTTGCGGATGCGCTCGCGAAGTTCGCTCTGTGTCATGTTGGAATAGCCGGGCATGCCTACGCGGCTGCGCACTTCGTTGACGTACTGGTAAGCCTGCGATGTCTGGCCGGCCTCATTGAGAGCCTCAGCAGCGGTGAGCAGTATTTCGGCATAGCGGAAGATCGGGCAAGCATGGCGTTGGCTCGAGATTGTGCCGTCCCAGCGGATGTTGTATACATACTTCTTGCAGAAATAGCCGGTAGCGGTGCCACCATTGCCGCGAGCATAGTCAACGCCCACGCGGGTATCGTCATTGTTCATGTCGAGTTGGCGTGACTCATCGCCGTCACCCCACCACATGCCATGATGGAAGATGGTCTGGCCAAGGCGCGGGTCGCGGTTGACATAAGGATTTTGCTCATCGTAGCTTGCATCCTTGTCGATGGCCAAGCCACTGACTGTCTCATATGCGTCCACGAGGTTCTGTGTCGGATTGCAGTAGCCTGTTGCGCTGATGCTGCCGGTGAAGCCGCAAGGAGCGTTGAAGTACTCAAGCTGGAGAGTTGTCCACACCGAGCGGCTGAGGATGAACTCGTTGTTGTACACAGGGTCGGAAGCAAAGCACTCGTAATAGTTGCCCATCTCTCCGTAGGGATCGTTGTTGGTCTTCACCGTGTAGAGAGTGTAAGGATTCGAGTTGGCATTGTTCTTGCTGATGAAGTCGAGGGCTGCACTGGCTGCTGTGCTCCAGCGGCTGCTGTCGTTGCTCTTGTTGTAGAGCGGCGATGCCAAGTAGAGGCAAGCGCGGGCTTTCAGTGCGTAGGCGGCAGCGCCGTTGACGCGACCCCAGTTCTCGGTTTCGTTGGTGTAGCGGAAAGGAAGAGCATCCTTGTACTTGTCGCATTCGCTGATTACCCACTGCAAGCAGGTAGCAGCATCAGTGCGATCGGGCCAGCCCGTAGCGGGCTCGAGCACCATGGGCACGCCGTCCTCGTCATCACCAATGATAGGGACATCGCCAAACCATGTGACCATGTCGAAAGTGAGCAGGGCACGAATAATGGCAACCTCAGCATACCAGCGGTCGTAGAGCTTGTTGTCGTCGCCGCTCTTCTCCGAGTTGCCCACCACGTCGGGGCGAGCATTCTTCAAGTACTGGTTGCAGTGACGGATGCCGGTGGTGCGGTTATCCCAGTAGTATTCGGCAAACCAGTGGTTGGTGGCATCATATGAGTCGGCATTCACTGCATGGTAGCGTGCAACGCCCCAATAGTCGACTGCATTGTCGGTCATGCAGTCCTGGCTAAGCAGATACTGCGTATTGTTGTAGCCGTAGAATGCATCGGGCAGATATTCGTAAGCCTTGGCCTGGAATCCGCGAGTCATATCATAGTCGGAGAACACCATGTCGGCTTGCAGCGTCAGGTCAACCTCTTTGTCGAGGTAGCCGCTGCACGCTGTCAGCGAAGCAGTCGCAAGTCCTACGAATGTGTATGTGATATAATTGTTAAGTTTCATATTCGTATTTGTTAGCAGGTATTAGAACGAGAGATTAACACCAAAGTTGAAGATGCGGGTCTTGGGATACCACCAGCAGTACGACATAGGCTTCTCGGGGTCAAATCCCTTGGGCAGGTGGCTCCATGTCATGAGGTTGTAACCGCTGAAGTAGAAGCGCAGCTTGCTGATGTAAGCCTTTGCGGTGAGTTTCTGGGGCAGGGTGTAGCCAATCTCGATGTTGCGGAGCGACAAGTAGTCGCCGTTTACCAACCAGATGTCATTGTTGTACGACGAAGTTGTGCTACCGCGGGCCGAATCCTCAGTGTTGTAGCTGTAGCTGATGCGAGGATACTTAGCGTTGATGTTGCGCGGGTCGGTGGGATCGTCGGTGTAGTAACCCCAAGCCTTAGTCACCTCATGGGTCGAGTTGTTAGAGCCCCACTCTGAGAATGTCAATGCAGGCGAGAGGAACACGGTGCGCTTCAGGTAAGCGGTAGCCACCACGCGAAGGTCAAAGCCTGCGAACTCAGCATTAAGTGCCACTGACGGAGTCAAGTCAGGCAGAAGGGTGTAACCCATGGGCACCATATCCTTTGAGTCGATCACGCGGTCGCCGTTGACATCCTGGAATACAGCAGTACCGAGTTTCTGGCCGCCGTTTGAGAACGAGTTGTAGGGATATTTCTCCGGATTCTTGATGGCGTCTTCCTGCGAAGTGGAAATCAGGTTGGGATCGGATGCCCAATAGAGGAAGTGGTACATGTTCCAACCACCGATTACGTCGGCATTGCCGCTCTCGTAGATATCTGCTACCTCAGAGTAGTCACGAATACGGTCGCCGGTCTTAGCCTGCCAAGGCACTTGCGGAGTGGTTTCGTCCATTTCGGTGATCTTATTGATGTTGTATGAGAGCATACCTTCGATTGAGTAGTGGAATTTGCCGATGCTGTTGGCGTGTCCAACTACCAATTCGTAACCCTTGCTCTCAACCTTGCCGTAGCTGTCTTGTGCGAAGCTGATACCAAGCACTGAGGGGATGGTGGAGCGGCTGATCAGGATGTCGCTGCGCCATTCTTTCCAGAGGTCCAAGTTACCATAGAACTTTTTGCCTGCGATGTCCCAGTCAAGACCGATGTTTGCCATCTTGCTGATTTCCCAGCGGCTGTTCGACGAACCGGCAACGCTTTCAGCATATCCAGTCACCCAAGTAGCGTTGTAGCCGAATGAGTAGCCGTTGCTTGCTGCATAGGTCGATTGGTAGGGATAGCGGTCTGTGCCTGTGTCGTTCATACCGGTCTTACCGTAGCTGAGGCGAATCTTCAGCAAGTCAACCTTAGTGTCACGGAGGAACTTCTCTTCTGAGAGCACCCAGCCTGCGCCTACGCCCCAGAATGTGCCCCAGCGGTTGTCGGGATCGAAGTTGTCAGAGCCCATGCGCGATACGCTACCATTGAGGATGTACTTGTTGTCGAAGATGTAGTTGGCTACGCCGTTGTACGACAGGTAACGATTCGATGACAGGTGATACCAGCTTGCCGAGTGAGGACCGCGGTTGAGGCGCTCCATATAGCTGCGAACGAATGCGCGCATGTCGATATGGTGCTTTCCGAAGGTGCGGTCGTAGCTCAAGCCGGCACGCAGGTTGAGTGTCCATGAGTTGTCACGCTCATTTGCGCTCGGGTTGGTGAGCTCTGAGTAGCGGTTGGTCTGCGTGTAGGTGAAGTCCTCTACGCGCTCTACGCTCATGTTGGTGTAGTCGTAGCTGTAGGTGTTGATCGAGTTGGTCTGTGTCGACTCGAAGCCATCATATGCGTCGAACGAAACCACAGCGTCGATGCCCAAGCCCTTGGTGATGGGCGACAGGTCGCCGTTGAGGGTAAGGGTTGAGTAGAGCTGGCGACGACGGTTCTTCTCCTGGCCCGAAGCGCCGAGCTGATAGAGAGGGTTGTTGGCCGAGCCATCGACGTAGATTTCGCCGTTGGGGCAGTAAACCGGGCGCATGGGGTCAGCCTCGACAGCGCCAAATGTGGTGAGGTTGAACACCGAAGCGGTGGGCTGGATGATGTTGTCGATACGGCCGCCGAGGTCGAGGCCCACTGTCAGGAAGTCGTTAACCTTGATGTCGAGGTTGCTGCGCAGGTTCCAGCGGTTGAGGGTGTGCTGGGTTACGAAGCCGTCATTGAGGTGAGTGCCTTCGCTGTTCCACATACCTTCCTGGCGGAGATAGGAGAATGATACGTAGTACTTGGCGCGGCTGCTACCGCCGGAAATCTGCAAGTTGGTCTTGTAGACGGGAGCGGTTTCGCGATACAGTACGTCGAACCAGTTGGTGTTGAAGTAGCGATATTGGTCCATGCCTTCGAGTGTCTCGCCGTTGCATACGCGGCGGTATTTCTCAAGCTGCTCAGCGGTGTAGAGGGGATCAAGGCCATCGAGGTAGCGAGCCTGGTTCATGGTCAGGGCATGGTTATACGAGTTCTGGTTCTCAACCTTGCCGGTGAGGGTCTGGAAGCCAACCTCCTGGGTGAAGTCGATGTGAGCGCGTCCTGCTTCGCCACGCTTTGTGGTGACGAGCACAACGCCGTTAGCGCCGCGCATACCGTAGATAGCGGTGGCCGCAGCATCCTTAAGGATGGTGACGTCTTCGATGGGGAATGCATCGAGGAACGATATGTCGCGCTCCACGTCGTCAACGATGATGATGGGGTTGCGGGCCGACGAGTTCATGGTGCGCACACCACGGATATAGAGCTTGGTCTCTGACCAACCTGGCTCAGAAGCGACCTCGTAGGTCTGCACGCCGGTAACGGTGGAGTTGAAGGCGTTCTGAAGCACAGTCACGGGATAGCGCTGCAGTTCCTGGCCTGACACAACCGATGTCGACTCGGTAACGAATTTTGCTTTCTTCTTGCCGAATGCCACGTTGCGAAGATGCTCGTAGAGGTCATCATCGGGATAGAGGATGATGTACATGGGAGCGTTCAGGTCCTCAACCTTGTCGATTGACGACTTGTAGCCAATGCAAGAAGCGTTGATTTCGTCGTCGATTACAACATCCTTGAGAGCGAAGTTGCCTTCGGCATCGGTGAAAATGATTTTGCTGTTCTCTGCAAGGTTGACCACAGCACCCGGGATTGGGTTGCCGTCTGGGTCAAGCACGCGGCCCTTGAGCACGCGGCCATCGGCTGCCGATACAGTGAAGGCAGTGCCGATAAGGGCGGCAACAAGCAGGCTTTTGCTTTGACGTTGCATATATGCTGTTATATTTTTCATCTGTGTTTACGATTTAGGTAGATTAATTCCAGCCGGGATTGTTCTGGATGCCAGTCTTCCACACCTCTTCTTCGGGGATAGGATAGAGGTACATCTTCTCTTCGAACACGCGGGTCTGAGCCTGCTTGCGCACTACGCGGCCGTCTTCGTAGACCTCAACGCCGTAGATAGGACGGCTCAGGGCCTCAACTGCCACGTTCCAGCGGCGTACATCAAATGGGCGTTGCTCTTCGAATGCGAGCTCAACGGTGCGCTCCTTGTGGATGAAGTTGCGCATAGCGTCCTGAGTTGACAGGTCTTCGCGATCAGCTACGCTGCCGGTGATACCGCCGCGATGGCGCACCTCGTCGAGAAGGCCGCAGATTGTGGATTTGTTGCTGGCGAAGTCAACTTCGTTCAGAGCCTCGGCATAGTTAAGCAGGATTTCGGCGTAGCGGATAATCGTCCACAGGCGATAAGCCGTACCGGCATGGTTGGAGCTGAGGATCGTCTCGGGAATGTACTTGCGCATGTAGTAGCCGGTGGGCGTGCTGTTGGGGTTGCCCGTGGGGTTGTCGGCATGGCCGGCAATCACGTCGATCATTGGGTCATCGCGGTTGGTGCCCCACTCTACGCCTTGGTAAAGGACGGTGGCTGAGAGGCGCGGGTCGCGGTTGGCCCACATTGCTGCGCTTCCCTCAACATAACCGCTGGCAGCGTTGATGGTGGGCTGGCCATTGGTGTAGATGGGTGCGCCGGTAGCATCGTAGCCCACGAAGGGAGCTGAGCCGTCGACCATGTCGTACATGTCCACAAGGTTCTGCGAGGGGCAGTTGCCGCCCGAGCCGCCTTCGCCGATGGGCGAGTCAACAGAGATGCTGCTCCAGTCGATGGTTACGTCGTTGCGGAAGAAGATTGTCTCGTGGTTCTGGCTGCCGTGAGGCACGCGAAGCACAGCATTGGTGTAGTTGTCGACTGCGCTGTGGCCGCTCTCCGAGAAGAGGTAGAAAAGGCCGTCGTATTCGTCGATGAATTCCCTGGCTGCGTCGGCTGCCTGCTGCCAGGTGATACCGCTCTCAGCAGCGTAGCGAGGCGATGCCATGTAGAGCAATATACGTGAAATCAGAGCCTTTGCCATGGGCTGCGAGAGGCGTCCGATGCGGTTGGCATCGTATGCATCCTCGTAAGTAAGCAGGTCGGGAAGAGCAGCGTTGAGCTCATTGAGGATGAAGTCAACAACGTATTCCTTGGTTGTGGGGCGATTCACGTAGGGGGTGATGATGTCGTCTTCGGGGTCGAGGACGTCTTCAACGATGGGCAGCGCACCAAAGCGCAGGAACATTTCCCAGTAGAAGAATGCGCGGAAGGTGCGAGCCTCGGCTACTGTCACTTTGCGCAGAGTCACGTTCTCCTCATCGGTTTTTGTGATATCGTAAGGCACCTCGTCGATCTTGGCGATTACCCAATTGCACTTGCGGATACCACGGTAGCGGCTCTCCCATGTGTCGTTGAACTCGCGTGTGCCGCCCGATGCATAGTAGTTGCCTATATTAAAAGATGTGCGGGCGCCGCTCGAAGCGATTGAGGTCTCAGCCAGGTCGGTGGCTGCGTCGAGCCACGAGTTGCTCATAGGGCATGCGCCATGGCGAAGGAAATTGTATGTGTCAGTGTGGAAGTAGTTGAACATATTCCAGTCAGCCAGCGTCTTATCCTCAGTCAGGTCAGCAGAGGGCTGCTTGTCAAGGAAGTCGCTGCACCCGGTTGTGCTCAGGGCTACTACCCCCATCACTGCGAATGCTATATTTTTAATGGTCTTTTTCATAAGTCCTCCAGATATTAGAATTGGATATTAACGCCAAAGTTGACAGTCTTGCAAATCGGGTAGAGGTTCGAACCATTGCTCTCAGGGTCAGCTAAGTTGTCGAGGTGATCCCATGTGAACAGGTTGCTAGCATTGACATAGATTTTGCATTGGCTCATCCATACATGCTGTATCCACTTCTTAGGCAAGTTGTAGTAGACCTCTACGTTCTTCAGGCGGACAAACGCGCCGTTCTGCAGGAAGAACGAGTTCTGACGCTGGTTGTGGTCGCCGTTGGTGTCGTAGTGAAGCAGAGGATATTTTGCATTTGCAAGGTTCCACTCTTCGCTTTGGCTGGGCTGCCAGCGATTCATGTGGTGCTCTTTCACCTTGCCGCCGTCGACGAAGGCGTACATAGCCTCAGCGTCGTAGTAGCGGCTTACGTGGTCAACGCCCTGGAACATAACTGAGAAGCCCAGGCCTTTGTAGTCAGCGCCCAGCGAGAGCGAGAATGTGTTCTCGGGGATGTCGCTGTAGCCGATTGCTGTGATATCGCGGTCGTCGATGAATCCGTCGCCGTTCATGTCGCGGTATTTCAGGTCGCCCACTTGCAGCGTGCCGTTGCCGAAGGTAGTCTTGGGGAAATCGGGGTTAGCCAAGTCGGCGCTCGTAACGAAGCCGTCGCAGATGAGTCCGAAGTATTGGTCGATGGGATGGCCTTCGGTCTTGCGGTACGACGTCATGCCGGGAGCCTCGTCGCGCAACTTGATGTTGTTGCGTGCGTGCGAGTAATTGGCATTGATGTTGTAGCTGAGGTCCTTGCCGATGGTGTTGTTGTAGTGCAGCTCGATTTCAAAACCCTTGTTGGTAGTTTCGCCGAGGTTGCCGACAGCCGATGTAACACCAAACCACAACGGGCGTGTGCCATAGTCGCAGAGGATGTTGTCGCGGCTCTCGTAGAAGAGGTCGAGGTTACCGGTGAGGGTGTTGTTGAACAAGCCGAATTCCAAACCGGCGTTGTACTTGTGAGCACGCTCCCATGTTACCAGGTAGTTGGGATACTGCTGCTCGTAGATACCGGTCTGGCCCGATGTGCCGAAGTAGTAGTCGTTGCTGATCTGGCTCCACTTCTGCTCGTAGAGGAAGCGCTGGCCGCTGTATTGGTCGTTACCAACCTCACCGTAGCTTGCGCGAATCTTCAAGTTGCTAAGCAGCGGACGCAGGGGCTCCATGAACTTCTCCTCAGTGATGCGCCAGCCAAGAGAGAATGCGGGGAAGAAGCCGAAGCGGTGGCCCTTCATGAAGTTCTCAGAGCCGTTGTAGCCGGCATTGAACTCAGCGAGGTACTTGCCGTCGTAGCCGTAGGTGACACGACCGACAACACCTTGGTAGCGCTGTGCGAGCTCTGAATTGTAGCGGTAGTCGTTCTGCATGTAGAGCACCATCGCTGTCCATTCGCTTGCGCCGAATGTGCGGGCGTAGTTGAGCTGAGCCTCGAGGTAGAGCTTGTACACGGTGTAGAAGCTATAGTCCGATGTCATAGGCTCGTCGGTGTTGTAACGGTTATAAGCATCCTCGCTCATGTAGTTGGTGCGGTCGAGCAACTCGTATGTAGCGAAGTTCTTGGTGTAGCGGTTCTGGTGGTAGTTCTCGTAGTCGAACGAAGCCATAGCCTTAACCGAAAGGCCCTTGGTGATGAAGTCGAGCTTATAGTCAGCGATAAGGTTGGTTTCGTTGATGGTGTTGATGCCCTTGTAGTAGCCGCCCACTGCCAATGTAGCGTAGGGGTTGCTCTGGTATTGGGCTGTACCGGCATAGAGCTCTTTTGTGCTTTCGCCGTTCTCCACAACATATGATATAGGCATCAGCCAGCTGGGGATGTGGTTCATCTGATAGAAGAGGTTGCTGTAGGTGCTCGACTCAGACGAGTTGGGGCCGCGGCGCTCCTCGAAGCGTGTGCCGAAATTGACCGAAACGGTAAGGTCCTTGGTCATGAAGAAGTCGGCATTGGCACGGAAGCCGTAGCGCTTGTAGCCTATCGATGAGCTGTTGCCGTATTCGTCCTGCGAGAGGTTCTTGAAGAGCGAACCCTGATCGTAGTACTCAAGTGATGCGTAGTAGCGCATGCGCTTTGTACCGCCACGAACGCTTGCATTGTAGCGCTGTGCGGGAGCCGATGATTTGAGCAGGGTGTCGTACCAGTCAACGTTGGGATAGAGCAGAGCGTCAACGCCTGAAAGCTGACCATTCACCGACTTCTTGAACATTTCGAGGTCGGAAGCAGAGTACTGCGAGGGCAGACCGTCGTTGGCAAGAGCCTCTTCGAGCAGAACTACTGAGTCGTAGCTATTAAGATAAGTGTCCTTGCGGGTCGGGGTCTGGTACTGGAAGTTGGCTGTAAGGCTCACTACCGGCTTTTGCTCCTTACCACGCTTGGTGGTGATAAGCATAACGCCGTTTGCACCGCGCACACCGTAAACTGCAGTAGCAGATGCGTCCTTCAGCACAGAGATTGTCTCGATATCGTCGGGAGCAATCTGCGAGAACGAGCGCTCTACGCCGTCGACGAGCACCAGAGGCTGTGAGTCGCCTGCGAATGTGGCGCGGCCACGGATGTAGATGCTTGCGTCATCGGCACCGGGCATACCCGAAGTCTGCGATGTGATCACGCCCGTAACCTTACCGGCAAGGGCTTGCGAGATGTTGGCGGCCGGGGTCTCGAGAAGGTCGCCTGCGTTGACCTGCGAGATTGCGCCGATCACCGATTCTTTCTTCTGCTGGCCGTAACCAACCACCACTACCTCTTCGAGGGCTGTGGTGTTGTTGTTCATTTGGATAAAGAGGTCGGTCTGTCCGTTGACAGGCACTTCCTTCGGATCATATCCTATATAAGACACTGTGAGGACTGCAGTGGCGGGATCCTTTACGATGATGACAAAGTTTCCGTCGATGTCGGTGATGACACCCATGCTGGAGCCTTTCTCAATGACGCTGGCGCCAATCAAGGCTTCGCCGGTCTCGTCCACAACCGTGCCTCGCACCTGTGTCTGGGCTGCTGCTGAGCCGAAGCCCAGCATCAGCATCAGAGCAGCTACCAAGCTGACGAGTTTGCGACTGCGTCGGCCGAGTGCGTTGTTGCTTTCGTTATTCATTTTATATAGTTAGATTTAAGTTTTTTTATTTTGTTGTCAGTTCACACCACGGATAGTAGCCTATGCGCAGGAAGTCGAGCCATGAGCCCTCGCATGTGAAGATAAGGCTCAGAGGCAATGCAATACCATCAACCTCAAACTTATAAATAGGCAGTTCAGTGCCATCGGCTTTCCACTGGCGAGCCACCATCAGGAAGTCGTCGCCATCACTGCGGAACATAATGCGGCTCTTGGCGCCTTGCATATCTGCAAGGAATGTATCCCAGTTGAAGCTGCTTGTCATTGTGCCAGAGCTATAGCGGTCGGCCCATCCGTACGCGTCGTCGCGCAGGTAGAGATACTCTGCATAGTTGGCATCATCTTCGCCCGACTGGTAACCATTGGTTACAACCAGATTCCAATACTGCCAGGTGCCTTCTCCAGCACTGTGGTTGATGAACTCGAAACCGAAGTTGCGGAATTTCGTGTCGAAGCGCTCTTGCGGTGTCCAGCAGCTCCAGAAGGTATTCGAGAAGTCTTCGTTACCGAGGGTATATGTGCCCGACTTGTAGTAGCGGCCAACGAATGTCTCGTCAACGTCGAATACGAGGTGAGCGTTCTCAACAGTGAAGAATGCACCGAGCAGGTCGCCTGAGTAGCCCTTGAACTCAACGTTCCAGTAATATTCTGCGCCGCTCTTGCCGATTGTGGTGCTGTTGATGGTCACAACATCGCCCTGGTGGTAAATGTCAATCGAAACCTTAGCGCCGTCCATTTCTGACGTGAAGGTATCCCAGTCGTAGTTGCTATCGCGAGTTGATGCATCATAATATGTACCCCATCCGTAAGCGTCGGCACGAAGCACTATCAGCTCATCGCTGCCGTCATAATCGTCATCATTGGGGGTCAAGCCTGAGCTGGTGAGGATAAGCACCCAGTTTTCCCAGTTGTTGTCGCCAATCGTATAGTTGGTGAATTCGTAGTGAATCAAGCCATTGCCTGAGAGGTTGACAGAGGGCGACCAAATTGACCACCAGCTTACTACATTGTCTTCCGGACCGAAGAAGCCATCGTAGAGAGGATCGTTGAAGCCGTCATCAGCGCCGCCTGTTGAGCTTTCGATGTTGCCCTTCTTAGGCTGAGCCACTTCCTTCGAGGTGAAGTTGTTGCGAGCGAATGTGATGTCGTCGACCAACAGAGCCGGAGCCGATTCGCTGTCGGGCGTGCCGTTGATGTAGACATACTGTGCGTTGTTGGCGAACTCAACCATCTTGTGGCAGTTGAAGCTGGGGATGTACTTGTCAACCTTGCGCATGCCGTCGACATAAATGGCATAGCCTTCGTCATAAATGTTCACGGCAACAAAGTGCCATTCATCGGGAGTGATGTAGCCAGTGAGGAACTCATCGGGGTCGTTGTCGGTGAAGAGTCCGTTGTCGGCATCGTACTTGATCATGCCATTGGCTGTGAACGACAGAGTGCCGTAGATCTCATAGGCATCTGACTCGATGCTGTCGCTGCGGCTCGATGATGACGACTCTGAGGATTCAGTTGTGTCATCAACCTCCACTGCATCGGAGGGCTTGGTGTTAACGAAAGCGATGAGCGGAGTGCGCACATCCTGCGAGCCCACTGTGTTGCCGTCCTCGTCCTTCTCCAGGGCTTGGTACATCCAAAATGAGAACGACACGCCGGCTTGGCATGTTACATCGTTCAGGGGGTTGGGGATCGAAGCAACCGCGTTGTTGAGCGAAAGCACCGGGCTGTCGGCGATTTCGTCTTCAACCACTTCGGCAATTGCATCATCGGCAAATGTCTTTGCGGCAAATCCTGCTGGCAACGAGTAGCCTCCTTCTTCGTCTTCGAAGGTAATCGTTGTCACAGTCTGCAGAGTGGGGTACGTCTGGTTGCCCGCTTCAGGGTCTTTCTGCCCCCAGTCGTCGTTGCAACCGCTTGCACCCAGCAGCACGGCGGCGGCAAACGCCAAGCCAATGCTTGTGGTCTGTAGTCTGGATTTCATTTGTTGGTTTATTAGTTTTAGGTAAATGATTAGTAAATTATTTTCGGTATTAAGATTCATGTACATGCAATGTCGCGCAATGTCAGCATAAGCAGGCAAACAAACCCTGATATTTTTTCACTATAAGTATCGCAAAATTAGTGTTTCGTGAAATTATGGTGGTGTAATTATGATTTTTTTATGTGGATAAACAATTTTTAAGCATCCCTTTCAGGATTTTAAGTAACATAGTTTACGAAGGCTATGCGTCCAGCCCTTCCCATGCAAGGTCGCACGAAATAAGAAAATCATTATCAGAATTTGGGGACAAAGTCCTTTCCATCGTCAAAGGGAATCCAGGAATAAGCCGACGGAAGATTGTTCCCATAGCTGGCAAAAGTGAGTCAACCGTTAGATGAGCGTTGAAAGTCCTGAACGATAAGGGACTTATTGAGTATCGGGGCTCAAATAAGACGGGGGATATTTCACTATAATGTGAACACAGGTCGGGCCAAAAAAATTTAATTTTTTTTAGGAGCTTCGTCGTTGAGCAGGCCGCTGGGGGTGACGCCGTATTCCTTGGCGAAGCACTTGGCGAAATATTTCGAGTCGTTGAAGCCAACGTCGTAGGCAATCTCCGAGATAGTGTAGCTGCGAGTGGCGCGGTTGGCCACAATCTTGTCGTAGGCAAGCTTCATGCGGTAGTTCTTCACAAGCTGGCTGGCACTCTGCCCTATCAGGGCCTGCAACTTCTTGTTGAGGAAGCTGCGGCTTACGCCAAGCTCCTCGGCGAAGTCGCCTACCTCGAAGTAGGAGTTGCGGTAGTTGGCATTGACCACATCCATCACCTGGCGCATGAACTTCTGGTCGCGCGTCTCCTCCGTGGCGCTCATGTCGTCAATCTTGTAGTTGATGGCGAAGGCACGCTGATAGCGCTTCTTGTTGCGCACTATGGCTGATATGCGGCTAAGCAGAAGCTGCGGATTGAACGGCTTGACGATGAAGGCATCCACGCCCTCCTTGAAGCTTTCGAGCTGCGTCATCTCGCTCGACTTGGCGGTGAGCAGCACTATGGGAATGTGCGACATGGCCAAATTGCGCTTCACGGCGCGCGTAAGCTCGATGCCGTCCATTTCAGGCATCATCAAGTCGCTGAGAATCAGGTCGACTTTCTCCTTGGCCAACAGCTCGAGCGCTTCCTTGCCGTTGTGGGCCTTGAGCACGGCGAAATGCGGCTCGAAGAAGCTGCCCAAATACTGCAGCATGTCGTGGTTGTCCTCCACTATGAGCAAGGTCTCATTGCCCTCGCCCTCGACATGGCTCGTCTCGGCCAGAGGCTGTGCGACAGCCTCGACGTCGCCATCCACAGGCACCGTAGCCGGAATGGGCAGCAGCACGCGGAACACAGCGCCGCCGCCATGGGCGTTCTTAGCTGTGAGTTCGCCCCCGTAGGCCTCAACGATGCTCTTGCACAGATACAGGCCGATGCCGCTCGAGCCGGCCGAGGTGGGGTATTTGATGTTGCTCTTGCCTTGGTAAAAGCGGTCGAACACCTTGTCGAGGTCGTCGGGATTGAGGCCGTCGCCCGTGTCGGCCACAGAAATGTAGAGCTTGCGGTAGTCCGTGCCAAGCGACTCGTGGCATCGCTCGGGCAGCACTGCGGCGCGCACAGTCACCGAGCCGCCGTCGGGAGTGTATTTCAATGAGTTGGCTATAAAATTGTGCAGCAGCTTGCGCATCGCTTCCTTGTCGAAGTTGATGTCGCCGGGCGGCAGCGAGCATATTGTGTCGATTTTAATGTTGCGGTCCTGCGCCAATGACATGAACGGCTCCACAGTGTCGGCCAAGAACTGCCCGAAGTCGCCGGGTAGGCGCAATATCTCCACTTTGCCGCTTTCAATCTTGCGGAAGTCCATGAGCTGGTTGACAAGGGTGAGCAGATACATGGCGTTGCGACGAACGAGCTTGAGATGCTTGGTCACTTTGGGGTTGTCGGTTTCCTGCATGGCCTGCGACAGCGGCCCGAGTATCAGCGTGATAGGCGTGCGGAACTCGTGGGTGATGTTGGTGAAGAAACTCAGACGGTCAACAGTCATCTCCTGCACCTGCAAGTTGCGCTGCTCCAGCGCCTGCTTCTGCCGGGTGAGCTCGCTTGTGCGCTCTTCCACCTTGCGCTCGAGCTCGATGCGCTGCAGCGCAAGGTTTGATGTCTTGCGGCGATAAAGGAGCACAACCGCTCCGGCGGCCAGCATAACGCAGATAAGGCGAAACCACCATTGATTATAGAACATAGGCGCAACCTCCAAGGCTAATATCGAGCCCTCCATGGACTTGAGCGCGCCATTGCGTGCGTAGGCCACCTCCAGCTTGTAATGTCCGGGCGACAGATTGGTGTAAGTGACGTCGTGCCGACCTTGCGGAAGCCTCATCCAGTCACGGTCGAAGCCCTTCAGCCTGTAGAAGTAGACATATGTGGGATTGTGGGCGTAGTCGAGTGCCGAGAAATGCACTTGCAGAGTCCTGGCGTTCTGCTTGTAAGCCAGCGTTGCCGCATCCGCGCCCGCTCCTCCCTGAATACAGGCCAACTCGCCGTCGACCAATGCGTTGGTGAAATTCACCTTGTATTTTTCCTCTCGCTCGGAAAGCGTAGAGGTGTCGATGTCAATCATTCCGTCGGTGGAGCCGAACAGCAAGTGTCCGTCGCTGGTGAACTCATAAGCATTCCAATAGAACTGCGACGAATGCGGCATCTGCAGATCAGGCACGATGCTCCACACCTTGCGGCTCGAATCGTAGAAGCCCAGCCCATTGTAAGTCGACATCCATAGGTTGCCCTGGAAATCCTCAAGCATGCCCATCACTGAATTGTTGGGCAGCCCGTCATTCATCGTCACATTCACGAAATGCTCGTTGCCATTGTCATCGACAGTGCGCCTGTATGCGCCATACACCGACGAGCCCACGAGCAAGGAGCCGTCGCTTGCCAGCATAATCGATGTCACGTGGTCGCGTATGCCGCTGCCGGGCCGGTCGAGCTTGCAATCGAGCTTGCGGTGCCTCCACTTGTCGCCACTGCGCGATGTGAGGTCGATGTCGTATAGGCCGTCGAAACCGCCCATCCACAGATGCTTCTGGTTGTCGATGGCGCTGCCCACCATGCCGTACGGGGAATCGCTGTTGTCGAGCGGGCGAATTATCTCGCCCGTTGCCACGTCGCAGTAGAATATGCCATCGCGCGTGCCAATCCACACGGCGTCGTTGTAGGGGTCGTATTGTAGCGCGCCTATGAACACGCTCCTTTCGCCATTGTCGGAGTAAAGAGCAGGCCTGAGCAACTCTTTGCTTGGGTCCTTGCGGTCGAGCACTATCACGCCTTCGCCCCACGTGCCCACCCACAGGCCACCGTCGTGGTCGCCCGTGATTGCGCTCACCGAATTGTGCGGCAGTGGGCTGTTTTCGGTGTTTAGGGTCACAAAATCAGCTTTGCCCTTGGGACGATAGGCCAAGCCTCCCTCCACCGAGCCTACCCACAGCGTGAGGCCTTCGTCTTCGTATATCGAGTTCACCGGCTTGCTAGGCGCGTCTTTGTCGGTGGCTCCAAATCTGTAGTATTGGGCATTAAGGCGCTTGGGAGTCATCAGCACTGCTCCATCGCCCTCGGTGCCTATCCATAGATTGTCGCCTGAGCATGCAATGCTGTTGACAAAGTCGCCGGCAATGGTCTTTGCCTTGTCTGAGCCATGAAAATCCACTTTGACGAAGGCGTCTGCCACGTCGTCATAGGCATTCAGTCCGTTGAGCGTGCCGGCAAACATGCACCCGTCGGCATCCTCCACCAAGGCGTTCACCCAATTGTGCAGCAAGCCCGACGTGGCATCATTGTAATGGTATACGCGCTTCACGCGATTGCCCTGCCGGTCGCATCGGAAAAGGCCTATGTCGGTGCCCACCCAGAGGTCGCCGTTGTGCACGAGCATGTCGAACACCCGCAGGTGGTCGGCCAGGTGCGACAATGGCAATGGCGCGTCGATGCCGCTATCGGTGCACCTAAGCTGCGCAATCTTGCCGCCCTGGCATACGTAGACGCTGCCGTCGGCATCTATGTCGCGTATGCACAGGGAGTTGAGCGGCGCCGATGACGTGAATGCTCGCTGGTGCGTGCGGCTAACTTTGCCATTTGCGTCAAGCGTCATGCAGAAAACGCGGTCGACGGTGCATGCCCATATGCGCCCTCTGCTGTCCTGGCATATGCCGACGATGCGCACGCGCAAGTCGGGAAGGTTCATGTCGGCTCGACTTATCGGCGTGGCTGTGGCTATGTCTACGACATCGATGCCACAGTCCGACCCCACCCAAAGCAGGCCGTCGGGAGTTTCGCACATCGACATCACCATATTGCCGAGTATGCAGCGGTGAGGGTTGTTGGGCGAGAATTGCTCAAAGTCGTAGCCGTCGTAGCGCACGAGGCCGCCTCCGGCAAGCCCCATCCACACGAATCCGCGAGAATCGACGTGGATGCAGTCGACAAAATTGTGAGGCAACCCCTGGCGCAGGGTCACATGGGTGCTTTCATAATCCTGGGCGCTCTTTACTCTGTCGCTTTCGACGCGGCCGTAAGAGAGTCCATGAAAAATGATTGAAAGTAGCAATATGCCGATTAGTTTTTTCATGGCAAGCGAATTTATGAATATTTTTTGGAAAGGAGTGCTAATGAATACAAATTTATTCAAATCTACTCCTTTTGTACCGATTTTTACCCCTTGCCGAATTTCCACCAGCCGCTACCAAGCGGCTTTTGCGGCTTATGTCGATGTTTTTACCCAAATTTGTCTATAAATTACACCGACAATCACTCTATTATATATAATTTTGTGTGAAATCACGAGGCACATATGCAAGCGCTCGTGAACGCCGCTCGGTGTGGGGCAAGCTCATAAAATGACAATCATAAATCACTTAATATATTTTAAAATGAGTCTAAAAAATCTATTCCTTGCAGCGGCAATGGTGGCAGGATGCGCATCAGCATCGGCTGCTACCGACCTCACCCTGCAAACCAACAAGCCCGGAGCGCCCGTGCAGCCTACGATGTACGGCATCTTCTTCGAAGACATCAACTACGGCGCTGACGGCGGCCTTTACGCCGAGAAAATCAAGAACCGCTCGTTTGAGTTCCCGCAGAGCTTGATGGGCTGGTACACATTCGGCAACGTAGAGCTTAAGGACGACGGCCCATTTGACCGCAACCCGCACTACGTGCGCCTGGGCAACCCCGGCCACGCACACAAGCACACCGGCCTGGAAAACGAAGGTTTCTTCGGAGTATCGGTGGAGAAAGGCGAGCAATACCGCTTCAGCGTGTGGGCGCGCACTCCCGAAGGCGGCAAAGCCAAGCTGCGCGTGCAACTGATCAATCCCTCGCACAAAGACAACAAGCAGGCCGTGGCTGAAACCATCGTGGAGGTTGACTCGAAAGAATGGAAGAAATACACCGC
This sequence comes from uncultured Bacteroides sp., assembly GCA_964582335.1. Taxonomy (GTDB): domain Bacteria; phylum Bacteroidota; class Bacteroidia; order Bacteroidales; family Muribaculaceae; genus CAG-873. The sequence continues at coordinate 85,286 of CAZORI010000001.1, forward strand.
AGTGCTCACCCCCGACGAGACTCTCGTGAAGGGCAAGCTGCGCATCTTCGTGGGCAAGCCCGAAACGACAGTGGACCTGGAGCACGTGTCGCTCTTCCCCGTGGACACTTGGATGGGACACGAAAACGGCATGCGCAAGGACCTGGCCCAGAAGCTCGCCGACCTTAAGCCCGGCATCTTCCGCTTCCCCGGCGGCTGCATCGTCGAGGGCGCCGACTCCGCTTCGCGCTACCAGTGGAAGCACAGCGTAGGCCCGGTTGAAAACCGTCCGCTCAACGAGAACCGCTGGCACTACACATTCGACTATCGCTTCTTCCCCGACTACTACCAGACCTACGGCCTCGGCTTCTACGACTACTTCCTGCTCAGCGAGGAAATCGGCGCAGAGCCTCTGCCTATCCTTAACGTAGGCCTCATCTGCCAATTCCAGAACAGCCTCGACCAGCAGATTCCCGAAGAGGAAGTGGGACAATACATACAAGACGTGCTCGACCTGATTGAGTTCGCTAACGGCGACGAAAGCACCACTTGGGGCAAGCTGAGAGCCGACATGGGCCACCCCGCTCCCTTCAACCTCAAATACGTGGGCATTGGCAACGAGCAGTGGGATTCGATCTACCCGCAGCGCCTTGAGCCCTTCTTGAAGGCCGTGCGCGCAAAATACCCCGACATCAAGATTGTTGGCTCGTCAGGCCCCGACTCGGAAGGCAAGCAGTTCGACTACCTCTGGCCGGAAATGACACGCCTTAAGGCCGACCTCGTCGACGAGCACTTCTATCGCCCCGAATCATGGTTCCTGAGCCAAGGCAAGCGCTATGACAGCTACGACCGCAAGGGCCCGAAGGTATTCGCCGGCGAATACGCATGCCACGGGAAAGGCAAAAAGTGGAACCACTACAACGCCGCCCTGATGGAGGCAGCCTTCATGACCGGACTTGAGCGCAACGCCGACGTGGTGCACATGGCCACCTACGCTCCGCTCTTCGCCCACGTCGACGGCTGGCAATGGCAGCCCGACATGATATGGTTCGACAACCTGAAGTCGTATCCCACCTGCAGCTACTACGTGCAGCAACTCTACTCGCTCAACAAAGGCACCAACGTGCTGCCACTGCTCGACGCCAACAAGCAGCCCCTCACCGGCGATGAAGGCCAGAACGGACTATTCGCATCGGCAGTGCTCGACGGAGACACCGGCGACTACATCGTGAAAGTGGCCAACACCAGCGACAGCGACCAAGAGCTCAACCTCAACTTCGCAGGAATGAAGAAGAAAGAGGGCGTGAAGGGCGTGACCGTCACCACCCTCCATGCCGACGCCGACGATGAGAACAGCATCGAGAACCCCACAAAGGTTACGCCTCAGGTGGAGAAGATGCTCATCGACAACGCCCAGAACTACACCACAATCATTCCGGCCAAGACATTCAAAGTATACCGTTTCAACAAATAATACCTACGCCCCATGAAACTAACAACAATCTTAGCGGCAAGCCTCGCCATAGGCTCTCTCTCGGCCAACGCCGACCCCGTGACCGTGACGCTGAAGCCCGACCCCGATTCGCCAATCATCCCCAAAGAAATTTACGGCCAATTTGCCGAGCACCTGGGCACTTGCATCTACGGCGGCATCTGGGTGGGCCCGGAATCGTCGATTCCCAACACCAACGGCTACCGCAATGACGTGCTGCAGGCAATGCGCGACCTGAAAGTGCCCGTGCTGCGCTGGCCCGGCGGCTGCTTCGCCGACGAATACCACTGGCGCGACGGCATAGGCCCACGCGAAAACCGCCCCCGCATGGTCAACAACAATTGGGGTGGCACAGTTGAGGACAACAGCTTCGGCACCAACGAATTCTTCAACCTTTGCGAACTCGTGGGCTGCGAGCCTTACCTCAGCGGAAACGTGGGCAGCGGCACCGTGGCCGAACTCGCCCAATGGGTAGAATACATCACCGCCGAGGACGGCCCCATGGCCAACCTGCGCAAGGAAAACGGACGCGAGAAGCCCTGGCACCTGAAATACCTGGGCGTGGGCAACGAGAGCTGGGGCTGCGGCGGCAACTTCGAGCCTGAATACTACGCCAACGTGTATCGCCGCTACCAGACCTACTGCCGCAACTTCAACAGCAACCAGCTCTACAAAATCGCATCGGGCGCCAGCGACTACGACTACAACTGGACCGAAGTGATGATGAAGAACGCCGGGCGCTTCATGAACGGCATATCGCTCCACTACTACACCGTAACGGGATGGAGCGGAAGCAAAGGATCTGCCACACAGTTCGACAAGGACGACTATTACTGGACGCTCGGCAAATGCCTTGAGATTGAGGAGGTGGTGAAGAAGCACTGCGACATCATGGACAAATACGACAGTCGCGGACGCGTCAATCTGCTCGTGGACGAATGGGGCACATGGTGGGACGAAGAGCCCGGCACAATCAAAGGCCACCTATACCAGCAAAACACCATGCGCGACGCAATGGTGGCTGCCCTTTCGCTCAATGTGTTCCACAAGTTCACGCGCCGCGTCACCATGACCAACATCGCCCAATTCGCCAACGTGCTGCAGTCGATGGTGCTCACTAAGGACTCGAAGATGGTGCTCACGCCCACATACTATGTATTTAAGATGTACGTGCCCCACCAGGACGCCCAATACGTGCCACTGAGCACCAATTCGGGCTATCGCCAAGTGGAAGGCGGACGCCTCGTGCCCAACGTCAGCGCCACAGCTTCGGTGAAGGACGGCGTGTACCACGTGTCGCTCGTGAACGTTGACCTCGACAAGACGCAAGACATCGAGATTCCCCTTTCGGCCCTCAAGAGCCTGAGCAAGCCCCAGGCCGTCGGCGTGAAGGGAGAAATACTCAATTGCGCGCAAATCGACGACTACAACGATTTCGACAAGCCAAACCAAGTCGTTATCAAAGATTTCACCAACTACAAGATGGACAAGAACGGCGTGCTCAAGCTCACGATGCCCGCCCACTCAATCATCACGCTCGCTATCAAATAAGAAGCAAATCATAGGGACACCTAAGGCGGAACGGTGGCTAACACCGCTCCGCCTTGTCGCTATTATCACTGACAAAAAAAACCTCAAAGCAGGGCATTTTCACCACTAATATTCACTTTTTTAGACGATATACCACGTTTTTCGGGCGTTTTATATCGACAAATTGGATTTTTTTTCTGAAATTTGCAAAGTATTTTGAATAGGTGTAGGATTACACCTCTTATTATTTGCAATCAAAACATGGAATTTACAGCCGGCAGCATAGCTGCCTTAGTCAACGGACATGTCGATGGCGACCCAAATGCCGTCGTCAACTCCTTCGCCAAAATCGAAGAAGGACATCCGGGCGCCATATCCTTTTTGGCCAATCCGAAATACCACCAATACATATACACTACCGCTTCGAGCGTAGTGCTTGTCGGCAACGACTTCGAGCCGGAGGCTCCTATCTCAGCCACCATGATTAGAGTGGAAAACCCATACGAGACGATAGCCAAGCTGCTGCAGATGGTGAACGCCATGACGCAGCAACACCCCACAGGCGTGGAGCAGCCATGCTTCGTGGCCGATGGCGTGGATGTGCCTGCCGATGCTTACGTCGGCGCTTTCGCCTACGTCGGCGCCGGAGCGAAAATCGGCGCGGGAGCCAAGATTTATCCGCAGGCATACGTGGGCCCGGGCGTTGAAATCGGCGAAAGCACCACTATATATGCCGGCGTGAAGATATACAAAGGCTGCAAGATTGGCAAGCGCTGCATTCTGCATTCGGGCGTAGTGATCGGAGCCGACGGATTCGGATTCGCGCCCAAGCCCGACGGCACGTACGACAAAATACCCCAAACCGGCATCGTGGAAATAGACGACGATGTGGAGGTGGGCGCCAACACCACCATCGACCGAGCCATGATGGGCGCCACCAAGATACACAAGGGCACCAAACTCGACAACCTGATACAGATAGCCCACGGAGTAGAGGTGGGACACGATACAGTAATGGCTGCCCAAGTGGGCATTGCCGGAAGCACCAAAGTGGGCAGCAACTGCATGCTGGGAGGCCAAGTGGGCCTCGCCGGACACATCCACGTGGGCGACCGCGTAGAGATAGGAGCGCAGTCGGGCGTGCCCAACAACGTGAAGGACGGCGCAAGAATACTTGGCTGCCCCGCCATCCCGGCACGCGACTTCATGCGCCAAGCAGCATTGCTCAGACGCCTTGACAACCTGTTCGACACGGTGCGCAGCCTCGAAAAAAAATGTGACAAATGAAACAGCTTACACTCAACCAATCATTCACAGTGCATGGCAAAGGCCTGCACACCGGCCTGCACATAAATGCAGAATTCTGCCCGGCTCCAGTAAATCACGGATACAAAATCCAACGCATCGACCTCCCCGACCAGCCTATAATAAATGCGCTGGCTGAGAATGTGATAGAGAGCAATCGCGGCACAGTGGTGGCCAACGGCAGCGCCCAGGTATACACCATCGAGCATGCCATGGCTGCGCTCTACGCCCTTGGCATCGACAATGTGCTCATCAAGGTTGACGCCCCCGAGATTCCCATCCTCGACGGCAGCTCGATGCCCTTCGTTGAGGCTATCGAGAAGGCCGGAATCGTGGAGCAGGACGATGACAAAGGCTTCTACGTGGTAAAGCACAAGATAGAGGTGAAGGACGAAGCCACCGGATCGAAAATCCTGGTAATCCCCGACGACGAATTCTCGGTGGAGGTGAAAGTGAACTTCAACTCACCCATGCTGCAGAACCAATACGCCTCGCTCGAGCATGTGGCTGAGTTCAAGAGCAAAATCGCCAATGCGCGCACATTCGTGTTCCTGCGCGAGATTGAGCCGCTGCTCAAGGCCAACCTCATCAAGGGCGGCGACCTGGAGAATGCCATCGTGATACACGACGCGCCCATCAGCCAAGAGCAGCTCGACCACATGGCCGACCTCCTCAACGTGCCTCACCGCAAAGTGGCTGAATATGGCTACATCAACGATTTCGAGCTGCACGCGCCCAACGAGCCGGCTCGCCACAAGCTGCTCGACGTGATCGGCGACATGGCCCTGATAGGACGTCCGCTCAAAGGCAAAATCATAGCCACCAAGCCCGGGCACACCATCAACGCCAAATTAGCCAAGCTAATTCGCCGCGAAATAGTGCGCCAGAACGTGCAGGCTCCCGTATACAACCCCAACGCAACGCCCATAATGGACAATGTGAAGATACGCGAGTACCTGCCCCACCGCTACCCATTCTTGCTGGTTGACAAAATCATAGAGATTGGCAAGAACTACATCGTGGGCATCCACAACGTGAGCACCAACGAGCCATTCTTCCAGGGCCACTTCCCCGAAGAGCCCGTAATGCCCGGCGTGCTGCAGGTGGAGGCAATGGCACAGACCGGCGGCCTGCTCGTGCTCAGCACCGTAAGCGACCCGGAGAAATACTCTACCTACTTCATGAAGATCGACAACGTGAAGTTCCGCCAGAAAGTAGTGCCCGGCGACACGCTGATTTTCCACGTATCGTTCATGACCGAGCTGCGCCGTGGAATGGCTGTGATGAAAGGCCTGGCTTTCGTAGGCGAAAAACTGGTGTGCGAATGCGAATTCATGGCGCAAATAGTCAAGAACAAATAGCATCATCATAACAGCAACAATAATGAATCAACCGTTAGCTTCAATACATCCCGACGCCAAAATACACCCCAGCGTGGTGATCGAGCCGTTCGTGACCATCGGGCCAAACGTTGAAATAGGCGAAGGCACTCATATATACAGCAGCGCCACCGTGATGGAAGGCACCCGCATAGGCAAGAATTGCAACATTTTCCCCAGCGCCGTGGTGGGAGCCATACCGCAGGACCTTAAATTCAAAGGCGAAGACTCTCTCGTAATAATCGGCGACAACACTACTCTGCGCGAATGCTCAACAGTGCACAGAGGCACTGCATCGAAGGGCGTGACAAAGGTGGGCAACAACTGCCTGATAATGGCGTATTCGCATGTGGCGCACGACTGCGTGGTAGGCGACAACGTGATTATGTCGAACGCCACACAGATTGCCGGAGAGGTGGTAGTGGATGATTTCGCCGTAATCGGCGGCGGCACGCTGATTCACCAGTTCTGCCACATCGGCCGCAACGTGATGATTCAAGGCGGCGCACTTATCAACAAGGACATACCGCCCTACGTGATGGCTGCGCATGAGCCTATCGCCTTCGCCGGAGTGAACACCATAGGACTGCGCCGCCGCAACTTCAGCAACGAGACCATCGAAGAGATATCCGACATATACCGCATGCTCTACCTATCGGGCAAGAACTTCAGCGACGCAATCGACCACATCGAGTGCGAGCTGCCTCCATCGCCCGAGCGCGACGAAATCATAAAATTCGTGCGCAACAGCAAGCGCGGCATCATCAGAGGATACAACCGCTAAGATTTACCTCAACCAACTAATCAGGCAGGCTCACGAGGCCGGCCGGCGCGTCGCTTGGCCACGAATGAGGGCCAAGAGGAAAGTCCGGGCAGCACAGAGCAGCCAACTCTCGAAAGGAGAGATGTCGGCAACGGCATAGCAGCGTAACAGAAAACAACCGCCCGCGCACACGGGCAAGGGTGAAAAGGCGGGGTAAGAGCCCACCGGGCGCATCAGCGATGGTGCGTGCCGTACGACTTTGGCGCTGCAAGGTCAAGCAAACCGGCGCATATGGGCTGCTCGCCCATTGCCGGAGGGTAGACCGCACAGATAAATGACGAGCGGAAGGCAGCGTTTCGGGCTTCCCGATAATGCATCCTCCACAGAACCTGGCTTACAGGCCGGCCTCCTGAACCTAACTGATTATTACCAACACGATATCATGAACGACGATATTTGGTGGACATCACCACTCGAAGACGAAGACGGCAACCGAATCATAGTCACCGGACGCGGCGAAGTGGACAAATTCCGCAATGACCCCCGATGCACCATACGAATCACCATCGCCGTGCCATACAAGGCCGACGCCGATGGCATGCCCACTGCTGACGAGGCAAAGACTCTCGACGACGTGCTGGAGCGCATGCAGGCTGAGCTGAAGAAGGACCCGGTGGCCGTGCTTACCGGCATATACACCGGAGCCGGCAAGAGGGAAATGGTGTTCTACGCCAAGTCGACGCACATCTTCAACAAGAAGCTCAACGCCGCATTGGCCGACCTGCCCCTGCTTCCCCTGGAAATCAGCGCGGAAAACGACCCCGAATGGGCCGAATACGACGAAATGCGCGACCTTAGCGAAATACATTGCTAAATGCGCCTATATCTAATGTCATAAATAATCCCCCATAACCTACCTGCAATGAAAAGCGTAATCATACGTTCGATATCGGGCATCGTGTACATAGCGCTGATCGTGGCCTCGCTGCTTGCCGGCCAATGGTACTTCACCGCGCTTTGCGCCCTCTTCGCTGTGCTCGGCGTGATTGAATTCACAAAACTATTCCAGCAGCGCCCGGTGGGCACGCTGCTTCTTGTCGACTGCCTTGCAGCCATTGCCATCGTGGCAGCCCCCCTCGGCTTAAGCATGTTCCTGGCGGCCGGCGCTTCGGGCGTGCCTGACGGCCTGAACAGCGAGCTACACACCGGAATCACCATACTGATATGCACGCTCACGTTCATACCCGCCGCTTTCATCATCAGGCTCGTGACTTCGCTATTCGACCTTCGCCCCAACGCATTCATGAGCGTTGTGCAGTCGCTCGCCGCCGTGTCGTACCTGGGACTGCCCCTTTGCTGCCTCAACCTGCTCTACGCCAACGCCGGGTGGCAACTGGTGCTGATAATGTTTGTGATGATATGGATCAACGACACGGGCGCATTCTGCTTCGGCAGCCGGCTCGGCAAGCACAAAATGAGCCCGCGACTCTCGCCCAAGAAATCGTGGGAGGGGCTTATCGGCGGCTTCGCGTGCGCCATTGGCGTGGGCATAGCCACGTATTTCTGCTTCAACCCGTGGAATTTCAGCATTATCGGCTGGATATTGCTGGGGCTGCTCGTGGGCGTGTTTGCCACCTGGGGCGATTTGTTTGAGAGCCTGATGAAGCGCTCGATAGGCGTTAAGGACTCTGGCCACCTCATTCCCGGCCACGGAGGCATCCTCGACCGCATAGATTCGCTGCTGCTTGTGGCCCCGTTCACCCTGCTTTTCTACGTCTTTGCCACCCTCATCGGCTAAGCCCTCTGACAAAATATTAAATTGCTAAAGTTTTACACTTTTTTTCGCTAAAAGTGTGAAACTTTTTCTTTTTAAAATTTGTATTATTTCCAAATAAAATTTACCTTTGCTATGTGAACAAAGATACATGTTCACCGCCCAAAACACAAGTGACAATAAAATATTTTAAACTCTCATAATCATGGAACAAAACGAACTTGTCAAAGATGTGACAAAAAGGGCTGAATCGTGGCTATCGGACAGCTACGACGCTGAGACACGCGCCGAAGTGAAACGCCTGCTCGAAGCAGAAGACAAGACCGAACTTATCGACGCATTCTACCGCGACCTCGAGTTCGGCACCGGCGGCCTGCGCGGCGTGATGGGTGCCGGCACCAACCGCATGAACATATACACGGTGGGAGCCGCCACACAGGGATTCGCCAACTACCTGAAAGAGGCATTCGCCGACCTGCCTCAGATATCAGTGGCCGTGGGCCACGACGTGCGCAACAACTCGCGCAAATACGCCGAAATAGTAGCCGACATATTCTCGGCCAACGGCATAAAGGTGTACCTTTTCGACAGCTTCCGCCCCACGCCCGAGCTCTCCTACGCAATACGCCACCTCGGCTGCCAAAGCGGCGTGAACATCACAGCTTCGCACAACCCCAAGGAATACAACGGATACAAGGCATATTGGGCCGACGGAGCTCAGATCGTGGCTCCGCACGACACCAACATCATCGACAACGTGAACCGCATCAAGAGCGTCAGCGAAATCAAATTCAAGGGCAACCCTGACCTCATCGAGATTATCGGCGACAAGGTGGACGCCGACTACCTGGCCGACGTGAAGAGCCTTACGCTCGACCCCGAAGTGATCAAGCGCCACCACGACCTGAAGATCGTGTACACGCCTATCCACGGCACAGGCGTTACGCTGATTCCGCAGTCGCTGCGCAACTACGGCTTCACCAACATCATCCACGTGCCCGAACAAGACATCCCGTCGGGCGACTTCCCCACTGTGGAATCGCCTAACCCCGAGGTGCCCTCAGCTATGGCCATGGCTATCGCTAAGGCTAAGGAAGTGAATGCCGACGTGATTTTCGCCAGCGACCCCGACGCCGACCGCATAGGCTGCGTAGTGCGCCTCGAAAACGGCGAGTACCAGCTGCTCAACGGCAACCAGATTGTGATGATTCTGCTCAACTACATCATGGTGCGCAACCGCGAGCTCGGACGTCTGCTCGGCAACGAATACATCGTGAAGACCATCGTAACCACCGAAACCATCAAAGCCATCGCGCAGAACAACAACATTGAGATGTTTGACTGCTACACCGGCTTCAAGTGGATTGCCACCGTGATGCGCAACCTCGAGGGCAAGCGTCGCTACCTGGGCGGCGGCGAAGAGAGCTACGGCTTCTTGGCCGAAGACTTCGTGCGCGACAAGGACTCAGTGTCGGCTATCTCCCTTATGGCAGAAATCGCCGCATGGGCCAAGGATCGCGGCCTCGACTTCCTGCACATGCTACAGGATATATACGTGAAGAACGGTTTCTCGCTCGAAAAAGGCATCTCGGTAGTGCGCAAGGGCAAAACCGGCGCTGAGGAAATACAGCAAATCATGAAGAATTTCCGCCAGAACCCGCCAAAGGAGCTCGCTGGCAGCCTCGTAGTGACAATCAAGGACTACGCCGACCTGAACGTTACAGACGTGCCCACCGGAAAGATTGACAAACTCGACATGCCCGTCACCAGCAACGTGCTGCAATACTTCACAGCCGACGGCACGAAAGTGTCGATTCGCCCCTCTGGCACCGAGCCTAAGATCAAATTCTACATCGAAGTGCACGACACCCTGCCAAGCGCCGACAAATACGACGAAGTCACAGCCAAGGCCGAGAAGAAGGTTGAGGCTATCATGAAGGATCTGGGCATCTGACCACTTACCATGCTCGCGAATAATTGATACCTACCATAATTTTTACCAAAACATGGAATTTATTACAAACGAAAAACTGACAATCGTCGGCGCAGCCGGCATGATCGGTTCGAACATGGCTCAAACAGCTATCATGCTGGGCCTTACCGACAACATTTGCCTTTATGACGTGTTCTCGCCCGAAGGCGTGGCCGAAGAAATGCGCCAGTGCGGCTTCGACAAAGTCAACATCACCGCCACCACCGACCCCGAGGTTGCATTCAAGGATGCTAAATACATCATCTCGTCGGGCGGTGCTCCTCGCAAGGAAGGCATGACTCGCGAAGACCTGCTCGCCGGCAACGCTGCCGTAGCCAAGGAACTCGGCCAGAATATCAAGAAATACTGCCCCGACTGCAAGCATGTTGTGATTATCTTCAACCCGGCCGACATCACCGGTCTCGTAACTCTGCTCTACTCAGGCCTGAAGCCCAACCAGCTCACCACCCTTGCCGCTCTCGACAGCACACGTCTGCAGAGCGCTCTCGCCAAGCACTTCGGCATCGACCAATACAAGGTAGCCAACTGCTGCACATTTGGCGGCCATGGCGAGCAGATGGCAGTGTTCGCTTCGCCCGTGACCATCGACGGCACTCCGCTGCTCGACATCATCGGCACAGGCAAGAAGGTGAACGGCGTAGCCCTCAGCCAGGAAGAGTGGAATGCCATGAAGAAGGCTGTAACACAAGGCGGTGCCGCTATCATCAAGCTGCGCGGCCGCTCTTCGTTCCAAAGCCCCTCATACCTCAGCGTTGAGATGATGGCTGCTGCCATGGGCGGCAACGAATTCCGCTGGCCCGCAGGCTGCTACGTAGCAAGCGAGAAATACCACCACATCATGATGGCTATGCCTTCGCGCATCACCAACGACGGCGTGTACACCAAGATCATCACCGGCACAGAGGCAGAAATGGCCGACCTCGACAAGAGCTACAGCCACTTGTGCGCCCTCCGCGACCAAGTGATCGGCATGGGCGTGCTCCCCGCAATCGAGAACTGGAAGGACATCAACCCCAACCTCTAATGATACTTTATGGCTTGCGGCAGATAACCGCTCAGCCGACAACCTATACCAAGCACGGCGGGACTGTTGTCCCGCCGTGCTATCTAAAACACCATTGCATATGGACGTTTTGTACGAGGACAACCACATTATCATAGTCAACAAGGCTCCCGGCGAGATAGTGCAGGGCGACAAAACCGGCGACAAGCCGCTGAGCGAAACCGTGAAGGAATGGATAAAAGAGACCCATGCCAAGCCCGGCAACGTTTTTCTCGGCGTAGTGCATCGACTCGACCGCCCCGTGGCCGGCATCGTGGTGTTCGCCAAGACATCAAAGGCCTTGGCAAGGCTCAACGAGATGTTTCGCAATGGCGAAATCCACAAAACATACTGGGCCATAACGCGGAATACGCCCCAAAAGCCCGAAGACACCCTCACGCACTACATCACCACTACCGAGCGCAACAACAAAAGCTACGCATCCACCACGCCCAAGGACGGCGCTAAGGAAGCGCGACTGCAATATCGCGTGATAGGGCGCAGCGACCGCTACAACCTATTGGAGGTGAATCTGCTCACCGGGCGAAAGCATCAGATAAGGGTGCAGCTGTCGGCAATAGGATGCCCCGTGAAGGGCGACTTGAAATACGGCGACAAGCGCAGCAACCCCGACGGCAGCATATCACTGATGGCGCGCCGCATACAGTTCACCCACCCGGTGTCGAAGCAGCCGATCGACATAACTGCTCCCGTGCCTGACGACAATCTGTGGAAAGCACTTGAACAAAGCGCCGACAGCGCCACTAAAAACACACAACAGCCATGAATAAGGAAGATTTGCGAATAGTATTTCTCGGCACGCCGGATTTCGCCGTCGAGAGCCTCGACCGCCTGGTAAAGGGCGGATACAACATTGTAGGCGTGGTGACTATGCCCGACAAGCAAGCCGGCAGAGGGCACAAGCTGCTGCAGTCGCCCGTGAAGCAATACGCCTTGGCTCATGGACTGAAGCTGATGCAGCCCGCCAACCTAAAGGACCCTGCTTTCCTCGACGAATTGGCTGCCCTTAAGGCCAACCTCAACATCGTCATCGCATTCCGCATGCTGCCTCGAGCAGTGTGGGAGATGCCAGAGCTGGGCACATTCAACCTGCACGCATCGCTGCTGCCGCGATATCGCGGAGCCGCCCCCATCAACTGGGCCATAATCAACGGCGACACACGCACAGGCGTCACCACATTCATGCTCAAGCACGAAATCGACACCGGCGACATTCTGCGCCAGGAAGCAATTGAAATAGGCGAGAACGAAACGCTCGAATCAGTGCACGACCGTCTGATGCACCTTGGGGCAGACCTCACTCTCGACACAGTGCGCCACATCATAGCCGGCGACCTCAAGCCCGTATCGCAGGACGAGCTCTTGCAGGGAGAGGAGCCAACGCCAGCGCCCAAGATTTTCAAAGACACATGCCGCATCGACTGGGATAAGCCGGCGCGCGAAATACACAACCTGGTGCGCGGACTCTCGCCCTACCCTGCCGCGTGGACGCAATTTGGCGACGACAGCATGAAAATCATAGCCACGCTCCCCTCCGACCTGCACAATCCGAAAGACAGCGTGCCAGGCGAATGCGCAATAGCTGGCGACGGCCTTTACGTGTGCTGCGCCGACAAAATGCTGCAAGTGCTCACATTGCAGCCGCAAGGCAAGCGCCCGATGGACGCCTCGGCATGGTTGCGCGGCCTTCGCCACCAAGCACCACGATTTACCTAACCTAATACATTAGTTATATATACTATGAATCTCCCCCCTCTCGCCGAGCGCATGCGCCCGCAGACACTCGACCAATACATAGGGCAACAGCATCTGGTAGGCCCCGGCGGCATACTGCGCCGAATGATTGAGTCGGGCAACGTGTCGTCGTTCATCCTGTGGGGGCCTCCCGGAGTGGGCAAAACCACCATAGCGCGCATAATAGCCAACAGCACTAAGAGCAAATTTTTCACTCTTTCGGCGGTGACAAGCGGCGTGAAGGAGGTGCGCGAGGTGATTGAGCAGTGCAAGCACGAGGCGCAGAGCATGTTCAACGCCGGCCGCCCCATACTCTTCATCGATGAAATACACCGATTCAGCAAGTCGCAACAAGACAGCCTATTGGGAGCCGTAGAGAGCGGAATTGTAACGCTAATCGGCGCCACTACAGAGAATCCGTCATTCGAAGTGATACGCCCGCTGCTATCACGCGCACAAGTCTACACCCTAAAGCCGCTCGAAGCGCCCGAGCTCGCCGGGCTGCTCGACATGACCCTCAAAAACGACTCGGTGCTCAGCACGCGCCAAGTGAATGTGGAAAGCACCGCCGCCCTATTCCGCTTTGCAGGTGGCGATGCGCGCAAGTTGCTCAACATAATCGAGCTCATCGACCAGAGCACGCCTCACGGGCAGCCTCTCATCATAAACGACGAAGTAGTAATCAACCGCTTGCAGGAAAATCCACAAGCTTACGACAAAAACGGCGAGATGCACTACGACATTATCTCGGCTTTCATCAAGAGCGTGCGCGGAAGCGACCCCGATGCCGCAATCTATTGGCTGGCGAGGATGATATCGGGCGGCGAGGACCCGGAGTTCATTGCCCGCAGGCTCGTGATTTTGGCGGCCGAGGACATAGGCCTTGCCAACCCAAACGCTCTGTTGCTGGCCAACGCCTGCTTCGACACCATACGCAAAATCGGGATGCCAGAAGGCAGAATTCCGCTTGCCGAGTGCACTGTGTACTTGGCCACTTCGGCCAAGAGCAACTCGGCCTACATGGCCATCGACCGCGCCCTATCGGAAGTGAAGAATTCGGGCGACCTGCCCGTGCCGCTGCACATACGCAATGCCCCGACGTCGCTGATGAAGGATTTGGGGTATGGGGCCAATTACAAGTACGCCCACGATTTCCCCGGCAATTTCGTGCAACAGCAATTCCTGCCCGACCGCCTGACGGGCACTCAGTTCTGGCAGCCGTGCGACAATCCGGCCGAAGCCGTCCTGGCTCAAAGGCAGCAGCAACGCTGGCATCCGGAAAAGAAATGACAATCCTTGCGATGGCAAGGCATTGCAACTATATTCAGGTGGGTCGCGTCAGTCCTTTCTTCCTTAATGTGATGATAAGCTTATGCTAAAAAAGGAATGGGAAAGCAAAGAGATGCGACGTTCCCGCATATGATATACAGCGCCTCAATCCAATCGCAAGGATGTATGTGGTGAGCGAAAATATTTAAGGTGAGTGCATGATGCCATCGAGCATGCTGCTGCATCAAAGCATGCTCTCGTTTAAAAGTCCGGCTCTGCGAGCGGCCGGAAATATGGCTGTGAGGAAAAACATATCTATATATACCTCCTATTCTTTTGTGGCCGTCATGCCAACGGGGCTTCCGTGGCCACTTTTGTTTCTTGTGCACAAATATAGCGCTTTTTATTGGCATACACAATATTTTTTTTTAAAATTGGCATGAATGATCATAATTTGTAAGCTGGTCGCAGTTTTCCTTCATGTTCGCCCCTTCGCCTGCTTACAATGTGTGTGCATGTTTCCTTAATTCTTTTGTGAAATTTATATGCCTCAATACCTCAATTATGAAATTTTTCACTAACTTTGCATATGAATCAGACTCTTTATCACACGCGATAATTCTCTGTAAATAGCTAACTCTCAAACACAAACCAGCAACTATCACTGAATAATCACCTCCAATCATGTCATATGCGCAAACTTACTGCTCTTTGTGCCTGCATGCTCCTGGCCGTAATGGCCTTTGCTCAGGCTCCAGTCCACGTGGGCTGGACCACGACAATCCAACAGAAATCAGCCACCGAAGGCGAAATCGTATGGAAAGCTGTAATTGAAGACGGCTGGCATATCTACGGGATGGAAATGCCCAAGGGGCTCGACATCCCCCTCACGCTCACAACTTGCACCGTAGAGCCTTCGCCCGACATAGAGCTTATCGACGGCGTGGTGCCTTCGCGCCAGCCTGAAAAGCACTACGACGAGGTGATGGACGCTGAGATACCTTGGTGGGAAGGAAGCGTATCGTTCCGCCAAGCTTTCAAGCTCGTCGACGGAGCCTCCTCTGCCCGAATCAAGGCTTCATGCTCATACATGGCATGCAGTGCCACGTCGTGCACAAGACCCGAAACCGAGGAGTTTGACCTCGCATTCGGATCGCCGGCAGTAAATGCAGCGCAAGACCCGTCAGTGGCTCCCGCCGACGCTATTGCACCGGCTGCAGTTGCTTTGGCTTCAACCAACAACGACAACCCTTGGTGGGCGCCAGTCGACTACACTATCAACGAGAGCACAGCCAAGGTGTCGCAATCATCATGGCTGGGCATCCTGATCATGGGATTCATCGGCGGCCTGCTCGCCCTGCTCACTCCCTGCGTGTGGCCCATGATTCCCATGACCGTCAGCTTTTTTCTGAAAACCACTAAGGACCGAAGCAAATCGATACGCAACGCCATAATCTATGGCCTCAGCATAATCGTGATATTCCTGGTGCTTGGCATCGTCATCAGCATCATATTCGGCGCTAGCGCCCTCAACGACTTGGCCACGTCGGCAGTGTTCAACGTGATTTTCTTCCTGTTGCTGGTGTTCTTCGCCATTTCGTTCCTTGGCGCATTTGAAATAAAGTTGCCGTCGAAATGGTCCAACGCAGTTGACGAGAAGGCAGAAAGCACTTCGGGCTTCATCAGCATATTCTTCATGGCATTCACGCTGGTGCTCGTGTCGTTCTCCTGCACGGGCCCAATCATCGGCACTCTGCTCGTAGAGGCAGCCAGCGAAGGCAGCATCGCAGGTCCGGCAGTGGGCATGGGCGGCTTCGCGCTTGGCCTGGCTCTCCCGTTCGCGCTATTTGCAATATTCCCTTCTTACCTGCAGTCAATGCCAAAATCGGGCGGCTGGCTCAACTCGGTGAAAGTGGTGCTTGGCTTCCTTGAGCTCATCCTCTCGCTCAAATTCCTGTCGGTGGCCGACCTCGCCTATGGATGGCGCATACTCGACCGCGAGGTGTTTGTGGCTCTGTGGATAGTGCTATTCGCGCTTTTAGGCATGTA
Organism: uncultured Bacteroides sp.; assembly: GCA_964582335.1. Taxonomy (GTDB): domain Bacteria; phylum Bacteroidota; class Bacteroidia; order Bacteroidales; family Muribaculaceae; genus CAG-873. The sequence goes on from CAZORI010000001.1 coordinate 101,616, forward strand.
TTTGCTGGGCAAGCTCCGCTTCTCGCACGACAACGAGCAGAAGCACACGTCGGTGTTCTCATTCTTCCTGGCCACCATATCATTTGCGTTCGCCGTGTATTTGCTGCCCGGCCTCTGGGGCGCGCCCCTCAAGACCATCAGCGCATTTGCTCCGCCGTTAAGCACGCAGGACTTCAACCTCTACCATGAGGAGATACCCGTGTTTGACGACTACGAGGAGGGCATGCGCTACGCCAAGGAGAACGGCAAGCCTGTGATGCTCGACTTCACCGGCTACGGCTGCGTCAACTGCCGCAAGATGGAAATGGCAGTGTTCGACACTCCCGACGTGAAGAGCAAAATAGAGAATGACTATGTGCTGATACGCCTCTACGTAGATGAGAAGGCAAACCTCGCCGCGCCCTATGATGTGGAGGAATACGGCAAAACCCGCCACATAAAGACCGTGGGCGACAAGTGGAGCTACCTGCAACGCTACAAATTCGGCACTAACCAGCAGCCCTACTACGTGCTGCTCGACAACGAGGGTTCGCCCTTGGCCGGCCCGCGCGAATACGACGAGAATGTGCCCGAATTCCTGGAATGGCTCAACCAAGGCACCGAACAATACTCACAATCAATAACTCAATGATAACTCCGATGCGCAATCGCGAAGAAAAAATCAAGGCCCTGGGCGAGGTGCTCGACACGCTCGACATATTGCGCGTGAAATGCCCTTGGGATGCCAAGCAGACCAATCAAAGCCTAAGGCCAAACACCATAGAGGAGGTGTATGAATTATGCCAAGCCCTGCTCGACGAAGACAATGCCAATATATGCAAGGAACTCGGCGACGTGCTGCTGCACGTGCTCTTCTACGCCAAAATAGGCGAGGAGAAGCAGGCTTTTGACATTGCCGACGTGGCCGACCAGCTCAATCGCAAGCTTATATTCCGACATCCGCACATATTTGGCGACGTCGTAGCCAACGACGCCCACCAAGTGGAAATGAACTGGGAGCAAATAAAGCTCAAGGAGAAGGACGGCAACCATGCAGTGCTGAAAGGCGTGCCCGAGGCGCTTCCCGCTCTCGTAAAGGCCTATCGTATACAGGAAAAGGCCGCCAACGCCGGCTTCGACTGGGAGAAGGCTGCCGACGTGTGGGAAAAGGTGAAGGAGGAAGAGGCTGAGGTGGAGACCGAGCTCAAGTCAGACGCTTCCGACTATGACAAAATTGAGGAGGAATTCGGCGACCTGATGTTCTCAGTGATCAACGCTGCTCGCCTGTACAAGGTGAATCCTGAAAATGCGCTCGAACGCACCAACCGCAAATTCATTGCGCGATTCAATTACATCGAGGAGCAGGCAAAGGCACAAGGCCTTAAGCTCAACGAGATGAGCCTCGACCAAATGGAGGCTCTTTGGCAGGAGGCCAAGAGAAAAACCAACGTGAAACAATAACCCCACCGACTTGATTCTCTGCATAGCCGAAAAGCCCAGCGTGGCACGAGACATAGCCAACATCTTGGGCGCTACCATACAGCGAAACGGATATTACGAAGGACCGGGTGAATGCCCCTACAAAGTCACCTGGGTCTTCGGGCATCTTTGTTGCCTAAAGGAGCCCGACGACTACACTCCGCTATGGAAAAGGTGGTCGCTTGCAGCCCTGCCTATGATACCGCAGAGATTTGGCATCAAACTCATCGACCAGGATAGCAGCAAGCGCCAATTTGAGGTCATCAAGGGCCTCATAGCACAAGCCGACGAGGTGATTAACTGCGGCGATGCCGGACAAGAAGGCGAACTGATACAGCGCTGGGTGATGCAAAAGGCCGAGATCAAGTGCCCGGTGAAACGCTTGTGGATTTCATCGCTCACCGACGAGTCGATACGCGCCGGATTCGCCGACCTAAAGCCCGAGGCCGACTACCAGAACCTGTACTTGGCGGGCCTGTCGCGCGCCATCGGCGATTGGCTATTGGGCATGAATGCCACGCGCCTGTACACGCTGAAGTATTCAACACCGGGCAAAGTGCTGTCGATTGGGCGCGTGCAGACGCCCACGCTTTCGCTTGTGGTGCAAAGGCATTTCGAGATATTGAATTTCAAGCCTGAGGACTCCTGGGAATTGCGCACGCTCTATCGCGACGTCACATTCGTGTCCACCGGCAAGAGATTCAAAAGTCAAGCGCTGGCCGAGCAGGCTGTCCAAGAAATCGCCAACGAGCCATTCACCATAACCGACGTAAGCAACAAGAAGGGCAAAGAAGCGCCTCCCCGCCTCTTCGACCTCACCTCTTTGCAGGTGGAGTGCAACAAGAAATGGGGATGGAGCGCCGACGAGACGCTGCAGCTTATTCAATCGCTCTACGAGAAAAAAGTGACCACCTACCCTCGCGTCGACACCACCTACCTCACCGACGACATATACAAGAAAGTGCCCGATACGCTGCGCAAGATGACACCTTACGCCAATCTCACCGCGCCATTGCTCGCATTGCCGCGAATTCCAAAGAGCAAAAAGGTGTTTGACAACAGCAAAGTCACCGACCACCATGCCATCATACCCACCGGCGAATCGCCAAAGGTGCTTGTGGGGAAGGAGCGCCAACTTTATCACCTTATAGCCATGCGATTCATCGCAGCGTTCTACCCCGACTGCGAGTTCAACACCACCACCGTGCTTGGCAAGGCGGGAAAGCAAACGTTCAAGGTGACGGGAAAGGTAATCACGCGCGCCGGCTGGCGCGAGCTCTACGCCGACCAGGCTGCTGCCGAAAAGGACAAGGAGGGCGATGACGACAAATTGCTCCCGGAATTCGTAAAAGGCGAGTCGGGGCCGCACACTCCCTCATGGGCAAAGAAGACAACCCAGCCGCCTAAATATTACACCGAAGGCACGCTTCTGCGCGCCATGGAGACCGCCGGACGCACTGTCGAAGACGAGGAGCTGCGCGAGGCCATGAAGGAAAACGGCATAGGGCGTCCCTCAACGCGCGCCGCCATAATCGAAACCCTGTTTCGGCGCAACTATATTTACCGCGACCGCAAGCGAATCATGGCATCGCCCATAGGCATCAAATTGGTTGAGACGATTAATGAGGAATTGCTGAAGAGCGCCAAGTTGACCGGAATATGGGAAAACAAGTTGAGGCGCATCGAGCGTGGCGACTACTCCGCCGGAGAATTCATCAACGAGCTCAAGGCAATGATCTCCAACATTGTATACAGCGTGCTGTCTGATCGCTCAAGCACTAAAATTGTCTGACCATGATTCTATCTGCTGAATACTCGCTTAACGCAATAGTGCAATGGGCTCTCCTTGTGGTCGTACTCGTGCTGGCGGTGGCATGGGTGGTGCGACGCGTCGCTCGCAAGAATGACAATGGCTGCGGATGCGGCTGCGAGGGCTGCTCGATGTCGCACAAATGCCGCGACAAAGACAAAAATCAGCCGAGATAGCGAATTGAAGCGCTATATTCCTTAATCTCCACTTCCACGCTGGCGCCTTCTATCCATGGGATGCACCGACCGGCATGGCCTATGGGAGCATCGAATGCTATGGGCAGCCCCCGGCCGCTGAAAAATTCCTGAATCATGCTTTGCATCGATTCAAAATTGCGGTCGGCCTCCCAATCACAAAAATCCCCCACGATTATGCCTTTTGCCCGATCCAGCACTCCGGCGAAATGTAGTTGCCAAAGCATGCGCTCAACCTTGTAGATTGGCTCGTTAATATCCTCTATCACAAGTATATCGCCATGAGAGTATATGTCGTATGGCGTACCCATCAGCGCTGACAGCACCGCCATGTTGCCGCCTACTATGCGGCCCGTGATTGTGCCAGGGGTATTTGGCGTGGTGCCTCCCCACTCCAATGCTGTGGGGCTGCCGGCAAGCATGTCGAGGGTAGCCTCGAGATTCGCCCCCTCGTCCTTTAGATATTTGGCCATCGGGCCGTGCAGTGAGTGCAGCCCGTGCTTGGCCATCAATGCGTGCAGCGCGCTGGTGTCGCTGAACCCCAGTAGCCATTTGGGATGCCGCTCAAGAGGCAGATGGTCCAGGGCATCGAGCAACGCCACAGCACCGTAGCCGCCTCGTGAGCAAATCACGGCCTTTACGCTCTCGTCGAGCCATGCATCGGTGAAGTCGGCAACGCGCTCGCCTGCCGTGCCGCTGTATGTGCCGCATCGCCCCAGCGCATGCGGCATTACTCTCACACGGTAGCCCTTGCTTAGCAGCATGTCCTCTGCGCCGCGCACAAATTCCTCGCGCACGGCGCCTGCGGGCGACATAATCGCCACAGTGTCGGCCGGCCTCAGGGCCGGCGGTGTGATCCATTTGCTCATAATCAGCAAAGTTACAAAAAAATCACTTCATGATGTCGATGATATTCATGATGTTCATGGGAAATCATCTCATGATCAATCATGAAAATAACAAAGAAGCTGCGTCGCAACGACACAGCCTCAGTAAGATTGTTAAAGAAATTAGGACTAAAGAGAGAGACAATCTCTCATCGCATCATTAGTGCTTGTCATGCTCTGGCGGAAGCGGCGACCACATATAGTTGTCAGCGGCTTTGTTGCAATACCATTCTAATGCATGTTTGATACGATCATTGATGTGTTGAAACATAGTTTAAATAATTTAGTTAAACTTCTAATTTTGCCACCCTCTCTCGGGTGTCGTTTGATATAAAAACACCGCAAAATTAAATAATGTTTTGGAATTATGTTGTAAAACATATCTATTTAACATTGTTAATTTGACCACTATCTTTCAAAAAACTGATAATCAGAGCAAAGAATACTGGAAATGTTAAATCCTGTTAGATTAATAAATAATCTTTATATTTGCACAGAAATAGAATTCAATGGCAGATCTGAAGAATCATGCCACCAATTTAATCATGAGATAAAAATCATGGTTATCATGCCATGACTGTCACGAAATATTCACAATCTTTATGGTTTTGTGACACGATTGTTGCATGAAATAATTCTTGTAACAATTTGTGCCAAAAATTTGGTGGAGAACGATTTTGTTACTATATTTGCACAAACAATTAAAGTTTGTCATTTGTTATTCCTCCATAACCAAAAATCCTTTTGTATTATGAATTATTCACAACCCGATCTTCCTTATGCCCCCGATGCGCTTGAGCCAGTGATAAGCAAGGAGACCATCGAATACCATTATGGCAAACACGAAAAAGCGTATATTGACAACTTGAATCGAATGATCAAAGGGTCGCAATACGAGGATATGGAATTAGAAGATATCATCCGCAGCTCTGAAGGTCCGCTTTTCAACAACGCATCCCAAGCTTGGAATCATATTTTCTACTTCTTCACTTTCGCCCCCAACACAGGCGGTGAGCCTTCGGGCGAATTGCGCAAAGCAATTGATCGTGATTTCGGCTCATTTGACAACTTTAAGAAGGCTTTTGAGGATGCCGGCGCATCCTTGTTCGGCTCAGGCTGGGTTTGGCTGAGCGCTGATGGAAAAGGCAAACTCTTCATCACCCAAGGCTCCAACGCCCAAAACCCGCTCACTGACGGACTCACGCCACTGCTTACGTTCGACGTATGGGAACATGCCTACTACATCGACTACAAAAACAAACGCGCAGACTATCTGCACAAATTGTGGGACATCGTAGACTGGGACGTGGTAGAAAGCCGCTACTAACAGAAAATCAAGAATGGAATAGGACTAAATAATAATTACACATTTAGAAGGAATTAAGCATAATGTGATGAATGGAATGGGAGAGGCTCGTGAGAGTATCTCCTTTTCTTTTTTATGCCCTGCCCATCTGTTTTGGCTGCGCTCATGCCAAAATCCCGGCATCGCAGCAGATTATAATAGTATAATATTGACGGCTTAATCAGATTTTTTATTAACTTTGCCATTAATATGAATTATGCTAGCATGTCTGCGAGCTCCTCAATTGACATCATGACCCACTATATAAGAACCATCTGCATCATCTCCATCGCGCTGCTTATGCATAGCTGCTTCACCGGGGTGGAAAGCACTCCGCGCATATCGGCAGGCGACGTAAAGAAGGAAAAAATAAAAACGACGCCCGAGCAGCGATTCCTCTCCGACCTCTTGCCGCAGCCACCCTCGGAATGGCAACCCGGAAAGCTCTTCTTCGTGACAGACCCCAAAATATCTATCATCTTCACGTCGCAGTCGAGTCCCGACAAGGAGAACATATCAGGCACCAACATTGCCTTCCAGCGCATGTATCCCGTGACATCAGTCACCGGCGAAGAAGTCACTGAGCTGGAATTCGTCTCGCCAAACGGAGGACACCTATTCTACCGCGACAACACCCCATTCGAAAAGATACCTGAGCGGCAGCAACTCGACATTCCGTTCACAATCGAGCAAGACCTGGTGCAACAGGCCCGCAACCTGCTCATCGGCAACCAATACTATGTGACGTCGCCACTCTGGTACATGGCCGACGGCACCAAGTCGGTGAACGGCCTGAGGCATATACCAGTGACAATCGTCGACGTGATGCCGGGCAACACTGCGTTTCCGCTTAGAGTGGTGTTCAAGCCTGAAGACAGCTCCACCAACTACAGCGTGTACATGTCGGTGGGAAATGTGCGCACTTCCACGCGCAATTTCCACACGCTATTTGCATTTGAAAATCCGCGCAAGCGCTATCCCGACATCAGCGACGAGCATTGGAAGCTTATCATGCATTCACGCGTCACCGAAGGGATGACTCGCGACGAATGCCGCTTGGCCTTAGGCTCGCCACAGACCATCGGCCAGCGCCCCGGACGTGCCGGCATGGTGGAATATTGGTCGTACAGCGACGGCATATACCTGCTGTTCGAAGAAGGCTACCTCACATTTTATAGAAAATAGGGACCGATGGAGCTAACATTTTTAGGCACAGGCACCAGCACGGGCGTGCCGCAAATAGGCTGCACATGCCCTACCTGCACATCAGTCGACCCCTGCGACAAGCGCATGCGCTGTTCGGCCATGGTAACAATCGGCGGCAAGAACATCCTCATCGACTGCGGCCCCGACTTCCGCCAGCAAATGCTCGACGCAAAGATTAGCGCTCTCGACGCTCTGCTGCTCACCCACATTCACTACGACCACGTGGGCGGCATCGACGACCTGCGCCCCTTTTGCCTCAACGGCCGCGACTTCCCTATCTATTGCCGCGCCGACGTCGACGCCGACCTGCGCGCCCGTCTACCTTACTGCTTCTATGAGCACAAATATCCCGGCGTACCTACCTTCGACATGCACATTATCCGCGAAAACGAAGCCTTCGACATCGACGGCATAAATGTGATGCCCCTGCCAGTGATGCACGCCTCGCTGCCGATCCTTGGCTTCCGCATAGGGCAACTCGGCTACATCACCGACTGCAAAACGATGCCCGAATCCACAATCGATGCATTGCACGGCATACACACATTGGTAATCAACGCATTGCGCCCCAATCGCCACATGTCGCACCTGTGCCTAAGCGAGGCCCTGGAATTGACAGAGCGCATCGCCCCCAAGCAGGCATTCTTCACTCACATGAGCCATCACATGCCTCCGCAAGCCGACGTGACGCTGCCTCCCGGCGTGGCGTTAGCACACGATATGCTCAAAATCACCGTGCCCGAATGAGGGACAGCGGCACAGCATATGATGCAACGCGCTCGCCACACGACACACTTTAATGCAAAGTGTGCAAAAAGTTAAAGTATATTTAAAAGACGTGACTTTTTGAAAAAAAATTATTACTTTTGTATATCAAAACAATGAAGAAATTATGGCAAAAGTCAAAGGAGCTGTAACTATAGAGATTAAGCGTTGCAAGGGCTGCGACCTATGCGTGGTAGCATGTCCTACCGACACTCTAAAGCTACAGTCGAAAGAGGTAAACGACCGAGGCTACCACTTCGCGTTTGTCGACAATCCCGACTCGTGCATCGGTTGCGCCGCTTGCGCGTTGGTTTGCCCCGACGGATGCATTGAGGTGTACCGCGTGACGGAGAAATAGCCTCAGCATAATAACAACAACGAAACACTTCGCAACACAATATGGAAGAAGAAGTTAGACTAATGAAAGGCAACGAAGCCATAGCTCATGCAGCCATAAGATATGGCTACGATGCCTATTTCGGCTACCCAATCACCCCTCAGTCGGAGGTAATGGAAACCTTGCAAGCCGAGATGCCCTGGGAGACTACCGGGATGGTAGTGCTGCAAGGCGAAAGCGAGGTGGCTGTCATCAACATGGTGTACGGCGCCGCTGCTTCGGGCAAAGCCGTGTTCACGTCATCGTCAAGCCCCGGCATAAGCCTCAAGCAAGAAGGAATATCATACATAGCCGCCGGCGAGCTGCCGGCCGTCATCGTCAACGTTATGCGCGGAGGCCCCGGCCTGGGCACGATACAGCCCTCGCAAAGCGACTATTTCCAGGCTTGCAAAGGCGGCGGCCACGGCGATTACCACCTGATTGTGCTTTCGCCGGCAACCGTGCAGGAGATGGCCGACTTCATGGGCCTGGCCAAGGATTTGGCTTTCAAATACTGCAACCCCGTGATGATACTTGCCGACGGCGTGGTAGGGCAAATGATGGAAAAAGTGGTGCTGCCACCCTTCTCGCCACGTCGCACTCCCGAAGAGGTGCGCGAGCAATGCCCATGGGCAGCCACGGGAAAATTCGGCCGCAAGCACCGCAACATCATCACCACTCTGGAGATGGATCCGTCGAAAATGGAAGCCAACAACCTGCGATTCCAAAAGACTTACCATAGCATCGAGCAAAACGAAGTGCGCTACGAAGAATACATGTGCGACGATGCCGAATACCTGATTGTAGCATTCGGATCAATAGCGCGCATATGCCACAAGGCTATCGAGGACATGCGCAGCCAGGGAATAAAGGTAGGTTTGCTGCGCCCAATTACTTTGTGGCCCTTCCCCTACGCCGAGTTCAAACGCCTGGGACATCAAATGAAAGGCATACTCACCGTAGAGCTGAACGCCGGGCAGATGATCGAAGACGTGAAGCTGGCCGTTGAGTGCAAAGTGCCCGTGGCTCACTTCGGCCGCATGGGCGGCATCGTACCGAACCCCAACGAAATCATAGAAGCATTCAAAGCCAGCTATCCCCAGGCTTGCATCGCTTCGCAACACTCATAATCGAAATGTCAGCACAAGATATAATAAAAGAAGAAAACAAGGTGTATGCCCGCCCGGCCCTGCTCACCGACGACATCACCCACTATTGCCCCGGCTGCGCCCACGGCGTAGTGCACAAACTTGTGGCAGAGGTAATCGACGATCTTGGCATCGAGAATCGAACAATAGGCATAGCCCCCGTGGGTTGCGCTGTATTCGCCTACAACTACGTCGACATCGACTGGATTGAGGCCGCCCACGGACGCGCTCCGGCTGTGGCCACTGCAGTGTCGCGCCTGCATCCCGAGACGGTGGTATTCACCTACCAGGGCGACGGCGACCTCGCCGCAATAGGCACAGCCGAAACCATCCATGCGGCCAACAGGGGCGAAAACATCGTGATTATATTCATCAACAATGCCATCTACGGCATGACAGGAGGCCAAATGGCGCCAACTACGCTCTTAGGACAAATAACGTCGACGACCCCCTACGGACGACGCGCCGACCTCAACGGTTTCCCCTTGAAAATATCTGACCTTCTGGCACAGCTCGACGGCACATGCTACATCACTCGCCAGCAGGTGTATAGCCCCGCAGGAGTGCGCAAAACCAAGGCTGCCCTCAAGCACGCTTTTGAAAACGCCATGGCCAAAAAGGGCACATCGCTCGTGGAAATTGTATCCAACTGCCCCTCGGGATGGAAAATGACGCCCGAGAAAGCAAATGAATGGCTTAAGGAGAACATGACTGCCAAATACCCCCTCGGCGACCTTAAAAACGTGTAATCTCACTATCTCGCAATCATGAAAGAAGAAATCATCATATCGGGATTCGGCGGACAAGGCGTGCTGTCTATGGGCAAAATTCTGGCCTACGCCGGATTGATGGACAATCTTGAGGCCACTTGGATGCCCGCTTATGGCCCCGAACAGCGCGGAGGCACAGCCAACGTAACCGTGATTCTCAGCGATTCGCCCATATCGTCGCCCATACTTGACTCTTACGATACCGCAGTGCTGCTCAACCAGCAGAGCATCTACAAATTCGAAAGCAAGGTTAAGCCCGGCGGCACGCTGATTTACGATGTGTCGGGCGTGCATCATCCGCCCACACGCACCGACATCACCATTGTGCCTGTGGATGCAATGCAGGCAACCATCGAACTTGGCAACGCCAAAACATACAACATGATACTCCTCGGAGCGCTCTTGCAGCAGCGTGGCCTGCTATCGCCAGAAGGCATAGAGCGAGGCTTGAAAAAGACTCTTCCCGAGCGCCACCACCACCTCATCGGCCTCAACCTCGAAGCCATATCGAAAGGCAGGGGCATGGTGGGCAAGCATTAATCGGCCCTACAATATGTCAAAAGGGACTACGCTCCAAGCGTGGTCCCTTTTTGATCCCAATAGAGATAAATATTATCCCCTATTTGCATCTGCCGGGGATAAAATGACTTAGCGCCAGATTATCATTTGGCGCGCCTTGAAGCAATCATAGCAAATATCATGGAAAACTCACGTACACCTAATATTCACGCCCTGACTGCAAGCGCACACATTCTTTGCTGCGACAGATGCAGTATATTACCCTTAAATTCACAATGCAAATTTACTGATACTTACAGCAATATACAACCTCCTGATTTCGATTTGTTGCATAATTAGCATCTTTAGCTATATATTTAACTTTTTAAACTATAAATATATATCGACGAAATCTCACCCATAAAATCGATGAAAGGCTGTGCCCTCCAAGCACAGCCTTTCACAATTTATAGAATGTTGTATACTGTTAGTAGGAAGTGGGCGTCTGGCAAGATACAACTATCGTATATGCCTTGTCTTCCGTCTCCGACGACACCTTGAACCTTAGCCACATGTTGTTCATGGCATCGGCGGTGCCAGTGAATTCTGTCACAACATAGTCGCCGTAGGCAGTGGTTGTGGTAGAGCTCGTCGAGGTTGCTTCCTGCAGAGGCTCCTCTGCGTCGATGCTCAATGTAGCGGTGCCGCTGTAGTCGATGTCGAAGCTGATGTTCTTAATTACTAAATTAGTAGTGCTATTGTTGCCCGTAAACGAAAAATTAGCTATTTCAAGCACTCCTTTACGCTCAGAAGCGTTGTTGAGATTTGTAGAAGTGTCCGAATAGAATTGCAAGCCGTAAGTGGGATACGTCTCACTTGTCATGTCGGTGGAAAATGAGTGTCCGTCATCAAGGGTCACCGTAGTAGTGCCAACACAAATAACGCCGCTTGGCATAGAATTGACAGTGAGGCCCATCACGTTGTATTGGATTTGTGTGAGGGGAGCGTAGACCGTGCTGAGCACATAGCGGTCGTAGATGCGCATCACAAACGAATCGAAGACGGGAGCCGTTGTCAGCGACGTAGGCTGAACGCTGGAGAGTTTGATGGTTTTCCAATAGTCGGTCAACGACCATGTCTCGTCGCTGAACTGCATCTGTGAATAGGTGGTGCCCCAAAGCTGCAGGCCATCTATCACCACATCAGCGGTCATCTGAGTAGCGTTATACACAACCTGATAACCAACCCCATTGTAATATGTTGGCTCATCGTCGGGCGATGAAAATGCCACATTGAAGTATCCCGACATAGTCTGGGTGTACTCAATGTCGCTATTATTTCCGCCCAGGCATGAGGTCATGCCCGTGCCCATGGCCATGATGCCGGCGCATGCCAGCAAAATCTTGGTGATTTTCATTGTAAGGAAATGTTGTTCTAAAAAAGTGAATAATTAAATTGTTTTTATTGTAAGTAAGAGAGTTAATGTATTTATATCAGTGGCAGCCGGCAGGTGAAGCTCACGCTGTCGAGCTGGGCCGAAATCGGAGGCGCGAGCTTCGACACTGTCACCTCGCCGTCGGCCACATCGTCGCCAAATCGCGTGCGAATTGCCTTCGCTATGCGTCCGGCAGCATGCTCAATCAGCATCGACGGAATCGACATCTGCTGCTGAGCAATATCCACCAATTCGGCGTAATTAATGGTGTCGTCGAGACTATCAGTGACGGCAGCGCAGTCGGCTTTCGGCACATCAAGCCAAATCGACACCTCGAAGTCGTTGCCCACGATTCGCTCCTGCTGGCCCACCCCATGACGCGCACGCAATTTCAGGCCTTTTACGGCAATTCGTCCCATATGTCAACGGCGTCCTCCTTTCGACCGGCGCACTTTGTTTTCAGCCTTTGGCTTGCGGTTAGAGCCACGCGACACAGGCCTGCGCTGATGCTCAGCATCATTGCGCTTAGCTGGCTGCGCATGCATCGAGCCCTTGTCTTCCACCATGGCGAAATCGAGCTGTTTCTTGTCGAGGTTGGCGCGCGCGATTTTCACCTTCACCTCGTCGCCAAGGCGGTAGCGGTTGTTGTGCCGGCGGCCAACGAGGCTATAGTTGCGCTCGTCGAATTCGTAATAGTCGTCGGCCAAATCGCGCACAGGCACCAGGCCCTCGCATTTATTCTCGTTAAGTTCGACGTAGAGTCCCCATTCCGTGACACCCGAGATAATGCCGTCGTACTCTTCGCCCAGATGCTCGCCCATGTATTCCACCTGCTTGTATTTGATGGATGCGCGCTCGGCATTGGCTGCCAGCTGCTCCATCTGCGACGAATGGCGGCATTCGTCTTCAAGCTTCTGCTTGTCGACACTCCGGCCGCCGTTGAGGTATCTATCAAGCAGCCTGTGCACCATCATGTCGGGATAGCGGCGAATAGGCGACGTGAAGTGGGTGTAGTACTCGAATCCCAAGCCATAATGGCCGATGTTGTCAGTGGTGTACACAGCCTTTGCCATGGCGCGTATGGCAAGCGTTGAGAGGAAATTTTCTTCGCCGCGTCCCTTTACGTCCTCCAGCATACGGTTAATCGAACTATTCACCTCCCTGCTGGTGCCAGTAGAGCGCATCTTGTAGCCAAACGTGCTTGATAGCGACGCCAGGCTTGCCAGTTTGTCGGGGTCGGGCATGTCGTGCACACGGTATACGAAGGCTTTCGCTTTCTTCTTGCCCTTCACAGCGCCGATGCACGTAGCCACGGTGCGGTTGGCCAGCAGCATGAATTCCTCAATCAGCTTGTTGGCGTCCTTAGCCTCCTTGAAGTATACTCCTATGGGCTTGCCGTTCTCGTCGATGTCGAAGCGCACCTCCACGCGGTCGAAGTCGATCGAGCCGTTGGCGTATCGCTCATCGCGCATTATCTTAGCAAGTTCGTTGAGAGTAGTGAGCTCGTAGGCATAGTCGCCATGCCCCTGCTCTATTATCTCTTGCGCCTCCTCGTAGGCATATCGGCGATTGCTGCGTATTACGGTGCGCGCTATCTTGTGATTCACCACCTTAGCCTTGGGAGTCATCTCGAATATGGTGGAGAATGTGAGTTTGTCTTCATCAGGGCGCAGCGAGCATATGCCGTTGCTAAGATGCTCGGGAAGCATGGGCACCACTCTGTCCACTAAATATACCGATGTGGCACGCTTTTCGGCCTCATGGTCGATGATGGTGTTGGGGCGCACATAATGCGTCACGTCGGCGATGTGCACGCCCACCTCGTAGTTGCCATTTGGAAGCACTCTGAACGACAAGGCGTCGTCGAAGTCCTTTGCATCCTTGGGGTCGATTGTGAAGGTGGTGACGTCGCGCATGTCGATGCGCTTGGCCACCTCTTCGGGCGTAATGCCGGCGCCGATGCGGTCGGCAGCCTTCTCTACAGCCTCGGGGTATTTATATGGCAGGCCGAATTCAGCCAATATGGCATGCTGCTCGGCGGTGTTTTCTCCAGTCTTGCCCAGGATGTCGACAACCTCGCCCTTGGGGTTCTTAGCGTCATCGGGCCACTCGGTGATCTTGACTATTGCTTTGTCGCCTGTCTCGCCCCCCCTGAGTTTGCCTTTGGGAATGAAAATGTCGGTAGCAAGATATTTCGAGTCGGTGAGCAAGTAGGCAAAGTGCTTGTCGACCTGGAGCGTGCCGATGAACACCTGGTCGTTCTTCTTCAGGATTTCCATCACCTCGGCCTCAGGCTCTGAGCCGCGCCTGCGAGCGGCAATCGACACGAGCACGCGGTCGCCGTTGAGCGCGTGCATCGAGTTGCGCTCGGCCACGCTTATCGTCTCGCCTTCGTCGGTAACAACGCTGTTCTTGCCGTTGGAGCGGCGCACAAACTGCCCTTCGGCCGTAACAGTGCGCACGAGCGCCTTGTATTTGCCTGGAGCCACCTCCACGAGATCGCCATCATAAGCCAATTCAGCCAATGCCATAGCCACAGCGCGTCGCTGGGCCGGCGCTGAATAGCCCAACGCAGCCGACACCTGGTGGTAATTGAACGTATTGTTTTTCTGGCTCTCCACATACTCAAGCACTTGAGTGCGCAATTGCTTGCCGGGGACGTTCTTTTTTCGTGATGGTGACATATCTTGCTCTGATTTTGGTTAGTTATGTTGTTAGGCCGTCAAGCGTCGATATTGGCGTAGTTGGCGTTTGTCTCGATAAAATCCCTGCGAGGGCCTACGTCCTCGCCCATCAGCATCGAGAATATGCGGTCGGCCTCGGCCGCGTCGCTGATGTTGACTTGCTTGAGCATGCGGTGCTCGGGGTCCATGGTGGTGTCCTTGAGCTCGCGGTCGCTCATTTCGCCAAGGCCCTTGTAGCGCTGCACGTTTACGCCATCGCTGCCGTATCTCATCATGAAATTCTGCACTTGCTGATCTGTCCAGCAATACTCCTCCACTTTGCCCTTCTTGCACTTGAAGAGCGGAGGGGTGGCCAAATAGAGGTATCCGTTCTCAATCACCGGTCGCATGCGGCGGAAGAAGAATGTCATCAGCAGGGTGGCGATGTGTGCGCCGTCCACGTCGGCATCAGTCATGATTATGATCTTGTGGTAGGCGAGCTTCGACAAGTTGGCTTCCTTGGGATCTTCATCTGTTCCTATAGTAACGCGCAAGGCCTTGAAGAGGTTCGATATCTCTTCGTTGTCGAGGATCTTGTGCTCCATGGCCTTCTCCACGTTGAGGATTTTGCCTCGAAGCGGCAGTATTGCCTGAGTCACGCGGTCGCGGGCCTGCTTGGCGGTGCCTCCTGCCGAGTCTCCCTCCACTATGAAGAGTTCGCAATCCTCAGCCGTGCGGCTTGAGCAGTCGGCGAGCTTGCCGGGAAGGCCGCCGCCGCCGAGGGGCGACTTGCGGAGCACTTGCTTGCGAGCATTGTAGGCAGCATGGCGAGCCTGGGCTGCCAATATCACTTTTTCCACGATGGTTTTGGCCTGCTTGGGATGCTCCTCCAGGTATTGGCCCAGCGCATCGCTCACGGCAGTCTGCACTGCTCCTATCACCTCATTGTTGCCAAGCTTCGTTTTTGTCTGGCCTTCAAATTGGGGCTCAAGCACCTTCACTGATATTACTGCTGTGAGGCCTTCGCGGAAGTCATCGCTCGAAATCTCAACCTTGGCATTTTTGAGCAGGTTGTTGTCCTCAGCGTATTTCTTGAGGGTCATGGTGAGCCCGCGGCGGAAGCCGGTGAGGTGCGTGCCGCCCTCTATGGTGTTGATATTGTTGACGAATGAGTATACGTTCTCATTGTATGTGCTGTTGTAGGTGAGCGCCACCTCCACGGGTATGCCTTGGCGCTCAGTGTCGAGGTGTATCACGTCGTCGATGAGCGACTCCTTGTTGTCGTCGATGTAGCGCACGAATTCGCTCAAGCCTTCTCTCGAATAGAATGTTTCGGCGCGCGGATTGCCGTCGGCGTCGATGTCGCGCATGTCGGTAAGGCGCAGCTCTATTCCGGCATTCAGATATGCGAGGTCGCGCAGGCGGTTGGCAAGCGTTGAGTAGTCATACTCCGTAACGGTGAAGATGGCGGGGTCGGGGCGGAATGTGATTGTAGTGCCGGTGTGGGTGCTCTCGCCTATCACCTGCAGGTCGCATGTGGGCTTGCCGCATGAATATTCCTGCATGTATATCTTTCCGTCGCGGCGCACTTCGGCGCGCAGGTAGGTCGACAGCGCATTCACGCACGATACGCCCACGCCATGCAGGCCGCCCGACACCTTGTAGGAGTCTTTGTCGAATTTGCCTCCGGCATGGAGCACCGTCAGCACCACCTCAAGAGCGCTTTTGTGCTCTTTTTCGTGCATGTCCACGGGAATGCCGCGTCCGTCGTCTTCTACCATAATCGAGTTGTCGGCGTTGATTGTCACGTAGATATGCTTGGCGTATCCGGCCAAAGCCTCGTCGATCGAGTTGTCCACAACTTCATACACCAGATGGTGAAGTCCTTTTTCAGAAATGTCGCCAATGTACATGGCCGGGCGCTTGCGCACAGCCTCCAGGCCTTCGAGGACCTGAATATTACTCGCGCTATACTCTTCTTCTAATTCTGCCATATTTTTAGTGTTGTATACTCATGTTATTCAGTGCTTTGCAAGGCACTTTTTGATTAAGTGGCGTTGAGCCTGCTGTCAGGCATGTAAAATGTGTACAAAGGTACGGAATTTTTACGACTTCACAAAACGATTTCCTTTTTTTTCTACATTGTCGTTATCGCGTGCGCGCAATATTTTCCGCATTATTCGCGACGCCTATTTTTCTGAATTTTTCTTAAAAAAGTACCTAAATTTCCTGAGCCTCTGTTTTGGGCTTG
>CAZORI010000002.1:0-54838 GCA_964582335.1 uncultured Bacteroides sp.
GCGCGCTCGGGACTTCCACCCGTTAGATTATGCCCATGTCGGGCGAACCAAAATCGCCGACGCCGCCGAGCGCGCCGACGCATCAGAGGCGCACAGCCTCATCGAGGCGCTCCGAAAGCGCCATGCCGCCCTGTGCGACGAACTGATGCACGACAGCGCATTCTGCGGCAAAGCCCTGGTGGAAGTCGAGAAGTTGTGCGACGGGCTGCTTCACCTTGCCGATGCAGCCTGCATGTTGGGCGAGCTCACAGCGCGCAGCAAAGCACGCATTTTGGCCCATGGCGAAATGCTGTCGTCGGTGGTGATCTGCCACGCCATGAACAGCAACGGCATCGACACCGCCTGGATCGACGCACGCCGCATGATCATCACCAACGACGACTTCCTGAAAGGACAGCCCATTATCAGCGAGATTGAGAGCCGCGTGCCTGCAGTGGTTGGCGAGGCCTACCATGGTCGCCAAGCCGTAATCACGCAGGGCTTCGTGGCCGCCACCGAAAGCGGGCTCTCCACAGTGCTCGGACGCGGAGGCTCCGACTACACCGCCTCGCTCATCGGCATGGCAATCAACGCCGACGCAATAGAGATATGGACCGATGTCGACGGCATACGCACCGCCGACCCCAAGCGCGTCACCAACACCAAGCCCATCGACCTCCTGTCGTTCGAGGAGGCCGCCGAAATGGCGCATTTCGGCGCGAAAGTGCTTCATCCGCTCACCATCGAGCCAGCCGTGATGAAGAACATCCCCGTGTATGTGCTCAACTCAATCAACCCTGAGAGCAAAGGCACCAAAATACTGCCATCCGACCAAATCGACGACGGCATCAAGTCGATTTCGTTCAAAGAAGACATCCTTCTGCTCAATATCTTCTCCACAGGCATGATACAGGTGTCGGGCTTCCTGAGCAAAGTGTTCAACATATTCACCGCCAACAACGTGTCGGTTGACCTGATCAGCACCTCCGAGGCCAACATATCGATGACAATCGACGGCGGGCAAGACATCAGCCGAGTGGTGGAGCAGCTGTCGGAGTTTGCGCAAGTGAACGTGCGCACCGACAAATCCCAAGTGTCGATCATCGGCAAGAACATGACCCACCAGCGCGGACTGCTGCAGTGGGCCATGACCGCGCTCAACAACATCGACATACAGATGATCTCGCAGGGCACGTCGCTGGTCAACATCAGCTACGTCATCAACCGCGACGACCTCGACGAGGTGCTGCAGCAGCTGCACAAATACATGTTTGAATTCTGATTGATTACAAAAAAACACATGTCAACACCTGATATGAAAGCAGTTATAAGCGGATACGGAAAGATGGGCCACATGATTGAGGCCGTGCTTGCCGAACAGTGCATAGAGTGCGCGCTTGCCACCAACGACATACAGAGCGTCGACCCGACGATTGCCCAAGAGTGCATATGCATCGACTTCACCACCCCTGCGGCCTTTCGCGACAATTACCTATTCATTGCCACCAACTTCAAGGGCGCCGTGGTGGGCACCACCGGCTGGGACGACATAAGGGAGCAAGTGACACGATGCTTTGAGGAGCACGGCTGCACGCTCGTGTATTCGTCGAATTTCTCGATAGGCGTCAACCTCCTCTTTGCAGCCGTTGACTTCTTGTCGAAGAAAATCGCCGAAACAGGCGGCTACTCGCCCTACATCCTCGAGATGCACCACTCGCACAAGCTCGACGCGCCCAGTGGCACGGCCAAAACCCTGCAAAGCATCGTCGACGGCAACATGGACACGCACGCCGACGTGCAGGCCATACGCTGCGGCGAGATTCCCGGAATCCACATTGTTGGCTTCGAGGGCACAGTCGACCGCCTGAAAATATCGCACGAAGCCTTTTCTCGGCTCGGTTTCGCCCAAGGAGCCGTGGCCGCCGCCAAGAAAGCCGACACGCTGGTCGGCGTATATGATTTCAAACACATAATCTTCGACAACTGACATGGATGCTCATATTCTGAAAGGGTGCGGCACCGCACTGGTCACGCCATTCAAAGACAGAAAAGTCGACTACGACGCATATGCCAGCCTGGTGCGACGCCAGGTCGATGCCGGCATTCACTTCCTGGTGCCCCTGGGAAGCACTGCCGAGACTCCATGCCTCACCGACGACGAGAAAGTGGAGCTGCTGCGCCTCACTCGCGCCAATGCTCCGGGCAAAACCATCATAGCCGGAGCCGGCACCAACTCGCTAATACACACCATACACAACATTCGCCTGCTCAGCGAGGCCGACATGTATCTGGTGGTGGTGCCTTACTACAACAAGCCCACGCAAGAGGGCATGTACCAATATTTCAAGGCGGTGGCCGAGGCCTCCGACAAGCCTATTCTGCTCTACAACGTGCCCGGGCGCACCGGCATCAACATGTCGGCATCCACTACGCTGCGCCTGTCGAAGCTGCCCAACATCGTAGGCATAAAGGAGGCGTCGGGCAGCCTGGCCCAGATACGCGAAATCCTGTCGAAGTGCCCCAAGGACTTCTCGGTGCTAAGCGGCAACGATGACCAGACGCTCGACCTAATGCTCGAAGGGGGCCATGGCGTGATCAGCGTGGCTTCCAACGTGGTGCCCCACCTGATGGTGAAGCTCATCGAGGCAGCCTCCACTGAGGATTTCAACATGGCCTACCGTCTCTTCCGCCGCCTCATACCGCTATTCGACGCATGTTTCGTTGAGAGCAATCCCATCCCCGTAAAGGGAGCGCTGCACTTGCTTGGCCTATGCTCCGACGAGATGCGCCTGCCCCTCACTTCATGCGAGCCATCAACCGTAAAACTGATGACGCGAGTTCTCAATGCTCTCAGCGCCTAATCTAAAGCATACTGTCATGACCGATTTACAGATTTTCGACGAAACAATGGCGGCCCTTGAGGCCGGAGCAGTGCGCGTCGCCAACAAGGTGGACGGCCGATGGGTGGTAAACACAGAGATAAAGGAAATAATCCTGAGCGGATTCCGTCTCGGACGCCTTGCCGACATGCGCAGCGGCATCTTCGACTATGTCGACAAGGACACTTATCCCGTGCGCGCGTTTGCTGTCAGCGACGGCGTGCGCATCGTGCCTGGCGGGTCGGCCGTGCGCCGTGGCGCATTCCTGGCTCGGTCGGTGGTGGTGATGCCTCCATCCTACGTCAACGTGGGCGCATACGTCGACAGCGACACCATGATCGACAGCCACGCCTTGGTGGGCTCGTGCGCTCAGGTGGGCAAGCACGTGCATCTGTCGGCCGCGTCGCAGCTTGGCGGCGTGCTCGAGCCGGTGGGCGCACTGCCTGTAATCATTGAGGACAACGTGTTCATCGGCGGCAACTGCGGCATCTACGAGGGCACCATCGTGCAAGCCGGCGCAGTCATCGCCACCGGAGTCATCATCAATGCCGCCACGCCTATCTACGATGCCACCACCGGCGATTGGGCGCCACGCGGACCCGAAGGGCAAAACGTGGTGCCCGAAGGCGCTGTGGTGGTGGCCGGCAGCCGCCCGTTGGCTCATGGGCCGGCAGCCGCCCAAGGCGTGCACGTGTACACGCCAGTAATAGTTAAATACCGCGACCAAAAGACCGATGCGTCGATTACGCTCGAGGACCTGCTTCGCTGACAACCCACATAACGCTGCGCACACTATGCACTACCAAAAGCTTTTCTCCGACGACACATATTCCTTTTTCCGCTCGCCCGTGCGTGAGATATTCAAGCGTGTCGACCTCAATTCTATTTACTCGTTTGCCGGAGGCTACCCTTCGGCCGACACCTTCCCCATGGAGGTGCTGAGCGAAATCATGGCCGACGTGCCGAAGAAGTACGGCGCGAAGGCTTTTCAGTACGGAGCAACCCAAGGCGTGCCCGAACTGCGACAGGCTGTGAGCCAGCGCTATGGCGTGCCGGTCGACAGCGTGCAGATCACCACTTCGTCGCAGCAGGGCATCGACGTGTGCGCGCGCGTGCTCGTCAACCCCGGCGACGTAATCCTCACGTCTAATCCCACCTACTTGGGCGCGTTGCAGTCGTTCCGCTCCTACCGCGCCAACGTGGTGGGCGTAGAGCCCGTAAGCGACCCCGCCGAGTATCGCCGTCGCTGGGCAGAAGCCATCGGCGAGTGCCGGCGAAAGGGGCTTAACATAAAATTCCTTTACATCATCCCTGATTTCCAGAATCCGTCGGGCGAAACCATCTCGCTCGAGCAGCGCAAGGTGCTAATCGACCTAGCACGCGAGCACGAATTCCTCATCATAGAGGACTCGCCCTATCGCGAGCTGCGCTACGAGGGCGCCGACGTGCCTACGCTCTATTCCATGGCGCCCGACGTGGTGGTGCACCTGGGCTCGTTCTCGAAAATCATGGCTCCGGGCTTCCGCCTTGGCTGGATGTTCGGGCCGGCCGAGGTGCTCGACAAGGTGTACGTGTGCAAGCAGTCGCTCGACCTATGCCCGCCCATCTTCGACCAGTACGTGGCAGCCGAATTTCTGAGCCGAGGGCTGCTCGATGCCAATCTGCAGCATAGCAAGGAATTATACAAATCGAAGCGCGACCTCATGCTCAAGGCGCTTGCGCAGGAGATGCCTGAGGGCGTGAGCTGGACCCACCCCGAGGGCGGCCTGTTTCTGTTTCTGCAGTTGCCGCAGGGGTTCGATGCCGTCAAATTCTACGACACCGCGCTCGATGCGGGCGTGGCATACGTGGCCGGCGAATTTTTCCACACCGACGGCACCGGAAAGAACACTATGCGCCTCAACTTCTCGTTCATGACGCCGGAGAGAATCGAAAAAGGCATCCGCCTCCTCGCCATGCTCATCAAGCAACGCCTCACCCAGGCCCGCTGAAAGCCCGATTCGGGATATTTGATGCAGAAAGCCACTCAGTCAAAAAAAAATATTATGTCTGTGTGAAAAACCGACTTTTGCGATATTGTCTAAAACCCCAAATGAGCGAAGCGAGCTTTAGGGACTCTAATGTCGGCAATCGGTTTGCCATTAAGCAGGGGAGGATAAAATTCATCCAGCCGGTCACATTATGTTTAGCATTATGTTTAGCAGCATAAATGTATTTACATCTCAGAAAAATTTATTATCTTTGCAATATAACGGCAACCAATGCTGAAAATGACCCAAAAATACATGCGGCGCGAACCGAAAGATTTTAGACATCTCCTATGCAGTCCGTTACTGGCTTTGGTCTGCCTTCAGATGCTGTATGGGAGTTTTATATTTATAGTGAACCATCCATCATAGAGACGTAATATTACCATGCCAAAACAAACTCAAGAACAGCAAGTAATCGAGGCGTTAAGGTCGCAAGGTGGCTGGGCTACTTTACGAAGACTTAATGAAATAATTGATTTCTCAAAATGGACAACAAAGACTCCTGAAGCGTCAGTTAGACGAATTGTTCAGAACAGCGCTACTATATTCAAGATTAGACCCGGATTATGGGCTCTGGAAGAATTTCGTGACGAAGTACTTAATAAATTCAATCTCAAGGAAGGCAATAAACAGTCAGAAGAACAATTTACTCATGGTTATTACCAAGGTTTATTAGTAGAAATTGGTAATATATCAGGTCTTAATACTTTCATTCCAGCACAAGACAGACATCGCCTATTTCTCGGAAACGAATTAGGCAATGTTGCCAAATCTTCCTGCATTCCTCCTTTCACCTATGAAGATTTATTGAGAAAAGCCAAGACTGTGGACGTAGTTTGGTTCAATTGCAGAAACATGCCATCCCATTTTTATGAAGTAGAGCATACTACAGATATGAAGAATTCCTTATTAAAATTCTACGAACTTCAAGATTTTTTCGCAGGTTTCTTTATAGTTGCGGATAGTAAAAGAAAAGATGAATTTAATGACAAGTTACACTTTTCAATCTTTAATGATATAAGAGAAAGGGTTAAATTCCTGTCATACACTCAGGTTATACAACGCCACGCGAGTCTTAAACAACAAGAATCCTTAATGTGGTAGAAAACCTAAATTGAAAACGAAATTACCAAGCCAAATCAACCTATTATGAAAACGTCGGCTAATCAATACATATTTATAACAACTGAAGGGGAGACTATGGCCCCAAATTCCGAATATTCTGTTGAAAACTGTCAAGTGTTAGGCATTGTGGATGCCAATAATGAAAAATATGCCGTCCACAAACTCATTCAGGATAATCCATGGATTGAACCTTCTGGTTTTTATGTCTCTCAAGCAAGATGTTTACAAGTTTTAACAGAAGGTATACGGAAGGATATACATTCAATTGTTAATTGCCTATTAGGAGAAGAGGAACGACATTATGAAGAAATGCTTCCCAAGAATAGGAAAAATCATATTTTTAATGTCCTTATGCGACTTTCTAAAATATAGCTGTCTGTCCGTCCAATACAGTTATTAGTATGTAGGAATTTGACAAATATAAGCTAAAGGAAAGTTGAAATGTATGGTCAAGTTCAGTACTTTGCTGACAGCTTTCAAGCTTATGAAATACGATGATCTTGAGATGTCAAACAATCTGCTAAAGAATATCTAACTAAGGAGTAATCGGTCGATTAGCGATGGATAAGCATTTGGACATACAGATTGAGGAGGCTCTGGGGGCTTATTTGGCTTCGGGGGTCGAGGATCAGGTGGACTATCAGAAGTTTTACCTCTACTCTATCGTTACCCACTCTACGGCCATAGAGGGCAGTACCGTAACCGAGATTGAAAACCAACTTCTTTTCGATGAGGGCATTGTTGCCAAGACTCGCTCACTGACTGAGCAGATGATGAACATTGACTTAAAGGACGCTTATCTTCATGCTTTTAGTGTAGCGCCGGCTAATCCAATATATACGCCATTGCTATTGCAACAACTCTCTGCACTTGTGATGCGCCGTACCGGAAGCGAATACTCTACGATTGCCGGTCAGTTTGATTCATCTAAAGGAGATTTTCGATTGTGCAATGTCAGCGCTGGCATCGGCGGCAGAAGTTATCTGGCTTATAATAAGGTCCCTTCCGCTGTTGCAGATTTTTGCAACTGGCTTAACGATGAGATAGCTACGGTCAACAAGATGGATATTGCAGCCTGCTACCGTCTTAGTTTTGAAGCACACTTCCGATTGGTTGCCATTCACCCCTGGGTCGATGGCAACGGACGCACTACCCGTCTTGTGATGAACACGATTCAACGGCAGTTGGGGCTTGTTCCCTCCATAGTAAGGAAAGAGGACAAGGGAGAATATATCCAATCATTAGTTGATAGTCGGGAAAATGAAGACATTTTATAAATATCACGGGGCGGGAAACGACTTCCTGATTGCCGACAATCGCGACGGCTGCATCGCGCTCGATGCCCGGCAAGTGGCGGCGCTGTGCCATCGCCGCTACGGCATTGGCGCCGACGGCCTTATGCTGCTTCAGCCCGGGCCCAACGGCTGCGACTACAGCATGGCCTACTACAACTCCGACGGCTCCAGCGGCATGATGTGCGGCAACGGAGGCCGCTGCATCGTGGCATTCGCCGACCGCTGCGGCATACGCCACCACCGCTTCCTGGGCGCCGACGGCGTGCACGAAGCAGAAATCCTGGAGCGCCATGGCAACACGCTCACAGTGAAGCTGCTCATGAAAAGCGTCGATGAAATCACCCCCTATCCGCAGCCCGAAATCGGCGGACTCTTCCTCGACACCGGCACGCGACACCTTGTGTGCGAAGTGGCCGACATAGCTCGCTTCGACGTATACAACCAGGGCAAGCGCTTGCGCATGCGCCCCGAATTCGCCCCCATCGGCACCAATGTCAATTTCATACAGAGCATCGACGGCGTGCTGCACGTGCGCACATTTGAGAAAGGCGTAGAGGACGAAACATACACCTGCGGCACCGGCATCACAGCCGCCGCCATAGCCCATTGGCACGCCAACAACCCCGATTGCCATCGCTTTGAGCCACAATCGGTGCCAATTCGCGCCCTGCACGATTCGCTTGCAGTAGAATTCACTCCTACGGCCAATGGAGCCGACAACATATACCTTATAGGGCCGGCTACAATAGTGGCCCAAGTAACGCCTTTACTATAACAGCACAGCCATGAAATACGTAATAATCTATCCGACAAGCATCAACGAACGCGCCATAAGCGAGGCTGTCGACAGCATGCGCCAAGGCAACATCATCATCTACCCCACCGACTCGCTCTACGCCATGGGCTGCAACGCCATCGACAACCGCGCCATCGAGCGCCTCTGCTCAATAAAAGGCATCAACCCGGCCAAGCAGATGCTGTCGGTAGTGTGCGCAAGCCTGTCGCAAGCCTCTGAATATGCGCGCATCGACAATCGCGCCTTCGACGTGATGCGACGCAACGTGCCCGGCCCATTCACGTTTATCCTGCCGGCTGCGCCTACGCTGCCGAAGGTGTTCAAAGGGCGGCGCACCGTGGGCATACGCATCCCCGACAACGCGATAGCCCGCGCACTGGCCGAAGCCATGGGCAACCCTATCCTTTCCACCGGCATCAACGCCGACCCTGATGCCGACCATGTTGACCCACGCGCCCTCGAGCTCGAATACTCATCTGTTGCCGACCTTATTATCGATGGCGGCAACGGCGACACCGTGCCGTCGACCATCGTCGACCTCACCGACTCGTCCGACCCTCAGCTTGTGCGCCAAGGTCGCGGCGAACTTCTATGACACCGACAAGCAATGTACGTACGACTCACCACAGCCCAAGAGTATTATCAGGCCCTCCGTCAGCCATCTATTGCCTACGCTAAGCAAGAATTCACGCGCCTCGTCAGCGCCAACGCCGACATTGTGCGCTATGCCATAGGATACGACGATGACGACGGCTTCCCCTTGATCGGGCTGCCACTCGGGCTTAAGGACCAGCGATGGCTCGCGCCCTTCTCGGCGCCGTTTGCCATGCCCGCCACATCCGGCACCGTATCATTGGAGCAGATCTACGACTTCGTCAACGAGCTTGCTACAACGCTTGCCCCCCTGCCGCTGTCAATCACACTGCCGCCCCCCTTCTACGATGTGCAAAACCACGCCGCATATGCCGGAGTGATGGGCAACAGCGCCGACAAGTGCACATTCGATTACAACTACCACTATCCGCTGAGCCAAGCCGCCGACATGGAGCGGCACATGACGGTAAGCTTCCGCAATCAATGGCACCAGGCCACAGCCAACTCCCTCACGTGGGCGCCCGGCTGCGGCATCGAGCGCGCATACGCATGCGTAAAGGCCAACCACGACGCAAAGCATTATCCCCTGCGCATGTCGCTGCAGCAAGTGATCGACACCGCGCATTGCATCGACATTGACAGCTTCGCAATTCAGCATGATGGCGCCGACATAGCCGGAGCCATCGTGTACCGCACTGCGCCACGGATCGCGCAGCTAATCTACTGGGGCGATGTGCCCGGCAGCTCACAGCTGCGCCCCATGAACATGATGGCCGCCTGCCTGGTGAAGCACTATGCCGAATCAGGCATCGACATCCTCGACTTCGGGCCGGCCTCGACCCGGGGCATCCCCTCTCCCGGCTTGTGCCACTTCAAGCGCGCTCTTGGCTGCAAGCTTACCATCAAACCCACTTTCACATTCAAAAATTAGAGGTTGTCGCAAAAAATGACTAACTTTGCGCCGAATTTGTCATGGGACGATTGTTATCGATAGATTTCGGACGCAAGCGCTGCGGAATAGCAGCCACCGACCCGCTGCGCATCATCGCCAACGGCATCGCCACGGTGCGCACGTGCGACCTCATCGCCTGGATCAAGGACTACTGCACGCGCGAAAGCGTCGACGCAATCGTTGTGGGGCTGCCACTTACGCTGCGAGGCCTGCCATCGGAATCGCAGCAATGGCTGCGCCCCACGATGACACAGCTCACGCGCACCCTGCCACAAATGCCTATAGTGTACTACGACGAAAGGTTCACATCGGCGCTTGCCCACCAGGCAATGATCGACGGCGGCCTTGGCCGCAAGGCACGCCAGGACAAAGCAACTGTCGACATGGTGTCGGCCGCAATCATACTCAACGACTACTTACAAAGCAAACAATATCAACAGCAATGAAACTACCTATATATCTCTACGGGCACCCAGTGCTCCGCAAGGTCTCCACCGATGTGCCCGCCGACTATCCTGATTTGCAAAAGCTGATCGACGACATGTACGAAACCATGTACTTCAGCGAAGGCGTAGGGCTGGCCGCGCCTCAGATTGGCCGCAACATACGCCTTGTGGTGATCGACGGCTCGCCACTGGCCGAGAATTTCCCAGAATGCGCCGACAGCAAGATGACGCTCATCAACCCGGAAATCGAAGTGCTCGACGGTGACGCCGTGAGCCGCGCCGAAGGATGCCTTAGCCTGCCCGGACTGAGCGAAGACGTGAAGCGCGTGGAGCACATTCGCCTTGCCTGGACCGACGAAAAGGGCGAAAGGCACGCCAAGGAATTCTCCGGATTCCTGGCCCGAATCATTCAGCACGAATGCGACCACCTCGAGGGCAAAGTGTACATGGACCGCGTATCGCCTGCCCGCAGGCTGATGGACAAGGCCAAACTCAACAACATCGCCAACGGAAAAGTGCATTGCGACTACCCCACTCGTGTCGCTTCGCGCCGCAAATAACGCCAAAATCACTGACTTAGACGTTTTTGACGGACAAAAACGCACCCTTTGGCATTTATAGGTGTGCGGCAACCTTTATCGATGACGCACATCCACCTAAAACAAATGCCATATGGACTACAAGATTGAAGTAATTGAAGGCATAGGACAATTTTATGCCGAAAAACTAATTGCCGTCGGCATCAAAACCACCGACGACCTACCCGACAGATGCGCCACGCCCAAGGACCGCAAAGAAGTGGCCGAAGTTGAAGACATGATCGAGCAAGCAAAGACACTTGACCCCAGAATGGTGTACTGATCGGCGATTTCAAAGCCAAAAAAAGGTGATTTTTTACAATTTCACCTAAAAAAAGCCCAAGTCGGTTGTGATTTATGATTTTATGTGTATATTTGCCAAATATTTATTAACCAATATCACAAAATCAAAATCAATGAACAAGACAGACTTGGTAAACGCAATTGCACAGAAGGCCTCCCTCAGCAAGGCCGATGCAAAAAGCGCTCTTGACGCTGCGATTTCTGCCATCAGCGAATCTTTGGCTCAGGGCGACAAAATCGCGCTCGTTGGCTTCGGCACTTTCTCTGTAGCTGAAAAGGCTGCTCGCGTAGGCATCAATCCGGCCACAAAGCAGCAAATTGAGATTCCGGCCCGCAAGGTTGTGAAATTCAAAGCCGGCTCCGAACTCAACGCCAAAGTAAAATAAAGCCCCTAACACATCGCATCACGGCAGGAACGCTAATGTGCTCCTGCCGTTTTTTCCCTCCATCGCTACACCAAAAATATAATACCATAATTTTGACACATCCTTTTTGATATCATGGACAAAACAATCTCGTTGAACAAAAACGAACTGGTGAAGTGGCTTGAGAAGAACCAGAAGCAGTTCACAAAGGACGACATCATCCGCTACATCACCGAAAACAACATTGAGATGGTGAACTTCATGTATCCCGCTGGCGACGGCCGACTGAAGACCTTGAATTTTATCATCAACAACCTGGAATACCTCGAGACTATTCTTTCGCTCGGCGAGCGCGTCGACGGATCCTCGCTTTTCCCATTCATCTCGGCCAGCAGCAGCGACCTGTACGTGCTCCCACGCTTCTCCACAGCATTCCTCGATCCGTTTGCCGAAGTGCCCACCGTGACGATGCTCTGCTCTTTCTTCGACAAGGATGGCAATCCCCTTGCCTCCTCGCCTGAATACACGCTGCACAAGGCCTGCGACGAGTTCACTCGCGCCACCGGGCTCTACTTCCACGCCATGGGCGAGCTCGAATACTACGTAATCGCGCCCGACGACAGCCGCTTCCCCGCCACCGACCAGCACGGATACCACGAATCGGCACCGTTCTCGAAATTCAACCATTTCCGCACCCTGTGCATGCAGTGCATAGCCCAGACTGGCGGACAAATAAAATACGGCCACAGCGAAGTGGGCAATTTCACGCTCAATGGCACCATCTATGAGCAGAACGAAATCGAGTTCCTCCCCGTGAGAGCGCAGGATGCCGCCGACCAGCTGATGCTGGCCAAGTGGGTGATACGCAACCTGGCCTACCAACATGGCTACGATGTGACATTCGCGCCAAAAATCACCACCGGCAAAGCCGGCTCGGGCTTGCACATACACATGCGCATAGTCGACAAGGACGACCACAACATGATGCTCGACAGCCATAAGCACCTGAGCGAAACTGCCCGCAAGGCCATCGCCGGCCTCATGCTGCTCGCTCCTGCCATCACTGCCTTCGGCAACACCAACCCCACGTCGTATTTCCGCCTCGTGCCTCACCAGGAAGCCCCCACCAACATATGCTGGGGCGACCGCAACCGCTCAGTGCTCGTGCGCGTGCCGCTCGGCTGGACCACCGACAAGGACATGTGCGCCGAGCTTAACCCCGGCACCGGCCCCTCGGTGGGTACCGATGCCACCCAAAAGCAAACCGTGGAAATTCGCTCGGCCGATGGCTCGGCCGACATCTACCAGCTCATTGCAGGCCTGGCCGTGGCCGTAAGATACGGATTCGAGCTCGAAAACGCCTTGGAGATAGCGCAGAAGACGTATGTCGACGTGAACATACACAACGCCGAAAACGCCGAACGCCTGAAGTCACTGGCTCAGCTGCCAGTCAACTGCGCCGCCTCCGCGCAAGCCCTCCACGACCTGCGCGACGTGTTTGAGAAGCACGGCGTGTTCACGCCGGGCATGATCGACGGCATCATAGCCCACCTGAAGAGCTACGACCAAAGCGAAGCCGACCGCGCAAAGACCGACAGCGAAGTGATGCGCGAGCTCGTCAGCCGCTATTTCCATTGCGGCTGACGTCACTGTTTGCAGTCGAAGCCTCGATCGCGCAAGGCCTGAAGCATGCGATACGACATGGCTTCGCGATAATACCCTATGATATGCGCCACCCAGTCGTTGTCAGTTGTGGCACCGGCTCGGGTGGCATTGTATTGCGTTATCACCTTGTCGTAGGCAATCACCTCGGGCGCAATGTCGTCCTGGCGGTATTCGTTGCTGTGTATCACCAGGCTCTGAGGCTGCTTGGGCTTATGGTCGTTGTGCTCGCGAGGCACGCCATCCACCGAGAACTGCTTCCCATTGTAGCTTGTGGGCGTGTTCATGATGGCATCGTATATGAATTGGCGTTCTTCGTCGGTGAGAGGTATGCGCTCGCAGCGACGCACGCTCACTCGATCGCATAGAGATTGTCTTACAGTTTTCATTATATTTGATGTTGGGGCTGCATATGACAAGTGGCGTACCATTGCTGGCGCGTCACTTGGAGAGGGATAGGAGAACGAGTCAAAATTACTATTAGAACACATGCCAAAGCCAAAATGTTTGGGTTATTAAATGTTATCCCTATACGCTTATTTTATGTGCATTTTAGCCACATTTATACACTTTTTCATCCCAAATTTGTTTTTTTAAAACAATTATAGTAATTTTGCGAAAATCGTAGATTATGTCGTTGGACTATCAAGACACCTATCAGAGATTCATAGCTAAAGCCCACCTGCTGGCTGAGCGCTATGGCAATTTGGCAGAAAGCAAAAGGGAAGCCGACGCAACCATTGAGCAATTGACGCAAGAAATTGAGGCACTGAAGAAAGAATCAGCCCAATTGCGCCAAGAATGCGAGTATCTGCGCATGAGCGCCGCCCTTGCTCCTAAGCGTGAGCAGGTGGAAGAAACCCGAAGCATAATCCGAGATTTAGTGCGGGATATAGACCGCTGCATCGCTGACCTCACCGAGTGAGGACGCATAGTTTTATGAAAGAAAAACAACATATAACAATAAGGATTGCCGATTGCGCTCCCATCGACCTCAACATCCTGCCCAACAAGGAAGCCTTGTACCGCAAGATCGAGTCGGAAATGAACATGATATGGGCGCAATGGTCATCCGATTTTAAGGATCGACCCAGCAAGGAGATTCTCGCCATGGTAGCATTCAGATATGCCCAAGTGTATTACGACCTGCTGGAAAGCATCAATGCCGACAAGGCGGCCATTGCCAGCGCTGAGGCCGCATTGGACAGGATATTGTTGGATGTGAAATAATTCTCTTTCAGAAAGATGCAGTGAATCTGGCTTCCCGCCTGCGCAGGCCAGAGGGCACACGCGCACTTTTCACCGAAGTCACCAATTATTTTAACACCCAAAAATTCAAAATAATGTCTGTCTTTCTTATAATCATTATTGCCATAGCCGCTGCAGTGATCGCTGTGATCTGCACACTGACCACACAGCGCAACATGGCTCAATCCCGCGCAAAGCTGATCATCGCCGACGCCGAACGCGAGGCTGAAGACCTAAAAAATTCTAAAATCCTCGAAGGGCGCGAAGAAGCCCTGAAAATAACAGCCGACGCCGAAAAAGCCGCCAACCAGCGCATGTCGAAACTCCAGTCAATGGAAGCTAAGCAAAAACAGCGCGAACTGCAGCTCAACCAGCAGCAAGGTGAAAACGCGCGCGCCAAGAACGAGATTGAACAGTCGCGAGCACGACTCGACGAGCAATACGCAAAGCTCGACGTGCGCCGTGGCGAAGTAGACAAACTTGAGCAACAAACGAAAAAGGAACTTGAGCGCATCTCTGGCCTAAGCAGCGAAGAGGCAAAGGAGAAGCTGATTGCATCGCTAAAAGACGAAGCAAAAACCGCTGCCGCATCATACGTCAACGACATCATGGACGAAGCGCGCATGACCGCCAACAAGGAGGCCAAGCGCATTGTGGTGCAGAGCATTCAGCGCGTGGCCACCGAGACGGCCATTGAGAATTCAGTCACGGTGTTCCATATCGACAGCGATGAAATCAAAGGCAGAATCATAGGCCGCGAAGGACGCAACATTCGCGCTCTCGAAGCCGCCACCGGCATAGAAATCATTGTCGACGACACACCCGAGGCAATCGTGCTTTCGGGATTCGACCCCGTGCGCCGAGAAATAGCCCGCCTGGCTCTGCATCAGCTCGTGGCCGACGGACGCATTCACCCTGCCCGCATCGAAGAGGTGGTGGCAAAGGTGCGCAAGCAAGTGGAGGAGGAAATCATCGAAACCGGCAAGCGCACGGCCATCGACCTGGGCATACACGGCTTGCATCCCGACCTGATCAGGCTCGTGGGCAAAATGAAATACCGCTCGAGCTATGGCCAAAACCTGCTGCAGCACAGCCGCGAGACAGCCAATCTGTGCGCCATAATGGCTTCGGAGCTGGGCCTCAACCCCAAAAAGGCGCGCCGCGCCGGCCTGCTGCACGACATAGGCAAAGTGCCCGACGAAGAGCCTGAGCTGCCACACGCAATATTCGGCATGAAGCTCGCCGAGAAATACAAGGAGAAGCCCGAAATTTGCAACGCCATTGGCGCTCACCACGACGAGGTGGAGATGAACTCGCTCCTTGCACCCATTGTGCAGGTGTGCGACGCGATATCCGGCGCTCGCCCCGGCGCTCGCCGCGAAATAGTGGAGGCATACATCAAGCGTCTCAACGACCTGGAGCAGCTCGCATTGAGCTATCCCGGCGTAATCAAAACCTACGCCATACAAGCCGGCCGCGAACTGCGCGTGATTGTGGGCGCCGACAAGATCGACGATGCCGACACCGAAAAGCTGTCGGCCGAAATAGCACGCCGCATCCAGGGCGAAATGACCTACCCCGGACAGGTGAAGATTACAGTGATTCGCGAAACTCGCGCCGTAAGCTTCGCTAAGTAAACGAAGTCTGCCCATCTCATATCGTGCGTATGGACGAAATCAACGACATAATACCCGACGAGGAGGCCCTGAGCGACCAGCTGGTGCACACGCACTGCGGCAATTGCAAATGCCCGCGCGCAAAAATGCACAGCTTCAACTGGCTCGCCGACATACCTGGAGGACGCGCCGATTCCGACATGGTGGAGGTGACTTTCAAGAATACCCGCAAGGGATTCTACCGAAATTCCACACACCTGCCGCTCGAAATCGGCGACATGGTGGCCGTGGAGGCCTCGCCCGGCCATGACATAGGCGAAGTGACACTGGTGGGTGCCTTGGTGCAGCATCAGATGCGCAAGGCCAACCTAAAGCCCAACACCGAATTCAAGCGTGTGTTCCGAAAAGCCAAGGAGGCCGACATGGAGAAATACCACCAAGCGATAGCCAAGGAAAAGGACACGATGATACGCGCTCGCAAGATCGCGTCGAGCCTGCAGCTCAACATGAAAATCGGCGACGTAGAATACCAAGGCGACGGCAACAAGGCGATTTTCTACTACATCGCCGACGAGCGCGTGGATTTCCGCCAGCTTATCAAAGTGCTTGCCGAGACATTCAAGGTGCGCATTGAGATGAAGCAAATCGGCGCGCGCCAGGAAGCCGGACGCATAGGCGGCATAGGCCCCTGCGGACGCCCCCTATGCTGCTCATCATGGATGAGCAATTTCGTGACTGTGGCCACGAGCGCTGCCCGATTCCAAGACATTTCGCTAAATCCGCAAAAACTGGCCGGACAATGCGCCAAGCTGAAATGCTGCCTCAACTTTGAGGTGGACACCTATGTGGAGAGCATGCGACGCATGCCTCAGCGCGACATTGTGCTCGAAACTGCCGACAACAAGTACTTCCACTTCAAAACCGACATCTTCAAGCGCGAAATCACCTATAGCACCGACAAAGCAATCGCCGCCAACCTGGTGACAATAAGCGCCGACCGCGCCCTTGAAATCATATCAATGAACAAGCAGGGCGAAAAGCCAATGTCGCTGCACCCCGACGGTGACGATAAGGCTAAGGACCAGCGCGGAGCACACGACATACTCGGAGGCGAGGAAGACCTCACCCGCTTCGACAAGCGCAAGAAGGGAAAAAAGAAAAAGCCACGCCAGAACAAATCCAACAACCCAAATACCTCAAATGCGCAATAGTTTCATAATAATGGCTCTGACAGCGGCCGCCCTGCTCACTGCCTCGTGCTCAAGCCGATATGAGCGAAGCACATACTACAACGTAGGCCATGATGGCTGGATTTTCTCCGACACGGTAGTGCTTGATGCCAACCCCCATCCCGCCATGCTTAAAGCCGGCGAGACGCATCTCGACGTGCCAAACACTATGCGCGACGTGGTGGCTGTGGTGCGACACACCAATGGATACGAATTCAACAATATATGGATTGAGCTTACCTACTGGCTGCCCGACACGATGAGGGTCGACACTTTCGACGTGCGCCTGGCCGACGACATCGGCCATTGGTACGGCAACGGCGTAGGCGTAGGCTATCAAAGAGCCGACACCCTGCTTAAGCAAATTCCCCTGCGCGAAGACAAGCAGGTGCTTATGCGGCACATCATGCGCAACGACACGCTGCAAAACATCGAGCAAGTGGGAATTGTTGTTTTATAACAACACGCATTTTCAATAATCAAGATGGAATATATCACTACCATATCGACCGAGGAACAGAGAATACGCATAGCCAAACTGCGCCAGCAGATGAGCGCTGCATCAATCGACTCGGCTCTGGTGTCGAGCAACGCCAACCTCTACTATCTCACCGGCCGAGTGTTCAGCGGATGGATATACCTGGCGCCAAACGACGACGAGCCATGGTATTTTGTGAAGCGACCCGTGCATCTGCAAGGCGAAAGAGTGGTGGCTGTGCGCAAGCCGGAAATCATCTACGAGGAACTGGAGGCACGCCACATAGCAAAGCCCGCAAATCTCGGGCTGGAGCTCAACTCCCTGTCCTTCGCCATGACATCGCGCCTATGCGCCGCTTTGCATTGCGATGACTCCCCCGCCAACTTGTCAGGGCCGCTCGATATGTCTCGCTCAGTGAAGACGCCTCACGAGGTGAACATGCTGCGCATTTCCGGTGCAAAGCACGAGCGCGTCTACCGTAAAATTCCACAGTTGTTCCAGCCCGGCATGAGCGATTTGGAACTGCAAATCGAGATTGAGCGCGTGTCGCGCCTTGAAGGCTGCCTTGGCCAATTCCGCATTTCCGGCCAAGACATGGAGCTCTACATGGGCAACATACTCGCCGGCGACAACGCCGACGCCCCCTCCCCCTACGATTTTGCCATGGGCGGAGCCGGCATGGACCCGTCGCTGCCCGTAGGTGCCAACGGCACTGTCCTGCGCCCAAATATGAGCGTGATGGTAGACATGAACGGCAACTTCACCGGATACATGACCGACATGACGCGCACATTTGCCGTAGGCGAGCTTCCCGAAGAAGCAATGAAAGCCCACCAGCTGTCGATTGACATTTGCCGCGAACTTGCCAACGACGCGCGCCCTGGCGTAGTGGCTTCGTCGCTCTACGACCGCGCCGTGGAAATGGCCGAAGAGGCCGGGCTGGGAAAATATTTCATGGGGCATCGACAACACGCCGGATTCATCGGCCACGGAGTAGGCATTGAAATCAACGAGCTGCCTGTGCTTGCACCACGCAGCAAATACGCCCTGCAAGCCAACAACGTAATAGCCATAGAGCCAAAATTCGTGATTCCGGGCACCGGAGCAGTGGGCATAGAGAACACCTATGTCGTCACCCCCGACGGCCTGGAGTGCATCACGCGCGCACCGCAAGAAATAATCCACCTCGACCGATGAATTTCAGCCATTTAGTCAGTGATCCTATATTCAAGCAAGTGGGCGAGATTGCCGCTTCAATGGGGCGCGAATGCTACGTCGTGGGCGGATACGTGCGCGATGCCATGCTGCACCGCCACTGCAAGGACTACGACTTCGTTACCGTCGGCAGCGGCATTGAGCTTGCACAAGAGGTGGCAAAGCAATTGGGCAAAGGCACGCACCTGGCCGTATACCGCAACTACGGCACTGCGCAGGTGCGCCGACACAACACCGAACTCGAATTTGTGGGTGCGCGCCGCGAGTCGTACCACCGCGACAGCCGCAACCCAATAGTTGAGGACGGCACGCTCGACGATGACATTGCGCGACGCGACTTCACCGTCAACGCCATGGCCATCAGCGTTACGCCCGATACATTCGGCGAGCTAATCGACAACTATGACGGTGTGGCTGACTTGTGCGACAAGATCATACGCACGCCCCTCGACCCCGATGTCACATTCAGCGACGACCCCCTGCGCATGATGAGGGCCATCAGATTCGCCACCCAGCTCGGATTCACCATACATCCCGACACATTCGACTCGATTTGCCGCAACGCTGAGCGCATCGAAATCATCACCCCCGAGCGCATCAAGGACGAGCTGCAGAAGATAATGGCAGCCCCACGTCCCTCGATAGGATGGGACCTGCTGCTGCGCTCAGGCCTCCTTGGCTACATCTTGCCGCAACTGGCTGCAATGAAAGGCGTGGAAGTGGTGCGCGGACGCGGACACAAGGACAATTTCTACCACACCCTCGAAGTGCTCGACAACGTAGCCGCCAGCAGCGACAACATATGGCTGCGGTGGGCCGCCCTGCTGCACGACATCGCCAAGCCCGTAACAAAGCGCTGGGACGACAAATTGGGCTGGACCTTCCACAACCACAACTATGTAGGCTCTAAGATGGTGCCTGCCATATTCAGCAAGCTGAAGCTGCCCATGGGAGGCGAGATGAAATACGTGCAGAAATTGGTGGAGCTGCACATGCGACCAATAGCACTGGTGGAGGAAGAGGTCACTGACAGCGCAGTGCGCCGCCTTGTGAATTACGCAGAGGGCGACCTTGCCGACCTCATGACACTCGCTCGCGCCGACATAACGAGCAAAAACATAGCCAAGAAGCAGCGATTCCTCGACAACTTCGACATCGTCGACCAAAAATTCCGCGACATCATAGCCAAGGACGAGGACGCGAAATTCCGCCCAGCCCTCAACGGCAACGACATAATGGAGATATTCGGCCTGCAGCCCAGCCGCGAAGTAGGAATGCTGATGTCGGCTCTGACTAAAGCCGCGAAGGACTGCGAAATCCCCAACACACGCGAGGCTGCCATGAAATTCGTCATTGACACAGGAAAGAGCCTGGGCTTCGAGCCAAAGAAAATGATTGACTGACCAACACAACCATATAAACACTTATTGAGCATGTATTACGTAACCAAGCGCATCGAGATATCAGCAAGCCACAAGCTCGAACTCGATTATGAAAGCAAATGCACAAATCTGCACGGCCACAATTGGATTATCACCGTGCATTGCCGCGCCAGCCAACTCAACTCCAACGGCATGGTTACCGACTTCTCCGATATCAAGAAAACCGTTATGGGACGTCTCGACCATGCTTATCTCAACGATGTGGTGCCATTCAATCCCACTGCGGAAAACCTGGCTTACTGGATATGCCAGAATGTGGCCAACTGCTACCGTGTGGACGTGCAGGAATCGGAGGGCAACACAGCAAGCTATGAAATAGATTAGGCAATGCGAGTGAACGAAATTTTCTACTCACTGCAAGGCGAGGGGTTTTTCACCGGCACGCCTGCCATATTCGTGCGCCTGAGCGGATGCAACAGGCAGTGCGCCTTCTGCGACACCGAATTCACAGAATTCACAGAAATGACGCCACGGCAAATCATGGATGAGATAAGCCAATATCCAGCTCGCCACGTCGTGCTCACAGGCGGCGAGCCCACGCTTCAGCTCACCGACCACTTCATTGCCATGCTCAAGGATGCCGGCTATTTCGTGCAAATCGAAACCAACGGCTCGCTCCCCGTGCCTCGAGGCATCGACTGGGTCACATGCTCGCCAAAGCTAAAGCCTTGGCGAATCGACCGAGTCGACGAGCTCAAAATCGTGTACCAGGGGCAAGACGTGGAGGAAATAGCCTCGTACTTCTCACCCAAAGTGATGTGCCTGCAGCCTTGCAGCGGGCTCAACGTGGAGGAAACTCTGGCATACATCCTCACCCACCCTCATTGGCGCCTAAGCCTGCAAACTCACAAGATGTTAGCCATAAGATGACTAACTCCTGAGGTTTTTTGTATAGATTATCGACGTTTACTTTTCAGGATTAGAAATTATTCGTAATTTTGTGGTGATATGAAAGGCAGTTTCTCATCTTTGCATTGGTTGTTGGCCGCAGTGTTTGCCCTGGCCCTGGCCGGATGCGCCAGCATCGGACGCCCCCAGGGTGGCCCCCGCGACATCACGCCGCCCGAATTTGTCAACTCTAATCCGGCTCCCCAGGGTCGCAACGTCAATACCAACAAAATCAACATCGTGTTCAACGAAAACGTGCAGCTCGATGATGCTTTCAACAAAGTGGTGGTGTCGCCCGTGCAGGCCAACACCCCATCGGTGTCGGCCAACGGCCGTCACGTCACCATCGAGCTTAAAGACACGCTACAGCCCAACACAACATATACCATCGATTTTGGCGATGCCATAAAAGACCTCAACGAGGGCAACATCCTCGACGGCTTCTCCACATCGTTCTCCACGGGCGACTCCATCGACACGCTGCGCATCTCGGGCATGCTATTCGAGGCACGCACCCTCGAGCCGGCTCAGAGCATGCTTGTAGGCCTCTACCGCATACCCGACTCTGTGGCCGAGACTTACGCCAGCGATACCTTGGGCATCGATTCCGCCAGGATATCATATTATTCCCAGACTAATGACACGAGCCTGTACACACGCCAGCTTGAGCGCATTTCTCGCACCAACCAATACGGCCAATTCACCATACACAATCTTAAGCACGGCCAATACGCCGTATACGCAATCAACGACGTCAACCGCGATTACAAATGGGATCGCACCGAGGATGTGGCATTCCTGGGACATTTGGTGTCGCCATATGTCGAGCCCATACAAGTGGTGGACACGCTGCGCGCTTGGGACAACAGCGACTCGCTCGTGAGCCGCGCCGGCGTGGCATATTTCCCCAACGACTTGCTGCTCACGTGGTTCAACGAAGACTACAAATCGCAATACCTCAAGGATTATTCTCGCCCCTCACGCGAGCGACTTGCCATAAACATGGGCGCGCCTGCCGACTCGCTACCAGAGATTGCCATCGCCAAAGGGCCACTCGAAGGGCTGAGCGCCGACAAATGGACACGCCTCAATGCCAATCACACGCTCGACTCGCTCGAATACTGGATCAGCGACTCCACAGTAATCAAAACTGACTCCCTTTGGCTTGCGGTGAAATACCAACGCACCGACACCAACGACCTATTGTCGTGGAAAACCGACACACTTCGCTTCTTCTTCAAAGACCCGGTGACTAAGGACAAAAAGAAGGACAAGGACAAGGACAAGGACAAGAACAAAGAAAAAGAGAAAAAGAAGAGAGAAAAGGAAAAAGAAATAGAGGGTGCGGAAGGTGAGGAGATAAACGATTCAATACCCGATGCGCCAGAGATGCCCGAAATCACATTCCTGAATCTTTCTCCGGCTTCGTCGGGAAAAACGCAAGAATTGAATTTGCCGTTAGTGCTGAAGAGCAACCAGCCCATCGACACAATCCTTCCCGATAGTTACCGACTTGAAATAAAAGAAGACACGCTATGGCACCCCGTTAAGGGCATTACGCTTGAAGTGGACAGCCTAAATCCACTGCTGCAACGCGTTATCAGGTACGCCTGGGAAGAAGGCGGCGAATACAGGCTCACTGTGGATTCGGCCGCTGTGTTCAGTATGTACAATCAATGGAACAACACGCTAAAGCATGAGTTCAAGGTGAAAACCTTAGAGGATTACAGCACGCTTACGTTCAACGTCAGCGGCCTTGAGGGGCAGCCTGCCATAGTGGAATTGCTTGACAAATCCGACAAAGTGATTGCCACGTCGCCGGTAATCGACGGCACAGCGCTATTTGAATATATCAACCCCGGTCAAGTGTACGCGCGGCTCTACATCGATGCCAACAATGACGGAAAGTGGACCACAGGCGACTTGAAGCAAGGCTTGCAGCCTGAGGAAGTATATTACTTCAATAAGCGCCTTACTTTGCGAAAAAACTGGGAAGTGACGCAGGACTGGAACATCTACGAAATAGCCCTCGACATGCAGAAGCCCTACGAGCTCGTGAAGAACAAGCCTAAGAAGAACGACAAGAACCTGCGCCAGAACTCATACGCTGACGAGGAGGACGAAGACGAATTCAACAACGGAAGCAACTACGGCTACGGGGGCTACGGCACCACAAACTACGGCACCACAAACTACGGCACCGGCAACAACCAGTACGGCTACTAAGCCGATTGAATATCTGCTGATATTGCCACAAGGCTCTATCGCGTAATCACGCGATACATGCCGCTTGCGCCCGCTGCCACTACGTATTTCTCCAAGCCATAACCCTTTTCTGCCGCCGGGCCGCTCAACGGATATCCGTAGTTGGTGACGACATCGTAGGTGCTATGACACACCGGGCACTCAGCCACCATTGTCTCAGCATCGTATTGCACGCGTGTAGCAGGCTTGCACTCCACCGGACAAGACAAATCATAAGCAACAGGCTGGCTGTGTATGTCCGACACGAGCAGCACACCGCCATATCCCGTGGCAGTGAGCGCTGTGTAGGGATAATTGGCAGGCACTTTCTCCGACATGATGAATCGTCGAGTGTCGCCGGCGCCCGATACACCGTAGATATCCCATACCCCTACCGACGAGAAGGGCACATACACCGGCATTGCGGGTATGCGCTCGTCGTCGATATGGCTGCACGATGACAGCGCAACCAAAAGGAGAGATATTATGAAGTTTTTACCAAGTTTCATTCATTACCCAATCACCCTGACGATGATGTCGGTAAGCATATCGGCTGCCTTCTGCAGATGCGGCGCAACCATTGGGCGCAGCATCATGGGCAGGTCAACATCGATGCTGCACGCAGCCTCGGTCGACTCTTCAGAGATAGGCCGAAGATCCACATTCACGCCAAGCGGCACCGGGGTGCCCTCAGCCCTCATCACTATGCCGGATGGGGTGCGCTCAGTGATGCGGAATTTCACCTGTCCGAGCTGAGGCGTCTGCAGCACTATCCTGTCAGGCTCGAACACAGCATTGCCAATCTGTTGCTTCTGATCCTCGGGCAACTGGTCGGCCAGGCTTTGCAATTGCGTCAAGTCAGAGAATTTGTCAGCAATTTCCTGCGCCGATTTCGCCAGCGTGACAGTCTTCCCTTTATACTTCGACATAATTTATCCAATTACATTCTTGTTGTTGGGCGTCCATGTGCCGGGCGACTTACGCCACTCTTTCAGTGTCTCTGCGTCGGCATCTGAGATGTATTTGCAGTTCACTGCCTCTTCAAGCATAGCGTTGTAGTTGGAGAGCGTCACCAACTCTACGCCTGCATTCTTAAACGCTTTCTCCGCAACCGGGAATTCATAAGTGAAAATCGCAGCCATGCCCAAGACTTCGCAGCCGGCAGCGCGCACAGCCTCGGCAGCCTTAAGGCTCGACTTGCCGGTGCTTATCAGATCCTCAATCACCACTACCTTTTGGCCAGGCAGCAAGTTGCCCTCGATGAGGTTCTCCAATCCATGATCCTTGGGGGTAGAACGAATATATACGTAGGGCAGGCCCAATGTATCTGCCACAAGCGCGCCCTGTGCAATTGCTCCGGTGGCAACGCCTGCTATTGCGTCGGGACGGCCAAAATTTTCCAGAATCATGCGGCAAAGCTCTACCTTGATGAACGAGCGAATGTCGGGATACGAAAGTGTCTTTCTATTATCGGTATAGATAGGTGAATTCCAGCCCGATGCCCATGTGAATGGATTGTTGGGCTGCAGAATTATTGCACGAATTCTTAGCAGTTTTTCGGCAATGATGCGGTCTACGATTTTCATAAATCTACAAACTTTTTTTTGTTCCTTGCAAAGTTACAAACTATTTGCCAATTTATCTTGCAATGTGAATTAAAAAAGTTGTTAATTGATACTTTTGCATTAAACTTTTGTTGTATAAAATATCCAATTAAATATAGAACCCATAACAGGAGGCAACATGAGACACTTTATCAATACTGCAGCCATAGCAATTGCTTGCGCTTTGCTATGCTTCCAGCCAATTGACGCACGAGGCAGAAACGACAGTTCCAACGGAGGTGGCCGCGAGCGTCCGGCGCAATCTGCACCAAAAAGCCTTGCCGCTCCACATCGCCAGCAACAGACACGCCAGCAGCAGACACGCCAGCAGCAGACTAAGCCAACCAACAACAAGAACAACAACGTGCAGCGCCCCGGCAACAACGGCCTTGGCGTAGGCAACATCACTCAGCCTCGCCCCGGCAACAACGGACTCGGCATAGGCAACATCAATCCTGCCAACCGTCCGGGCAACGTTGTCAACCCAAACCCAACGCCGGGCAACATACAGCATCTTGGCAAGCCCCACGGCACTCACTTCGGCACGCCATATAGGCCAATGCTGCCCTCGGCAAAGCCATGGGCGCCTCCAATGCGTCCTGCCGGCCTGCATATATCAGGCGGCCCCATCATCAGCTCAATTCTTGGCGTAGCACTCGGCACAGCCATAGGCATCACGCTCAACAGCCTTGTCAACCAAGGGTATAACGTCACCGGCTATGTCGACAATGCCATATATGTGGCCGACGCAATGCAGTTAAATTTGCTTTGGCCCAATGCAACACTGTATTACAACAATGGCGGACTCTCGGCATCGGAGTTCTTCTACTCAACTCCTTTCTACGACCTCAACCGCTACAATGCAGCCTACACCCGGCTTGTAAACACATACGGCAACCCCTATAGCACCAACGCCCTTGCCGGCGGCGGCATGAACTCTATGTGGTGGGGGCCCAACGGCCAGTTTATCCAATTGCAATTCAACACAGGCACAGCGTCGAATGGCACGACAAGATACTTCACCACCCTATCGTTTGGCAACTAATCAATCCAATGCTAAAATTTAAAATCGACACACTGATATTGCCCCATCAGGCTAAAATGCTTGGGCACGAA
The DNA here is from genome assembly GCA_964582335.1 of uncultured Bacteroides sp. Lineage (GTDB taxonomy): Bacteria > Bacteroidota > Bacteroidia > Bacteroidales > Muribaculaceae > CAG-873. Next base: position 26,085 of record CAZORI010000002.1, read on the forward strand.
CTCGCTACGCTTAAAGGCGTAGCGAGCGTCGATATTGACCGCAAGCGCAACACACTGTCTGTGGAGGGCGAATGCCTTTTGTGCGACATCTTCGACGCGGCAGCGCGCCATGGCATAATAATAACTCCTGTATGAAACAAAAGATCGTCATCTCCACCGGCGCCGGAATGAGCGCCGAGAGCGGCATCAGCACATTTCGCGATGCCGGAGGCTTGTGGGAAAACTATCCCGTAATGGAAGTGGCCAGCGCCACCGGATTCCGCAAGAATCCGGCCCTGGTGCATCAATTCTACAATGCTCGCCGCAAGGACCTGGTGAAGGCGCAGCCTAATGAGGGACACCGCATCCTGGCGCAGCTCGAGAAGGACTACGACGTGTACATAATCACTCAGAACGTGGACGACTTGCACGAGCGCGCCGGCAGCCACAACGTGCTGCACCTGCACGGCGAATTGATGAAGGTGCGTGCCCTCAACAACGAAAGCCACGTTTACCAACTCAAGCCCGACTCGCTCGAAACGACTCCCGAAACCACTATCAACGGCGAGAAAGTGCGTCCGCACATAGTATTCTTCGAAGAAGCAGTGCCTAACTTCGAGCCGGCCACCCAGATTGCAGCTCAGGCCGACATCTTCGTGATCATCGGCACATCGCTGCAAGTGTATCCGGCAGCTGCATTGCTGCGCTACGTGCGCCCGGGCACGCCCATATATTACATTGATCCCAAGCCGGCAGCCGTGCCTGCCAACGTCACCGTCATCAAGGCTGGAGCCAGCGAAGGCCTGAAAATCCTGCTCGAAAAGCTGGAACCTACTTCCCGGTGAGTATGCGGCGTATGCCGTAGAGCTTATTGAGAGCCTCCATAGGCGTAAGGTTGTCGATGTCGAGCCCTATGATTTCGTCGCGCACTTGGCCAAGCACCGGGTCGTCGAGCTGAAATAGGCGCATCTGCATGCCATCGTCTGCCGATGCCGTGTCGATTGCCGACACGGCATCGCGTGTGTTTGCGCGTTCGAGCTGCACGAGCACCTCGTTGGCCCGCTTTATGATTCCAACCGGCATTCCGGCCAATTTGGCCACATGTATGCCGAAGCTGTGCTCGCTTCCGCCCTCGGCCAGCTTGCGCAGAAACACCACCTTGCCATCGATTTCCTTTACCGACACGTTCACGTTTTTTATGCGCTTGTAGGTCTTGGCCATTTCGTTGAGCTCGTGATAGTGCGTGGCAAAGAGGGTCTTAGGCTTGATTCCGCACCACTCGTGTATATGCTCCACAATGGCCCAGGCTATGGATATGCCGTCGTAGGTGCTGGTGCCTCGGCCAAGCTCGTCGAAGAGTATCAGCGACCGTTGGCTCATATTGTTAAGGATGGCGGCTGCCTCGTTCATCTCCACCATGAATGTCGACTCGCCAAGCGAAATATTGTCGCTGGCTCCAACGCGGGTGAAAATCTTGTCGACGATGCCTATCTTGGCGCTCTCGGCAGCTACGAAGCAGCCTATCTGAGCCAGCAGCACATTTAGCGCCGTCTGGCGCAAAAGGGCCGATTTGCCCGACATGTTTGGCCCCGTGATCATCAATATCTGCGTGTCGTCGTTGCTTAGCCGCACCGTATTGCTTATGTAGGGCTCGCCGGCCGGCAATTCTTTTTCAATCACGGGGTGGCGCGCCTCCACAAGCACCAGGTCGAGCGAGTCGTCAACCACAGGCCTGTTGTAACGGTTCTCTATTGATACTATAGCAAATGAGCTAAGGCAGTCGAGCTGGGCAAGGAGTTGTGCATCAGCCTGCATGGGCTGTATGTAATGCTGCATCTCCGCGAGCAAGCGCATGTATATTTTGTTTTCAATCGTCTGTATGCGCTCTTCGGCCCCAAGTATCTTTTCTTCGTAATCCTTAAGCTCCTGAGTGATGTATCGCTCGGCATTCACAAGCGTCTGCTTGCGTATCCACTCAGCAGGCACCTTTGCCTTGTGCGTGTTGGTGACTTCGATGTAATATCCAAACACATTGTTGAATGCCACTTTCAGCGATGGTATGCCGGTGGCCTGTATCTCGCGTGCCTGCAGCTGCAGCAAGTAGTTCTTGCCGTCGCCCGACATGCGTCGCAACTCATCGAGCTCGCTATTGACGCCTTCTTTTATCACATTGCCCTTGGCAAGCTGAGCGGGCGCGTCCTCGCGTATCTGTCGCTGTATGCTTTGGCGCAGTGCCTGACAGGGATTCAGGCTATTGCCTATCTGCTGCAGATATGGCACGTCGGCGCTCAGGCATATCTCGCGTATCGGCTCCATGGCCTGGAGCGCCACTGCTATCTGCACAGATTCGCGCGGCGAGAGCCGCTGCGTGGATATCTTGCCGCCAAGACGCTCAAGATCGCCGATGCGTCCGAGCAGGTCGTGTATGGCCTCGCGCTGGTCGGGGTGCTTCATGAAGTACTCCACCACGTCGAGGCGGTTGTTGATTTCTTTCGGGTCTTTGAGCGGGAATAAGAGCCATCGCACAAGCTTGCGGGCGCCCATGGGGCTTACTGTGCGGTCGATTACCCCGATCAGGCTTTTCCCGTCTTCCACCATGGGCTGCAAAAGCTCAAGATTACGCACCGTGAATTTGTCGAGACGCACGCGGCTGTCACTTTCAACTCGCGAAATGCGCGTGATGTGGCTTGTAAGGGTGTGTTGCGTGATGTCGAGGTAGTGGAGAATGGCTCCGGCGGCAATCACGGCAGCCCCCATATTGTCGATGCCAAAGCCCTTAAGGCTGCGCGTGTCGAATTGCTTTAGCAGGCGCTCCATGGCAGCGTCGGTTGTGAAAATCCAGTCGTCGAGGTCGAAAGTAAGATACTTGCCGGTGAACATGCTTTCGAATTGGTCACGCGTGCCGCGCTCTATGAGCACCTCCTTTGGCGCGAAGCTGGCGAGCAGCTTGTCGGCCACCTCCGGAAATTCTTCCGTTGCGAGGAATTCGCCAGTGCTTATGTCGAGGAAAGCCAAGCCCACTTTCCCCTTGTCGCCCTTCCGCACAGCCGCCAGGAAGTTGTTTTCGCGGTGATTCAGCACGTTGTCGGTGAGCGCCACGCCGGGCGTCACCAATTCGGTGATTCCGCGCTTCACAAGCTTCTTGGTCAATTTGGGGTCCTCGAGCTGCTCGCATATGGCCACGCGCTTGCCGGCGCGCACGAGCTTTGGCAAGTATGAGTCGAGCGCATGGTGTGGGAAACCCGCCAGCTCAACGAATTGCGCTGAGCCGTTGGCTCGGCGCGTAAGCGTTATGCCCAATATTTCCGAAGCGGTAATCGCGTCCTCGCTGAATGTCTCGTAGAAATCACCCACGCGGAATAGCAACACGGCATCGGGATGCTTCTTCTTCATCTCGATATACTGCTTCATCAGTGGGGTCTCTACTATTTTCTTTGCCATATTCCTCTATTTGATATTAGTCCTCTGTATAAGGCACTTGTATAATCCTAAACGAATCTGCCTCGGCCGTTACAAGCAAAGCTCCTACGCCAGGCATTCTCTCTATCATCGCTCCTGCGCTGTCGAGGGGCATTGCCATGCATGCCGTGGCCAACGCGTCGGCCAAGGCGCACGAGCCGGCTGTGACCGTGGCGCTTAGCGTCGACGACTCCACCGGATGCCCGGTTACCGGGCTTATCGTATGCCCGTATCGCCTACCGCCCTCCTCTCTATAGTTGCGGTAGTTGCCGCTCGTAGCCATGCAGGTGTCGGTGAGTTGGCGCACCGCAAGGCGCTGGTGCATCGCCGAGCCGTCGTCGGCCGAAACCGGGGCGTCGATTTGCACGCGCCACTTCTCGCCTCGCGGATTCAAGCCTCTCAGCGAAAGCTCACCGCCAACCTCAACGAGGTAATTTTCGCAGCCGTTGCGCCTGAGCATGTCGGCTATCATGTCCACGCCGTAGCCCTTGGCTATGGCCGAGAAATTGAATTTGGTGTCGGGATGTTTTTTCACCACTTCCCCATCGACAATGGCGCACTGCATTATGCCCACCGAGGCAAGCACGGAGTCGACCTGCTCCTGAGTGGGAGCTGTATCTTGGCCGGGTTCGTAGCCGAATCCCCACAGATTGATCAGAGGTGCCAGCGTGGGGTCAAACGCGCCGCCGCTTATGCTGCACACGCGCTGCGAGAGCTCGATTACCTCGGTGAGCCAAGGATGCGACGCGAGGGTGTCGCCGCGATTAACCCTACTTACAACTGACTGGCTCTGGAAGGGCGACAACGTCATGTCCACTTGCCGTATGACTGCTATAATCGAGTCGTCGAGCGCCCGATCGGATCTATAGGTGATGTGATAGGTTGTACCCCACGCCGAGCCCGCGCTCTGCCGATAGGAAGGCTGTCGGCAGCCGGTGACCATGGCGAGGATTGTTATGGCGCAAGCCGCCAATTTGATATATCGTGAGCGTAATGCCATGCCTAATCTTTAATTTACAGCAAATTTAGTGAAAAATCTCGGAATTTTTGTGTACTTTTGCACGTTTAGAGTATGATAAAAAAAATATCAGTCAATAAGCAATGGAATTAGAATCGATTATTTCAGCGGCCGTAAGCCGCGCTGTAAAGGACCTGTACGGCGTGGACACCCCCGCCGACAAGATAGTGCCCCAGGCCACGCGCAAGGAATTTGAGGGCAACCTCACCGTTGTGGTATTTCCCTGGGTAAAGCAGGCGCGCAAAGCGCCTGAGGCCGTGGCCGCCGAGATAGGCGCATGGCTGCAGGCCAACGAGCCGGCTGTGAAGAGCACCAACGCAGTAAAGGGCTTTCTCAACATCGTCATCGAGCCCACCTACTGGTGCAAGGTGCTCAAGAATATTGTCGACACGCCAAAATTTGGCACGAAGCAAGCCTCCGACCAAAGCTTGCTCTACATGGTAGAGTACTCGTCGCCCAATACCAACAAGCCACTGCACCTGGGTCACGTGCGCAACAACCTGCTGGGCTACAGCCTCGCCTGCATCCTCGAAGCCAATGGCCACAAGGTGGTGAAAACCAACATTGTGAACGACCGCGGCATACACATATGCAAATCGATGCTCGCTTGGCAGAAATGGGGCGACGGCGCCACTCCTGAAAGCACCGGCAAGAAAGGCGACCACCTGATTGGAGACTTCTACGTGCTGTTCGACAAGAATTACAAGGCCGAGATAAAGGAACTGATGGAGAAAGGCATGACCGAAGAGGAGGCAGCCCAGGCCTCGCCCTTGATGCAGGAGGCTCGCGCTATGCTGGTGCGCTGGGAGGCCAAGGACCCCGAAGTGCGCAGGATATGGCAGATGATGAACGAATGGGTGTACGCCGGATTTGACCAGACCTACCGCCGCATGGGCGTGTCGTTCGATAAAATATATTACGAATCGGAGACATACCTCGAAGGCAAGGACAAAGTGCTCGAAGGCCTGGAGAAAGGCATCATGTACCGCAGGGACGATGGCTCGGTGTGGGCCGACCTCACCGGCGAAGGCCTCGACCACAAGCTTCTGCTCCGCAGCGACGGCACATCGGTGTACATGACCCAAGACATCGGCACTGCCAAGCTGCGCTATGCTGATTACCCCATCGACAAAATGATTTACGTGGTTGGCAACGAACAGAACTACCATTTCCAGGTGCTGTCGATCCTTCTCGACAAGCTTGGCTTCAAATGGGGCAAGGACCTCGTGCATTTCAGCTATGGCATGGTGGAGCTGCCCAACGGCAAGATGAAGAGCCGCGAAGGCACCGTAGTGGATGCCGACGACCTCATGGACGAGATGGTGAGCACAGCACACGCCGTCAGCGCCGACCTGGGCAAGCTCAACGGGCTCAGCGAGGATGAAATCAACGACATCACTGAGATGGTGGGCTTGGGCGCTCTGAAATATTTCCTGCTCAAGGTCGACCCGGTGAAGAACATGAAGTTCGACCCGCAGGAGTCAATCGACTTCAACGGCAACACTGGTCCGTTCATCCAATACACCTATGCCCGCATACACTCGGTGCTTCGCCGCGCACAAGAGAGCGGCGCCCCTGCTGCCGACTACAGCGGCGTGGAGCCAAACGAGAAAGAGGTTGCTCTAATACAGAAGCTGGCCGATTTCCCCAATGTCGTTGCCCAAGCCGGCCGCGACTTCTCGCCGGCGCTAATAGCCAACTACGTATACGACCTGGTGAAGACTTACAACCAATTCTACCACGACTATACCATCCTTGGCGAGAAGGACGATGCAGTGCGCTCGCTGCGCCTCGCGCTATCGCAGGCCACCGCTCAAGTGATTGCCACAGGTATGGGCCTGCTCGGCATTAAGGTGCCCGAACGTATGTAAATTAAACTAAATCACCGAAAAATTGTCTATATATAAGGTGCTTGTCGAGGCATCTAATATTAATCTCAATAAACACTCTACAAATGCAAAATTACAATTATCCTAATCCCTACAACACGAGCTCGCAGTCGGTCGACTCCAAGACATCGATGGTGATGAAGCGCGTGTACCTAATCATGACAATAGGACTCATTGTGACCGGAGCCATTTCATGGTTTTGCGCCAACTCTGGGGCGTATCTGCAGTTCATGGTGCAAAACAGATGGGCTATGTGGGTCATCTTTGGCCTCGAATTCGTGATTGTATTCTCTTTCAATGGCATCATACGCAAACTGAGTCCAAGCGCTGCGCAATTTATTTTCTACATATTCGCCGCCCTCAACGGCCTATGCCTGGCTCCTATATTCCTGTTGTACACAACGGTTTCGATAGCTAAGACATTCTTTATCACGGCCGGCACCTTCGGCGCAATGAGCGTATACGGCTACACCACCAGCAAGGACCTCACCAGGATGGGCAATATCCTCTTCATGGCCCTTATCGGACTGATTATCGCCTCCATCGTGAATATTTTCACCAAGAGCACACCGCTCGGCTGGATTATCTCTGTTGCCGGCGTTCTGATTTTCGTGGGCCTTACAGCCTGGGATACACAGAAGATTAAGCAATGGGCCGCATTGGCTCCCGTGTCGGAAGTGGGCCGCTTGGCCGCCATTGGCGCGCTAAGCCTTTATCTCGACTTCATCAACCTCTTCCTTTACCTGCTCCAATTCTTCGGACGCAGCAACAACTGATTGCCCCTGCGTAAAGCATACGAGATTGCATGTTGGAATTCCGGCATGCAATCTTTTTTTTGAGCACGCCCTCCAGGAAATCTTATTTTTTCTTGGAGATGAACCTCAATTCTGAATGAAACGTTGAGTCCAACAAATACGCCTTAGGTTTCCCTAATCGCGAAGTGCGCGAGGGATTCATCGACTTCCTACTCCCTGCATATGCCGGGAATCGCACTTCCGAGACATTTGACATCGAGAAACTCGTCAACGAGATTTCCATCGGCAATGTCGACGCTTTCATGCGCAGGCTTCAGTCTATATTCGCCAGCATCCCCTATGTCGAAGCTCATGATTTCGACTATGAGGCCGTTTTTCGCAACGTGATGTACATAATATTCTCCATGCTCGGTTTCTACACAGATTCAGAGAAACACATCGCCAGCGGCCGCATCGATCTTGTTGTGCGTACAGCCCATGTTATATACGTCATGGAGTTCAAAATCGGCAAGACACCTGAGTATGCACTCGACCAGATAGACGACAATGGATATACTGTTCCGTTTTTGACAGACGGGCGGAAGGTAGTGCGCGTGGCTGTCACATTCGACCCAAAGAAAAGAAATATCGACAAATGGGTGTACGAATGAAGCAATTTGGCAATTGCATAGCATGACGGAAACCAAGCTTATGGTTGTCGTTGAGTTGTGCTGTGATGGCGAGAACTGCAGTAAGCTGCACCACACCCCACTTGTCGTTGATTTTCACAATCGCGTTGTCGCCAAACGTAGCGCTCACTTCCTGATACTGGGGTGCAACGAGGGGCGCGCCCTTGTATGCTATTCCGAAAGGAGCTGACTGTCCATTAGCACATTATATTCATTCCACCAACATTTAGCGCTTTTTGCCAAAATCACATCATTTTGTCGCTCATCTCTAAAATAATAATTATATTTGCAAACCCTTTGTTACATTTTGTAACATTTCAGGCATAAGGATCAATATATTCATATTAAATCACTTAAACTCACGGCATATGGAACACGATAGCGAGATTCACGACGATATGAGATGGCAGACATTGAAGAGCGAATACCTGTTCCGGCGCCCTTGGCTCACCGTTAGGCGCGACGAGGTGCAGCTCCCCGACGGCAGAATCAATCCCGAATTCTACGTGCTCGAATATCCGGCGTGGGTCAACGTTATTGCTGTAGACGAAGACGGGCGCATGGTGATGGTGCGACAATACCGCCACGGCATCGATCGCACGAGCTTCGAGCTCTGCGCCGGCGTGGTGGAAGAAGGCGAGACGCCCCTGCAGGGCGCCCAGCGCGAACTGGCCGAGGAGACAGGCTACACCGGCGGCGAATGGAGCGAAATGATGGTGATATCGGGCAATCCCTCCACCACCAACAATCTCACCTATTGCTTCCTGGCGCAAGGCGTGGTGCGCACCGAAGCGCAGCATCTCGACGCCAACGAAGACATACAGGTGCACGTGTTGGAGCAAGACGAAGTCTTCGATATGCTCCAGCGCGGCGAATTCCTGCAAGCCCTCATGGTGGCTCCTCTGTGGAAATATTTTTACAGCCGACAAAAAAATTGACACGCGAGTGTATGATTTTTTATACTAAAAAAATAAGCACAAGAATTATATGCCTGGCTCATAAGCAATTGCAATTTTGGCACGATATTGGCACGTATCTTTGGTGTTATGAAAAAGATTTTATCGCTAATATCAATGTCAATAGTTGCGCACGCAATATGCGCACAGCAGCCATGGACCATGGACGAATGCATGGCATATGCCGCCGAGCACGCTTCCTCGGTGCAGAAAGCGCGTTGGAACGTGGCCACGGCCACCGCTACGCGCAACGAGGCTTTCGGCAACTTCTTCCCTTCGATTTCCGCGCAAGTGGGATCGCAGTTCAGTTGGGGCCGCAATATCGACCCCGAGACTAACACATACAACAACGTCACCACTTTCAACAACGGATACGGCCTGTATGCATCGATTTCACTGTTCGACGGCGGCCAGACGTTCAATCGCTACAAGCAAGCGCGCGTGGAGCGCCAACGCAACGTCAACGCAGTGCAGATGCAGCGCGACGACCAGGCAATCTCTACAATGCTTGCTTACACTGATGCTGCCTACTACACAGCATCAGTAAAAATCGCTCAGGACAAACTTGAGCAGAGCCTCGCGATGCTCGCTCTGACACAGCGACAAGAGGAATTGGGCATAAAAAGCATGCCCGACGTGGCCCAGGCACAAGCCACCGTTGCCGCCGACCAGTATGATATGGTGCATCAAAGCAACCTTCGCGACCAATCGATGCTCACACTGAGGTCGAACATGAATTTTCCGCTCGACGAGTGGCTCGATGTCGACACAACCCTTACTCAGAATCTGCCAATAGCTGCCGCTGCCAACGCAGAGGACATATACGCTTACGCCCTCACATCCAACCCCCGCGCTATCGACGCACAGATGTACGTATCCACTAACAAATACGCATATCGCATTGCCAAAGGAAACATGCTGCCGAGCATTAGCGTAAGCGCAGGCATATCAACATCGTATTACAAAATAATCACCGGCGACTACGCGAGTCTTTCGTTTCGCGACCAATTCAAAAACAATCGAGGCGAATATGTGTCAGCTACACTGTCGATACCAATATTCTCCGGCCTGAGCCGCCTATCATCAGTTAAACGCGCCAAATACGCCCTGGAAAGCGCCAAGGTGGAGCGCGACGAACAAATGCGCAAGCTACACGACGACATCACTGCCGCCATTCTCGACCGCGACGGCTACGCAATGGAGATACAGTCGATGCAAGCCAAAGTGGAATCTGACATGGTGGCCTACAATCTAAACCGCCGCAAATACGAGGAAGGTCTCATGTCGCTAATCGATTTGCAGCTGTCGGCCAACACTTACTTCAAATCGCGCGTCGATCTTTTGCAAAAGCAAATGCTCTACCTGCTAAAGGCGAAGCTGGTCGACTATTATCGCGGCGAACCCCTATATTGACATTATAAAATCGCTAAAGATACACATTCACAATGGATATACAGATAGGAAAGAAAAAAGGCCTCCGTGCCATCAAGCCAATGCAATGGGTCTACATCGGCATCGGAGCCTGCTTAGTGGCAGCTATTATATGGCTGGCTACAAGCGACCTCTCATCCACCTACAAGGTGGACAAGCGAGGCCTCAACATCGCCGACGTGAAAAGCGGGCAATTCGATGATTTCGTTCGTGTCGATGGCCGAGTGTTGCCTATAAGCACAGTGCAGATAAGTCCGGAAGAGGGCGGCATCGTCATGGAGAAACTGGTGGAGGAAGGCAGCCAAGTGCGCAAAGGCGACGTAATAGTACGTCTTAGCAACAGCAATCTCGACCTGCAGATACTCAATGCCGAAGCCGAGCTCGCCGAAAAGCAGAATATACTGCGCAACACGCAGATAAGCATGGAGCAGGACCGGCTCAACAACCGCACAGAGCAAGCACAACTCGATCTGGAGGTGACTCGCAAGCATCGCGCCTACCTGCAGCAAAAACGCCTTTACGACGAGAAGCTAATCGCTAAAGAAGAGTATCTACAAGCCAAGGAAGACTACGAACTCGCCCTGCGCCGGCAGACGCTAATCAACCAACGCCTCGACCAAGACAGCATCTACCGCCTGAGCCAAGTAGACCAGATGGAGGACAACCTGGCCAACATGCAGCGCAACGTCACGCTGATTCGCCAGCGCAAGGACCACCTCGACGTAGTGAGCACTATCGACGGCGAGCTTGGGCTGCTCGACGTTGAGCTCGGCCAAAACATCAGCGCCGGACAGCGCATAGCGCAAATCAACGACCTGAGAGACTACAAGGTGGAGGCGCAAATCGACGAGCATTACATCGACCGCGTGCACTCCGGCCTGAACGCTACATTCGACCGCAGCGGACAAAACTACAACATGCGCCTGCGCAAGGTGTTCCCCGAAGTGCGCGAAGGCAAATTCCGCGTCGAATTCCTATTCACCGACCAGCACCCCGACAACATACGCAGCGGCCAGACGTATTACCTCAACCTGCAATTAGGGCAGCCCACACAAGCCGTGCTAATACCCAAAGGCACATTCTTCTCCACCACGGCCGGAAAGTGGATATTCGTGCTCGACAGCGACGGGCAAAAGGCATACCGGCGCTCAATACGCCTTGGCCGACAGAATCCGCAATACTACGAAGTGCTCGAAGGCCTGGAGCCGGGCGAGCGAGTAATAGTCAACGGCTACGAAGCCTACGGCGATGCAAAAAACCTAACAATAAAATAAACAACAAAACATTTAGCGATAAAATAATACTGAAGTTATGAAACGCATAACAGCCCTCACACTCATTCTGATTATGCTTTGCTCATGCAGCATGACAGGCACTACCTATAACTTTGGCATTGGCAAAGGCCGCATCGTAGCATCGAAGGAAACCACTACTAAAGAAGTGACCATCTCAGAATTCTCAAAGCTGCAGGTGAGCCATGCAATCTCTGTAACGTACACTCAGGGAATGACGGCATCCAAGGCCGAGATTGACGCATCTGGCGCTTCCAGCATGAAGATAGCGCAGTTATCCGCAACCAAAGCGGAGCTCGAGGCATCAGGCGCCTCTAAAGTGAAAGTAGAGAATGCGTCGTGCAAGACAATCAAAGCTGACGCAAGCGGAGCATCTGCAATCAAAGTGGGCGGCAAATGCGACAACGCCAACCTTGAGGCATCGGGAGCATCGTCGATCAACGCTCGCAAACTGCAGAGCACAAACCGCACACTCGACAAATCGGGAGCAAGCAGCATACACATTTAAACCACAAAAAACGTCATATTCATGAAGTCATATTTCAAATTTCTCAGTCACAACAAGGCTTACACGCTGATCGACATGTTCGGGCTTGCCGTCAGCTTCATGTTTCTGATTATCATCGGAGCATACACTTGGCAAGAAAATCATCTCGACACCCAGCACAGCAAATTCGACAGACTCTATGTGCTTGGCATGGACTTTGGAGGTGAAAAAATCTCAGGCAGCCATTGGCGCATAATCAACCGCCTTGTCGACCAATTCCCCGAGATTGAGTCGGGCACGGCAATAGTGCGCATGGGCACCACCATGCGCACCGCCGAGGGCGATTTAATGAACACGTCTACACTATTCGCCGATTCCACCTTCTTCGACATTTTCGACTTTGAACTTGAGCAAGGCGACCGCCGCACAGCGCTCGAGGCGCCCAATTCAGCTGTAGTGACGCGCGAATACGCCCGCAAAATGTGGGGCGACGACGACCCTATGGGCAAAACGCTGATATGGGACGATTCATCGGAAGTAGCTCTCGTTGTCACCGCCATAATGGAGCCTTTGGCCAACACCATGATAGCGCCCAAGGACGGGAGCAAAATCGAAGTAGTCACGCCGTTCATCAATGTGCAGCGATACAACTCCTCTCTCACCATGGAAGGCATGAACAATGCCGTAGGCGCTGAGGTGTTTCTCTTGGCGAAGGACGGCTATGACCTCGCAGCCGAGCAGCAAAAATACCACGACTTCGCCAAAGAATTCTTCTGGATTCTGCAGTTGCCGGAATCCGAAATTCAGCAAGTGGTGATTCCAATGAATGAGATATATTTCTCAGATTATCAAAGCAGCAGCGGCTCACTTGAGCATGGCAACCGCAAGCTTGTGAACATGCTTTTCCTGTTCGGACTCGTGATTCTGCTCTTCGCTTTGATGAACTATGTTAACCTCACCGTGGCGCTGTCGGGCTACCGTGCCAAAGAGATGGCTACGCGCCGCCTGCTGGGCGAAAGCCGCACCGGCATCATGGCCAAGCTTATGGGCGAAAGCCTTGTGCTGTGCCTTGTGTCGTTTGCCATCGGCATCTTCCTTACGTGGCTTGCGCTCCCATATGCCGAGAATTTGCTCGAAACCAAGGTGCATGTGTTATCGTGCATTACGCCAGGCACTGTGGCTGTAACAGCATTCGTAATCCTGCTCATGGGCTTCCTCGCCGGAATTGTGCCGGCATGGCTCATCTCTTCGGCCAAGCCTATCGATGTGGTCAGGGGCACATTCCGCCGCCACACCAAGATGGTGTTCAGCAAAGTGTTCATCGTAGTGCAAAATGTAATTACAATCGTGATGTTGGCCACTGCAATCACCATGTATCTGCAAGTGAACCACCTCATCAACGCACCCCTTGGCTACGACACCGACGACGTGATGTATATTGAAAATTACGGTAACTCTAAGGCTTTCCAGGAGCGCGTGTCGCAGCTGTCGGGCGTAAGCCTCGTCTCCGCTTGCCAAGGCACTCCGCTGCAAGGAGGCAACAACAATACCGGAGTCTATGAAGTGGGAGGCGAGAAGCGCACCATCTCGCTGCAAATTTTGATTGGCGACAAAAATTACATGGACGTGTTCGGCCTCGGACTCGACCGTGACAACCACGACACCAACACTACCAAGGTATACCTGAATCATCAGGCAATAAGTGAATTCGGCCTTACCGACGACGCGCTGTCCTGCCCAACTTACGAAGAACTCGACCATGTATCAGGCATCCTCACCGATTTCAAAATCAGAGGCATCATGGCCGACCAGCATCCGCTGAAGCTTTACGTAAAGCCAGAGGTGAAAAATCCATGGGGCTTTGCCATCAAGGTATCCGGCGACAAGGACGAAGTGGCTCGCCAGGTGAAGGAGATTTTCCACGAACTGAACCAATTTGAATACGATGATACTGACCTATACCTTAAGGATATAATCAAATTCCGCTATAGCCAGGAAAGGAATTTGCAGAAAATCGTAGCGATATTCGCAGTCATAGCCTTGATAATATCGCTGCTCGGACTCATCGCCATGAGCACATATTTCGTGCAGCAGCGCCAGCGCGAGATTGCCGTGAAGAAGGTGTTTGGCTGCGAAAGCAACGAAGTGCTTCGCAATCTAGTACTTACGTTCCTCGCCTACATTGGCATTGCCTTCGTCATCGCCGCGCCTATAATCTACTATCTGATGCACTCGTGGCTGTCGACATTTAGCTACCACATACCCCTGCACTGGTGGATCTATGCCATCGCCGGCCTGCTTTGCGCAGTGGTGTCGATAATCGCAGTGTTCATGCAAAGCTACCGCGCCGCCAACCGCAACCCAATTACCACACTCTATCAAAATTAAAAATCCACCCCTCAAAAATCTCAGAGAACTCTGAGGACTCTGAGAACTCAGAAAAAAAATAAAAAAAATAATATGATACAAATCGAAAATCTATGCAAAACCTTCCGCACTGAGGAAGTTGAAACCCTCGCCCTGCGCGGCGTATCGCTCCATGTCGACAAAGGCGAATTCGTAGCCGTAATGGGCCCGTCGGGCTGCGGCAAGTCAACTATGCTCAACATCCTTGGGCTGCTCGACAACCCCACCTCCGGCAAATACCTGCTCGACGGCGTGGACGTGACCAACCTCAAAGAGAAAAACCGTACCGCGCTGCGCAAAGGCAAAATCGGATTCGTGTTCCAGAACTTCAACCTTATCGACGAGCTCAACATTGAGGAGAACGTGGAGCTCCCACTGCGCTACCTCAACGTAAGCGCTGCCGAGCGCAAGGCTCGCGTGAAAGAGGCGCTCGACCGTATGGGCATCTCGCACCGCGCAAAACATTTCCCGCAGCAGCTGTCGGGCGGTCAGCAACAGCGCGCAGCCATTGCTCGTGCCGTGGTTGCCAAGCCAGGGCTAATCCTCGCCGATGAACCCACCGGCAACCTCGACTCCAAAAACGGCAAAGAAGTGATGGACCTTCTCACCGAACTCAACCGCGAAGGCACCACTATCGTGATGGTGACGCACTCGCAGCACGATGCAGCCTACACTCACCGCGTCATCAACCTCTTCGACGGCAAAATCGTCGACAAAACCGAGCTCTAATCCCCTCTTCATGCCACAGAAATTCCCCTCCCCCGGGATTTCTGTGGCATAAAACATTGCATTATTTGTCAATGTTTTTATAAAAAAAGCAGTATATTTGCAACAAGTTATCATATGACACGCCAGAATATCATAATACGAGAATTGCATGAGTTGGCACATCATTTATTTGCCAACAAACCTGTTGCAGCATATCTTAATGGATCTCGTGCTCGAGGCGACTATAGTAGTGGTTCTGATTGGGATATACTTATTCTAACAGACGACACTTTGGCCGACAAAGATGCATACGGAAACTTTGCTTATCCCTTTACAGAAATAGGTTGGAAATTAGGAGAACAAATCACACCTATTTTATACACAAAGAAAGAATGGAATGCTGAATCAGGAACAGCGTTCTTTCTAAATGTACAAAACGAAGCAATCCAACTATGACATTGCGATTGCGTGAAGCATAAAATTTGTGACGCACAATAATTAAGCAAGACATGGTAACGCGCAAGACACTGCTTGTGGTAGACGACAACAAAGACATCCTCTCGGCTGTGAAGATGCTGATGAAAGGCCGAGTAGACGATGTGGTGACCTCCACTACCCCTGAGGCCATCCCCGACTTGCTGCGCGTGCACCACCCGCAAGTCGTGCTTCTCGACATGAACTTCAAGTCGACCGTCAACAACGGCAACGAAGGCCTCTACTGGCTGCGCGAAATACGCCGCCTCAGCCCGCAAACTGCCGTGGTGCTATTCACTGCATATGCCGACGTGTCGCTCGCCGTGAGCGGAATGAAGCTCGGGGCTGTCGACTTCATAGTAAAGCCATTCGACAACGACACGCTCACCGAAACCCTGCTTAAAGCCTTCGGCGACGCCAAGCGCAGCGCCAAGTCAAAAAACGCCTCACCGCAGATGTTGTGGGGCGAGTCGCAGCCCATGGAGCGATTGCGCAATATAGTGGAGCGCGTGGCCACAACCGACGCCAACATACTAATCACAGGCGAAAATGGCACCGGCAAAGACCTGCTGGCTCGGGAGATACACCGACTGTCGCGACGCGCCGACGGGCCCATCGAAGTGGTCGACATGGGCGCCGTCATAGAGTCGCTATTCGAAAGCGAGCTCTACGGACACGTCAAGGGCGCATTCACCGACGCAAAGGCCGACCGCGCCGGAAAGTTTGAAACCGCCCACGGAGGCACTCTCTTCCTCGACGAAATAGGCAACCTGCCCTACCGCCTGCAAGCCAAACTGCTCACCTCGCTGCAGCAGCGCCAAGTGGTGAGAGTGGGCAGCAACACGCCCCGCCCCATCGACATAAGGCTGATATGCGCCACCAACCGCAACCTGCCGTCAATGGTCAACAGCGGCGAATTCAGGCAAGACCTCTACTATCGCATCAACACCGTGCTGATAGAACTGCCCTCGCTGCGCGAGCGCAAAAGCGACATTCCGGCTTTTGTGCGCATGTTTGCCGAAAAATACGCCAAGGTATACGGCAAGGACACTCCTACAGTGTCGGATTCCGCACTCAGCCGCCTAATGTCGCTCTCATGGCCCGGCAATATAAGGCAATTGGAGCACGCCGTGGAAAAAGCCGTGATTATGAGCGACGGCAAACAATTGACGATAAACGATTTTGACCTGTACGACGAGGTGGCAGCCGAAAGCGAACCCACAGGCACCCTCGAAGAAATGGAGAAAAAAGCCATTGCGACAGCGATGAAGCAGCACAACGGCAACCTGGCCGAAATAGCGCGCCAACTGGGCGTGACGCGGCAGACTCTCTACAACAAAATCAGGAAATATGGTCTCTGACAGGCTAAGAAGCGTGCGCGCAAGCTCCGAGCTTTTGCTATTGATGACGCTGATAGCTACCACCGCCGCATGCGTGCTGCTGGCCTACGACCATACAGGATGGGGCATTATCGCCTACGCCACTGCGTGCCTGTGCTTGGTAAATGTTTTCACTAACATCGAAAGGCTAAGATATCGCATTCGATATTTGCTGAACGCAGCCATCAACGGCGACTTCTCATACAAATTCCGCGACGACAGCATCACAAGCCGAGAACGCGAACTCAATACAATGCTAAATAATCTGGTGGCGCATCTTGAGGCGCTTGGCCAAAGCATACGCCAGAATGAGGAATTTCTGCAACTAATCATCAACCTGATTGACAGCGGCATAGTCATTGCCAACGACCGTGGCCACATTGTGCAGGCCAACCGTGCGGCCTTGGCAATGCTCAATCTGCCCGTGCTCACCGACATGAAGCAGATTCCCAACGAAACGAGCGGCCTGTCAATATCCAAGACCCAAACCACACTGCGTGGCGAGCATCTCACCATCTACACCATCGCCGACATTCGCCGCCCCATCCAGACTGCTGAAGTGCAATCGTGGGAAAAGCTTACTCGCGTGCTCACTCACGAAATCATGAATTCGCTCACGCCCATCAGTTCAATCGCAGGCTCTCTAAGCCGACAAGCCAACACCGACCCCGACGAATTGAGGCAGCAGCTGAGCGTGATATCGTCGAGCAGCCACTCGCTGATGGATTTTGTGGGAAATTTCCGCAAATTCACTATTCTGCCGGCGCCCAAGCCCAAAGTGCTGTACGTGAAGGCGGCCATCGACAAAGCGCTTACACTGATGCGCGCTCAGCCCAATGCTCAGGGCATCGATTTCAGCGTTGAGATATTCCCTCCCGACGCAATGATTTACACTGACGAAAGTATGCTGGGCCAGGTGATAGTCAATATCGTTAAAAATGCCGTGGAAGCCTCCCCACGGAAAATTTCTATCAAAAGCAAGATTCGCGACGACGAGTCGGTGGAAATATCCATCTCCAACGACGGCGCTCCCATCACGCCCGAAGCAGCAAGCCAAATATTCACGCCCTTCTTCACCACTAAGCCCACGGGCAGTGGCATAGGCCTCAGCCTGTCGCGACGAATAATAAATCATCTTGGGGGCTCGCTCACACTCACCCTGCAGCCGCATCCCACATTCACAATCTCGCTTTAAGGGCGATATTGCAGCCGCAGATATCTACGCGTGTCGGGCGATATGCTGAAGCATGCGCAGGAACGCAGGCCCACAGCCCACACGATTTCATCATTGCGAGTGAGCAGCCACGCCGCGCTCTTTTGCGCTGCCCCGTATTTGGCCGATGCGAATATGTCGCTTACGAGCTTGCTTCCTGTCAGGCCATAGGGCACCATGCGGTCGCCGCGCCGCCAATGGCGAAGCACAAATGCAGGGTTGCCGTCCATAATGCTGATGTCGAAATACGCCACATTCGGGTCGCGCTCCGGACGAAATTCGCCCACAGCGTGCTCGCTAATCAATATGTGGGCCGGAGTGAGGATGTCGCGCCCCAGGCTCACCTTGAACCACTCGCCAACATCCTGCCCAGCCTCCGCAACATCTGACGGCACCACATGCATGCGGCCATGGTCGATGTCGACATGCGTGCCGTCGGCGCCACGGAAGCGCATCCCCGACTTGGAGGCACAGCCTATGATACTGTCGATGTGAGTGAAATTGAACCCATGCCCGCGCAGCATATGATGCAAGCACAGCCGGGCCGACGGCTCGGCGCTCACAAGGCGCGACAAGTCAACGTCGAATCCGCCGTCGGCACGATTCGTTACATATCGCTGGCACACGCCTTCCATCGACGCATCGTAAAAATCGCGGTTCTCGCTCAGATGCCTTATCGACTCCACTATGCCCTCAATAGCGCCGGGAAATTGCTCTTCAATCAGCGGTAGCACCACGTTGCGCCAGCGATTGCGAGCAAAATCGTTTTGCGAATTGGTGCTGTCGACCACAAAGCCAACTTCCTGGTCGGCCAAGAATGCCTCTATTTCACCACGCGAAAAATCGAGCAGCGGGCGCACCACGTAGCCATTGCGCCATCGCATTCCGCCCAAGCCGGTGATGCCGCTACCGCGCACCAAGTTCAGGAAAAAAGTCTCCACGTTGTCCTCCTTGTGATGCGCCACGGCTATTGCCTGAGCGCGCTGGCGGTCGAGCAAGTCGGCAAACCATTCGTAGCGGAGCGCCCTGCAGGCCATCTCCACCGATTCGCCGGTGGCGCGCCTACGCCGGTCCACATTCATGTCGCGCACGTAAAGGTCGATGCCCACGCGTTGGCACAGCGCCTGCACGCTGCGCATGTCGCGGCTGCTTTCGTCGCCTCGCAGATGATAGTTGCAATGCGCAGCCACGCATTCATATCCCAACCGGTGCAGAGCTAAGAGCAGAGCCACCGAGTCGGCGCCGCCGCTCACAGCCACAATCACCGGCTTGGCATCAGCAAACAACTGGTGTGCGCGTATCGTGCGCGCCACTCTCCTCAGAAACTCATCGCTTACATAGCCCGGCATACCCAATCACTTCTTTGCCTTTTCAGCGTATTCCGAGTGGATGATGTGCACATCAGGCAGGCCGGTGCGCGTCTCAAGGTATTCGGCCATTTTCGTCAGGTCGGGAGTGGGCTTGCCGTATCTCACAAGCGCAACGTTCACCGTGTCGATTTGGCGATTTTCGGTGTTGCACACGTATTCGTGCCCTATGGATATATAGGACACCTGTGGGAAAAGCACCTTTATCTCCGGCGCTATCACATAGCTTAGCGAGTCGAAGTTCTCACGAGCCACTATCACATTCCTAAGCGAGTCGATAGTGTTTTTCTGTCGCTCGATTTGGTTAACCACGCTTGAGAATACGTCGCTAAGATTGCCCGTAGTGCTCTCGCGAGCCACCGAGCCAGTGCTGAATCCCTGGGTAATCTTCAAATGCGTGTTGCGCAGGCTACGCTTGTCGTTGAGCTTGCCTACAAGAGCCGTCTGCAGCGAGTCGATGTTCACGGCCTGCCCTATGAGCGTTACGTCGAGGTATTTCTTCCAATGCTTCACATATGCTTTGCTGGCGAACACCTGAGTGTTGGGGAAATTGAACTCCTCTTGCACGAAATTATTGGCATCGTTGATGTAGAACGAATCGCGCAGCATCATCACCGTCAGATACACCGACGGCAACAGCGTGGCTATCACCACATAGGTGATGCAGTGCTTCACGCGCTGCTTGCGGGCGGCATCGACAAACGTCACGGGCTGGAACTTGAATAGCTTCACGCCAATCAGCGTGCTGAGCGCGATGAAAATGGAATTGATAAGGAATAGATAAAGAGCGCCATAGGCATAATTGAGCTGCCATGTGGCCAAGCCGTAGCCCACCGTGCATAGCGGTGGCATAAGAGCGGTGGCAATAGCCACGCCCGGCACCACATTGCTGCCCTTCTGGTTGCACGCTATGGCCACGATGCCGGCCGAGCCGCCAAAGAAGGCAATGAGCACGTCGTAAATTGTGGGCGACGTGCGCGCAAGCAATTCGCTGTGGTTCTGGCTCACCGGCGAAATCAAGAAATATATCGTGGCCGTAATCACCGAGAATATCGCTGCCGCCGCCAAATTGCGCGCCGAGCGGCGTATCAGCGGGAAATCGTAGGTGCCGGCCCCCAGGCCTATGCCCACAATAGGGCCCATGAGCGGCGATATCAACATGGCGCCGATAATCACAGCCGTCGAATTGGTGTTCAGTCCGAGCGAAGCCACGAATACGGCGATTATCAATATGATAATGTTAGGCCCGCGAAACGACACGCCTGCCGAAATCCCGGCCTTGGCCTCTTCCTGATGCTCAAGGTAGGGCGTAAGGTTGAAATAGCCGCTTAGTGATTGCTTTATGCTCTCCCAGGTCATAATTCCTTTGCCTTAAATAGTTGGTGCCTTAAATAGTTGGGCAAAGTTAAGAAAAATAAGTGGTAATTGTAGAAGCCTATGGAGAAAATTTCTTAACTTTGCAATTCAGTTAAACTCTTCTATAGTATAACAATCATGCTTGACAAAATATCAGCCATAAAGGCACAAATTGCCGACGCCAAAGCTGCCAATGCAGCCGATGTGGAGGCCCTACGCATAAAATACCTAAGCAAGAAAGGCGAAATCACCGCGCTTTTCTCCGACTTCCGCAATGTACCCAACGAGCAGAAGCGAGCCATTGGCCAAGCCCTCAACGATTTGAAGAACTTTGCCACCGAGCGCATCAACGCCTTGCGCGACGAACTCGACAACAACGACGGCGGCGAGCTGAAAATCGACCTCACGCGCACGCCCGCGCCTTGGCGCCTTGGCACACGCCACCCCCTCTCGCTCGTGCGCGAGGAAATCATCGACATATTCCGCCGCTTGGGATTCACCGTGGCTGAAGGCCCCGAGGTGGAGGACGACTGGCATGTGTTCGGCTCGCTCAACTTCGCTGAGGACCACCCGGCACGCGACATGCAGGACACATTCTTCGTTAACCGCGCTCCCGACGTGCTGCTGCGCACACACACCTCATCGGTGCAGACACGCGTCATGGAGCACACTCAGCCACCTATCCGCATCATCATGCCAGGCCGCGTATACCGCAACGAGGCAATTTCGGCTCGCGCCCACTGCTTCTTCCACCAAGTAGAAGGCCTTTACGTCGACAAGAACGTTACTTTTGCCGACCTGCGCCAGACACTGCTGTATTTCGCCCAGGAAATGTTCGGCCCCGAAACGAAGATACGCCTGCGCCCAAGCTATTTCCCCTTCACCGAGCCAAGCGCCGAAATGGACATCAGCTGCGACCTATGCGGCGGCAAAGGCTGCGCTTTCTGCAAGCACACCGGCTGGGTGGAAATCCTTGGCTGCGGCATGGTCGACCCCAATGTGCTTGAGGCTTGCGGCATCGACAGCAAGGTGTACAGCGGCTTCGCGCTGGGCATGGGCATTGAGCGTATCACCAACCTGAAATACCGCGTCAACGACCTGCGCATGTTCTCTGAGAATGACGTCCGCTTCCTCGAAGAATTCACCGGCGTGCATTAATGACCATAAAGGAGAGATACCGACGCGCAATCGAGGTCTGGGAGAACGAAATGCCTAATCCTGAGACCGAGCTGAAATTTGACAACACTTTTCAGCTGATTGTGGCCGTGATTTTGTCGGCGCAATGCACCGACAAGCGCGTCAACATCATCACTCCGGCTCTTTTCCAGGCTTTTCCCACGCCCCAGAGCATGGCGCAAGCCACTCCCGAGCAGATATACGACTTGATAAAAAGCTGCTCCTACCCCAACAACAAGACCCGCTCGCTCTTGGGCATGGCGCGCAAGCTGGTGTCGGATTTCGGCGGCGAGGTGCCCGACAATCTCGACGACTTGCTCACACTGCCCGGCGTAGGGCGCAAGACGGCCAACGTGATACTCGCCGTGGCATACGACGTGCCGGCAATGGCCGTCGACACCCACGTGTTCCGCGTAAGCAACCGCATAGGCCTTACCTCCAACTGCACCACTCCGCTGCAGACCGAGACAGCCCTCATGCGCCACCTGCCCAAAGAAACAGTGCAGAAAGCCCACCATTGGCTCATTCTGCATGGCCGATACGTATGCAAGGCGCGCAAGCCCCTGTGCCAGAAATGCGGCCTCAACGATGTGTGCAAATACTATCAAAAAGAATCAAAATGAAGCGCCGACTGCTTGCCATATTATTGTGCATGATGGTCGCCTTGTCAGCGACGGTCACTGCACAAATTGTGACCACGCCCAACGGATTCATCAGCGGCGACAGCATTAGGCGCGACTTTGCCAACCAGCCTTATTTCGGGCTGTACAAAGACAACTACTTCATCTTCGGCCCGGCAGTTGGCCAAAAAGCCACGAAGCAAAACACCAACGTAAAATTCCAAATATCAATAGCCCAGCGCCTTACTAAATCGACATTGCCCTGGGGCACATACCTATATCTGTTCTTCTCGCAGAAGGTGTTCTGGAATGTGCTGGAAAATTCATTGCCCATGACCGACCTCAACTTCAATCCCGGCATTGGCATTTCCAAGCCCCTATTCGCTTACGATCGCTACATTGGCAAGCTCTCGTTGGTAATCGAGCACGAGAGCAACGGCAAGGACGGCGACGCCTCGCGCTCTTGGAACAAGGTAAGCCTCGGCGCCAACATCATTATCGATCCCAACGTGATGGTGCACGGCAAATTTTGGATTCCCATTGTCGACGGCATGAACAACCGCGACATACTCAACTACAGCGGCATTTATCAAGTGGGCGTGCAGATGATGTCGAACAACCGACGCTTCAACGGCTCTGTAAACCTGGTGAAGCGAAAAGGCTGGAACCTCAACTACAACACTATCATCGAATTCGGAATGCGCATGTGGAAGGGCGCCAACGAATATTTCTTCCTCCAATATTACAACGGATACGGCGAAGGCTTGCTCGACTACAAGCAATTCCACTCGCAATTGCGCATAGGGCTGCAAATCAAGCCCAACCTCTTCTCCGACTACTAACGAAACCAACAACCACTAACTCCCCTACCTGGCATGAAAAGAACCTTTCTCGCTCTGCTCCTAAGCATTTCGGCTTTAGCCCTTGCAGGAGCCCCGTCAAAAAAAATCATCGACGAAGGCGGCAGCGGCCCATACAAGGCTGAAGCCATTGCCGACCCCTCGCTACCGGGATACGTGGTGTACCGTCCTGCCGACCTCAAGGAGGCTGTGGTGCACGAAGGCCCGCTGCCCTTGCTCGTGTTTGCCAACGGCGGCTGCAACGACACCTCGCTGCCGCATGAGCGACTGCTCAACGACGTGGCATCGTATGGCTACCTCGTGGTGGCTCTTGGCGAAATGCAAGACAGCATCACCGACCGCGAGCTCGCCAAAGCGGCCAACTCCGACATGATTGACGCCATCGACTGGGCAGAAATGCAAAATTCCGACAAAAAAAGCCCCTATTACGGCAATATCGACCTTGAATACATAGCGCTTGGCGGCCAAAGCTGCGGAGGCGCGCAAACACTGGCCAACTGCGCCGACCCTCGAGTGAAGTCGTGCCTGATGATCAATGCCGGAATGGGCGACATGGAGATGGCCGGCGCAAGCCGCGAGTCGCTAAAGCAGCTGCATTGCCCCATCTTGTACCTCGTGGGCGGCGACACCGACATGGCCTACAAAAACGCTGAGCTCGACTACGAGCGCATCGACAATGTGCCCGTGGCCTTTGCCAACCAAGTGAGAGTGGGCCACGGTGGCACATTCCATGAGCAATACGGAGGCTCGTTCTCGCCCATGGTGCGCGCTTGGCTCAGCTGGCAGTTCAAGGACCAGCGCTCCAACATCGATGTATTCCTGCGCAATCGCCTCAGAGATTTCCCCGACTACACGATGAAGGCCAAGAATTTCCCCGACTCCAACACACCCTACGAAGTGAAGGAAGTGAACCTGACGATGCGCGACGGCAAGAACCTGTGGGGAATGGCCTACGTGCCCAACACCGAGGAGGAGCGCATGCCCATGGTGATTATGGCGCACGGATACAACGGCACGCACAAAGAGCCGCAAGCCTATGCCGAAACCCTGGCCATGCAAGGTGTGGCGAGCTTCATATTTGACTTCTGCGGAGGCAGCAACTACAGCAAGAGCGAAGGCGTCACTACCGAAATGACAGTATTCGGCGAACAAGAAAACATCGAGGACATCACTCGCGAAGTGAAGTCGTGGGATTTTGTCGACCCGGAGCGAGTGGCTTTGCTTGGATGCAGCCAAGGCGGACTGGTAGCGGCACTCACAGCTGCCGCCAATCCCGACATGTTCAAATCGCTCATACTCGTGTATCCCGCCTTCGTCATCCCCGAGACTGCGCCGATGATGCTGCAGCGATTTGATGCCGCCGACAACGAGCCGCAAGAGGTGATGGGCATGAAGCTGGGCCGACAATACTACGAAACAATCAACGGCCTGAACATGGCCGACACCGTGGGCAAATACAAGGGCGACGTGTTCATCGTGTATGGCGACCGCGACATGATCGTAGAGGGACATATCGACAACACCGCCTCGAAATACGACCGTCGAAGCACACTGGTAATCCCCGGCGCCGACCACGGATTCACCAACTACGCCCACCACGAGAAAGCATCGGCCGGAATTGCTGAATTCGCAAGCAAGACGCTGTCGAAGCCTCGCGGCAATCGCATGATGCGCCCGCAGTTCGACCCGGCTAACCCCGACGTGCACGACCCCGTGATGGCTTACGAAGACGGCGTATACTATATGTTCACCACCGGCTTCGGCATCGGCATGATGTCATCCACCGACATGGTGAACTGGAAGCCCGAAAAAGCGCCCCTCGACCCGATTCCCGAATGGGCAAAGACTCTTGTGCCCGCCTACCAAGGCCACACCTGGGCGCCCGACGTAATTAAGGTAGGCGACAAGTGGCACCTCTACTACAGCTGCTCCACGTTCTCCAAGAACATCTCGGCAATTGGCGTGGCAGTGAACAGCACGCTCAATCCCGAGTCGCCCGACTACAAATGGGAGGACCTGGGCATGGTGATCATGTCGGAGCCGGGCGTAAACGACTGGAACGCCATCGACCCCAACGTAATCATCGACAAAAAGGGAAATCCGTGGCTTACCTTCGGCTCATTCTGGGACGGCATACAGCTCGTAAAACTCAAAAAGGACATGAAGACGCCCATCGGCGAGCCTAAGACCGTGGCGCGCCGCCGCAATCCGTGGTCGGTGGCTCACCTGCAGCCCACTGCCAACACCAATGCAATAGAGGCGCCGTTCATCACCTACCATGATGGCTACTACTACCTCTTTGCAAGCTATGACTACTGCTGCAAAGGCCTGAGCAGCAACTACAAGACAGTGGTTGGACGCAGCAAGAAGGTCGATGGGCCATACCTCGACAAAGAAGGCAAGGACATGGCAGCCACAGGAGGCACAATCCTGGTGGGAGAAACCGACCAGTATGCCGGAGTGGGCCACTGCAGCGTGTATGAATTTGACGGCAAATGGTACATCGCTGCGCACGGCTACGACAAGTCGCGCCGAGGAGCGAGCAAGCTCTTCCTTCGTGAAATCAATTGGACCGACGGCTGGCCCGTAATTGTGGAGAAATAAGCCTTCAATGCAGTATTTTTCAAAAAAATTGTTGGATAATAGCCGTTTTTCGATAAAAATCTCTACCTTTGTAATTAAGAGGTCAACACTCGTCCACTTTGATTAATTTTGACTAATTAACCTAACTATGAGATCCAAATATCAAAGAATCCTCCTTAAGCTGAGCGGCGAGTCGCTCATGGGAGAGCAGAAATACGGCATCGACACCAACCGCCTCACCGAATACGCGCATCAAATCGCGGCTATCGTCAACGATGGCATGCAGGTGGGAATCGTCATAGGCGGAGGCAACATATTCCGCGGCCTTTCGGGCGCAAGCAAAGGCTTCGACCGCGTGAAGGGCGACCAAATGGGCATGCTCGCCACCGTTATCAATTCGCTGGCGCTCAGTTCGGCTCTGCAGGCTTCGTCGTGCGACGCCAAGGTGTTCACCGCCACCAACATGTATCCTATCGGCGAATACTACAGCAAGTGGCGCGCCATCGAGGCGCTCAACAATGGCCAGGTGGCTATCATGGCCGGCGGCACGGGCAATCCCTTTTTCACCACCGACACCGGGGCTGCCCTGCGCGCCATTGAGATTCAAGCCGACGTTATGCTCAAAGGCACCCGCGTCGACGGCGTGTACACAGCCGACCCGGAGAAGGATCCGTCAGCCACCAAATTTGAGGAAATCACCTACAGCGACGTCCTCAATCTCGGCCTGAAGGTTATGGATCTCACCGCCACGGCGCTCTGCAAGGAAAATTCCATGCCTATTATCGTATTCGACATGGACACTCCCGGCAATCTGCAGAAGGTAGTCAACGGCGACAACATCGGCACACTCGTTTATTAAGCACAACCGAATTTTCCAACCCACAAATCAATATATCATGATTGAAGTCAGTACATACCTCGATCCGGCAGAAGAAAGCATGGAATTGGCAGTCGCTTACCTCGATGAGTGCTTGGCCCGCATACGCGCAGGCAAAGCCAATCCCAAGATTCTCGACGGCGTGCGCGTCAACTACTACGGCACCATGGCTCCCATTTCCAACGTAGCCAACGTAGCCGTGCCCGATGCCCGCACAATCACTGTTACCCCTTGGGAGAAATCCATGTTCAAGGAAGTGGAGAAAGCTATCCTCAATTCCGATGTAGGCATCACGCCCGAAAACAACGGCGAGGTGATTCGCCTCAACATACCCCCGCTCACCGAGGATCGCCGCAAGCGACTCGTGAAGCAGTCGAAGGGTGAGGCCGAGCAGGCAAAGGTGAGCGTGCGCAATGCTCGACGCGAAGCCATCGAAGGCCTGAAAAAGGCCGTGAAGCAAGGCATGCCCGAAGATGTGGAGAAGGACGCAGAAAACAGCGTGCAGAAGCTTCACGACAAATACATGAAGCGCATCGACGATATCTTCGCCCTCAAAGAAAAAGAAATCCTTACAGTGTAAACGCAGCAGAGCAGGCCCAAACGGCCTGCTCTGTTTCTTGCAGCATATTCATGGAGCAGGTCAGATGGCCTGCTCTATTTTCCATACAAAGGCGCGCAAGCCCAGCTTGGGCCTCGACTCGTCAATCTCGCGCAAGCGCGTGAGCACGGCATCTACCCTATGGTCCTCCACCATTGATATTATGGCAGAGGCCATCGAAGGCCACGCGTGGCTGCCGTAGTGAGGCTCGCCCGACACGGTGCCGCGCCCTTGCACCTGCTCCCATGCCGTGAAGCCTCGGCAATTGGCCTTTTCGAGTTCTTCTATGATGCGGCTATAGTGAGCCTGGTCGAATGTTATGAGGATGGCTTTCATTGCTTTGTGGGTGTTTGTGATTGATTTTTAGCAGAGCGTCGGTCAATCATGCGATGATGCTTGCGGCGCTGATTGCGGATGCCATTGCCGGCGAATACGCAGTAGAGCGTGGGCACGAAGAGCAGCGTGAGGATTGTCGAGAACGTGAGGCCGCCGATTACGGCTGTACCCATGGGCTGCCACATCTCAGCGCCCTGGCCGGTGCCAACAGCCATTGGCACCATGCCGAGGATTGTGGTGAGGGTGGTCATCACCACGGGGCGCAGGCGGCTCTTGCAACCATGCACCACAGCCTTGCGCACGGCCATGCCGCGTTCGCGGTTGAGGGTGATGTAGTCGATGAGCACGATGCCGTTCTTCACCACGATGCCGATAAGCATGATGGCTCCGATCATCGACATCACGTTCAGCGTGTGGCCTGTGATGTAGAGTATGATGAACACGCCCGAGAATGCAAACATGAGCGACGTCATGATGATGGCAGGATACGTGTAGCTCTCAAACTGGGCCGCCATCACGATGTACACCAATATCACTATCAGCACGGCGAGCATCATGAGGTCGGAGAATGAGTCCTGCTGGTCCTCGTAGCTGCCCGACAGCTCGATGGCCACGCCCTGCGGTATGTCCATCCTGTCGATTTCGGCCATCGAGGCCTCCACTACGTCGCTCATTGGCACGTCCTGCACCACGGTGGATACGGTGATGACGCGCTCGCGGTCCTTGCGCTCGATTGTAGGCGGCGTGAATCGCTCCACCACTTCGCCCACGTCGCGCACGCGCACGCCCTGGCCGGCCGAATTGTAGATAAGTATGTTTTCGATGTCGCTGATTTCCGTGCGGAATTCCGGCGCATACATCACCTTT
>CAZORI010000002.1:54938-100239 GCA_964582335.1 uncultured Bacteroides sp.
CCGTCCTCGCGGAATTGCGATGCCGTGCTGCCGTTGATTCGGTTGCGCAGATAGTTGGCCGCCGTGGTGAGGTTCAGGCCGTAGAGCGCAAGCTTCTCGCGGTCGAAGTCCACTTGGTATTCGGGCTGGTAGTCCGATCGCGATATTATGATGTCGGCAGTGCCCTTTATGCCCTCGAGCATGCGCTTCAGGCGCTGAGCCACTGAGTCGGTTTCGGTGAAGTCGTAGCCGTAGATTTCATAGTCGATGGTCGACTGGCCGCCCATGGCTCCCCCACGGTTGCCGCCTACGTTGACCTGCGCTTTCTTGAATTCGGGATAGCGCTTCAGGTCCTCACGCATCAGCGCGGCAATCTCCTGTATGCCTCGCTTGCGGTCGCCGGGGTCGAGCAAGCGGATGTTCATCGACACGATGTGCGAGCCGTTGTCGCTGAGCGACGCGTAGGTGTTGTCGCTGTTGGCCTGGCCCGTGGTGTAGTTGAGCGTCATTATCTCGGGATACTTCTCCGACCATTCTTTGGTGAGCCGTTCTGTAGTCTCTTGGGCTATCTCCACACGCGTGCCTATGGGCAGTTCGAGCGACACGCCCAAGCGGCCGTCGTCGGCTGTGGGGAAGAACTCGGTGCCGACGTTTTTCATCAGGAAGATAGAGCCGACAAACGTAGCCAAGCATATGAGGATGGTGACAAGCTTGTGGGTAGTAACCCAGTTGATGAGGGCTGCGTAGCCATTGTCGAATGCGTCGAGGCCTCGGTTGATGGGCATGAACAGCAGAGTGTACATCTTGCCGTGATGCACGTCGCGGCGCAGCAGCTGGCTGCACAGCATAGGCGTGAGCGACAGCGCGCAGGTGGTGGAGATGATCATCATGATGGTCACCATCCAGCCCAGCTGGCGGAACAGCACGCCAGTCATGCCGGTGACAAGCGTGAGCGGGAAGAACACGGCGATAAGCGTGAGCGTGGAGGCGATTACCGAGATGGCCACCTCGTTGGTGCCGTGCACGGCTGCCTGCTTCGGGTCGGCCCCTCGCTCGATGTGCGTGGTTACGTTTTCAAGCACCACAATGGCATCGTCCACCACCATGCCGATTGATATGGATAGCGCCGAAAGAGAGACGATGTTGAGCGAATTGCCCGTGATCGCGAGGTAGATGAACGACGCAATCAGCGATATAGGAATCGTGATGGTGATGATGAGCGTGGCGCGCCAGCGTCCGAGGAACACAAACACAACAATCACCACAAACAGCAGCGCGTAAGCGACGGTTTCGACAAGCGAGCGTATGGTGTTGCGGATATTGTCGCTGGTGTCGACGATGATGCCAAGCTTCACGTCGGTGGGCAGGCGCTTCTGCAGCGACGGCAGCATCTTTAGCACCTCGCTGGAAATCTCCACCGAGTTGGCTCCGCTCTGCTTCTGTATCACAATCATGGCGCCCTTCACGCCGTTGTTGTACGTCTGCTGAGCGCGCTCTTCAAGCGAGTCGTCGATTGTAGCCACGTCGCGCAGATAGATTGCTCGGCCTCCGCTGTTGCCAACCACGATGTTGGCCATCTCGTCGGGCGACGTGAATTCGCCTTGCACGCGTAGCGAGTACGTCTCAGAGCCGATGTCGAACGAGCCGCCCGGCACGTTTCTGTTCTCGGCTGCTACCACCGACGATATCGTTTCGATGGTGAGGCCGTAGGCTTCAAGGCGACTGGGGTCGACGTAGATGTGTATCTCGCGCTCAGGTGCGCCGGAAATCGACACTGAGCCTACGCCGTTGATGCGCGCCAAGGGGTTGGCCACCTCTTCATCAAGAATTTTGTAGAGACCGGGCATACTCTCATCGGCTTGCACCGAAAGCAGCACGATGGGAATCATGTCGGTTGAGAACTTGAAGATAATCGGCGTCTCGGAATCGTCGGGGAGGTCCGACGACACCATGTCGAGCTTGTCGCGCACATCGTTGGTGAGCACGTCGATGTCCTCGCCATATTCAAATTCGAGAGTTATCACCGATATATTCTCACGCGATTTCGACGTTATGTGCTTCAGGTTTTCCACAGAGTTGAGCACGTTTTCGAGCGGACGCGTCACGTTTTGCTCGATGTCCGACGCTGATGCGCCCTGGTAGGTAGTCATCACCATCAGGGTGTTTGTCTCAACGTCGGGATATAGGTCAATAGGCAAGGTTGAGAGCGAAAACAAACCCATAATCACCACTGCCACAAAGCAGAGAGTGGTCATGATGGGGCGTTTCACAGCGCTGCTATAGAGACTCATCGTGAGGAATTAAAAATTAAGAATTAAAAATTATGTATTATGAATTATGCATTATGAATTACTTCCTTATCACTTCCACGGCCACGCCGTCGGCGAGGCGCGACTGTCCGCTGATTACCACCGAGTCGCCGTCCTCGATGCCCGATGTAAGCTCATAGCGGTTGCCCATGCGCTGGCCAAGTTCCACCTTGTGGAACGACACGCGTCCGTCGCGATACACATACACGTATTTGTTGCCCGAGCCCGTCTGCTTCACGATAGCGCGGTCGGGGACAACGACGTTGGATTGATTGCCGAGCTCTATGCCTACGCGCGCAAACATTCCCGGCAGAATCTTCGTCTGGGGGTTAGACACGAGTATTTCACACTGGAATGTGCGAGTAGAGGGGTCGACTGTGGGGTATACGCGAGCAATGCGGCCCGAGAACACCTCGTCGGGATACGCGTCGAACGTCACGGTCACCGGCATCCTGGCCTTCACCTTGCTCAGGTCGTTCTCCGTAACATTTATCATCACCTTCACCTGCGGCGTGATTTGGCCCACGGTAAGCACGGGCTGAGTGCCTGTCATGTCGCCGGGGTCGTAGTTGCGCGCCGTCACCACGCCGTTGATGGGCGAGGTTAGCACGGTGTTCTCCACCATGTTGTGGTATTGGCTCAAAAGGCCGTCGTATGTCGCTTGGGCTTGGTCCACGGCCTGCTGCGTGCCCGAGCCTATTTCGAGCAACTTGGCGGCGCGGTCGTATTCGCGCTTGGCCTGGTCGAGCTGCACCTTGATTTGCGTGAGGTTGGCGTCGTCGAGGGTGACGAGCGTCTGCCCTTTGCGCACGTGGTCGCCCACCTCAACGTTGATGGCTGTAATGCGCTTTGCAACCGACGGCGCAATATTATTGGTGTTATCGGCTTCGACAGTGGCCGTGTAGCTTTTCGATTGAGGCACGTCCTGACGGTGCACCGCATCGATTTCCACGAGCGGCAGCTCTTCTGCCTGGTCGGCCACGACGTTTTCCTTGTTTGAGCAACCCGCGAGCATAATCATCGCTCCGAATAGCGTGAATAGTGATACTGACTTGTTCATATGGTGATATCTGTTTTTCTAAGGATTATCTTTTTACGGCATTGCCAAGCAGCAATTCCAGGTCGCTGTGAGCCACCAGGAAGTTGTATACGGCCTGGTTGTAGGCAAGGCGCGACTGCGTGAGCGAGAGCTCGGAATCGCGCAGGTCGAGATACGACGACGCGCCGATAGCGAAGCTTTGCTCCATGATGTCGTGGGCGCGAGTGGCTTGCTTCACGCTCTCGCTGCACGATGCTATCTGCTCCACGTTGATTTTGATGTTGTCGATGGCCATGGTCACTTGCATCGACACGGTGCGCTCCAAATTGTCACGCTGCCAGTGCATCTCGTCGAGCTGTATCTGAGCCTGCTTTATGTCGGCGTATCTCTTGCCGCCGGTGAATAGCGGCACGTTGAGCGTGAGGCCCACGGTAGAATACGGATTCCAGCGGAAGTTGCGCAGAGGGTTGCCATCGCTGCTCGATGTCCAGTTGTAGTTGGCGGTTGCCGACAGCGTGGGGTACCAGGCTGCTTTCTGCACGCTCAGTGCGCGCTGCAGCTGCACGGTCTGTATGTCGTTGAGCACAAGGCTGCTGTTGTTCGAGTAGTCCAGGTCGATGGCAAGCGTCTGCTCATACATCGTGTCCTCGTAGTCGCTGAGCTGGCCCGAAGCGGTGACATCGCTGGTGGCATCGAGCCCCATCAGTATCAGCAGTTGCAGGCGCGCCTGCTTTATGGCTATGTCGGCCTGCAGCAAGTCGGGCTCGATATTTTTCATCGCCACTGATGTGCGCAGCACGTCGTAGTCGCTGGCTGCGCCCACCTGGTATTGCTTCTCGTACATGTCGTACGTGAGCGCGGCCATGTCGTAGCTCTCTTGTATCACCTTGCGCGAGTCTTCGGCAAGAAGCAGGGCGTAGAAGGCGTTTTTCACTTGGTTGATGAGGTTGAGGCGCGATGAGCGCGCCTCCTCCACTGCCTGCAGTATCTGGCTGTCGCTCAGCTTGAGCGAGGCCCACAGTTGCGGAGCTATCAAGGGCATAGATGCCGAGAAGCCCACCTGGTAGGAGTTGTCCAGGCCCATCTTGATGCCGTTGTCGCCACTGCTGCTCGACGTCGACTCAGAAGAGTCGGACGCACTGTCATCATCGCCGTCCCCCATCAAATCGCCGAAGCCGTCCATGTTCATGTATGCCACCTGCTTGGCGAGCATGCGGTTGTATGTGCCGGTGAAGCTGGCTTGCGGCAGCAGCTCCGACAGCGTGGATTTCTTAGAATAGTCGATGCGCTCCACTTCCTGATTGGCGATCTTCACCGTAGGGTTGTCGCTAAGAGCAATCTCAAGGCATTGCTCCAAGGTGAGCGGGGTAGTCTGGGCGTAGGAGCAAAGGGCAAAAATGCTGTAAACGGATAATGCGGTTATATATTTCATTGCTTAAAAGTAATCTCGGCTGCGAAATTACTCAAAGCCTCCCTATCTATAAATATCACATAGTTAATAAATATTTACATCAGCCATCTACACCAATATTTTAGCCTTTTTGACCACAATCAGCAAACCATTACCGCCGCAGCAATGATATCATCGCAGCGGCGGCGTTGTGGGGGGCGGAGGCGTCGCCGAGGCGCGATGCCATGTCGGCGTAGCCTTGCAGCATGGTGAGGCGCGGCTCTCGGTCGGGCAGTATCTTGCCGAGCCACTCGGCCACGGTGTCGTCATTGCATTGGTCGAACAGCAATTCTGGTATGATCTCGCGGTCGGCAATCAGATTGGGGAGGGTCACATACTTCACCTTCAACACTTTATCCTTTAGCTTGCGCATTATGCTGCTGCCATTGTTGCGGTACATGGCAATCTGCGGAATGCCCCACAGTGCCGTCTCGAGCGTGGCTGTGCCCGACGTCACCAACGCCGCCCGCGAATTGGCAAGCAAGTCGTAAGTCTGCCCAAACACCACCGGCAGCTTAGTGAACTGGCCATATACATCAGGAGCAATGCCCGGCGCGCCGGCCACCACGCCGCGATACTGCGGGAATTGCCGCATCACACGGTCCATAATGGGCAGATTGCTCCTTATCTCAGCCATGCGGCTGCCGGGCATAAGAGCCACAATGGGCTTGTCCTGCAAATGGTTGTTCTTGACGAATTCTTCCTTGCCGACAACTTCGCACTTGTGCTGCTTCACCTCCTCCACCGACGGATTGCCCACGTAAGTCACCTCCACGCCATGACGCGCATAGAAGTCAACCTCGAAAGGAAATATTGCGAACACCCTGTCGACATGCTTCTTGATGCTCTTTACGCGCCACTCCTTCCACGCCCACACCTTGGGCGAAATGTAATAGTACACCCTTATACCCCTCTCCTTGGCGAATTTCGCCATTTTCAGATTGAAGCTCGGATAGTCGACCAATATCACGCAGTCGGGCTTGAACTCTGTGATGGCTCGCTTGGCGGCCTTGAAATTGCGCATGATGGCTCCGGCATGCTTCACCACCTCAACAAAGCCCATGTAGGCCATGTCGCGATAATGCACCACAGGCGCCTCCACGGCCACCGCTGCCATAAGGTCGCCTCCAAGGAAGCAGAACGCTGCGTCGGCATCCTGCTGCTTCAACTGCTGCATAAGCCCGGCGGCATGCAAATCTCCACTCGCCTCACCGGCTATCAAAAAATATCTCATTGCTGTCTTTTATTTCTGAAAAATTCTACCATCAATTGCCGGCACTCGTCGAGCAATATCCCCGTCGTCACTACAGCCTTGGGGTGGAAAGGGCAGCGGCTCACCATAGTGGAGTAGCCACGCTTCTCGTCGGGCGCGCCAATGACAATGCGTCGCACCTGCGACCACCCGATGGCACCGGCACACATTAAGCACGGCTCCACCGTGACATACAGCGTGCACTCCGACAAATACTTGCCGCCCAGCGCAGCCTCGGCAGCCGTGATGGCCTGCATCTCGGCATGCGCCGTGACATCGCCCAAGCGTTCGGTCATGTTATGCCCACGGCCCACAATGCGGCCCCGCGCCGCAACCACCGCGCCGATGGGAATCTCGCCCTCCGACAGCGCCGCGTGCGCTTCGGCAAGCGCCGCCCTCATCATCGCTTCGTCCTCAGCGCGACTATGCATGCATTCATCCATGCTTCACCTTTATCTTTAGGCCTTCGCAAGCCTTGATGGTATTGGGGAAAACAACGCACGCCTCGGCAAGAAGTGGCGACTCGTCGCTGTTGTACGTTTTGGAGAAGTGGCCAATCACCAACTGTCCCACCCCGGCTTGCTTTGCCACGGTTGCGGCCTGCTCGGCTGTGGAGTGCTTGCGCTGAGCCGCCTTGTCGGCGCGGTCGTTGGCGTATGTGGCCTCGTGGTAGAGCGTGTCGACACCCCGCACTGCCTCAATCACCTTGGGGCTGAACGCCGTGTCGGATGCGTAGGCGTAGCTCGTAGCCGGCTCCGGATCGGTGGTGAGCCATGAGTTGGGTATGACGCGGCCATCATCCGTCACGAAGTCCTCTCCCTCCTTTACCGCATGGCGCTTGCTGACAGGCACCTTGTAGAATTCGGCCATGTCGGCGCGAAGATGCCGTTGGCGAGGCTTCTCGCGAAAGAGGAAGCCCACAGTGGGCACGCCATGGTCGAGCGGAAACGTGCTCACCGTGATGGCATCATCCTCGTATATCAGGCGCGTGGCATTGTCGAGTGCGTGGAACACGAGCGTATAGCCGGGCGTGTGCGAAAACACCTGCATAATCTGCTTCATCACCTCTATGCCCTGAGGCATCATGTACACGTGCATCTCGCCATTGAAGTCGTGCAGCGACAACGATGCCAGCAGCCCCGGCAACCCCAATACATGGTCGCCGTGCAGATGCGATATGAATATGTGGTGAAGGCGCCCTAACTTTATGCCGGCGCGGCGGAGCGACAACTGCGCGCCCTCGCCGCAATCCACCATGAAATAGCTGCCGTTGTGCTCCACCACCTGGCATGAAGGCAGATGCTTGAGCGAGGGGGTGGCCGAGCCGCAGCCCAATATCGTCACGTTGAATGCCATATGTCTATGCGTGTTGTCAACGTCGCAGCCCCACCACGCGCACCGTGCGCGCAGGATTTGCCGGGTCGTTGGTGATTATGATGATTTTGCTGTTGATTACATCTTGGGAGGCATCGCTTGCATACCTTATTTTTATGCTCGCGTCCTTGCCGGGCTTTATCTCCTTCGGCGCATCAGTGCACACAACGTCGCCGTCGGGGCTGTAGACTCGCCTTATCTTCAGCGCCGACTTGCCTTTGTTAGCCACCGTCAGCGACGCATCAGCATGTCCGCCTTTCACAGTGCCGAGGTCAATGCTCTCGCTGCTCAAGGCAAGTACTGGCGCTTTGGCCCTCTGCTCGGGCGTCAGCCCTGAGAAATCCTCTTCGGCAATCACTACGCACGGCAGCCAATAGTCGCCGCCCGATGATGTGCGCACCTGCAGCGAATCCGACAGCATGCCCCACTCATCATTGCTCTCGCCCTTGTAATGCACCGACAGGCTCACTTGCTCGCCCGGAGGCACTACCTCTGGGGTGGCCATGACTGCGAGATACTTGGGCACATGCGCGAAGCCGAGCCGCAGCGTGTCGGCCGACTGGTTGTAGCCGTCGATAAAAGCCGACTTCGTGCCCTTCTGGCTCACGTGGCCGAGCATCGCCACGCCGTTGCGAAGCTTGAGCGGGCCCATTTCCACGGGGTAGCGCCCCTTGATGGTGGCTTCGTTGCCTATTACGGCACCACGCACCACCAATTTATACCTTTCGTGCGAGGCATCGGTGCGCACGTACACGCTCTTCTCGAAGCGGCCGGCACGCCCTACGGGGTTGAATTGCACGGCAATCGCGGCAGTGTCGCCGGGCGCGATAGGCTCGCGACTATAGCTTGGCACAGTGCATCCGCACGTGGCGGCTGCCTGCAGAATCACCACCGGCTCATCGCCTATGTTGACGAAATGGAAATATGCTGTGACACGCTCGTCGTCTTCGTTGAACGCGCCGAAATCGTGCACCTGGCCAAGCCAGCGCACCGACTTAATGCACCAGCCACTAAGGCAGCAAAGCGACAGCAAAAGGGTAATTAAGATTCGCGTCATACAACATTTTTATAAGTTATCACAAAGTTACAAACATTTTTCTAAAAAAATTTATAATCTCTCTTTATTGGACGTTGTTTCTGCTGTACAATAGGAACGTGTACGTATCATGATTTTGCATGAACGTACCTTTCAAACTCTTTACTCGCGTTTTTTGTTTATCGGGAGCCTTAATTATGGTATTTGGCATAGGCCTGGGCCAATCGGGTGTGGTAGCCTCGGCGTGCATACGACGCACCGTTGTAGCCCCGGGCGAATTTCGCCCAGTTGTGCGCCTGCAGGGGCTTGTCCAAGCCCGTGGAGCGCAAGAAATTGATGAAAAGCTCGAGCTGGTCGTGCTCGGAGCGCATCATGCGCCTGGCAAAATCCTGCGGCGAGGAGGCGCCGCATTTCTTCCAGTTGAAGCCTCCAATCTGAAACATTCCCCAATACGTGGCTTCGATGGCCGCCGCCTCGTCGATGGCGCATGCTCCGTCGAGGCGCACCTGCACAGCTGCCTGCTGGCTGCCATATTTGGCGCGGTTGGCCGGCTTGAACACGTCGGGATATGATTTTGCGTACTTGTCGACGCTGACGCCGTCGCGCTTGGCAAACCTGCGGAACAAATTGAGCGAGAAATTAATCACGGGCTTGCCCTCGTCCCAAAATCCGGCATGGCTGCGCCCGGCCTCGATCTCCACCACGGCATGTATGGTGGCCGGGTCTACGTGCAGCGAGTCGGCTGCAGCTATGAAATCGTCCTCTGTGAGCCTAACGCTGCGCGGCCCAAGCAGCCCTAAGTTGAGCCATTCGTCGAGTATTGCCTCATCAATCGCAAACCACTCCTGGGCCACTGCAATCGAGTCGATTTGCTGCGGCGTAGTGCCCCGGAGCTCCTGCGCGTGCAAGCGCATGCACGCAACCAAAGCAAGCAGCAAATAGGCTATTCTCATTCTCATGGCATTGGCATAAAGTGGTTTGGGAAAAGGCATGGGGGTGACGTAGCAGCCACCCCCAATGCCGTATTGTAATAAATTGCTTAGCGAAATCCGCCGAGCGATAGCTGCCTGCGATTACTTGTTCAGGTCGGCCACCTTCTCGATGATGCGGCGCAGCTGGCCCCAGAATCTCTCAACAGCCGGGATGTGCATGCGCTCGCTGGGAGAATGCACGCCGCGCAAGGTCGGGCCGAACGACACCATGTCGAGACCGGGATATTTTGTCAGGAATAGTCCGCATTCCAGGCCTGCATGTATTGCCATGATCTTAGGCTTGATGCCGTAGAGCTCCTCGTAGGCGTCGCTTGCGATCTTCATGATAGGCGAATTCATGTTGGGCTGCCAGCCGGGATAGCCGTCGCCATGCGTGGCGTTGGCGCCAGCCAATGTGAACACAGCCTCCACCTGGTGGGCGATGTCCCACTTGCGGCTCTCAACCGACGAACGCTGGCTTGTGCACACCACAATCTTGTTGCCTTCCTTCATCTTCACCGATGCAAGGTTGGTCGACGTCTCCACCAAGCCCTCGATGTCGCGGCTCATCGAAATCACGCCGTGAGGTGCGGCATACAGTGCCTCGATCAGGTGCTTGCCCGTCTCAGCGTCGACGGCGAAGCCGGGGCAATCCACCGTCTCAAGCGTAATCTTGAACGTAGGCTCGATGGGGCGATACTCGTTCTCTACCTCAGCAAGGAACTTGTTGAACTCTACCACAACTTCCTCCTTATGAGAGGTGTGCACGCCGAATACAGCGTGAGCTGCGCGCGGGATGGCATTGCGCAAGTTGCCGCCGTCGAATTCGCACAGCACCACCTCAGATTTCTTCATCAAGCACCACAGGAAGCGAGCCACCAACTTGTTGGCGTTGATGCGGCCCAGGTGTATGTCGCCGCCCGAGTGACCGCCAAGCGCATTGCTCAGGTCGACCTTGAAGTAATGAAAATCGGTGGGGCCGTAGGTGCGGTTGTAGGTGAAGGTGGCTGTGGTGTCGACACCGCCGGCGCAGCCAATGAATATCTCAGCATCGTCCTCCGAGTCGAGGTTGAGCAGAATCTTGCCGCTGATCATATCCTTGCCCAGGTTGTTGGCTCCGGTCATGCCGGTCTCCTCATCCATAGTGAAGAGAGCCTCGAGCGGGCCATGCACCAAATTGGGGTCGATGAGGGCTGCCAGCGATGCCGCCACGCCGATGCCGTTGTCAGCGCCCAGCGTTGTGCCGTCGGCGCGCACCCACTCGCCATCGATGATAGTGGTGATGGGATTGTTATCGAAGTCGAAGTCTTTCTTGTTGCTCTCGCACACCATGTCCATATGGCCTTGCAGAATCAGGACAGGTGCGTTCTCATGGCCGGGAGTGGCTGGCTTGGTGATCACCACGTTGCCTACATCATCAGTTTTTGCCTTTAGGCCGTGCTTAGCAGCGAAGTCGAGCAGATACTGACGAATTTTGGCTTCTTTTTTCGATGGACGTGGCACTTTTGTGATCTCGTCGAAGATTTCAAAAACCGCCTTTGGATTTAGGTCTTTCATCATCATAAATTGTGAACAAATATGGATTAATAAGAAATATTGTTAAAAACTATGGGTTTTCGACCCCTAAATTACTAAATAAATCTGACATATAGTGAAAAATCGACCAATCTTTTTTATATTTGCACTACCAAAACAAAAAACGAGAGGTAAAACTCATGATTTTGACAATCATTTTGGCTATAACGCTGGTTGCTTTGGCTGTAGTGCTTCTGGGCATAAAGGTGCTATTCGTGCCGGGCTCCAAGTTTCCGTTGGGGCATCATGCGCATGCCAAATCAGGCGGTTGCCTGACTCGTCAGATCGTAGACCAATCAAAAAACAAAGAATAAACAACCATAAACTCTTATTTACCTGATTCATTTATTATGAACAAGTTTTTTTCACTGCTGTTAGCAGGCATCGCTATCTTGATGGCCGCTTGCGATTCCAACGACAAGGCCAGCAACCCGGCAACCGTATCACAGGCAGAACCATTTGAATCCAGCATCAACATACGCTATGTCTGGAGCGACTCAATAGCACAGTACTACACATTTGCCCAGGCCACATCGCTGGCCAACCAGCAAATACAGACTGAGCTGCTCGCCTACGGCAACCAACTGCAAAACCAGGTGCAAGCCATGCAGCAGCAGTTCAACCAGAAGCTGCAGAACAACGGCTTTCTCACCGAGGCCGGCGCACAGAGCGAGGCAAAGAAGCTGCAGCAGACAGCTCAAAGCTACGACAAGCTCTACTCGCAGCGCGAGCAGCAGGCCCTGCAGCAAATAGCTGCCAACAACCAGGCTCTGCACGACTCGATCATGAACTTCATCCATTACTACAATCGCTCCAACAAATACGACGCCATCCTATATGGTGAGAGCGCATTGTTCCTGAATCCGGCCTTGGACATCACCCAGGAGGTAATCGATGGCCTAAACGCTCGCTACAAAGCGCCAGTTGCCACACCGGCCTCAGATGCCAGCGCCTCGAAGTAACTAAGCTGCACATCATGCCATCACATCTGGACGCAAGGTGCATATCTTGCGTCCTTTTTTCACTCATCAGTCATTAATCAGCATTATATGGACAAGCCCGCGTATTTCACCACTCCTGAAGAAGACCAGATGATTAACGACGCTTTCCGCGACGTGCTCGACGGATACCTCGCAAGCAACCACCGCAAGAAAGTGGAAATCATCGAACGCGCCTTCCAATTTGCCAAGGAGGCGCACAAAGGCATACGGCGCCGATCGGGCGAACCTTACATCCTGCACCCCATAGCCGTGGCCAAAATCGCCTCGCAGGAAATAGGCCTTGGCTCCACGTCGATTTGCGCAGCCCTGCTGCACGACGTGGTGGAGGACACGGAATACACTGTTGAGGACATCCAGCGGCACTTCGGCGACAAAATCGCCCAGATCGTGGCCGGGCTCACCAAGATTTCGGGCGGCATATTCGGCGACAAGGCATCCCTGCAGGCCGAAAATTTCCGAAAGCTGCTGCTCACCATGAGCGAAGACATACGCGTGGTGCTGATAAAGATGGCCGACCGCCTGCACAACATGCGCACTCTGGGCTCGATGGCACCCAACAAGCAATACAAGATTGCCGGCGAGACATTATATATATACGCGCCCCTGGCGCATAGGCTGGGGCTATTTGCCATCAAGACGGAGCTCGAGGACCTGTCGTTCAAATACGAGCACCCCAACGCCTACGAGCGCATATCGCAGCAGATAGCCGAGTCGGCCTCGCACCGCGAGGAAGTGTACGCCAACTTCGCCGCGCCCATCAACAAGGCACTCGACGAAATGGGCCTGAAATACGAGAGCAAAGCTCGCGTAAAGTCGGTATACTCCATATGGAAAAAGATGGAGACCAAGCACATACCATTCAGCGAGGTGTACGACCTATACGCCATGCGCATTGTATTCGACTGCGACGACCCCTCGAAAGAAAAGCAAATATGCTGGAACATATACAGCACCATCACCGACCTATACAAGCTGCACCCCGAGCGCACGCGCGATTGGGTGTCGGTGCCAAAGGCCAACGGATACCAGGCCCTGCACCTTACCGTGATGGGCCCCGACGGCAACTGGATTGAAGTGCAAATCAGGTCGAGGCACATGGACG
This sequence comes from uncultured Bacteroides sp., assembly GCA_964582335.1. Classification (GTDB taxonomy): domain Bacteria; phylum Bacteroidota; class Bacteroidia; order Bacteroidales; family Muribaculaceae; genus CAG-873. The sequence continues at coordinate 68,027 of CAZORI010000002.1, forward strand.
AAATCGCCGAAAAAGGCTTCGCCGCCCACTGGAAATACAAAATCGGCGAGGGAGACGAGGAGTCGGAGCTCACCGTGTGGCTCAAAACCATCAAGGACATCCTCGAAGACCCAGAGCCATCGGCAATCGACTTCCTCGACACGCTAAAGCTAAACCTGTTCGCGTCGGAAATATTCGTGTTTACCCCTACAGGCGAGCTCATGACTCTACCGGCCAACTCATCTGTGCTCGACGTGGCCTTCAGCCTGCACACCGATTTGGGCACGCATTGCATTGCCGGCAAGGTCAACCACAAGCTGGTGCCGCTGAGCACAGTGCTCAAAAGCGGCGACCAAGTGGAGGTGCTCACGTCGAAGCAGCAGACCCCCCAAGCCGAATGGGTCAACTTCCTGGCCACCGCCAAGGCCAAAACGCGCCTGCGCAAAGCTCTGCTGAAGACACGCCAGCCGGCCATCAACCGCGGACGCGAGATTCTCGACGAATTCCTGAAAGAGAACAACATAGAGAACTCCAACATCGTCAACACTAAGCTCATGGGCCTATTCCACGTGCTTAATCTCGACGAACTGTGCTTCCAACTGGGCAGCGACGAGATACAGCTCAACGAATACGTGGCCAAGACTCTGCAGCGCGCCACCGGCAAATCGTCACCTTCACTGCTCAAGAAAATCCTGGGCATGGCCAAGCCCGGCAAGAGCGCCGAAGCCGAGAAGGACGCTGCCGAAGAGCGCCAGCCCATCAACACCAAGGAGACATACGTGCTGCGATACGATGAAAAGGGTGCCAACTTCATCGCGGCATCGTGCTGCTCGCCTATCCCCGGCGACGAATGCCTCGGATTTGTCACTGGAGACAACCAAGTGGAGGTGCACTCGCTCACCTGCCCGCGAGCCATGATGCTGAAATCGAGCTACGGCCCGCGCATCGTCACCACGCGCTGGGAATCGGTCAACGGTAAATTCATGGCTCACGTGCACGTTGAGGGCATCGACCGCCACGGCATACTCCAGGAAATAACAATGATGATATCGCACCACCTCAACATGGACCTACGCAAACTCGACATCGAAGCGCACGACGAAGTATTCGGCTGCGAACTCTGGGTGAAGGTTGCCGACACGGCGGTGGTTGAGGACTTGTGCGCCAAGCTTAAAAAAGTGCAAGGCGTGGAGCGCGCCACACGCATACTCGACTAGGAAAAATCTGTAGAACAATGAAAACCGACATCTTACATGCCTCCAAGGGCCGATTTTGGATTAATGTCATGCTGGGCACCATCGCCACGCTCATTGTGGTGTACTTCTACCCTCACCTGCAGGCCAACCATTACAAATTTGAGGAGGGACGCCCCTGGAACTACGCCAAGCTAATCGCCCCGTTCGACATACCCATCCGCCCCGATTCGGCAACCGTGCTATTCGTGTGCGACTCGCTCGACCGCACTTTCGTGCCCGTGTTTGAACGCCAGCCCGAAGCTGTCACCGATATCATTTCCACAATAATGGCAAAGTGGACGCAAGCCGACAACTCGAATCCCCCCTCGGGCACCGACGCCAGCCTGCGCCGTCGCACGATCACCACCTTGCGCAACGCCTACTCGCGCGACATCATCGACAACACATACGGCCGACGCATCGACCGCGGCACGCTGCCCAACATACGCATCATTCAGGCCAACACCGTGCATCCAAGCACCACCAACGAAATTTCCTACCCCGACCGCGTGCTTGGCCAACTGGCCGTGACTCTGCAGGCCGACTCGGCATGGGCGCGCGAATGGCTGCGCAAAAACGGCGTGGAAGAAGCTTTGCGTCCCAATCTGGTGTACAACTCCGACAAGTCGAACATGCTATACCAGGCTGAGCTCGACCGACTAACCGCGTCGAAGGGCGTGATCCAGCAAGGACAGGCCATAATCGACAAGGGAGCCATAATATCATCGCAGGACTTCACCAACCTGCTCACATACGAGCGAATGGTGAACGAGCAGATATCATCGGGACACCGCAGCCAGCTGCTGATGTGGCTAGGCCAATTCCTGTACACAGCCCTGCTCTTCAGCGCTCTGTTCGCATTCCTGCACTTCAGCGCGCCCAAGGTGTGGAACAGCACGCGAGCTATGATGTTCGTGCTGATATCCATCGTCTTGTTCTTCATCATTGGCATCATTCTCGACGGCGCCATCGACCAGGGAGTGTATATCGTGCCCTTCGCCATTGTGCCGATTCTCATGATCGTATTCTTCGACGCTACGGTGGCAATATTCGTTTCGATGGTGCTCAATCTGCTATGCGCCGGAGCCCTCACCTTCCCGCTCGAATTCATTATGCTGCAATGCATAGCGGCTGTCTCGGCCGTATACTCGCTGAAGCAATTGTCGCAGAGGTCGCAATTGCTGCGCACATCCCTTATTATCTTCCTCGCATACGAAATCGGATACTTCGCAATTGAGTTCATGATGAACGGCTCGCTGCAAGAAATCCAAACGAACATGATTGTGTACCTGGCCGTTAGCGCAGCGCTCTCGTTCATGGCCTACATCCTCATGGTAGTGGTGGAGCGTTCGTTCGGATTCGTATCGGCAGTGACCTTGATCGAATTGGCCGACACCAACACTCCGCTTCTGAGACAGCTGTCGCAGGATTGCCCGGGCACGTTCCAACACTCGATGGCTGTGAGCAACCTGGCCACCGACGCAGCCATGAAGATTGGAGCCAACCAGCAATTGGTGCGCGTGGGCGCGCTGTACCACGACATAGGAAAGCTCTCTAATCCGAATTTCTTCACAGAGAACCAGCACAGCGTGAATCCTCACGACGCCCTGCCCCCCGAGCGCAGCGCACAAATCATCATCGGACACGTCACCGACGGCTTAGTTCGCGCCGACAAGAATCGCCTGCCCGCTGTGATAAAGGATTTCATATCGCAACATCACGGGCGAGGATATTGCAAATACTTTTACTACACATATTGCAAGCAGCACCCCGACGAGAATGTGGATCCCGCACCGTTCACCTACCCGGGCCCAAACCCGCAGACTCGTGAGGCCTCGCTGCTGATGATGGCCGACTCGGTGGAGGCGGCATCGCGCTCGCTGCAAACCCACACGCCAGAGTCGATACGCGAGCTTGTGAACAAAATCATCGACGGGCAGATTGCCGATAGCATGCACAACGAGAGTCCGCTGCACTTCCAGGACGTGAACATCATCAAGGAGGCATTCATCAAGCGCCTCACCACTATGTATCACGCAAGAATCACATACCCCGACGCACCGGCCAACACCGCGCCGGCCAGCAAGTGATGCGTCGGCACATTCACCCCCGCATACTCACGGCCTTAGCCGGCATGGCAATCATGCTGGCTTTGGCATCGTGCAATCCCCAGAAAAAGAACACGGCGCTCAGCAGGCAATACACTGCCCTGATCACGCGCTACAATATCCACTACAACGGCGACAAGCACTTCCGCGAGACACTGGCCGACATGGAGAATGGATATGAAGACGACTTCTCGCGCCTGCTGCCTATGCACCCCGTCGAAGCGTCGGGCAGCGAAGCGCTCCCGGGCGCTCCGGGCATATTCGACCGAAGCATAGAAAAGGCGCAAAAAGCCATACAACTGCGCTCAATCAAAAAGAAACCGCGCCGGCAGCCTCGTCGACGCTCCGACCCGGAATACCAGAAGTGGCTCAAACGCGATGAATACAATCCTTTCCTGCACAATGACTGGATGATGCTGGGAAAGTCGCAATACTTCAACGGCGACTTCAGCAGCGCCGCCTCCACTTTCTTGTACATCGCCAAGCACTTCACCTGGCTGCCATCCACCGTCGCTGAGGCCAAACTATGGCAAGCGCGTTGCTGCGTAAGCCTGGGGTGGCTCGACGAGGCCGACATCATACTGTCGCGCATAAAGCCGGCACAGATTCAAGACGATTCACAGCTGTCATATCTGTATAATTTCGTCTACGCCGACTATTGGATTCATCGACGCCACTACAGCGAGGCGATCCCTTACCTGGAAATAGCATCCGCCCACGCATCGGGCACCCAGCGCACTCGACTCACCTTCCTCTTGGGACAACTCTACCAACTGACAGGCAACAAGGAGTCGGCCTTGCAGGCGTACAAGCGTGCCGGCAATGGATCATCCACGCCCCACCGCACAAAATTCAACGCGCGCATCAAGCAGACCGAAGTCATATCGGGCGCCGACGCATCCGACGAGATAAAGGCCCTCAACCGCATGCTGCGCTACAGCAGCAACAAGCAATACGCCGACCAGCTGCACTACGCCATTGGCAACCTGCAGATGAGCCGTGGCGACACAGCCAACGCTATAAAAAGCTATAGGCAAGCCATCAGCGCACCCGGCACGGAGCGCCAAGCTGTGGCTCAAGCCCTGCTTGCATTGGGCGCAATATACTACAGCATGGCCGACTATCTCAACTCCCAATCGTGCTATGCCGAAGCATTGCCTATGCTCGACGCCTCGATGCCCGACTACAATGCGATAAGGCACCGCAGCGACATTCTTGACCGATACGCCGTGTATGCCCACAACGTAATCTTGCAAGACTCCCTGCTAAAATTAGCCGCTATGCCCCCTCAGCAGCAGCGCGCTGTAGCCGAAAGGCTTGCGCAGGAGCAAATGCGTCAAGAGCGAGAGCAAGCGCAGGCTCTGGCTGAAGCCCAAAACATGGGCTTGCTCCAGGCCGGCACAGGAGGCGCTTTGAGCGACACTCGCGCCCGACAATTCAGCATCAGCACTGACGACTCATGGTATTTCTATAACAAAGCAGTCAGGGATGCCGGCAAATCGGCTTTTCAAAGACAGTGGGGCGCCCGCAGGCTCGAGGACGACTGGCGACGCAGCAACAAGCACACATTCGCAGAATCCGACATTGATGAGCACGACGACAACTCGGAAAGCATTGCCGAGAGCCACGACGCGCCAGAAGACGACAATCGCAACGCCAACGCCAAGGCAACAGCCGATAATCCGCAACAGCCCGAATTCTACTTAGCACAGATACCCCAAACGCCGGCCCAACTGACATCGGCAAATGAAATCCTGCAGGAAGGGCTATACAACATGGGCTTAATACTCAGGGATGACATCAACGACGCGTCAGCTGCCGCTGCCGACTGGCAAAAGCTGCTGAGCAGATACCCCGACAACCCCTATCGCCTCGACATATACCATAATATGTATATGATGGAGATGAGGCAACATCAAAAGGCAGCCGCCGAGCATTGGAGGCAACTTATCCTAACACAATTTGCCGAGTCGCCCTATGGCATTGCGCTCAAGAACGGAAACTACTTTGAGCATCTGATGCAGATGGACCAAGCGACAGAGCGTCTTTACGCCGACACCTATAGGCAATACCTCGCAAATGCCAACGACAGCGTGCACGCCGCCGCTGAGCTGATGCAGCGCGAATACCCAATGAGCCAACTGATGCCGCAGTTTATGCTGCTCGACGCCCTTGCATACCTCACCGACGGCAATCCTGCCAAATTCAACGCCACACTGAAGGAAATGGTGGCCAGGTATCCCGACGCCTCTGGCGCGCCCATCGCATCGGCTTGGCTGAAAGGCATGGCGCAAGGCCGCCCCTTGTACAGCCCCAGGGGAAACTTGCACGCTATGGTGTGGGAGATGCCTCTTTCCGCCGACAGCGCGAGCGTCGCTCCGATGCAAGAGACAGCCGACCTCTTCACGCGAGATCCCGACTCGCCGCAGGTGATTGCCATGGTATTCCCCATGGGAGAAGTGTCGTCCAACGAACTCTTGTTCCAGGTGGCGCGCCACAACTTCGGCACATTCGTTGTGAAAGACTACGACCTCGATGCACTGAATTTCGGCGACCTCGGCATCATTCTGATCAGCGGATTTGAAAACGCTCGCGAAGTGGAGCACTACCTTGCCACCCTTCGCGGCAGTGACACGCTGTCGCTGCCGGCGTCGGTGCGCGTGGTGCACCTTTCAAGGCAGGATTTCGACACGCTCATGCGGCAAGGACTATCCTTCGACCACTATTTTCAGCCCGAATAGCAGTAAGCACAGCCTCTAAATAGAACAAAAAGATGAACTTTTCACATTTTCACTTGTCATTATGTGGAATTGTAATTAATATTGTTTACTTTTGCGAACTATTTTCATCTAACACTCGACGTGACAAACAACCAGCATTGCATCCTTTGGGCTGACGACGAAATTGACCTGCTCAAGCCGCATCTTTTGTTCTTGCAGAGCAAAGGATACAACGTCGTCACGGCTATCAGCGGGCGAGATGCCATCGACACGGTGGCTGACAACCGCGACATCGACCTGGTATTCCTCGACGAGAACATGCCAGGGCTCACCGGGCTGGAGACACTGGCGCAAATCAAGCAGCTTCGCCCCGAACTGCCCGTGGCAATGATCACCAAGAGCGAAGAAGAGCACATCATGGACCAGGCCATCGGCAGCAAAATCGCCGACTATCTGATCAAGCCCGTCAACCCCAGCCAAATTCTGCTCGCAATAAAAAAGATACTGCACAGCGACGAGCTGGTGTCGCAGCAAGCCTCTACCGACTATCGACATCAATTCGCAGAATTGTCGGATGCAATAAACTCGGCTTCAACATTCGGCGATTGGTGCCAGCTCTACTCGCGCCTCGTGTACTGGGAGCTCGAGCTGACGAAAACTGACACCAATATGGACGACATGCTGCAGATACAGCGCGACGAGGCCAACAAAGAATTCAGCAAATTCGTCAAGGCCAACTACGACAGCTGGGTAGCGCCAACCGGAGTGCGCGAAGGCGCACCACTCATGTCGCCGCAATTGATGCCACACAGCATTTTCCCCCTTCTCGACCGAGGCCAGAAGATATTTCTAATCGTAATCGACAACTTCCGCCTTGACCAGTGGCGCGCCATCCTGCCCATGATGTCGGACAACTTCGTCATCGACGAACGCCTGTACATGGCAATGCTGCCCACAGCCACGCAATATGCCCGCAATGCCATATTTTCAGGCCTGATGCCTACGCAAATCGAGAGTTTGTTTCCCGACCTGTGGGTAGAGGAAGACTCGCCTGAAGGCAAAAACCTTAACGAATCTCCACTCATAGCCACGCTCCTCGACCGCTACCGCAAGCACTGGCGCTACAGCTATCACAAAATCAACGATTCAAGCACAATCGACGGACTGCTGCGTAATTTCTCAGCCCTTGAGGACAACGACCTGAACGTGATAGTGGTGAATTTCATCGACATGCTGTCGCACGCACGCACCGAAAGCAAGATGATACGCGAGCTCGCACCGTCGAATGCCGCCTACCGCTCCCTCACCGAGTCGTGGTTTCGCCACTCCGCCATCAGCGACCTGATGAGCAAGATTGCAGAGCGCGGATACAAAGCCGTGATTACCACCGACCATGGCTCGATACGCGTGAACAATCCGGTGAAGATAATAGGCGACAAGAACACCAATGCCAACCTGCGATACAAAGTAGGCAAAAACCTGAATTGCACCGACAAGCACATCTACGCGCTCAGGCATCCAGCCGACTGCGGGCTGCCTGAGCCCAACCTTACGTCGAGCTACATGTTTGCCTGCGGAAGCGACTTCTTCGCCTACCCCAACAATTACAATCATTATGTCCAATATTACTCGGGAACGTTCCAGCACGGAGGAATTTCAATGGAAGAAATGCTCGTCCCTATAATATTTTTGGCTCCCAAACGTTGATGTATAAATGCAAGTCATGAAAAAGACCATTCACATACCCAACATAGAAGCGCTCCCTGCGGCTGCAAAGGAATTTGTGGCAGCAATGGACGATGCCACCGTGTATGCCTTCTACGGCGAAATGGGCGCCGGCAAAACCACCTTCATAGCCGAACTCTGCCGCGCCCTGGGCGTAGAGGACGACGTGGCCAACTCTCCCTCATTCTCAATCGTCAATGAATATCGCTCGGAGACGACAGCCGAACTGATATATCATTTCGACCTCTACAGGCTGGAAAGTCTTGAAGAAGCCCTCGACATAGGCATCGAGGACTATTTCGACTCCGGCGCCTTGTGCCTGCTCGAATGGCCCGAGCGCATAGCCGACATCCTGCCTGACGACACCGTGCGAGTAGAGATTCGTGTCAACGACGACAACTCGCGCGACCTAATCATCGAATGAGCGGACACTTGCTTCCTCAGCATGTGCCGCACATCGCCTATCCTTGAGCATCCACTATGCAATGCCGCAATGCCTAATGCGAAATCATAGTGATACAGGGGCTTATTTTACGCCTTAGCATCTTATATTATCTATCTGTATGAACCGTATTTTACTTCTTTCTCCATCCATATACTTAATCTTCTGATACTGTGTGCACTATCGTATACGTCGATTATGCCGAGTCGACCAACACCATGCTCGCTCGTTCGGCAAAAAAATTCGAGCACGGCACTTGCCTGGCAGCCCACTCGCAGACATCGGGACGCGGCCAGCGCGGCAACAGTTGGGAAGCGGAGCCGGGTAAAAACCTCACGTTCTCCGTGCTGCTGCATCCGCACACCATATCGGCAAGCCATCAGTTCGAGCTCTCGCAAATCGTGTCGATTGCCATAGTGAAGGTGCTTCGCAGCCAGCTTGGCTCCGACCAAATACACATAAAATGGCCCAACGACATATATTTCAAGGACAAGAAAATCTGCGGCATCCTCATTGAGAATGCCCTCACCGGAGCTCATATCACGCAGTCGATAATAGGCATTGGCGTCAACGTAAACCAGCTCGAATTCATCTCCGACGCGCCCAACCCCGTGTCGATGGCTCAAATCAAGGGACGCAGTTTCGATCTCGACGACTTGCTCGAATTCATCGTTACAAAAATAGTGAACGACTTCGATGAATACGAGAGCAACCCCGACCCCACCGTGCTTGCCTCGCACTACCAACGCCTGATGTGGCGCGGAGAAGGCTACTGGCCCTTCTACGACCACCTGCGCAACGTGGAGATGCTTGCCCGCATAGCAGCCATAGCACCCACAGGCGAGCTCACTCTGGCCACACACGACGGAGCATTCCACACCTACGCATTCAAGGAAATCAGCTTCTTGCTCTGACAATAAGCCGCTTTTCCACATGCAATTACGACATTCTATAGCTACCGTCAAATATTTTAACCCGGCTTAACACAATAAATCGGGAAAATATTTGTTATACTTACACGTAAACGGAAAAATAGTGACTTTTTACGCTATTGTGTAAATTGCGCCCTCTAACTCAGGATAAATTATGAGACAACTCAAAATCACAAAATCAATTACTAATCGTGAAAGCGCATCCCTGGACAAATACCTTCAGGAAATAGGCCGCGAGGAACTCATCTCTGTCGATGAAGAAGTGGATTTGGCTCAACGCATCCGCCAAGGTGACCAAGAGGCTCTCGACAAACTCACACGCGCCAACCTGCGCTTCGTCGTGTCTGTGGCCAAGCAATACCAAAACCAGGGGTTGTCACTTCCTGATCTCATCAACGAAGGCAACGTAGGTCTCATCAAAGCCACACAGAAATTTGACGAAACTCGCGGCTTCAAATTCATATCATACGCAGTGTGGTGGATTCGCCAATCTATCCTGCAAGCCCTGGCCGAGCAGTCGCGCATTGTGCGCCTGCCTCTCAACCAAGTGGGCTCTCTCAACAAAATCAGCAAGGCCCTGTCGAAATTTGAGCAAGAAAACGAGCGCCGTCCGTCGGCCGAGGAGCTTGCCAAATCGCTCGACCTGCCCGTTGAGAAGGTTGCCGACACCCTAAAGGTTTCGGGGCGCCACATATCTGTAGACGCCCCCTTCGTGGAAGGCGAGGACAACAGCCTGCTCGACGTACTCACAAACGACGATTCGCCTATGGCCGACGCCACCCTCACGCAGGAGTCGCTTAGCAAGGAAATCGACCGCGCTTTGCGTCAGCTCCACGAGCGCGAACGCGAGATTCTGAAGATGTTCTTCGGCATAGGCTGCCAGGAAATGACTCTTGAGGAAATCGGAGCCAAGTTCGACCTCACGCGTGAGCGCGTGCGCCAAATCAAGGAGAAGGCCATCCGCCGTCTCAAGGGACAGAAGAGCAAACTGCTGAAGACCTATCTGGCTTCGTGACGCAAGGTGCCCTCCACCGATAAAATCATCAACGGCTACGCCGCCTACCTCAAGCTCGAACGCGGGCTGAGCGACAACACTCGACTTGCCTACCTCTCCGACGTGGGCAAGTTTGTTGCATGGGCAGCCGCAGATGTGCAGTGTCCGTCGATAGCAGCCACACGGCCCGACGACGTGAATGCGTTCGTAGCCTCGCTATTCGATTTAGGCATTGGCGCGCGCTCCCAGGCACGCATTATCAGCGGACTGAAGTCGTTCTTCAAATACCTGCGGCTCGAAGGGCTGACCAAGGCCGATCCCACCTCGCAACTCGAAACGCCACGCTTGGGGCGGCATCTGCCCGAAGTGCTCACCCTCGACGAAATCGACGCGATGGAAAGCGCGGTGGACATGTCGAAGCCCGAGGGCATGCGCAACCTGGCAATGATAGAGACCATGTACAGCTGCGGGCTGCGTGTGTCGGAACTTTGCAACCTCACGCTCAGCCGCGTGCACCTGCACGAAAGAGCGCTCCTTATTGAGGGCAAGGGCAACAAGGAGCGCATAGTGCCAATGTCGGACGTAGCCGCCGAATGCATACAGAAATACCTCGACACGCGCCAGGTGCAGCCCAAAACAGGCGAAGAGGACATAGTGTTTCTCAACCGCCGTGGCCGTCGCCTTACTCGCGTCATGGTGTTCTACATAGTGCGCGAGCTCGCCGAGCTCGCCGGCATTCGCCGCGAGATATCGCCGCACGCCTTGCGCCACTCCTTTGCCACTCATCTGCTCGAAGGCGGAGCCAACCTGCGCGCCATACAAATGATGCTCGGGCATGAATCCATAGCGACCACCCAAATATATCTGCACACCGACACACACGCTCTGCGACAAGAGATACTGACTCACCATCCCCGCAACACTGTCACATGAAACGCCTATTGCACATATTGCTCATTGTCATCTTAGCTATGCCGGCCATCTCGCAGGCACAGAGCCAAGTGGGCGATGGCCGTGTGCCCTACTACAAGGGCTACAAATGGCGCGTAGATGCCGAGGGCGACAGCATGTTGGTGTTGTATCTCACTGACCTGTACGTGTATCCTACCATCAAATTCAAAAACGCCAAGCAACGCCAGCAATACGACCGCCTCACACGCAACGTGAAAATCACCCTCCCCTACGCCAAGCTCATTGCCGAGACGCTTGTGGAGACATACGAATACATCGAGACGCTGCCCACCCAGAAAGAGCGTGAAGAATACCTGAGCCGCATGGAGAAGGAGATTTTCAACCAATACAAGCCTACGCTGAAAAAGTTTTCGCGTAAGCAAGCTCGCCTGCTCATTAAGCTGATACAGCGCGAAACCAACCAGACGAGCTACGAGATTGTTCGCGCCTTCTTAGGCTCGTTCCGCGCTACGTTCTGGCAAGGATTCGGCAAACTTTTCGGCGTAAGCCTCAGGGGCACTTACGACCCAAACGGCAACCACGACGATGCCATGATCGAGCGCATCGCCTCGCAAGTGGAGCTGGGCATACTCTGATGCTCGGAGCCTGCGGCACATGCAATAATAACTTCGCGAATTACGTTAACCTACTATGACCTGCGGAATACACGCCATATCGTCGATACTTTGCGCTTTGCTGCTCTCTGTGGCCTCGGCCACCACTGCGGCGGCTGCTCCGCGCTATCTCAAGGACAAGGCGCCCAATCGGCCATATGCTGATTTGCGCCCTTGGCACCTGGGCTTTTCGGTGGGCACGCACATGCAGAATCTGCAGTTCTCGCACAACGGATTCGTCACCGACAACGGCGAGCGGTGGTACGTAGAGCAGCCGTCCTATCAGCCGGGCTTCTGTGTGAACGCTCTTGCCGACTTGCGCCTCAGCCGCTTTTTCAGCCTGCGATTCTCTCCGGGACTGTATTTCGGCAGCCGCAGCCTGCGCATGATTGAGCCAGACACGGGAAAAACCGAGCGGCAGGCCCTGAAATCGACATATGTGGTGCTTCCACTCGACCTCAAATTCTCGGCTGTGAGGCTTGGTGACTTCCGCCCCTACATGGTGGCCGGAGCCATGCCGGCATTCGACGTCAACAAAAACACCACAGATTACATCCGGCTCAACACCGCCGACATGTACCTCACCGTCGGATTCGGCGCAGATTTCTACCTGCCTTACTTCAAGCTCATCCCCGAGCTGAAATTCTGCTTTGGCCTCACCGACGCATTGCGGCACCGACGTCCCGACCTTGCCGACGACCCGGAGCGACTAAAGTTCACTCAATCGCTGTCGAGGGCAAGCTCCAACATGGTGGTCCTAACCTTCTATTTCGAATGATTCGCTTCTCTCCTCATCCGCATAAGCACTTCTGCGCCAGGGCAATCGCATCTGCTTTAGCGCTTTTCATCGCGCTTGCATCGATGGCTCAGACGGGCGCTGCCGTGGCGCAATATTACCAGACGCCCAACCTGTACAATCCGGCCTTCGCCGGATTCGCTGACTATGCGCACGTGAGAGCCGGAGGGCGCCTGCAGTGGGTGGGCATTGAGGATGCTCCGCGCACGTATGCCATGCTAGCCGACGCTCCCTTCCGCTTGGGCAAGCAGCGCATGGGTGGCGGCTTGGTAGTGCTTAGGGACACATACGGCCTCTACTCGTCGCTTCAGGCATCGGCCCAGGTGAGCGCCAAGCGGCAAAAATGGGGCGGCGAATTTTCCCTCGCTGTGCAAGGCGGCCTTTACAATCAAAAATACAAGGGCAGCCAGGAACCGGTCGATGACGATGAAATCCAAGCCGACGGCACTGTCGTGGCCGACAAAGACACGTCAAAAGATGCGTTTGACCTGGGGATAGGCCTTTCCTACTCGCGCAACAATTGGTACGCGGCTCTATCTTGCCAGCACCTTACCAATCCGCTAATAAAGCAAACACTATATTTTCAGGCAGCCTGCAATATTGCAATCAAAAATACGTTATTTGAAGTGATGCCCTCTGTGATCGCATCCACCGATTTCTCATCGGGCCACGGCATTGCCACTGTGAGGATGCGTTACCGGCGCATGCTTTCGGCCGGCATCGGATACCGATACGACGAAGGCGTTTGCGCGATGCTCGGAGCCGAAATCAAGAACTTCTACATCGGCTACGCCTACGAGCACAGCACTTCGGCTCTTGGCAAGGCTTCATCAGGCAGCCATGAGGTATGGGTAGGATATGCTTTCAAGCTCAACCTGCCCGACAAAACCAAGCATCGTCACCGCAGCGTGCGATTCATGTAACCAACTTGTGACTAACCACATTTCGCCAATCATACTCAAAGCAGCAAACAATTTATAGATGAAAAATACAATACTACTGATAATAGCGGCCATCACTGCCCTGACCCTAGCCAACTGCGCAGGCTCGCATTCGTCGGCCATTGGCGGCGAAGTGACAGGCGTGGGAGGCACCTCGTGGTCGGAGCCAAGTCCCTACGGCATGGTGTTGGTGGACCGCGGCTCAATCAAAATGGGCGTATCGCGCCCCGACTCGGCATGGAACGAAACTGCCGACAGCAAAGGCGTGTCGGTGGACGCATTCTGGATGGACGAAACAGAAATCACCAACGCCGAATACAAGCAATTCGTGCACTGGGTGAGGGACTCTATAATCCGCGAGCGCCTCGCCGACCCGGCCTACGGCGGCAATGATGAATACAAAATCGACGAGGACCGCGAAGGCAATCCCGTGCACCCGCACCTCAACTGGGCCAAGCCCATACCCTGGCGCAATCCCAACGAAGACGAGCAGCGAGCCATCGAGAGCCTCTATCGCACTAACCCGATTACAGGCGTGCGCGAGCTCGACGACACGCAGCTCAACTACATCTATGAGGTATACGACCACACTGAGGCCGTAAAGCGCAAAAACCGCCTTGACCCGGCTCGACGCGAATACAATACCGACAAGCCGCTGTCGACGCAAGTGCCGGTTATCTCAAAGGACACGGCCTACGTCAACGACGACGGCGAAATCATACGTCAAACCATCACGCGCGCTCGCGAAAGCGATTACGACTTCGTGAACACTTACATCGTGAACGTATACCCCGACACCACTGCCTGGGTCAACGACTTCGAAAATGCATACAATGAGCCTTACGTGCGCACCTACTTCTCGCATTCCGGCTATTCCGACTACCCTGTGGTGGGCGTTAGCTGGGAGCAAGCCACAGCCTTCGCCGCTTGGCGCACGCAATTCCTGCGACGCACGCTGGGCCGCGACGGAGTGTACCTCGAGCCTTACCGCCTGCCCACCGAGGGCGAATGGGAATACGCTGCGCGAGCCGGAGTGAGCGACAACCATTACCCCTGGGACGGCGACCTCACCCTCAGCGAGGACAAAGGCTGCTTCTACGCCAACTTCAAGCCACAGGAAGGCAACTATGCTAAGGACGGCCACGTAATCACATCACGCGTTGGCTCGTTTGCGCCCAACGAATTCGGCCTTTACGACATGGCCGGCAACGTGAGCGAATGGACATCGACCGCCTTCACCGAGAGCGTGAGCAACATCACCAGCGACCTCAATCCCGAATACCGCTACAACGCGGCCGGCGACGATCCCTATCGCATGAAACGCAAAATCGTGAGAGGCGGCTCTTGGAAGGATGTCGCCCACAACATACGCAGCGACCTGCGCATGTGGGAATACCAAAACGAGCAAAGGTCTTACATCGGCTTCCGATGCGTGCGCACGCACGTCGGATTCGCCAAAGGCCGAAAAAAATAACACACTTACTACAATGCTGCAATTACGTAAATACCGGCAAACCCTGACCCACTTCATCTCGAGCGACAGAGGCCAGCAAATCTTCAATTTTGCCTATAGCATAGGCGCCGCCATCGTCATTTGGGGCGCACTGTTCAAAATCCTGCACATAAAGGGCGGCGACGTGCTTCTGGCCATCGGCATGGGCACGGAGGTGGTAATGTTCATCCTCACTGCCTTCGACCGTCCGCAAAGCTATGCCACTGCTGTGGCAACCACTGCCAATGCGCCCGCCGCCGTTGACGCTGGCAATGCGCCTGACATGGCAAATGCCTGCAACGCAACCGCTACGGCGACAATGCCCGCTATGGCACAGCCCTCAGCGCCGTCGATAGACCCTGAAATCATCGACAGCCACGCGTCTGCATTCACCGAGCAAATGCAGCAGATGCAGGAGCTGAGCAAGAACCTGCTCGGCCTGAACGCCATCTATGAAATCCAGCTAAAAACAGCGTCGGGCCAGCTCGAATCATTCGACAGGGTGAACAAGGGCATCAAGGACATGCGCGACATGTACGAGCGATGCGCCGTACTGAGCGCGCAATATTGCATCGAGGCCGAAAAAATGGTGCAAAACATGGCTACGCTCAACAAGGTGTACGAAAACATGGTGGCCGCCATGACCGTAAACATGAATCCGATGGCGCATAACAATGGGATACAACGCTAACCGCCTGCCGCCAAGGCAAAAAATGATCAACCTAATGTACATTGTGCTCACAGCAATGCTGGCGCTCAATGTATCGAGCGATGTGCTCGACGGCTTCACGCAGGTGCATCACGGCATAGCGCGCACCAACGAAAACGTCGGCAGCCGCAACGACGCGCTCTATCGCCAGCTCGACGATTTTGCCAGCTCCAATCCCGCCAAAGGGCAGCAATGGCAGCAGCTTGCAGCTCAGGCCCGCGCCCAGGCCGCCTCGCTGTGCGAATATGTCGACTCTCTCAAGCTGGCAATTGTGCGCCAGGCCGACGGGAAGGAGGCCGACGTGCACAACATCAAAAACCGCGAGAACCTTGACGCAGCATCCATAGTGATGCTTGCGCCCGGTCGAGGAGAGGGCCCACAGCTGCGCCAGCGCATCGACGAATTCCGCGAGCAAATGTCGATGCTCGCTGCCGACTCGGCCAAGCAAGCAGTGATTTCCAAGGTGCTTTCCACCTCGGCTTCGGCCACAAGTCAGCCAAGCCGCAGCTGGGAGGAAATCCTATTCGACCAAAAGCCCACTGTGGCGGCAGTCACTTTGCTTACAAAGCTGCAAAACGACATTCTATACACCGAGGGTGAAGTGCTTGCTTCGCTCTACGACCGCATCGACGCTGCCGACGTGCGCGTCAACGAGCTCAGCGCCTTCGTTATACCGCATTCGAGCATCGTGATGCGAGGCGGCCAATACCAGGCCGACATCGTGCTGGCGGCCGTTGACACCACGCAGCGTCCGCAAATACATATCGACGGAGCCGGCGCTGTCAGCGCCGACGGCAAATTCACGGCGGCGGCATCCACCAACGGCAAGCACGATGTGTCGGGCTATCTGCAGGTGCAGCATGGCGACGGCACGGAGTCGCGCCTTCCTTTCTCGTCGTCATACACAGTGGTGGAGCCTATGGCCACTGTGTCGGCGACAATGATGAACGTGCTTTACGCCGGCATCGACAATCCGCTCAGCATATCTGTGCCGGGCGTGCCGACGGGCAGCGTGACGGCATCGATGACCAACGGCTCGCTCACTCGCAAGGGCGATGAGTGGATTGCTCGGCCTGCCAAAATCGGCGAAAACGCCGTAATCACCATCTCTGCCGAAATCGACGGGCATCGCTCAACGGTAGCAACCCAGCCCTTCCGCGTGCGCCGACTGCCCGATCCCACCGCCTACATCGCATGCGCCGACAAGCAGGGCAGCTCGCAGCATTACAAGGGCGGACGCCCCGTGACGAAAGCGTCGCTGCTCGACGCCAAGCTGATAGAGGCAAGCATCGATGACGGCCTAATCGACACTAAGTTCACTGTGCAAAGCTTCCAGACGGTATTCTTCGATGCCATGGGCAATGCCATGCCTGAAAACAGCTCCGGCGCCCAATTCAGCGAACGCCAGCGCAAGCAGATACAGCGCCTGAGCCGGGGCAAGCGCTTCTACATAACATCCATCAAGGCTGCCGGCCCCGATGGCACCGTGCGCAACCTCTCGCCTATGGAAGTAATCATCAACTAACCGAATTTCTCGCCAAATGAACAGATATCTCATATCACTAATATTGGCCTTTGCTACAATCTCCGCTTTGGCACAAGAAAGCGCCAACACTGGCGTGCGCCGACGCCTGTCGACGGAAACTGACGAAACAGCGAAGCCTGCTGCGGCATCTGCTGCGGCAAGCGATTCAGCCGCTGAAAGTTCGCTCAGCGAGGGCGATGTGCAATGGATGCGCGTGCTCTACCGCGAGCTCGACTTGGACAAGGGCGCAAATGCCGCCTTGTATTTCCCCGAGGACGTGGTGGACGGACGCGAAAATCTGTTCAGAATCATCATGCGCGGACTGGCAAGCGGCCAACTTACGGCATATGAATACCTCGACGGCAAGGAGGTGTTCACCGACCCGTATAAAATCGATGTGGAGGAGATGCTCCACCGATTCGACATCCCTTACACGCAGCCTAAGGGCTCGACTGAGCGCAAGCCTCTTTTCGACATCATGGAGAGCGATGTGCCGTGCACCGAAGTGCTGTCGTACTACATCATCGAGCGCAATACGTTCGACAATCGCCAGAGCCGCCTCAAGACTGTTGTTGAGGCCATTTGCCCGGTGCTCCACCGCACCGGCGATTTCGGCGGCGAGCCGCTTAAGTATCCAATGTTCTGGGTTAAATACGCCGACCTGGCGCCGATGATCGCCAACACTGCTGTGTTTATCGATGATGACAACAACCAGCCGTCCTACTCTTACGCCGACATATTCAGCCTGGGCAAATACCAAGGCGACATATACAAGACGCAAAATCTACGCAACAAGTCGATGGCGCAGCTATATCCCGACCCCGACGACATGAAGCGCGCACAGGACAGCATTCAGGCGCGCATCGACACATTCGAGGACAAGCTCTGGGTGCCTGACCGAGAGGAAATCATCGGAGCGCGCACTGACGACACCGACAGCATTGCAAAGGGCAATGCTTCTCAAAAAGCGAAGACAAGCTCTGTCAAAAAGTCCACAAAAGCCAAAATAACAAAAGGCGACAGTTCCTCATCACGAACCACTTCCCGCTCAGTGCGCCGCCGCAAATAACCCTCCTCAATTCAGCCATCCCTGTTCCCACACCCCTTCACTCCCGCAGATTTGATGGATTTATTTTTCGAATGGATTTAATTGGTGGCAATCTTTGGTAGTGTTGGCGATTTTTCGTAATTTTGCGGAAATATAATCATTCAAAGTCAACACTGCGTATGCGCAAGATCGTCGGTGCCACCCTTCTGCTCGAAGACGGCACATCGTTTCCAGGTTACTCTTTTGGCCATGAAGCATCCACTTCTGGCGAAGTGGTGTTCAACACAGCCATGACAGGCTATCCAGAGAGCCTCACCGACCCTTCCTACGAAGGACAGATATTAGTCACAACGTTTCCCCTTTTAGGCAATTACGGCGTCCCGCCAGAGCAACAATCGTCGGCCAACCTCAGCCGATACTACGAGGGCGACCGCATCCACTGCCGCGCCATCATAGCACAAGACTATTCATGGCAACACAGCCACTGGCTGGCCGAGCGCAGCCTCAGCGAATGGCTCAAAGAGCAAAAAGTGGTAGGCCTTTACGGCATCGACACGCGCGCACTGGCCAAGCACTTGCGCGATAAAGGCTCCATGCTCGGCAAAATCATAACCGGCGGCGACAACCCCGACGACATACCATGGTACGACCCCAACAAGGAAAACTTGGTGGCGAAAACATCGTGCACGCAAGTGGAAACCTACGGCGAAGGCGACAAGACCGTGGTGCTCGTCGACTGCGGCGTGAAGCACAACATAGTGCGCTGCCTCACGCGCCGAGGCGTGAAGGTGGTGCGCGTGCCTTGGGACTACGACTTCACGACAATACCTTACGACGGACTCTTCATAAGCAACGGCCCCGGCAACCCCGACTTCGCCCAGGCCACAGTGGACAACCTGCGCAAGGCCATGGACCTCGGCAAGCCCATATGCGGAATATGCATGGGCAACCAGCTGCTGGCCAAGGCTGCCGGAGCCACCACATACAAACTGAAATACGGCCACCGCAGCCACAATCAGCCCGTGCAGCGCGTGGGCACTAACCAATGCTACGTCACCTCGCAGAACCACGGATTCGCAGTGGACCAAAACACCCTCCCCGCTGACTGGGAACCGCTCTTCGTCAACATGAACGACGCCACCAACGAAGGAATTCGCCATAAGTCAAAGCCTTTCTTCTCTGCTCAATTCCACCCGGAGGCATCGAGCGGGCCACGCGACACTGAATTCTTCTTCGACGAATTCGTCAACATGCTCTAACCCTTACCCACCACGACACGATGATTGACAAGAATATACACAAAGTGCTCCTGCTGGGCAGCGGAGCGCTGAAGATTGGAGAGGCCGGCGAATTTGACTACTCAGGCTCGCAGGCCCTGAAGGCAATGAAGGAAGAAGGAATCACCACGGTGCTGATCAACCCCAACATTGCCACTGTGCAGACAAGCGACGGCTTCGCCGACAAGATTTACTTCCTGCCGGTGACACCCTATTTCGTTGAAAAAGTAATAGCCAAGGAGCGCCCCGAGGGCATTCTGCTCGCTTTCGGCGGCCAGACAGCGCTCAACTGCGGCGTGGAGCTCAACCGCATGGGCATCCTGGGAAAATACGGCGTGAAGGTGCTGGGCACACCTGTGCAGGCAATTGAGGACACCGAGGACCGCGAGCTATTCGTAAAGAAACTCGACGAAATCGACATCAAGACCATAAAGAGCCAAGCCGTGGAGACGGTGGATGAAGCCATCACCGTGGCAAACACGCTCGGCTACCCCGTTATCGTGCGCGCAGCCTACGCCCTTGGCGGCCTCGGCAGCGGATTCTGCGATGACGACGCTCAGCTGCGCGCCATTGTGGAAAAAGCGCTATCGTTTTCGCCGCAAGTACTCGTGGAAAAATCGCTAAAAGGCTGGAAAGAAGTGGAATACGAGGTGGTGCGCGACTGCTACGACAATTGCATCACCGTGTGCAACATGGAAAACTTCGACCCACTGGGCATACACACCGGCGAAAGCATTGTGGTGGCGCCATCGCAGACGCTGAGCAACGACGACTACCACTACCTGCGCTCTCTTGCCATCAAAATCATACGCCACATAGGCATCGTGGGCGAATGCAACGTGCAATACGCCTACGACCCGGCATCGATGGACTACCGCGTGATCGAGGTGAACGCTCGCCTAAGCCGCTCGTCGGCGCTCGCGTCAAAGGCCACCGGCTATCCACTCGCCTTCGTTGCAGCCAAGCTCGGACTGGGCTACGGACTGATGGACCTGCGCAACTCCGTCACCAAAGAGACATCGGCCTTCTTTGAGCCGGCGCTCGACTACATTGTGGTGAAGATACCACGCTGGGACCTGGGAAAATTCCACAACGTGAGCCGCGAGATAGGCTCTGCCATGAAATCGGTGGGCGAAGTCATGGCTATCGGACGCACTTTCGAGGAAGCAATACAGAAAGGCTTGCGCATGATAGGCCAAGGCATGCACGGATTTGTCGAAAACAAAGACTTTGAAATAAAGGACATCGACCATGCCCTGCAAGCTCCCACCGACAAGCGCATATTCGTAATAGCCAAAGCCCTCAACTCGGGATACACCGTGCAGCGCATCCACGAGCTCACCAAAATCGACTTATGGTTTCTGTATCGCCTGCAGAATATCATGGACACAGCCCACCTGCTGGAGCAATACAACGACCCGTCGGAGTTGCCAGCCGAATTGTTGCGCCTTGCCAAGCAGCAGGGATTCAGCGACTTTCAGATAGCTCGCTCAGTATACAAGGACCGAATGGCCAACGGCGAGGAAACGTCGCTCGAAGTGCGCAATCTGCGCAAATCGCTCGGCATACTGCCGGTGGTGAAGCAAATCGACACCCTGGCTGCCGAATACCCAGCCAAGACCAACTACCTGTACCTCACCTACAATGGCTCGGAAAATGACGTGGATTACCTCCACGACCACAAGTCGATCATCGTGCTCGGCTCGGGCGCTTACCGCATAGGCTCGTCGGTGGAATTCGACTGGTGCTCAGTCAACGCCCTGCTCACCGTGAAGCGCGAAGGATGGCGCTCGGTGATGATCAACTACAATCCCGAGACGGTGAGCACCGACTACGACATGTGCGATTGCCTATACTTCGACGAGCTCACCTTCGAGCGCGTGATGGACATCATCGAGCTTGAGCAGCCTCATGGCACCATCCTCTCGATGGGCGGCCAAATCCCCAACAACCTCGCCACACGCCTCTACGCCCAAGGCGTCAACATACTCGGCACCTCGGCCATATCGATCGACAACGCGGAGGACCGCCACAAATTCTCGGCCATGCTCGACCGCCTGGGCATCGACCAGCCGCGCTGGCGCGAGCTCA
Source organism: uncultured Bacteroides sp. (assembly GCA_964582335.1). Lineage (GTDB taxonomy): Bacteria > Bacteroidota > Bacteroidia > Bacteroidales > Muribaculaceae > CAG-873. Next base: position 89,606 of record CAZORI010000002.1, read on the forward strand.
CATCATTTGCCGACATCGAGGATTTCATCACCGAGGTAGGCTACCCGGTGCTGGTGCGCCCCAGCTACGTGCTCTCGGGGGCCGCCATGAACGTATGCTACAACGACGACGAGCTGCACCGCTTCCTGCGCATGGCCGCCAACGTGTCGAAGCAGCATCCCGTGGTGGTGTCGGCTTTCATACAGAACGCTAAGGAAATAGAGATGGATGCGGTGGCGCAAAACGGCGAAATCATAGTCTACGCCATATCAGAGCACATCGAATTTGCCGGCGTGCACTCGGGCGATGCCACCATACAGTTCCCAGCACAAAAATTGTATGTAGAGACCATGCGCCGCATCAAAAAGGTGTCGTCGCAGATCGCCAAGGTGCTAAACATTACCGGTCCGTTCAACATCCAATTCCTCGCCAAGGACAACGACATAAAAGTAATCGAGTGCAACCTGCGCGCATCGCGCAGCTTCCCCTTCGTATCCAAGATACTCAAAATAAACTTTATCGACCTTGCCACTCGCGCAATGCTCGGATTTGAGGTGCAAAAGCCCCACAAAAACGCCTTCGACCTCGACTACGTGGGCATCAAAGCCTCGCAATTCTCATTCCAACGCCTGCAGGGAGCCGACCCGGTGCTGGGCGTGGACATGACCTCGACCGGCGAAGTGGGATGCATCGGCATGGACACTAACGAGGCTATATACAAATCGATGCTCGCCGTGGGTCAGCGCGTGCCTAAGCACTCGGTGCTGATGTCAACCGGAACGCCGCGCCAGAAGGCGGCTATGCTCGACGCTGCACACCAGCTCCACAACCATGGCTACACAATCTACGCCACCGGAGGCACCTGCCAATACCTCAACGAAAACGGCATACCCGCCGTGCGCGTGTACTGGCCTTCGCAGCCCGAATTGCACCCACAGGCGCTCGACCTGCTGCATAGCCGAAAGGTGGACATGGTGATCAACATACCCAAGAACCATTCCACACAGGAATTGAGCAACGGCTACAAGATACGCCGCGCAGCAATCGACCTGAACATACCACTGCTCACAAACGCTCGCCTCGCATCGGCCTTCATACAAGCATTCACCACGCTCAGCCTCGACGACATCGAGATACACAGCTGGGACGAATATTAATTTATGTCTAATAACTGAAAAATATGGATAATCAACCCGCAAATCCCACTCCGCGTCAGCAACGGCGCCGGCAAAACGGCAGCAACCGCGCGCTGCTCGGCGTTGTGGCCATACTATTGATCATCCTCATAGCCGGTGGCGTATGGTTCGCAATGTCGCTTGCCGCCAAGAACAAAGCAATCGAGGCTGCCAACAAAGCGCGCGAACAAGCTGAGCTTAACCTTGACCAAGCGATGATGAACAACGAGTTTGACGAGCTCAACCAGCAATTCAGTACGCTCGAGAACCAGCGTCTAATCACCATGGACGACTCCGTGAAGCGTGACCTTACTGAGAAATACGAGGCCGCTAAGCTGAAGGTGGAGAAGCTGCAGCAAGAACTCAAGAACCAAAAGAACATGAGTTCGGCCGAAATCAAGAAACTCAAGGACGAAATCACAGCCTTGCGTGCAATCCTGCGCAACTACTTGGAGCAAATCGCCGCGCTCAACCAGGAGAACGAAGCCTTGCGCAAGGAAAACGCCGAAATCAAGAACGAGAACACGCGCTTGTCGTCGCGGGTAGCCGAGACTTCGCGGAAAAACGAGCAATTGAGCGAACGAATGACCTTGGCCGAGAAACTCAATGTGACAGGCGTAAGCCTGATTGCCCTCAACAAGAAGGGCAAGAGCGAAAAGAAAGTGAGCAAGGCCGTGCAGCTCATGGCAACGTTCACCATACCGCAGAACAACTCAACGCCCGTGGGCGAAAAAACCATATACATGCGAATTATCTCGCCGTCGGGCCAAGTGCTAACGGGCGGAGGCTCGTTCCAATTCGAAGGCGCCACGCTCGACTGCACAGCCAAGAAAACAATCGAATACGCCGGCGAGGAAGTATCAAGCATACATATCTACTGGGATGTGAGCACTGCACTCACCTCGGGGACGTACACCGTGGAGCTTTTCGCCGACAATTACCGTCTTGCAAGCCGCTCGTTCGAGCTGAATTAACGCCATGTCCAACTTTTTCGACATAATCAACAGCCAGGAAATCACTACGCTGAGCGCCATATTCAAGCTGCTGCTGAGCATGGTGCTCGGCAGCATTGTCGGCTACGAGCGCAAGCGCAAAGGCCAGATTGCCGGCGTGCGCACGTTCTCGCTTATAGCAATGGGCTCTACATTGGCCATGCTTTTGTCGATATACGTTCCTCAGGAGTACTTGGGACTGAAGAACGGCGACCCCTCGCGCATTGCAGCTCAGGTGGTGAGTGGCATAGGCTTTCTCGGCGCCGGCGCTATAATACAGATGAAAGGCTCGGTGCGCGGACTCACCACTGCGGCCGGAATTTGGATGGTAGCCGCCCTGGGCATGGCAGTGGGCGTAGGCCTCTACCTGGTGTCGATAGCCGCTACGCTTCTGATTCTCTTCATACTCCTGCAGTTTGAGCGTTTCGAGCATCGCGTGAGCCTCGGCAGCGAGAGCCGCATCGTGCGCATCGAAACGAACACCATCGTCGATTCTATCGAGCCATACCGAGCCGCCCTGGAAAAGAATCACGCTGCCTTAATCAACTATTACCTCGACTGCGACTACACCGCCAACACCACACGGCTCAACCTAATAATACTTGCGCGAGAATCCGTCGACTTGCTGCAGCTGATGCACGTGCTGCGCGAGGTGTATCCCACCACTACTATATCGCTGGCCAATCAGCTCAACATATAACGAAGACACGACCACACCCATTCACCACCCATGAATATCGAAAGTCTAATATCCGACCTTGCTTTTATCCTGCTCCTGGGCGCGACTGTAACCATCCTGTTCAAGTGGATTAAGCAGCCCGTGGTGCTTGGCTATATCGTAGCCGGATTTCTGGCGAGCCCCAACTTCGTATACCTCCCTTCGGTAACGACTGAGGAGAATATCGATTTCTGGGCGCAAATCGGCATAGTGGTGCTTCTATTCTCGCTCGGATTAGAGTTCAGCTTCAAGAAGCTTGTCAACAGCGGAGGCTCGGCGGCCGTCACCGCCCTCATTATCGTGGCCGGCATGATGTCGGCAGGTTTTTTGGTGGGGCAATTGATGCACCTGAGCACAATCAACTGCCTTTTTTTAGGAGGCATGCTGTCGATGTCGTCGACCACCATCATCATAAAAGCCTTCAACGACCTTGGGCTGAGGCAAAAAAAATTCACATCGCTTGTGCTTGCGGTGCTCATAGTGGAGGACCTTTTCGCTGTGGTGATGATGGTGTTGCTGTCGTCGATTGCCATCAACAAGACGGTAGAAGGCGGCGAGCTGCTCTTCAGCGTGGCCAAGCTGGTGTTCTTCCTTGTCATATGGTTCTTGGTTGGCGTGTTTGTGCTCCCCTCGCTCTTCAACGCATGGAGGCGCTTCCTCAATAGCGAAACGCTGCTGATTGTGTCGATGGGCTTGTGCCTGGGGATGGCAGTGTTTTCGGTCTACTGCGGCTTCTCACTCGCATTGGGAGCCTTCGTCATGGGCTCTATTCTCGCCGGCACAAGCTATGCCGAACGCATCGAGCATGTGGTGACGCCCGTAAAGGACTTGTTTGGATCCGTGTTCTTCATATCCGTGGGCATGATGGTGCAGCCCTCGATCATTGCTCAGTACTGGGTGCCTATACTTATCCTTTCGGCTGTAGTGGTAGTGGGCATGATTCTGTTCGGCACTTTCGGCATGCTCGTCACCGGACAAAGCCTCAAGGTAGCCATCGAATCGGGATTCTCTCTTACGCAGATTGGCGAATTCGCCTTCATCATAGCCACGCTGGGCATGAGCCTGAAAGTGCTCGACCCCACAATCTATCCCATTGTAGTGGCAGTGTCGGTGCTCACCACATTCGGCACGCCATATTTCATCAAGATGGCCCCTGGAGCCTACAACGTGGTGGAGCGCCATTTGCCAAAGAAACTGTATTTCTTGATCGACCGCTACCAGAAAGAAGCCACGAAGAGCAACGCCGTCACCAACGCCTGGGTGCGCACCCTTCGGCAATACATGTGGCCCACTCTGCTGTATTCTATCATACTGATAGCGATATCATTGGTGTCGCACACCTACTTGCTGCCCTGGCTCGACTCAATAATGCCCGAATGGAGCAAACTGGTGTCAACCGTGGTGACGCTGATTGCGATGGCGCCATTCCTGATGGCGCTGATGTCGCAAGTGAACGTGCCCACTGGGGCTGACTCAAGCAAACCCTCGCTCCCCAACAACGTGCCTTGCGTGGTGTCCAATATATTCAGGAGCGCCATTGCCTTAATGTTTGTCGTATACATCGTCACCTGGCATTATTCGCTGGGCATAGGCATAGGAGTGGGCATCGTCACGTTGCTGCTGATTGGCGTCATGCTCTCGCACAAGCTCATGGCGCAAGTGAGCAATATCGAGGGCAAATTCCTCGACAACCTCAATGAGCGTGATTTGCGACGCACCGGCAAGAAGAATAATGTAGTGAACGACCTGCACATGGCATACATGACCGTGGGCACCGGCAGCCACTTTGCCGGGCTAAGGCTGCTCGAAAGCGACATGCGCAAGGACTATAAGGTGAACGTCGTGACCATACAGCGCGGGGCAGAGGTGATACCCATACCCGGTGCCCGCGAGCGCCTATATCCCGGCGACGTATTGGGCATAATCGGCACCGACGAGCAGATTGAGCGCCTGATTCCCGAGGTGGAGAAGAGCAAGCCGCAGGGAGAGAGCACCAATCCGCAAGATTTCAAGCTCACAACTGTGATGCTCACGCAGAATTCGCCCTTGATTGGCAAGACACCGGTGACGAGCAACCTGCGCAAGGACTACGAAGTGCTGGTGGTGGCCGTGCAGCGCGGAGAAGAATACATCGATTCCAACCCATCACTGCAATTTGCCACCGGCGACATTCTGTGGATAGTGGGCCCAACAAAGAAAATCAAAAACATCGAATAACAAACACCAAAACCAAACATAACTCACATACAAGAATATGGCATTCAAACGTACTCTCATTACAGCAGCTCTGCCCTACGCTAATGGACCCGTGCACATCGGACACCTCGCCGGCGTATACGTTCCGGCCGACATCTATGCGCGTTACCTGCGCCTGCAGGGCCGCGAAGTGTTCATGGTAGGAGGCAGCGATGAGCACGGCGTGCCTATCACCCTGAAGGCCCGCAAGGAGGGCATCACTCCGCAGGACGTCGTGGATCGTTACCACAAAATCATAAAGGACTCTTTCGAAGAGCTCGGCATTTCCTTCGACATATATTCGCGCACCACAAGCGACATACACTCGGCCACAGCAAGCGAATTCTTCCGTCGCCTCTACGACAACGGCAAATTCATAAAGCAGACGTCGATGCAGCCCTTCGATGCCACTGCCAACCAATTTCTCGCCGACCGCTATGTGGTGGGCACATGCCCGCGTTGCGGCAACGAAAACGCCTATGGCGACCAGTGCGAAAAATGCGGGTCGTCGCTCAACGCCACCGACCTGATCAATCCGCGCTCTGCGCTCACCGATGCGCCGGTGTCGATGAAGGAAACCACCCACTGGTATCTTCCGCTCAACGAATACGAGTCGGCTCTGCGCCAGTGGATTCTCGAAGGCCACAAAGAATGGAAAACCAACGTATACGGCCAATGCAAATCATGGCTCGACCTGGGCTTGCAGCCCCGCGCAGTGAGCCGCGACCTCGACTGGGGCGTGCCCGTGCCTGTGGAGGGAGCTGAAGGCAAGGTGCTGTACGTGTGGTTCGACGCTCCCATCGGCTACATCTCCAATACCAAGGAGGCTCTCCCCGACGAATGGGAAAAATGGTGGAAGGACCCCGAATCGCGCATCATCAACTTCATTGGCAAGGACAACATCGTATTCCACTGCATAGTGTTCCCGGCGATGCTCATGGCATACGGCGACGGATTTCAGCTGCCCGACAATGTGCCGGCCAACGAATTCCTCAATCTCGAGGGCGACAAGATATCCACTTCGCACAATTGGGCTGTGTGGCTGCACGAGTACCTGCGCGAATTCCCCGGAAAGCAGGATGTGCTGCGCTACGTGCTCACGGCCAATGCCCCCGAGGCTAAGGACAACGACTTCACTTGGCGCGACTTCCAGACGCGCAACAACAGTGAGCTTGTTGCCACGCTCGGCAATTTCGTGAATCGCGCCATAGTGCTCACCCACAAATACTTCGACGGCGTAGTGCCCGCACCCGGCGAACTGCAGAAAATCGACACTGACGCCTTGGCTGAAATTGTGACAGCAAAAGGCCAGCTCACCGACCACATCGAGACGTTCCATTTCCGCGAAGCTGCGTACAAGGCCATGGAGATTGCCCGAATCGGCAACAAATACCTGCAGGAAACAGAGCCGTGGAAGGTGGCTAAATCCGACATGGCGCGCACCGCCGCCATCCTGTATGTGGCCCTGCAGATATGCGCCGACCTGGCCATAGCGTTTGAGCCTATGCTACCCTTCATGTCGAAAAAGCTGTGCGGAATGCTTCACCTCTCCGACATAAAATGGGACATGATTGGCCGCGACAATTTAGTGGCCGCCGGCACTAAACTTGAGAAGCCCGAGCTCCTATTTGAGAAAATCGAAGACTCTGCCATAGAAGCCCAGCTTAAAAAGCTTGCCGACACCAAGAAGGCTAACGAAGTGGCCAACTTCAAGCCCGAGCCGCAGGCTCCGGATGTCGATTTCGACACATTCGCCAAGAGCGACCTGCGCGTAGGCACCGTGCTTGAATGCAAGAAAGTGCCCAAGACCGACAAACTGCTCCAATTCCTGATTGACGACGGCTTGGAAAAACGCACCATCGTATCGGGAATAGCAAAATACTACAACCCCGACGATCTGGTGGGCAAGCAGGTGTGCTTTATAGCCAATCTTCCGCCACGCAAGCTCAAGGGCGTTGTGTCGCAAGGCATGCTGTTGTCGGCTGTCAACGCCGACGGGTCGCTAATATTGATTTCACCAAGCGCTCCCGCCACACCTGGAGCCAAAATCGGTTGACGGATATGTGCAGCGCTCGTCCAAAAATACTTATAATCTACACTGGAGGCACAATCGGCATGATTGAGGACGCCGCTACAGGTGTGCTCGTGCCCTTCGACTTCACCCATCTCATGGAGAATGTGCCAAAAGTGAAGATGCTCAACTACGATATCGACAACATCCAATTCAGCACGCCAATCGACTCCTCCGACATGAACATCGAGGGCTGGCAGACGATAGCGCACAGCATAGCCGACAATTACGAGAATTACGATGGCTTTGTGGTGCTTCATGGCACCGACACCATGGCCTACACCGCCTCGGCGATTTCGTTCATGCTCGGCAATTTACGCAAGCCGGTGATTATCACCGGCTCGCAACTCCCTATAGGTGAGGTGCGCACCGACGGCGAGGAAAACCTGATTACGGCGCTGCAAATTGCGGCCGCCACCGACGAAACCGGGCATCCTATGGTGCAGGAAGTGGCTATTTTATTCGAGAACTATCTGTGGCGAGGCAATCGAGCCACCAAGCGCAGTGCCGACAACTTCAACGCTTTCAAGAGCAACAATTATCCCGAGCTGGCTAAGATAGGCCTCGGCATATTTTTCAACCGCGACGCCTTGGCCAAGCCTACGACGAATCCTCCGCTCAACCCGCAATTTGAGATGGACAATTCTGTGATTTCCATCGACTTGTTTCCAGGCATCAACCCAGAGGTATTGAAGCACCAGCTTAATACGCCCGGCATCAAGGGCATTGTGCTGCGCACGTTCGGTGCCGGCAACGCACCTACCAAGCAATGGTTTATCGATGCGCTCAAGCAGACGCTCAATCGCGGCGTAATCATACTCAACGTGACGCAATGCCCCAACGGAGCCGTGCGCTCGCGCTACCAAGCAGGCGACGTGCTGCAGCAAATTGGCGTAATCTCTGGAGGCGACATTACATTCGAGGCAGCCATCACCAAGCTCATGTTCCTCTTCGGCATGAACCTGTCGGCCGAGGCGGTGAAGCACTATTTGCAGCGCGCTCTTTGCGGCGAAGTCACTGTGTAATCCGCAGATATCATTTTTTGCCTGCTATGGCAAATTTAAGTTACTGATTTATTCATTGACACGCCCAATATTGTTATAGTCTAATTAAGTATATCTTCTACCGAACAAGTTATCTATAATATAATGGAAAAAGGATTCAAATCAGGCTTCGTCAATATCGTGGGCAACCCCAACGTGGGCAAATCCACGCTTATGAACGATTTGGTGGGCGAGCGCATAAGCATCATAACCAGCAAGGCCCAGACCACGCGCCACCGCATCATGGGCATCGTCAATGGTCCGGACTATCAGATTGTATTCTCCGACACACCCGGCGTGCTCAAGCCCAAATACAAGCTGCAGGAAACAATGCTCAACTTCAGCGAAGGCGCCCTCACCGACGCTGACGTGCTGATATATGTCACCGACGTGGTGGAGGACCCCACAAAGAATGCGGAGTTCTTGCAGCGCGTGGCAAAAGAGAAAGTGCCGGTGCTGTTGGTAATCAACAAGATCGACCTGCTCAAAAACAACGCCGACCTGGAAGCAATCATAGCAAAATGGCGTGATATCCTGCCCAATGCTGAGGTTTTCCCCACCTCGGCCACCGAGCGATTCAATGTCGACAACTTAATGGCGCGAATTATCGAGCTCCTGCCCGAGGGCGAGCCATATTTCGGCACAGATGCTCTCACCGACAAGCCGGCGCGATTCTTCGTCACCGAAATTATCCGAGAGAAAATCCTCACCAATTACGACAAGGAGATTCCCTACTCCGTGGAGGTAATCGTAGAGAAATTCGCAGAGAAGGAGAAATCGATTCACATCATGGCGGTAATCTACGTGGAGCGCGACAGCCAGAAGGGCATCCTCATTGGCAAGGGAGGCTCAATGCTCAAAAAGGTGGGCACGCAGGCGCGCAAGGACATAGAAGCGTTCTTCGGCAAGAGCGTATACCTGGAATTGTTTGTTAAGGTTGAGGCCAACTGGCGCAATCGCGAGGCTAAGCTGCGCACATTCGGCTACATCGAATGACGCGCCGCCCATTATTAAAAAGTAATTTTATAATATTGACTTATGTCGCAATTAGTAGCAATAGTCGGACGCCCCAATGTGGGCAAGTCGACCCTTTTCAATCGACTGACCGAGAGCCGTCAAGCCATTGTCGACCCTACTGCGGGCACCACGCGCGACCGCCAGTACGGCAAAGTGGAATGGAACGGTCGAGAATTTTCCATCGTCGACACCGGCGGATGGGTCGTCAATTCTAACGACGTATTCGAGAGCGAAATCAATAAGCAAGTGCAGCTGGCCATTGAGCAAGCCGATGAAATCCTATTCGTGGTGGACGCCATGAATGGGGTCACCGACCTCGACGACCATGTAGCCGAAATTCTGCGCAAGAGCAAGAAGCCCGTGGTGCTCGTGGCCAACAAAGTTGACTCCAACGAGTGGCAATACAATGTGCCCGAATTCTACAAGCTCGGCTTGGGCGAGCCTTACCCTGTATCGGCCATGACCGGCTACGGCTCGGGCGACCTGCTCGACGAGGTGGTGAAGGAATTGCCTGAAAAGGACGAGGATGAAAGCCAGCTCGAGGATTTGCCCAAGTTTGCCATCGTAGGACGACCCAATGCCGGCAAGTCGTCGCTCATCAATGCATTCATCGGCGAGGACCGCCACATCGTCACCAACGTGGCAGGCACCACACGCGACAGCATCTACACGAAATACGACAAATTCGGTTTTGACTTCTATTTGGTGGACACTGCCGGCATCCGCAAGAAAAACAAGGTGACGGAGGACATCGAATACTATTCTGTAATTCGCTCGATACGTGCCATCGAGGCCAGCGATGTATGCATACTTATGATTGATGCTACGCGAGGCATTGAGAGCCAGGACGTGAACATTTTCTCGTTGATTCAGAAAAACAAGAAGGGCCTGGTAGTTGTGGTCAACAAATGGGATATCGCCGAAGACAAGTCGCCCGAGGCAATACGCCATTTCAAGAGCACTATCCGCAGCCGCTTTGCCCCATTCACCGATTTTCCGGTGATTTTCTCGTCGGCCCTTACCAAGCAGCGCATCTACAAGACTCTTGAGTCGGCAATCGAGGTGTACAAAAATCGCAAGCGCGTGATTCCTACCTCGGAGGTCAACCGCTTGATGCTTGAGGACATCGCCGCCTATCCTCCACCAGCCAACAAGGGCAAATACGTGAAAATCAAATACGTCACCATGCTCAAAGGCGCGCAAGTGCCCACCTTCATTTTCTTCTGCAATTTGCCGCAGTGGGTGAAGGAGCCTTATCGACGCTACTTGGAGAACAAGATACGCGAGCACTGGGACTTCTCGGGCACGCCCATCAATATATTCATGCGCGAAAAATAACGAGCTTAACGCCAATCGAGTAGGAGGTAAACACTAATCGTAGGTGCTTATCTCCTACTTTCGTGT
>CAZORI010000003.1:0-93559 GCA_964582335.1 uncultured Bacteroides sp.
CCCTGATATTCGGCTAAGAAATTTTAAAACACAGAAATTTGCAGGTGTCCCGATATTTTGGCGCGCATGCGGTAGATGCCCGGCTTGACATTGAAGGTAACGTAGGCGAGCATGTAGTTGTACCAGTAATTATTATTTACGCATGGCACTGCTGCGACCTTTGTGGATAGCACGCCGTTAGGGTCGTCTAAGATTTCAAATCTGCTCGTCGAGCCTTCTGCGCCGAAGTACCAGCCTTCGGTAGTGGGGAACTGCGATTGGCGCAGCAGCGACAAGGTCGATATAGAGAGGCCATTTTCAAAGTCTTCCTGCACGATGTAGTTGGCGATTTTCTCCACTCCTTGGCCTACGATCTCCTCGTCGTCGGTTTGCCACGATTCTATCGATATCTCGGCCGAGAATTCGCTTGAGGATTCCACCTCGGTGTTGATGCCCACTTTGAATTTCTTCACAAAGTTCGACTTCAGTGAGATGTCTTGCTCGGCAGTGAAAGTGTAGGTCGACATCAACGTCTCAATTGTGAAAATCGACGTGCCGGCGGCAATTGTCTGCTCTGGCACGATGGCGAGGTATACGCCAGTGTCGTCGCCGGTGCTGAGCATCGACACAGATGAAGTCGAGCCCGTTGCCTCAAACTCGTCAGCAGCGTAGTCCCATTTGCCCTCCACGAGGCAGTTGGTGATTTTCGCGCTCAGGGGCATAGCGTCGCCTTCGGGCATAACCACGGTGAGCTCCACCATGGCCATGCGATGCGTGAATGCGAGTTGCAAGGCTTGTCCCTGGGTCACCACTTTGTTCAGGGCGGTTGCCGTCACGAAGTCGGATGCGTAGAAATCGTCTTCTGTGGTCTGGTTAGAGCTCACTGTGTGGCTTATGGTGGTGCCTGAGCCGTTGAGGTCGCTGTAGGGGTGGTAGGCGTAAAAATTGCAAGTGTTGCCCGAACCGTCGGTGGTGATTGACGTTGTGGCGGTGAGTTTGTTGTTGTCTGTCACCGTGTGCTTTACGTTGGAGGCGCTTGCACCGCCGGTGGCAAATATGCCGATTTGGTCGCCCGTTACGAACGAACTGTTGTATGATTCGTCCATGGTGGTTCGACTGATGGCCTGCTTCACGGTAAAGTCAACTTGAAGTTTGCGCCCTGTGGTATCGGGGTCGCTGGTCTGCTTCTTGTCACTGCAAGAAAAAAACAATACACCTATTAATGTAAGTAGAATGGTTCGGTACATCTATATAAGAATTTAGAATGGAAGTAGTTGAAGTGTCGATTATTTGCAAATATAAACACTAAATTTAAGATACAATGGCAAATATTATTAATATTCACAATAATTACCTTAAATTAACCACTCTTAACCAAACCGCCCCTCCTTTTAACAAAAATTCACTGTGCATTGGTGTCAAGGATTGGTATCGTGGGCGTTTTTATTGAGTGCGTAATCATGCTTTGAGTGGGTAATCCAGCCGTAAGAAATATACAAGAAGATTAGGGTTGTGTATTCAAAATCTCTGTTCAATACGACTCTTGTCGTTTGAATATGAACCGTATGTTGGAGATTTGTTGTGGAATGCCCAACACACGCGAACCCAGGAAGTTCATTAAGTCAGTTGTTTGCTTGGTATTGATCATTGTGTAACGATAGATAATTTGTGTCAGGTAGAAAGCGATTAGGCATGATAATGTCAAGATGTTGCAGTGTTTCCAAATATCGCAATGATTCATCGTTGTCGACAGATGAAAGTAGTTTCTCAGACAATAAGATTTTGAAGTCTTTTGTTATTGTTAATAGGTAATTGTCAAATGCTTTATGGAAAAATGGGTTCAGACAAAGACCATTTCTTGGATTTGTTCTAATCGAATCATTAGACGACCAACTGACTATATGAGCAGCTTCGAGAAGAGAGGGCTCAGTAATTCCTGATATGCAACATCTGTTGTTATAAGAGGACAGAATTGCATCTCTGAAAAAACTCTGATTAATTCTTCTTTTTGCCACACAATATTTCTCTGAGCCAACTGGTAAACTGAACAAATCATCTACCATGCCATATCCTTTAGCAGACAATAACTTCTCTGCATCAACTGCAAGTCTATCCCAATGACCAGCATAATCGTTCCAAATCTTCTCGTCGATTTTAGAGGTTTTTGTCAAACCAACTATACCCTGAACTTTCAAGGAGGGGTCAAAGGCGCCCAGGTTGCCAATCTTCATTTTCACAGCTGCGGGAGTCCGTCCGATAGCCTTGGCGACTTTAACAATCCATGGATTTGTGTTGTTGGCTCTATTGAACGGCACGTGACAATAGGCGTACAAAGCAAGAAGCACTTCGTTATAACTCCAGTTATTCATGATTTTTTTATTGTCAGAGTTGATTATAGATTTTGCTATTAGGTGAGGTGGCGGCGATGAGGCGGCGGATGTGGATGGCGCGGGTGTCGAGGCAGGGGAGGGGCTTGCGGTGTCGTGATAATATTGCATGGTAGATTCGGGGCCCATGCCTCCCACCAGTCCGAGTTTCTTCATTATGTAATTCAAGTTTCTCAATTCATTGATAAACTTGATGGTTATAGGTAATGGGGTTATAAGGTCGTAATTGCACATCAGCCGCCATGCGCGAAGGTGTGTGGCGGCTGACGTGAGTGTGCTGAAAGCAATTATTTGATGACGCCGAGGTTGCGGCCTACCTTGATGAAGGCGGCGATGGCGCGGTCGAGCTGCTCGCGAGTGTGAGCGGCCGACAACTGCACGCGAATGCGCGCCTGACCCTTAGGCACTACGGGATAGTAGAAGCCGGTGACGTAGATGCCTTCCTTCTGCATCTCTGCGGCGAAGCGCTGCGAAAGCGGAGCGTCGTAGAGCATCACAGCGCAGATGGCGCTCTGCGTGGGCTTGATGTCGAAGCCGGCGGCAAGCATCTTGTCGCGGAAATAGGCTACGTTCTCCATGAGCTGGTCGTGCAGGGCATCGCTCTCCTTGAGCATCTTGAACATCTCCAGGCTGGCGCCCACGATAGAGGGAGCCACAGAGTTGGAGAACAGGTAGGGGCGCGAACGCTGGCGCAACATGTCGATCACCTCCTTGGGGCCGGTGGTGAAGCCACCCATGGCGCCGCCGAAGGCCTTGCCCAGCGTGCCGGTGAAGATGTCGATTTTGCCGTAGCAATTGTATTTCTCGGCCACGCCTCGGCCCGTGGGGCCAACCACGCCGGCCGAGTGGCTTTCGTCCACCATCACCAGGGCGTCGTATTTTTCGGCCAATTCGCAAATCTTGTCCATGGGAGCCACGTTGCCGTCCATAGAGAACACGCCGTCGGTGGCGATGATGCGGTGGCGGCAGCTTTGTGCCTCCTGCAGGCAGCGCTCCAGGTCGGCCATGTCGGCATTGGCGTAGCGGAAACGCTTAGCCTTGCACAGGCGCACGCCGTCGATGATGGAGGCATGGTTGAGCGAGTCGCTGATGATGGCATCCTCTTCGGTGAACAGCGGCTCGAAGAGGCCGCCGTTGGCGTCGAAGCAAGCGGCGTAGAGGATAGTGTCCTCGGTGTGGAAATAGTCGCTGATTGCCTTTTCGAGCTCCTTGTGCAGGTCCTGGGTGCCGCAGATGAAGCGCACCGACGACATGCCGTAGCCGCGCTGGTCCATGGCTTGCTTGGCGGCCTCGATGAGGCGGCTGTTGTCGGCGAGGCCCAGATAGTTGTTGGCGCAGAAGTTGAGCACGTCGCCCTTGGCGCCTTCCACTTCGATGTCGGCGCCCTGCGGCGTAATTATCACGCGCTCCTCCTTGTACAGGCCGGCATCCTTGATGCCCTGCAATTCTTTCTGCAGATGTTGCTTGAAGGTATGATACATGACGAGTAATTAAAACGTGTATTTATGGTATTTCGTAAAATGGAAAATTTCAAAAAAATCATCCCAAAGGTACATATTATTTTGGAAATAATAGTAATTTTGTCGTATAAAAATCAACGACCTTAAATAAACCATTTAGCACACTCATATTTAGTCAAAATCTTTTATGAAAAATATTTTGATTATTGGCTCTACCGGCCAAATCGGCTCGGAGCTTACGATGAAACTCAGAAAGGAGTACCCCACCGGCAATGTGGTGGCCGGGTACATTGCAGGCTGCGAGCCCAAGGGCGAATTGCTGGAGAGCGGCCCGTCGGCCCTCGTCGACATCACCAATGCCAATCAGATAGCTTCGGCGGTGGACAAATACGACATCGACACCATCTACAACTTGGCTGCCCTGCTTTCGGCCGTGGCTGAGGCTCGTCCGCAGTTGGCATGGAAAATAGGCGTGGGCGGCCTGTACAATACGCTCGAGGTGGCTCGCGAGAAGGGCTGCGCAGTGTTCACGCCCAGTTCGATTGGCTCGTTCGGTAGCACCACGCCCCACGACAAAACGCCGCAGGACACAGTGCAGCGCCCCAACACCATCTATGGCGTGACCAAGGTGACTGGCGAGCTGCTGAGCGACTACTATGCCCGCCGCTTCGGAGTGGACACGCGCTCGGTGCGCTTCCCCGGCCTGATTTCCTACACCACGCTCCCTGGCGGAGGCACCACCGACTACGCCGTCGACATCTACTATTCGGCTGTTCGCGGCGAGGAATTCAAATGCCCCCTCAGGGCAGGCACGTTCATGGACATGATGTACATGCCCGATGCGCTGCGCGCCGCTGTGGAGATTATGGAGGCCGACCCATCGAAGCTCGTTCACCGCAATTCGTTCAACATCGCTTCGCTCAGCTTCGACCCGGAAATCATCTACAATAAGATAAAGGAGTATGTGCCCGACATGAAGATGACCTACGAGGTGGATCCTCTGCGTCAGGCAATCGCCGACTCGTGGCCCAACTCGCTCGACGACACGTGCGCACGCGAAGAGTGGGGCTGGCGTCCGGAATACGACCTCGATGCCATGACTCGCGACATGCTGGCCAACTTGCGCATCAAGCTTGGCGTGAAGGAGCCCGTGGAGGCCTAAGTGCCACTTATTGCATCAAAGGCCGATGCTGGCTGCGCAGCCATTGCTTGCGCATGTCGGCGGCTTTCCTTAAGGTGGCATCATCGAAATACGCCCGTTGGAATTGCTCATAGATATAGGCTATGGCAACGTCCGACGGGTGTTTCATGTCGGCTGCGTAGAAGCGGTAGTCCCTCAGGTCGTCCACCATGATTTCGTAGGCCGGGAAATACTGCCAATGGGGCCGCTTGGCCAGGACCTCGTCTACGGCCATCAGCAGCGAGGCTTTGCTCAGCTGGTTGCCGTGGAGTCCGTCGGCGGTGTGGCGTATTGGGCTTACTGTGACTATGACGTTGCTGACCGTCGGCAGCAGCATTTGGCTGATCGACAGCAGATAATCGGTGATGGCTGGCGCGCTCAGACGGTAGCGGTTGAATTCCGATGCGGGCAGCTTGTGGCAATTGCCCACGATGCGGTCGCAGGCGCGGCGCTCGAACACGTAGGCCGTGCCCAGGGTGATGATCAGCGTGTGCGCCGAGTTGAGCGCGGCGCGGAATGCTTCGAGTTCTGCGTTTATGCGCTCCACGAGGGCGGAGGCCGATGCGCTGCTGTATCTCGACGAGAAGTCGAGGCAATGCCACACGCCGTCGGGCGTCAGCGTCAGTTCGTCAGCGGTGATGGGTCGCTGTTCATGGCAGCGGCGCAGCAGGGCGTGGATGGAGGCGGGATTGTAGAGTGGGCCGAAGGGGTTGTGCGTGACATCGAAGCCGTCGCGGCTCAGTTGCTCGCCGATATTGTCGGTGAAGCACGAGCCGAGCATCACTATGCCCTCGCCGTGGCGCATGAGCCCTGGCCGGGCTGCTATCTCTATTTCAGTGCGGAATTTCATGATTGCCCAATGTGATAGTAATTGATAGCAAAGTTACTACAATTGCCCGGATATTTTGGACGTTTCGTCGAAATATTGTTTTTATTAGGATTTGGGATTTGTTTTTTCTTTGATTTTGGCATTTTGTGAAATCTCCACTGTACATGGAACATCACGTAGCGCGACATCACGTTGGTGTACGTCTCTGTGCGTGCCTGTGCGATTAAAGTAAGAATCGACATGAATCAATACAAGGCAAAGGAGGCCATCAGAATGCTTGAAGATGATGGATGGAGGTGGGTCAGTAGAGGGTGGAGAGGACGCGGAATTCGGTGCGCCGGTTGATTTGGTCGGCTTCGTCTTGCTGCTCAGGCGGCAAGGTGAGGATGTATTCCTCGGTGAGGACTGTGTCCTCGGCGAAGTCGGGATGCTCGCGGGCCAAGCGCTTGGTGATGGTTTTGGGTTGCGACTTGCCGTAGCCACGGCTTGTGAGCCGGTCGGGGCTAATGCCGGTCGAGATTAGATAATCGACCACTGCTTGTGCGCGGCGCGCCGATAGGCGCTCGTTGTATGCGTCGGAGCCATGACGGTCGGTGTGCGATGCCATTTCGATGCTCACCGATGGATTGTCGCAAAGCACCTGCGCCAACTCGTCGAGCGCCGTCTTTGATTCAGGCCGAAGGGTGGCCTTGTCGTAGTCGTAGAAGATATTCTCCACCACCACAGGCTTGTTGATCGAGGCGAGCATGAAGTCGATGGCGTATTCGGCATCGACCTCGGTGGTGTCGCTGGTGAATTCCTGCCGCGAATTGAGGTAGCCCTTGGCCGATGCCATCATGGTGTAGGCTACGCCGCGCTCAAGCGGAAATGCAAACGAGCCGTCGGCCTTAGCCATTTGCTTTTGGTTGCTGCCATCGTTGCCCACGATGCGAATCACGGCATTGGGCACCGGCTCTTCGTCGCGGTCGAGCACCCATCCTGAAATGTTGATCTTCAGGTCGGGCAGCGAGAAGGAGAATATATGGTCGTAGCCGCGAGCATCGCCTCGGTTGGAGGTGAGAAAGCCGTTTTCGCCCTCGCCGAACGTCATGCCGTAGTCGTCGGCCGGCGAGTTGATGGGCGCGCCCATGTTGACGATGCTCCAAGAGCCCTCATCGTTGAGGGTGGCCTTGAAAATGTCGAGCCCGCCATGGCCAGGCCAGCCATCGCTCGAAAAATAGAGGATGGAATCAGTGCGCATGTAAGGAAACATCTCGTCGCCCGGCGTGTTGATGCGTGGGCCAAGGTTGCGCGGGCGCGCGCCCTTCTGGCGCAGGTTGATGCGCCAGATGTCCTTGCCGCCGTAGCCTCCGGGCATGTCGCTGGTGAAATACAGCCATTCTCCGTCGGGCGAGGCCGCAGGGTGTGCGTATGAGGCCGTGGTGTCGTCCCAAATCTCAAGCTTCACTGCCTCGCTCCATGCAGCATCAGCTCGGCGCGAAGTGAATATCTCCACTCCGCTGTCCCTGTCGGGGAGCTGTGAGGCGCGCGAAAAATACATGGTTGTGCCGTCGGGCGAGAACGACACAGCGCCTTCGTCGGCCTCGGTGTTCACTTCGCCTTGCGCAGGCTCAGGACGCAACCATTTGCCGTTTTCGTCTTTGCGCAGCATCCAGATGTCGCCATTTTTCACGCCGGTGATTGCGCTGCGCTGCCCGCCCGTCACCTTTTCGTCGGTGGTAGTGTAGTACAGCACATCGCCGCTCTTGTCGAGCAGCATGGGCGCGTAGTCAGAGCGCCGAGTGTTCACTGTCTTGAATGGTCGCACCACGTAGCGTGTGGCAAGGCTTTTGTCAAGGCCCAGTTGGCATCCGGCAATGCCCGTCTTCGCTGCGCGGCACGTGCTGTCCTTCTCGAGGAAAATGCGGTATTGGTCGATAGCCTGAGCGTATTTGCCTTGTGCCTGCAGCATCTGTGCAAGATATAGATGTGCCGTGCTGTCGGGGTAGCCGTATCGTATGGCGTTTTGATAAGCGGAGGCGGCTCGTGCCGGCTGCGAAAGCAGGCGGTGGCATTGCCCAAGACGGAAGGCTACGGCTCCGCGCCCGGCTCGCTGCTCACGCTTGGTGAGCTTGTTGTAGAGTTTGCGGTAGGTCTTGGCGGCGTCGCTGTATTCGCCGCTGTCATATTGGCGCTCGGCTGTAGACAACAGCGGCGCGCTGCACGATGCCATGCACAAAATGCACAATAATATCAGGAAATGCCATATCCGCATCATGCTATAACATAAATAGGTGTTAGCCCCTCACGTATATTCTCTTCACTCGCGGCGAGATGCTTGTGAGAATCTCGTATGGGATGGTGCCGAGCGTGTCGGACAGGCGCTCTATGGGCGCGTTGTCGCCGAATATTTCCACTTTGTCGCCAATAGAGGCATTTGCGTCGGTGACGTCAATCATGCACTGGTCCATGCAGATGTTGCCTATGATGGGGCATTTCACGCCGTTGACAATCACGTAGGCCGCGCCGTTGGAGAGGTGCCGGTCAAGGCCGTCGGCGTAGCCGATGGGGATGGTGGCGATAACCGAAGGCATTGTCACCACGCCGCGCCTGCCGTAGCCGATTGTGGTGCCGGGATCCCAATGCTTGATTGAAATGATGGTGCTGTAGAGTCGGGCCACCACGGCCAGCTGCGATTTGATTTCCGGCACGGGCGACACGCCGTAGAGGCCAATGCCAAGTCGGGCCATGTCGTAGTGATGCTCGGGGTAGCGCATCATGCCGGCAGTGTTGAGCACGTGGCGCAGAACGGGGTAGCCAAGGTGCTCGATGATGGTGTCGCTCATGCGACGGAAGGCCTGCAGCTGATGCTCGGTGTATGCGTCTTGGTCGAGGCAGTCGGCTGTGGCAAGGTGCGAGAATATAGATTTCACCCTAAGCACGTTGCCTTGACGGCGGAGTGCTTTCAGCAAGTGGGGGATTTCGTCCTCGATGAAGCCTATGCGGTGCATTCCGGTGTCGAGCTTGATGTGAACGGGATAATCGGAAATGCCAAGCCGCTCTGCGTTGTCGAGCAGCAGCTGCAATTCGCGCAGCGAGAACACCGACGGCTCCAGCATGTTCTGGAACAGGGCCTTGTAGTTTGTGCTCATGGGATTCATCACCATTATAGGCATAGTGATTCCGGCTCGGCGGAGCTCAGCGCCCTCGTCGACGACGGCCACAGCCAGATAAGCAGCCCCTTGCGCCTGCAGCGTGCGCGCCAGTTCGAGCGAGCCAACGCCGTAGCCGGCGGCCTTCACCATGGCTACGATGCCGGTGCGTTTAGGCATGAGCGACCGATAATAGTTGAAATTGTGGATTACGGCTCCAAGATCCACCTCCATGACAGTCTCGTGGCGCGGAGCCTGCAGTTGCGCCTGTATGTCCTCAAAGCCCTTCTCGGCATCGCCTTTGACTAATATGAGCTCGTCCTTAAAGTCGGATATAGTGTAGCGCTCAAGGAATTGGGCCACGTCGCTCACGCATTCGGTGCGGCACTGCACGTCGCCAGGGTCGAAGCCGATTGCGATAAGGCGAGTCGCGTTGTTGGCCGCAATTAGGCGGTGCAGCAGCGGCGTCGACAGGTCGTATGGGCGGCCCAGCACCAAAGTGAGCGACCGAGTGTCGCTGCTGTGCCTTCTGGAGGCGCATAGGGCATCGGTGAGCGATCGCATGTCGTTGGTGTATCCGTCGTACATTATCAGGCAATTCTTCAGCGATGAAGTGACATCGATGCGGGGCAGCAGTCCGGCTCGCGGCACGTCGGGCAACGTAGATTCAACATCTGGGCGCAGATGGCGCGCCACAGCGAGGGCCAGATTGATTGTGCGCCCTTCCACAGGGTGAAGCGTGGCTTGCGGGCATGTCGCTTTCAGCGCGTCGGCTATGATGGGGTCGTCGTGATAGAACACGTGCCGGCAGTTCACAAAGAGCTTGGCCTTTTCATGGGCTTTCTCCTCCATGCTTGCGAAGCCGTCGCTGTGCTCGTCGGTGAGCGAGGTGAACACGCCGATAGAGGGCTTGATTATCGCCTCAAGGCTATCCATTTCGCCGGTTTGAGAAATTCCGGCCTCGAAGATAGCCAATTGGGTGTCGGGCGCAATCTCCCATAGCGACAGGGGCACGCCAATCTGCGAATTGTAGCTGCGCGGCGAGCGCGTGATCTTGTAGTAGGGGCGCAGCAGATGGTTGAGCATCTCTTTCGCCACCGTCTTGCCACGGCTGCCGGTGATGCCTATAACAGGAACGTCGGAGCCGAGCGACTCGCGAGCGTGGCGCGCAAGAGATTGCAGGGCGGTCACTACGTCGGCCACCTTCCAAAGCGTTACGCCATCCGGCGCTTCTACGTCGTGGTCGACGACAAAATATTTCACGCCTTTGTCGCAAAGCTCATGCACGAAGTTGTGGCCGTCGTTGCCGGGAGTGCGGAGGGCGAAGAACACCGTTTCGGCCGGGCATATTAGGTCGCGGCTGTCGGTGAGCAGAGTGGAAATAGGCGTGGCGTCGACGGAATGCGGCTGACCCAAAAGACAGGCTATTTCGCTTGCGGGTAATATCATAGCGCTTCTTTATCTTTAAGCCGTTGGCTTGTGATTTTAAACGCGTCCATGATTACCGTGGGCTTGTCGTCGCGGAATGCTCCAAGGGCATATCCGCCATGGCACGTCTCAGGAGCCCAGTAGAAAATTGCGGGACAGCGTCCGTCGGTCTGGTTGATTGCGGCATCCATCAGGCGCAGCAGGAAGTCGCGTCCTTGCTCAGGCTCGTCGATATGCACGCCCACTTCGGTGATGAGCACAGGGCAGTCGTAGCGGTCGGCCAGGAAGTTGATGTTGTCGATGATGTCACTCACGGCCGTTGAGTCGTTTTGGTTGCGCTCCGACCAGTAGGGGTATACGCTCATGCCTATTGCGTCGAATGGCGAACTGTAGTGGCGCAGCGAGTCGAACATGTTGATGTATTGCTCGCGGTTGTATCCGTCGTCGAGGTGCACGATCATTTGCGCCTTGGGATACACCTTCTTGGCAGCTTCGTAACCTGCTTTGTTGAGTGCGGCGTAGGCGGCCATGTTTTCGCTGGTGCCTTTTTCAAGCTTTGCCATAGGCCAGAGCATGCCGTTGGTCGTTTCGTTGCCGATTTGCACCCATCGCACGTCGATGTCGTTGTCTTTGAGCAGCTGCAGAGTCTCGGATGTGTGGTTGGCCACAGCCTCTTCCATTTGGGGCAGCTCGTAGTCCTTCCAGGCTTTAGGGGTGATTTGCTTGCCGGGGTCGGCCCACCAGTCGCTGTAGTGGAAATCGATCATGATGTCCATGTCGTTGGCTTTGGCTCGCTGGGCGAGCTGGAGCACATCCTTTTTGCTGCTAAGGCTGTCGGCAGGATCGACCCACACGCGGTAGCGAGCGGCGTCGATGCCGTATTGGTTCATAAGGGCTGTAGTTTCGGTTTCCACGCCGTCGACGGTGTAGGTGTGGTATCCTCTTTTTTCCCATTCGCTGATTCCGCTGATGTCGGCGCCCAGCCAGAAGTGCGATGACTCGGGGGCGGGGGTTGAAGCGTGGTTTTCGCGGTTGGCGTGAGAGCAGCAAGCCATTGAAGCGGTGAGCGCTGCGAGGATCAGAGCTTTGTAGTTCATTGGTAAATATGTTATATTCATAGGGAATATTATGCAAAGATAGTAAATTTGTCGCAAAAAAAGCAGACACGAGGCCTGCTTTTTTGCGTTTTGCTTGGGCATCTGCTACAAAGCGTCGTCGCCGACAGCGACATAGTGCTGATACGGATGATCGCATCCGGGGCATTTTGCTGGCGGCTCTGTGCCAACTTCGGTGTATCCGCACACGAGGCAAAGCCATGTCACGGGCTCGGCGCGTTTCCAGAGGGCGCCGTTGTTGATCATATCGAGATATTTCTTGAATCTCAGCATGTGCTTATGCTCAACCTCTGCGATAGCGCGGAAATGGCTGGCGATGTCGGGAAATCCCTCTTCGTCAGCTACCTGAGCCGACTGCATGTAGAAGTTGTATTCATCGTCTTCTTCCTTGATTGAGTAGCCAAGGTTGGTGACAGTGTCGCCGATGATGCCGGCATCGATGTTGCTCATTGGCACATCGATTACGCCGCCTTCGAGCATCTTGAAAAATACCTTTCCGTGGTGCATCTCATTGTCGGCGGTAGTTTTAAGAATCTCAGAAACAGGGAAATAATTCTCCTTTTCAGCCTGCTTGGCATAGAAAATATAACGCGTGTAGGCTGACGATTCGCTCAAGTAAGCGTTGGCAACGTTGATTTCAGTGCGCGTGCCCTTGATGCTTTTTTTTGTTGTAGCCATGATATAAGTTGTTTTTAGGTGTTTTAATTAATCTTCTAATAAAAAACAACTCATGTGGCAGTTTGTTTAGTTGGGTCTTGGCTAATATACGAATACAATGTTGGCCACTTTGCGTTCGCTGCTGCCCGACACGCTGTTGGCCACGCCCTTGCCTGGGAGCGATGCGCTCCACGCAGTGGTGGATCCGCCGCCGTCGAGGTTGAGGGCATCTTTCGCGCCGTATATCTTCAGGAAGTGTGACAGCTGTTGCAGCGACATTCCACCGGCAAAGCCTTCTTGCCGACCGTCGACAGTAATCAGGATAGATTTGCCATCGGGCATGATGGCCATGGCAGTGCGCGGATGGCGCGCCTCGACGAAACCCTCCCTGTTTTTAGGAAGTTCGCTGCAGGCAAAGTCCTCGATGAGCATAGGCCCGGCCACAAGCACGCTGCCTGTGGTGGAGTCGTAGGCTTTCTCTATCTCCTTGTCCCAACGCATGAAGTCGATATTGCCGTCATCGTCGATTAAGAGGGCGCCGTTGTATACGGGGTTGATGGCCGTGGTATCGCTCACAACGCCGTTTTGCCGCAGATAGCACACCGAGTTGCCCGCTTTCATGTTGAAGAACGAGCCGTTGACAGCGGCGAGAGCAGCCGTGTCGGCCGCAGAGACGGTGGTTAGCTCCGCCGGAAAGTTTACCTTCAGGCCAATGCCACGCTTGTCGGGCTCTGCTTCGAAGATTACGATATTCTGCGGCTGCTCATACAGGTATATAAAGTGTGCGCGCTTCATCACCAGGCCATTGGCCACGGTGTCGACCCTCCATTGATATGAAGAGATGTACAGCGAGTCGCGTGCAGACTGCGCCGATGCTGCCAACGGCAGCATCATCACGCCTAATAATACAAATATAGTCCGTTTCATGCCCACAAAGTTAATAAAAAGAATATAAATTTGAAATTTATCCCATAATTATTGTGTTGTTTCAAAAATAATTACGATATTTGCACCACGAAAAAAAAGGTATGATGCCAATGTAACATCAAGATACCAAAAGTACAATATTTATAAACTTAATTAATGGACAATCATGACAAAAGCCGACATCGTCAATGAAATTTCACGCTCGACGGGCCTTGAGCGCGCAAATGTGCTCGACACCATCGAGAAGTTCATGGAAGTAGTCAAGGAGTCGCTTGCAAGTGGCGAGAATGTATACCTTCGTGGATTTGGCAGCTTCATCGTAAAGACCCGCAGCGAGAAGACTGCACGCAACATCTCACAGAATACCACCATCATCATTCCGGAGCACAAAATTCCCGCATTCAAGCCCTCGAAGGCATTCATGCAGGAGGTGAAATAATATGGATGGTGGCCAGGCGACACCAAAAAGATTGGTTAATGTAAATTTAATTTCTAAGCGACAATGCCCAGCGGAAAGAAAAGAAAAGGCCATAAGATGGCCACTCACAAACGCAAGAAGCGTCTGAGAAAGAATCGTCACAAGAAGAAGTAATACACAGCTTCGAGGCGATTGATGTGGCAGTCCGCATGAAAGCGGCGCAGCCATATACACATTATAATATACATTGGGCAATCAGCTGTACGCAATTCACATCATCGCAATGCGCAGCCGCTTGCTCTTTGTATTTTTTTGTAAACACAATCCAGAATGAAAAGCGAACTCATCGTCGACATCCAGCCCAAAGAGGCTTCCATAGCCTTGCTTGAGGATTCCAGGCTCGTTTCCCTGCAGAAGGAAGAGCGCAACCTGGCCTATGCTGTCGGCGACATTTACCTGGCCAAAGTGAAAAAGCTGATGCCGGGCCTGAATGCCGCCTTTGTCAATGTGGGCTACGACAAGGATGCTTTCCTGCATTACCTGGATCTTGGCTCTCACTTCACAAGCTATTCCCAGTACATATCTGAGGTTTTGGCTTCTGACCAGCATCAGCCCATACAACCAATATCGAAGCTCACCCTTCAGCCCGAAATCGACAAGCATGGCTCCGTTACCCAGGCTTTGCAGCCAGGCCAGCAACTGCTCGTGCAGATAGTGAAGGAGCCGATATCGTCGAAGGGGCCTCGACTGACCACCGAACTGTCGTTCACGGGCCGCTACATGGTGCTGATGCCCTTTTCCGATAAGATATCGGTATCGCAAAAAATCAAGAGCACAGAAGAGAAGGTGCGCCTGCGCCAGGTGCTCGCATCGATTAAGCCCAAGAATTTCGGCGTGATAGTGCGCACCTCGGCTGAAGGCAAGGGCGCAGCCGAGCTCCACCGCGAGCTCACCACCCTGATTAAGTGTTGGGAAAAAACAGTGGGAAAAGCACGCACAGCCACCGCCCCGGCGTTGATATTCGAGGAAGAAAGCCGCATAGTGGGCATGCTGCGCGATGTGTTCAGCCCTTCGTTTGAGAATATCTACGTCAACGACAAGGAAGTGCTGTCGCAGATCGAGAAATACGTATCGATCATTGCACCCGGACGCAAAGACATAGTAAAGCTCTACACCGACGACATACCCATTTTCGACCATTTTGCGATCACCAAGCAAATCAAGTCGTCGTTTGGCAAAACGGTATCGTTCAAATCGGGCGCTTACCTGATAATCGAGCACACAGAGGCTCTGCACGTAATCGACGTGAATTCGGGCAACCGTTCCAAGGCAGCCCCCGACCAGGAGAGCAACGCACTTGAGGTGAATCTGCGCGCTGCCGACGAGATAGCGCGCCAGCTGCGCCTTCGCGACATGGGCGGCATCATAGTAATCGATTTCATCGACATGAACAAGCCGGAGCATCGCCAAGCGCTTTACGACCACATGCGCGAGGTGATGGCTAACGACCGCGCCCGACACAACATACTGCCGCTGAGCAAATTCGGTCTGATGCAGATTACGCGCCAGCGCGTGCGACCGGCTCTCGACATAGTAACCGCCGAGACGTGTCCGTCGTGCTTTGGCAAGGGCGAAGTGCAGCCTTCGCTGCTATTCACCGATACGCTCTACAGCAAGCTCAAATATGTGCTTGAGACGCTGAAGCAACGTGATGTTGTGATGTATGTGCACCCTTATGTCGACGCATACATCAAGAAAGGCATTTTCAGTTCGTTGTATCGCAAATGGCGATTATCACTCGGGCGCAAATTCAAGATTGTTCCCGATCAGTCGTTGGCCATGCTGCAATACCGTGTGCTCGACGACAAGCGCGAAGAGATTGACTTGAAGGAGGAGCAAGACACAGCGTCGTCATCGACCGACAAAATCAAAAACAAAGCCAAGAATCGAGGCGAACAGGAGGGCGAAGCATAATCGCTTCCTTTCCAAGCCTGTAGAAAAATCAACGGAGCTGCTCGCAATGCGCGGGCAGCTCTGTTGGTTTGTTGCTCTTTCTAAGCAAGGGCGGGATGCGTCGATTTCATACGCATAATGACTCGGATAAAGTATTGAGTCACCACTGTTTCTACTGTTTCATTCCCTTGCCAGGCAGCATATCGAGTGTGTGTCTTTCAAAGTAGGGCTCCATACCTTGTGTTTGAAATTAAAACGCCCGATGATGCTTAATTGTTGAAGAGGCGCAGTTATTTAACCTTAGTGAAAAAGTGATAAAATTCTGTGACAAAATATTTACAAGTCATATAGTTGCGTGCAGATTACTGCCAAGTGTAGTTGGCTGCCGAAGCTGAGTGGGAGCGCAGGTTGGCCATGCAATTGCGCAGCGGACGCGTCATTGCCTGCAGGGGCAGCAATGCGGTGAGGTGTGGCATTTGCAGAGCGCTAAGCAGCCGGTGCCATGAGCAAGCCACGGCGGCCAGCGACACGAGCGCAAGCACGGCGGCTATGGCCCACGCGAAGGCGTTGGATAAGCCGGCCGTAGCGGCTGCAGCTGCCGAGAGCAGGATTACGGCCCAGATGGCCCATTCGCCCGCAGCCATTATGCGGCGCGATGCCTTGGGCAGATGCCGCCCCGTGAAAGCGTGGGAGGCGCGTATCTCCCGGCAGGCCTTGGCATAGGGCTGCAATTCCTTCTCGGCCCACGATTCTTCGGCAAGCTGCACGGCAGTGTTGTCGGCTCGCGTGATTTCGTTGACGAAGATGTCGTCGTCGCCATTGCGCATGTTGAGCGACGATGAGAAGCCTTTGTTGTCGAAGAATAGCTGACGGCGATAGGCCATATTGAAGGCGCAGCCGCGATAGGGGTGCCCGACCAGGGCGGCGGCAACCCAGGCTGCGCAGTCGGCGGCTTGGTCGAAGATGCGCGTGTAGTTGCCGCGCAGTCGGGAAGGCTGTGCATATCGGCCAATGCCAAGCACCACTTCGGTGTTGCTGTCGGCGAAGGGCTGCATCATTTTGGCCAGCCACTTGTCGCCTGCCGGCAATGTGGCGGCATCGGTAATCACTACCACTGAGCCCTTGGCCGCCTTGATGCCAAGAGTAAGAGCAAGCTTTTTGCGGCTGACATTGCGCGCGCCGTTAGGGGTGAAAGTAAGGTAGAGGTTGGGATGAGCCGCCTTTAGTTCGCTCACGGCCATGTTGGTTTCAGGCGAGGCACCGTCGTTTACGACAATCACTTCGTATCCTGCAGGAAAGTCTTGCCGCAATATCTCCTTCAAGTTTTTGCGCAGCGAATCGCTTTCGTTGCAGGCGTACACTATCACAGATGCGCCGGGCATGTTGGGGCTTGGCGTAGCGGGCTCTGCGGCGTTCTTGGTTCGGCATATCGAGCGCAGCCGTCGGCAGTAGAAGATGAGGATGTATGCGAAGCACAGGAGAGCCGCGCCAAACAGGATGTAGGAAATTACAGGCAGATTGTAATCGAAGTGCATTGTCGTATGTGTGTCGGATGAAATAATGCGTGAGCCTTCCGGTGAGAAGGCTCACGATATCTGAGGGTGAATTTTTTATTCTTCGGGGGCGAACATGGGGTCCCATGGCGGCAGCATCTCGGGCTTGCCGTTGAGAAGCTTCATTACGTCTTGCGGCACATATTTTTTGTCGGCCACAAGGCGGAACATGTATTCGTCGAACCACTTGTCGGTCATGATCAGGTGTCCGTTGTGGCCTGATGTCGGTCCCCAGCTGTTTTCCACCATCCACTTCACGGGCTTGCCTTCGGCATCGAGGTCGACTGCCATCAACGTCATGGCGTGGCTTGAAGCGCTGGAGAATGTGCGAATGCGGTCGGCCTTGTCCATTCCGAATTCAGTGCCCATGAGCGAGGCGTAGTCATAGTTGTTGGGGTCGAGGAGGCCGCGCTCGCGGTCGATGAATTTGCCCACGTCGCAAGAGAAGTACATCATTGTGCTGTCCTTGATGCTTTCGATGGCAATCTGCTTGATGTCTTCGATGGGCAGATTGATGTAGGTCCAGTTGTCGCCGTCGTAAACGTGTCGGTCGTAGTCGATTTGGTATGTTTTGTAGTAGGGGCGAGTGGGGTCGTTCATCAGCATCACGTAGTCGTTCTTCAGGTCGTTGCCAAGCCATTTAGCGTAGAACTCTTGCGGGGTGTAGGTGGCGGTGGTGCCGTCGGGGGCAGTCCATTTGAATTCGGTAGGGGGCACGCCGAGAGTGCGGGCAAGCATGCCGTAAATTGTGGTGAGCATTTCCTGCTTTTGCTTTTGCAGGTCAGCATCCTTGGCTTTAGGGTTGGAGCGCAGCTGCAGGGCTTGCTCTTTAAGCTTTAGGCCGAGCAAGTTGCGGAGCTTGGATGTATTCTCCGACATTGCGGTTTCGGGCATCACGCTTTTGGGCACAACGCCGTATTTGGTGATTATGTCGGCCACGCCGGTGTATTGGCCGCCGTCGCTCAAGGGATTCTGGAACAGCCACTCTACGCGCTTGTCGTCCATAGGGAGGTTGCGTGTGTCGATTATGAGTTGCAGGAATAGGTTGGCCTTTTCGAGCTGGTCGTAGAAAAAGTTGTAGTTCTGCGAGAACTCCATAGCGGGCAGTCCGTGCTGATTGATCATTTGTCCTCTGAGCACGTTAAGGCCTGTGAAAAGCCAACAGCGGCCCGAGTTTTTTTGGTTGGTGATTCCGTGAGAGTTGACTTTGTGCGAGAAGTCGGTGTCGAAGTTGGCTCTGTTTTCCTGGTTGAGGGCGAGCACATCGATAGCGGTTGAGCCCAGGGCATTGCGGATGGCTTTCTCAGCGGGGGTGGGCTGATAGCTGTCGCGCAGCGATTGCAGGTTTTGGAGCGAGAGTCCGCCGGGGTTGTCGGCAGCAGCCGTCAGTGGCAGTGCGATAAGCGCCAGGCAAGCGCCCAATACGTTGAATGATTTCATGGATGTGCGATAAATGATTGTAATATAGTTAACTAAGATTAGTAGTTATGCTTTGCATGGGGGTGTCGGGCGCTCTGCACGCGATCCGACATTCAAAGTTACGACATAAATTTCACATTACCAAGAATCGCAGCCAAAAACATTTTGCCTCAGCACAATCACGCAGTTCAAATGCAAAAGAGAAAAAATGGGGGAGGTGCCATGGGGTATCCTATTTTTTTTTGTATTTTTGCATTATGTGTTCTAATGTAATCTCCAAATATATGAAATTCCACTTTGACCGAACAAAGCATGTCTTCCATTCTCCTGAATTTGAAGAGGTGATTAAGGATACCATTAGATTTTTTAATGGTACTCCCGTGCAGCCTATCCCTCCAATGGAACGTTTCGAGGGCGCAGGAATATATGCACTATATTATATTGGGAAGCAGGGAATTTACAAAAACTTTCAAGAAATTAATCGACTGGCATGTAATCAACCTATTTACGTAGGCAAAGCTGTGCCAAGAGGTTGGCGATAAGGTCGTACAAAGGAAAGTTCGTCATTGGAATTGTATCGAAGATTATGTGAACACGCAAAGAGCATTAATGAGGTACAGAATTTAGAAAATGCCGACTTTTTGTGTAGGTTTATGATACTTGAAGGTGAGGCAGGCGATATGATTGGAACGATTGAAGCGGCATTAATCCGTCATTACAGCCCATTGTGGAACTGCAACTTAGATGGATTCGGGAACCATGATCCTGGAAGTGGTCGCTATAATCAGGAAAGATCTGAATGGGATTTACTTCACCCTGGTCGGAATTGGGCCGATAAATGCGCGCCATCATCGAAATCACAGTCGGATATAGAATTCATTGTAACACAATATTTTTCTACTTACGGAAAATGATCAATGGAATTGAAATATTTTCTGGTGCAGGTGGCATGGCCACAGGCATCGGAATGTCAGGAGTAAATCATAATGCGTTTGTAGAGTGGAATCCGGATGCTTGCAGGACTCTTAGGCAGAATTATGACAAAAGCAAGATATTTGAAGGCGACATACGCAATTTTGACTTTTCACGACATTCTGGGATAGACATTGTAGCGGGCGGACCTCCATGTCAACCGTTTTCATTGGGCGGCATGGCAAAGGGGCGTGAAGATGTAAGAGACATGTTTCCGTCTGCTATTCGTTCAATTAGGGAATTGTTGCCTAAGGCATTCTTTTTTGAGAATGTAAAGGGATTGTTGAGAGAGGGCTTTCGGGATTACTTGCAATATATCTTGCTACAACTTAGTTATCCTACCGTATTAGACAAGCACGACAATTGGCGTGCTCATATATCAGATATAAATAAGGCATCACATTGGCTTGTGCCAGGCATGACATATGACGTATCAATTAATTTGGTAAATGCCGTGGACTATGGCGTTCCGCAAAAAAGAGAACGTGTAGTGATAATCGGAATAAGAAGGGACCTTGAAAAAAAATGGAGGTTGCCAAAAGCTACACATTCTCACGACGCTTTGTCTTGGGAAAAATACGTTACAGAGGAATACTGGCAACGACACAATGTGGCGCCAACCAATGAAGAATTCGCAGAGTTTCAAACAAAGAAAAAAAGTCTCCTTAATAAATATGGGTTTTTCGCGCCAGAATTGTCTCCGTGGGTGACAATCCGTGATGCATTAGTCAACATCCCGCAATCAGGAGAAAGCACGTATTTCCCAAATGAACACATCATACGTGAGGGAGCAAGAGAATATCCGGGACATACCGGTAGCCCTATAGACGAACCGTCAAAGACTATAAAAGCAGGCAATCATGGAGTGCCTGGCGGAGAAAATATGATAAAATTTGGGGAAGGCATATTTAGATACTTTACTATTTTTGAGGCTAAGCGTATCCAGACTTTCCCCGATGACTATCAAATACTTGGCTCTTGGACAGAAGCTATGCGCCAGCTTGGCAACGCCGTTCCCGTAAAGTTGGCTAATATCATTTGCGATTCCTTGGTTAAGGATATACTTTCTTAACAAGGTACTTCTCGCCAATCTGAACAATTAATGTTACTCCATAAAAAGATTGAAAAGTGTAGTTTTTTCTTGTGAATTTGGATTGAAAAGTGTAATGAGGCCATAAATTGGATTGAAAAGCCGAACCATTTGGAAAATTGTGTATCTTTGCAAGGTGGAAACGGAGATATACAGCATACCTAAGGGCCGCTATGTGAGGGGCTGCATGATGCGGCTTGCAAGCAGATGGTGGTGGATGGCGGCAGTGCCGCTTGCTGCACTCATGCTGGCCGGCACTCACGACTGGCGATGGCTGGTGGTAGCGCTCGCGGCGGTGTGCGTGCTTCTGCCTGGCTTGGCTATGCTGGCCTTTTACTATTATGCGCTAAGCCCCGAAGGCGTGCGCAGCGTAATGCCACAGCGCGCCGTGCTCACCGACAGCGGCCTGCTGCTGCAATACTTGCCAATGGACTATGCAGAAGAGCACCCCACGGGATGGACACCCGCGCCGCGCATGATAAAAAAAGCCGACGTGAAGCATTGCATTGAGACAGGGGAGTATACAACCATCGAACTGCTCGATGGCGAAACGGTGGAAATACCGACTTCGGCACAGCCATCTGGCATGAATATGAGTGATTTTTTCAATCATCTGGCATGATAATCAGAAAAATGGCATAATATTTGTTATTATAATAAAAAGTGACCTTTAACTGATTTCACATATATGGCAATTATAAGCAAAACCAACGAATATAGGCAATTGATAGGCACCCTCATCGACCAGCGGCGGCTGCGCGAGGCTATCAGCATGATGGAGAATCTGTGCAGGAGCGCGAAAAACCGGCAAGTGCAGGAGCGTCTCGACCGCACTCGCGACAATTATTCGCTGATGCTCCGATACGTTGCCATGGGCGCGAGCGACCCCGAGCGCGACCGCATATATGCCGACATAGTGAACGAACTTTACGACGAGCTCGACGCATTGATATTCGACCTGGAGAAATACGACAATCCTTCGCAATACTACAGTGTGATACGTGTGCGCGAGCACACCGGCACCGCTGCCTCTTTTCCCGGCATGCTGTCGGAATACGCCAAATGCCTGTCGCAGATGTCGGTGCTTGGGCTTGGCCCGGCATCGGCCAACAGTGAGGAGCTGGACAATCGCCGACGGATGGAGGGCATGCAGCGCGATATGTTCAACTATCTGTGGACTAAGCCCACGCTGGCAACCGACGACAAGAGCGCGGTGCTCTCAATCCTCAACGGCGAGGAATACTCGTCGCAGCTACGCATGCACATGATCAGCGCTTTGTCTCTTGGGCTGCTCATGCGCTTCGATGCCGCGAAGATGTCGCTTCTGCTCACGGCTTACACAGACAGCAGCGACATCAAGGTGCAGGCATCGGCTCTCGTGGGATTGCTTCTTGCACTGTGGAAATACCCGCAGAGGCCGTTTGCGCCGTCGCTGAGCGGGCAGTTGGCCTTGGCCAAGGAAAATAGCCGGTGGCACGACGATCTGCGCATTGCATTCGTAGAATTAGTACGCGCCGTCGACACCGAGCGCATCAACAAAACGATCCAGAACGAAGTGATACCCGGCATGATGGGCCTCAAACCCGAAATCATGGACAAAATCAACAATGGCGAGCTAAAAATGGACGACATGAGTTCGCTTGAGGCAAATCCCGAGTGGCAGGAGATGCTCGACCGCAGCGGCATCACCGACAAGCTGAAGGAACTCACAGAAATGCAGATGGAGGGCGCGGACGTGATGATGAGCACATTTGCGCACCTTAAGAACTATCCGTTTTTTCAGGGCTTGTCAAATTGGTTCCTACCCTACGATGCCCACCACACGGCTCTGGCCCCTGTGGTTTCGAAATTGGGCGTAATGGCCGACATGATAGATGGTGCCATGTTTTTGTGCGACAGCGACAAATATTCGTTCGTGCTTACGCTCAACATGGTGCCTGCAGAGCAACGCAAGCTCATGACATCGCAGTTCCAGGCTCAGAGCGACAATATATACCAAACCATTTCTGAAATGGCGAATTCGCCACGGCCCGACGCAATGCGCAAAGTGCTGAACATGTATGTGCAGAACATATACAGGTTCTTCAAGCTGTATCGCGGGCGGCAAGAATTCACCGACCCCTTCGTCAGGGGGCTTAACTTAGTGGCCGTGCCGTCGCTTGCCGACGATTTCGACGATGCCGACTTGCTGACGGTGATAGCCGAATTCTACTTCAAGCTTGGCTACATGGACGACGCACTAAGTGTGTTTGAGCGTTTGGAGCGCGTGATGCCCGGCGATTCGTCGCGCTACCAAAAGATGGGCTTTGCCCATGAGCGGCAGGGGCACCAGCGCAAAGCCATAGAGATGTATCAGCGCGCCGAGCTTCTTGACAAGAAAAATGCTTGGACCATACGGAGGCTTGCAGCTGTGTACCGCGCAGTGGGCGACAACGACCTCGCTCTGAAGTATTATCGTGAATTGGCGAGTCTGCGGCTCGACGACACATCGGTGGCCCTTCTGCTTGGATATGTCTTGCTCGAAAAGCGCGATTACGATGGCGCCCTCAATCAATTCTACAAGGTGGAGTTCATGGACGACAAAAGCGATCGCGCATGGCGCCCATTAGCATGGACACTGTTCCTAAAAGGAAAGCATGCCGATTCGCGACGCTACTACGAAAAAATCCTATTGGATAATCCCACTGCCACCGATTATCTGAATATCGGGCATGCAGCCTTGGCAAACGGCGATGTACGCAGCGCAATCAATTACTATAAGCTGTCGATGGAACAGGGCGGCGCCGACGGACGCAAGGCTTTTGTGGCGTCGATGAGCCAGGATGCCGACGCCATGGCACAGGCCGGCGTCGACATGAAGTTCGTGCCGCTGATAATGGACGCAACACTGGAGTAGTGAATAATTCTTTGCAAGCAAAGCGACTTACGTCGATAACATAATTTTTAATTTTTAATTCTTAATTCTTTCCATGGTAATCCAACGAATACAGAGTGTGTATCTCTTGCTCGCAGCGCTGCTTCTTGCTGCCCTCAGTTTTTGCGTGCCCATTGGCTCAGTTGCCGACTCCCTTGCCGACACGCACCAGTTGATCTACGTTAAGGACTCGGTAGCTTTGCTTACGCTTGCGCTGGTAACGGCGGTTTTGCTCTTTGTAGACATATTCTTGTTCAAGAACCTACGCGTGCAGATGCGCGTGGCAAGCGTGTGCATTTTCATGATATTGGCTCTCGCATGCGAGGGTGCCTTTATCCTTGGAATGCGGATGCCCGAAGGCTCAGAGGTGGCATGGCTTGGCCCTGCGCTTGTGCTTGCCGCTTCGTTAATCCTGGCTATTTTCGCGCATCGCGGCATGAAGGCCGACCAGCGGCTGCTTAAAAGCTACGACCGCATCAGATAACGCATCCGGCACAGCTCAATCGCGACAATTAAACCCAAAAATCACGTATTTTGGTGAAATTCCAACTTTTTCTGGTAAACCAACATAAATTAAAAAAAAATGTGTATTTTTGTGGGTGAAATAAGATTTAATTATAATTCACATAATTTCATTCATGTCTATGGAGAAGCAAAAATTGAAAATTCGCGATTTGACATTGCGCGACGGACAGCAGTCGTTGTTTGCTACGCGTCTCAGCCAAGCTGAGATTGACAAGCTGTTGCCGCTTTACAAGGATGCGCACTTCTACATCATGGAAGTATGGGGCGGCGCTGTGCCCGATTCAGTGATGCGATATCTCGACGAGTCGCCCTGGAATCGCCTGCGCATTATTTCGGATGCAATGGAGTCGAAGAGCGAGCACCCAATTTCGCTGTTGTCGGCGCTATCACGTGGCAGAAACCTCTTTGGCTACGTGCCTTATCCCAACAGCGTGCTTGAGGGATTCTACAAAGAGGCTGTGAAGAACGGCTTGAACGTGATGCGCATTTTCGATGCACTTAACGACATCGACAACGTGCGCGACTCAATCAAGATGATTAACGACCTTGGCGGCATCGCAGATGGTGCCGTATGCTACACTGTGGATCCCAAGCCCGAAGCACCTGCCGAGGCTCCCAAGAAAAAAGGCTTCTTCTCGCGTCTGTTCGGCGGAAGCGAGCCAGAGCCGGAGGCACCGAAGCAGATATTCACAGCCGAGTACTTCGTTGATAAGGCCAAAGAGATGGAGCGCATAGGCGCAAAAATGATTACCCTGAAGGATATGGCCGGCTTGGTCACTCCCGCCCGCGCTGCCGAAATCATCTCAAAGCTCAAGGCAAGCCTCACCGTGCCTGTTGACTTCCACACCCATTGCACTCCCGGCTATGGACTGGCATCGTCGATCATGGCCATCATCAACGGCGTGGACATACTCGACACTAACATTTGGTGGTTTGCCGGCGGTTCGGCCGCTCCTGCCATCGAGCTCATTTATATCTTTGCCAACAAGCTTGGCGTAGAGGTTGACGTAAACATGGAGGCTGTGGGCCGCATACGCACTCAGCTGCTTGAAGCGCGCAAATCGCTGAAGGCATTCGACCTCAACGCCGACAAGATGCCTCGCGCATTCGACCCCCTCACCGACAAGCTTCCCGCAGAGGTTGAAGCCGACTTCGACAAGGCTATAGCAGCCGCCAAGGCAGCCGATTATGACACGCTGCTCGATGCTTGCCACTCGATAGAGCAATACTTCGGATTCCCGAAGCCCAACGAACTGGTGAAGACAGCCGAGGTGCCGGGCGGCATGTACAGCAACATGGTGGCTCAGCTCAAGGCCGTAGGCGCAGAGGACTTGCTCGACGATGCTATGCGACTGATACCTATGGTGCGCCGCGATGCCGGCTTGGTGCCGTTGGTAACCCCCACCAGCCAAATCGTGGGCAGCCAGGCTGTGAGCGTGGCGCTCGACCGCAAGAAAGGCAACCCCGACTACAGCGTGCCCAGCAAGAACTTCACGTCGCTCGTAAAGGGCGAATACGGCAAGACTCCCGTGCCCGTGGATCCCGCTTTCCGCGAGAAAATCACCGGCAGCCCCGAGGAGAAGCCCTACGATGTGTCGTCGCACAAGAGTCCCGACAATCCCGTGCTCGACGACCTTGGCGGCGTGAAGCTGGCTAAGAACGAGGAGGAATACTTGCTTCTCGAGCTGCTCCCCACCGTGGCCAACGGTTTCCTGCGTCGCCGTCGCGCCGAGGAATACGAGGCAAACAAGCCTGCTGAGCCAGAGGTTGTCGTTGAGGAGAAGGTAGATGTCGAGCCCATCACCGGTACCACAGTGACGCTGCCCATGCCCGGACGCATCGTGGAAGTGCGCGTAAAGGCTGGCGACAATATCAAGAAAGGCGACACCCTGGTTGTGTACGAGGCCATGAAGATGGAGAACGAAGTGGAATCGCCTATAGCCGGCGTGGTGAAGCGTGTGCTTGTAAAGCCTGACGATGCAGTGCAAGAAAACGCTCCCGTCGTAGAATTCGAATAAAAATCTCATACAGCAGCGGGGGCAACCGGCCTCCGCTGCTTTTCCCCTTATCTGATACCCAAAAATAAGAAAGATGGACAAGAAAATAGTAGTGCTGGATGGATACGTAGCAAACAACGGCGACCTAAGTTGGAAAGAACTGGAGGAATTGGGCGAGCTCACAGTGTATGACCGCACTGCGCCCGACCAGGTGGTGGAGCGCGCTAAGGACGCTGTGGCCATATTCACCAACAAGGTCGTTATAGACAAGGCTATAATCGAGCATCTCCCTAATCTGAAATTCATAGGCGTGCTTGCCACCGGATACAACAACGTTGACCTTATTGCAGCACGCCGCAATGGAGTCACCGTGTGCAATGTGCCGGCATACAGCACTCACTCTGTAGTGCAGAACATATTTGCCCATCTGCTCAACATCGTCAACGAGACTGCTCGCCATTCGGCGTCGGTGAAGAACGGCGACTGGCAAAACTGCCCCGACTTCAGCTACAGGCTCACGCCAATTATAGAGCTTGCCGGACTCACGATAGGCATATACGGACTTGGCAGCATAGGCAGCGAATTGGCCAAAATAGCCCATGTGTTTGGCATGAAGGTAATAGCCTATACCACTAAAGTGCCTTGGCAGTTGCCTGCCTATATACGCCCGGTGGAGAAGGACGAACTTTTCAAGGAGTCGGACGTGCTCACCATCAGCGCACCGCTCACTGCTGAGAATAAGCACTTCATCAACGCCGACACCTTGGCTATGATGAAGCCAACGGCCATAATCATCAACGCTGCGCGCGGCGGCCATGTCGACTCGGCAGCCCTGGCCGAAGCTCTCAATTCAGGCCGCATCTACGCAGCAGGCGTGGATGTACTCGAAAGCGAGCCTCCTACGGCCGACGAGCCACTGCTCAAGGCAGAGCGGTGCTACATCACGCCCCATATAGCATGGCAGAGCGATACATCGCGTAAGTCGCTGATTACCAAGAGCGCACACAATTTGAAGGCCTACCTTTCAGGTCATCCCGTCAACGTGGTGAACTGAGACATAAAAATTGTTAAATCAAGAAAAAGTTGGTAGAGACGAAGGAAAATTTGGCACATTTTTTGTTTTTCTTTTATACGAATTCCAAATATATGTGTCATCCTTTAAACCACTGTCTCTACTATTATGATCAAGTTGCTAATAACGTTGATTTTGCTCAACATCGTTTCGTTTCTTGTGCTTTCGTATCTAAGCTACAGGCACAATAAGATTGAAGAGGATACTCCAGCTCAGCCTAAGGAGAAAGGAATAAAGAAAACGGGCGTCGCTTAAGCGACGCCCGTTTTCTTTGGTAATGGGTGATATTAATCTTCTTGGTTCTTCTCGGCGTACTCTTTGAGCAACTTCTCCTGCACGTCGCCGGGCACGAGCTCGTAGCTGGCAAATTTCATCGTGAATGATGAGCGGCCACCGGTGATTGAGCTGAGGGCGGTGGAGTAGGAGGCCATCTCTTTGAGAGGCACTTTGGCAGAAATCTTCTCAAAGCCGTTCTCGCTGTTCATGCCCATGATGATGGCGCGACGTCCCTGCAGGTCGCTCATCACGTCGCCCATCACGTCGGCAGGCACGAATACCTCCACGTCGTAAACGGGCTCGAGCACCTTGGGGTTGGCGTTGCGGAATGCCTCGGAGAAAGCATTGCGGCCGGCCAGGCGGAACGAGATTTCGTTAGAGTCAACCGGGTGCATTTTGCCGTCGTAGATGCACACGCGCACGTCGCGGGCGTATGAGCCGGTGAGGGGGCCTTGCTCCATGCGGTCCATAAGGCCTTTCACGATGGCCGGGATGAAGCGAGCGTCGATAGCGCCGCCCACGATGCAGTTGCAAACGACGAGCTTGCCACCCCATGCCAACGGCAGTTCCTGAGTGTCGCGCACGGTCATCTTGAATTCCTGGTTGCCGAACTTGTAGGTGTCGGGAGCAGGCATGCCTTCGCTGTAAGGCTCAATGATCAGGTGCACCTCGCCAAACTGGCCTGCGCCGCCCGACTGCTTCTTGTGGCGATAGTCGGCGCGAGCAGCCTTGGTGATGGTTTCGCGATAAGGAATCTTGGGCTCTTCGAATATGATAGGCAATTTGTCGTTGTTCTCAACGCGCCATTTGAGTGTGCGCAGGTGGAATTCGCCTTGGCCTGAGAGGATGGTCTGCTTCAGCTCCTTCGACTGCTCGATTACCCAAGTGGGATCTTCCTCGTGCATGCGGTTGAGGATCTGGTTGAGCTTCTCAGCGTCGCTCTCGGTTACGGGACGCACGGCGCGCTGGTATTTCGGAGCAGGATATTTGATGAAGTCGAATTCATATGAGCAGCCCTTTTCGTCGAGGGTGTTGCCCGTGCGCACATCCTTCAGCTTCACGGTGGCGCCGATGTCGCCGGCTGCTATTTCGTCGACAGGCGTCTTGATTTGGCCGCATACGCAGTAGATTTGGGCGAGGCGCTCCTTTGAGCCACGGCTCACATTGTCGAGGTCAGAGCCTACCTTGAGTGTGCCCGACATCACCTTGAAGTAGCACACTTCGCCGATGTGAGGCTCAACAGTGGTCTTGAACATAAAGAGGCTTACCGGGCCGTTGGGGTCGGGCTTAACCTCCTCGCCTTGCGTATTGACGGGAGCGGGCATTTCTTCAACGAAAGGCACAACGTTGCCGAGGAATTCCATCATGCGGCGCACGCCCATGTCCTTGGCTGCGCTCACGCAGAATACCGGATAGATAGAGTTGGCCACCAAGCCTTTGCGAATGCCTTCGCGCATTTCGTCCTCGGTGAGGCGCTCCTCTTCGAAGAATTTCTCCATGAGAGCTTCGTCGTTTTCGGCAGCAGCCTCCACCAGGGCGCGATGCCATTCGCCGGCCTTCTCTTGCTGGTCGGCGGGGATGTCCTCAATCTTGGGCACGCCACCTTCGGGACCCCATGAATATTTCTTCATGAGCAGCACGTCGATGAACGAATTGAAGCCTGCTCCGCAAGCGAGGGGATATTGCACGGGCACGATTTTCGAACCGAAGATTTCGCGCATCTGCTCGATTACGTTGTCGAAGTCGGCCTTGTCGCCGTCGAGTTGGTTTACTGCGAAAATCACGGGCTTATTCACGCTTTGGCATGTGCGGAATATATTTTGCGTGCCCACCTCCACGCCGTATTGGCCATTGATGACGATTACGCCAGTGTCGGTGACATTGAGGGCTGTGACGGCGTTGCCAACGAAGTCGTCAGCGCCCGGGCAGTCGATTACGTTGAGTTTCTTGCCTCCGAATTCGGCGTAGAACACCGTGGAGAATACCGATGAGCCGTACTCCTTCTCAACGGGGAAATAGTCGCTGACCGTGTTACCGGCCTCGACTGTGCCGCGACGTTTTATCACTCCACTCTCGTAGAGCATTGCCTCAGCGAGAGTGGTTTTGCCGGCTCCCTTGCCGCCAAGCAGGGAGATGTTTTTGATTTCGTGGGTTTTGTAAGCTTTCATGCTATTTTGAAATTATTAGATTTCGGTAGATAATCAAATTGTGTGCAATTTAATAATAATATTTTAATAAATTGACAAAAATGTCAAAAAAAATAGCCAACTTTGTGTCGAACAAAAAAAACGTCAGTCCGATATGCCCATATCCACACGCTCTATTGCTGCAGCGGCAGTGGCCGCCACCATTTCACTATTGTGCGCCCCGGGATGCTCTTCTCCGAAGCAGACGACTCGCGACAGTGTGGCGCAAGCGCTCGATTCGCTTTTTGATCATCGTTACGATGACGCGTCGGCACCGGGCGGAGCAGTGATTATAGCGCGCGGCGACAGCATCATATATGAAAGGTATTTCGGAGTCGCCGACATGGCCACCGGCGAGCGCGTGTCGGGCAGCACGCTATTCAATATCGCGTCGGTGTCGAAGCAATTCACGGTGGTAGGGCTTATGCGACTGCCGGTGGACATGCAGTCGCCGGTGAGCAAGTATTTCGATTTCCCGCAGCCTTTTTGGCGCGACATCACCTTGGCCGACTTGGCAGGCCACACGTCGGGCGTGCCTGACAGCCGCGACCGCAGCGACCGCGACAAGTGCATCTACGCCACCGACGAGTCGTCGGAGGCGTACTTCCCGTATGTCGAAAGCTTGAGGTTCCGTCCCGGCACGGCCTACGACTATCTTAATCCATCATTTATCTTGCTGGCGAGGGTGATAGAGCAGCTTACCGGCGAGGAGTTCACGCAATACATGCGCGACCATGTGTTCGCTCCGCTTGGCATGAACCACACCGTATACTTCTCGCCCGACTCCATGCCGGCCCATACGGCGCACGGATATGCGCCCACCTATCACGGCGGTTGGGAAGAATACGATTATGGTGAAGAGACATTTTTCGCCACCCGCCCCGATGGCGGCATCTACAGCACGGCTCGCGACATGCTGCGCTGGGAGGACGGCTTGGAGCGAGGCACAGTGCTCGACGCCGGCCTGCGCGATGTGGCGTACACGCCTCGTGTGAGCGTGACCGACAGCCAGTGGTGCGACTATCAGCAGCGTCCCGACACATGGTATGGGCAAGGATGGTTTATTGACACAACGCCGGGGATGCCGGTGAAGGTGTACCACACTGGCGACAACGGCGGCTTTCAGGCTTATGTGGCCAAATACCCCAAAGAAAAGCTGAAAATCATCGTGCTCGAAAACCGCCACGACCGCGACCGCTGGTCGATGGCAAAGGCAATCGACAAAATCTTACTTGGCCCAGTGGAGGGGGCGCAACAAATATAATAGTGTAGGTGTTACATTGTTCCATTGGATGATGGTTCATGTGGATGATGGGTCATGGTTTTATAGTTAGAAGCCGGAATCGATAAGTGATTGCGGGGTGTCGTAGAATTCGGGCGAAAGCAGGAAGTTGAGAGTGGCCTCAGGATGGCGCTTCACGTAGTCCATCACAATCTTGTAGCCTATGTAGCGCCCTACGCGGCCAGGCGCGTTGTAATTGATGAGGGGCGTCACGGCTGACGGCGCGATATAACGGTCGATTAAAGCCGGGTCGGTGGTGTACACCACTCGCATTATGCGCATGTCGTCCCATATGCCTTGAGTGTTATCCTCGAGATATTCAAGTTCGTCAGGGGTGTAGCCTAATGCAATGTCGAGCTGAGCTTGGTCGACGAGCATCATGCGCGCATGCATGAGGGCGCCTTCGTACAGCATCCACGACAGCAGGGTAGGGGCGTGATGCGGCTTGAAAGGATGCTTTGTTGCGGCAATCGCTCCTGCCAGATCGTAGGGCAAATTCTTTGGCGTTTTTTCTGTGCGGCGGTAATAGTCCCAATGCGAATAGCCCGGGTATTGCTCGCCTAAGTAATGGTTGAGCGCTATTAGCATCACGCTGTCGCATCGCACTATTGGCTGCGGCCTGCCCCAAGCCACAGTGGCAAAACATAGGCTGTCGGTGAGCCCCCAATGATGCTTTTGGTCGACGGCCCGCATGTGGCTCACCTGGCTTTCAAGGCCGTCGATATTCTCGAAAACAGAATCGATGTCGGGCTGAAACACCTTCACGACATCCGACTGGCTCCACGACAAAATGTCGTCATTGTATAGTGAGTCGTAGCCGAGCACGGCAAAAAAAGCCTTGAATTCAGGTCGAAGCAAGTTGACAAGCGAGTCGCGGCCAGTGTCGGAAAGAGATGCGTATTCATGCATAGCCTGGTCGAGACGAATCACAGGCTTCGTCTCATCCTGATTTGAGCATGCGATGCAAGCAGCCGCAATCAAAAATATTCCAACTAATTTCCTCATGAAATAATAACGTTTTAAAGTGTGTAAATGTATGTGAAATATGCAGAAAAATATACCGAAATCATTCTCACAATAAAAGGCGCGCGGATGCGTTTAAGAATTGTACACTACAAAACGTAAAAATGAACCATATATCATGCATATTTGCTGCTTTGGGGCTTGCAATTGTCATGCTTGCATCTTCGTGCTCGTCGCATAAGTCGCTCACTTACTTTCAGGATGTGGATACGGCCACAGCAGTGCCTGTGGGCGACTACAACGTGAAGATACAGCCGGCCGACGAATTGGCAATTACCGTGTATTCGTCAGTGCCCGAGGCCGCAGCCCAATACAATCTGCCTGTGGGCATGACAGCATCGGTGACTGAGCTCACGCGCAGCACTCCGCAGAAGCTGCAGACCTACGTGGTGGATGCAGAAGGCGACATACGCTTTCCAATGCTTGGCCAGATACACGTGGCCGGAATGACCACCGAGCAATTGGCCGAATACTTGGCCACTCGCATCGAAGCCGACTTAATCGACCCAGTGGTGCGTGTAGAGTTGGTCAACTTCATGGTGAACGTCGCGGGCGACGTGGCGCGACCCGGCCGAGTGGCGGTGACCACACATCGCTTCAGCGTGCTCGACGCCATCACGGCAGCCGGCGACCTCACGCCCTACGGGCGACGCGACAACGTGCTGCTTGTGCGTGAGGAAGACGGCAAGCGCATATCCACGCGCCTCAACCTCAACGATCCGGCTTTGCTGTCGTCGCCATATTTCTTCGTGCACCAAAACGACTATATCTACGTGGAGCCGTCGAAAGTGCGCAGCGACAATGCCGAGTACAACCAGAACAATGCTTACAAGCTTTCGTTCACATCCACTATTGTGAGCGCATGTTCGGTGCTGGTGTCGCTAATCATAGCCCTTACTCGATGATTTATGGCTGATTCCATCAAAAATACTGCTACGGCGGTGCCGTTTTCTCTGCGCAGATATGCGTATGCTTGCAAGAAGGGATGGCGCGTGTTTGCAGCGCTGCTGTGCGCGCTGCTTGTATTGTCGGGCGCGTATTTATATTTGCGCAAGCCCATGTCGGAAATATACGCTCAGCTGATGCTGCCTCCGCAGATGGGCAAGTCAAATATTTTTGCGCTTAACGACATGATGTCGTCGTTCTCGCTCAGCGACGTTTTCGGCACATCGTCCACTATCAACGAAGTGGAAGTGCTGAAGTCGCACAATGTGTTTCTGAACACGTCGCGCCAGCTCGGCCTCAACCAAGTGTGCTTGCTGCGCGAGGGCGTGATGCGATGGATGCCAGAATACAGGCAGCCGCCATTGGCGATTGATGCGGCCCCGTCGGTGCCCGATACACTCGGCGTGACCATCAAATGGGACATCAAGCCTGCCGACGGCGGCAAATTCGACATCAAAGCCAAGGTGAAGCGCAAGGTGATAGCCGATGTGCGCGCTGCCGACCTTCCAGCAGCCGTGCCTACTCCATACGGCGAGTTCATAGTGAGGGCTACTGAGCATTACGGCAAGGATGACGCTGACAAATACCGCATATTATACAGCAGCTACAGCGCTGCAGCCCAGGACTGGGCCGAGCAAGTGGACATTTTCGAGCCCAACAAGAAGGCCGATTTCATCGCTCTGAGCGTAAGAACCACCGATGCGGACTTTGGAAAAGAACTGTTGTCGGCAATCATCCGCAACTACAACCATGTGGGCATGAGCCAAATCGACGCGCAAAACAACCGCACAATGCAGTTCATCGACTCGCGCCTCGACTCGCTGCGCCAAAGCATGGTGACGTGGGAGGAACGCATGAGCAAATTTAAGACTGACAACAAGCTCACCAACATCGAACTCGACGCTCAATTCCTGATTGAGCAGACGAGCCAGGTAGAGCAGCTGTCGATAGCCGCCCAGATTGAAGACAAGATACTTGAACAGACATACGAA
Source organism: uncultured Bacteroides sp. (assembly GCA_964582335.1). Classification (GTDB taxonomy): domain Bacteria; phylum Bacteroidota; class Bacteroidia; order Bacteroidales; family Muribaculaceae; genus CAG-873. Next base: position 33,711 of record CAZORI010000003.1, read on the forward strand.
TTCCTGTCGAATCCGTCTAATGCCGGCGAAATGATACCCACCATCATAAGCGGGAGCGCAGGTGAAGGGGCAAACGCCTCAGTGCCTTCGACGCTTGGGTCGTCCGACATATCGATGTACAACCAACTTGTGCTCGAGCGCATGCGCCTGTCGAGCGCTGCCAAGGCCGACCACCAGCGCATCAAATTGCTCGACGCGCAGATAGAGGAGGCGCGCCTAGCGGTGCTTAGCACGCTGGCCAACGCGCGCGAAGGGTCGAAGGTGAAGCTGAGCGAGCTCGGGGCCTTGAAATCGAAGGCATATGGCCGCATCGGAGAGATACCCAAGCTTGAGACGGAGTATGTGAACATATACTTGCAGCTAAAGATGCAGCAAGAGCTATATCTATTCATGATGAAGCAGCGCGAGGAGGCAAGCATGAGCCTCGCTGCCATTTCGCCTACGCTCGACACACTCGACAGCCCGTATGAATTGCTTCCGCCTCCAGGCTTAAGCCCATTGATGGTGTTGGCGCTCGCATTGTTCTTAGGGTTGTTGATTGGAGCTATGTATGTTTATTACGTGCTGCTGCCAAAACAGCCGATAATGTCGGATGCCACTGTGGCGGATCTTGCTCAGATGCCCATTCTCGGACGAATGAGCCGGATTGACCAGTTGCGCAGCAATATTGAGTTTGCTATGAGCGGTATCACAAATGCCACCGTCGTGATTACGAGCATCGATGATAGCACGTACATGAAGCTTGCAAAGGCTCTGTGCAATGCTATTGAAAAGCGAGGCGAAGAGGTGCCTGTGCACCAACTGGTGCCAATGCCAATGATTAGTTCGGGCGAGTGCGCCATGGACATGGCGCGCTGCGCCGGGATGACATTGATTGCCGTTGACTGCGACTTGCTCACCACCGACCAGCTTGCACAGCTCAACAAATATTATGCTGATGGCCGGTTGCCGCGCATGGCGCTTGCTTTTACCGACTGACACCTACACTGCGCCGCATGAACGTTGCCCTGTTGATATTCACATTGCTTGCTGCCATAAGGTTCTTCAACTACCACGACCTTGTGTCAGCGCCCCTTGGCAAGGCTGCCTTCATAGTAGGGGTGGGTGCATGCCTAATGGCAGGTGCGCTCCAGGGCCGCAGGCTGCGTGGCGGCGAATATCCGTCCACGGCCTACGCTGTGCTCATCGTAAGCCTTGTGGTGTCGATAGCCATGGCGTCGATATTCCACAACCAGTCGATTGTGCAATCTGTGATAAGCACCGCTCCATACATCATGGCATACCTGATGCTCTACGCCATGCTCAAACTCGATGTTTCCACGCGCATTATCATGCGTGTATATCTGTGCCTTTGCATGCTGTCGTCATGGGTTTTCACGGCCAATTTGCTCACGTTCCCCAACAATATGTTCGGTGAGCCTATGCTGTCGGAAGACACTACTCGCGGCATAGTGCGCGTGGTGCAGGAATTTCGCGAGGTGTTTCCTCTGATGGTGTTTTATTGCATCAACCGTTGGCAGGATACACACCACAAGGCATGGCTTGCGCTGATGGCTTATTTTGGCCTATTCATCGTTCTGTCGGTGACTCGGCAGACAATCTTGCTTACGGTGGTGATAGGAACCTGGTATTTGCTTCGTAGGGTGTCGTGGCAGGTGCGCCTGGCTGCTGTGCTTTCTATCGGGGCGGCCGCCGTGATTGCCGTGACGCAGATACCTATGTTCCAGACTATGGTAGAGTTCACGCAGGAGCAAGCAGAAGAGAGCAGCGACAGTGAGAACGTGCGCATCACCGCGTGGCGATATTACACCTATGGCAATCAGACAAATGCCCTTACGCCAATACTCGGCAACGGCATGCCTTCGCTTGGCAACAGCCCCTGGGGCAAAGCATTTGACAGCGAGACAGAGACTAACTACACATTTGCTGCTGATGTGGGGTGGGCCGGCTTCTACTGGCACTTTGGCCTACCGGCCTTGTGCGCGCTATTATACATAATAATCAAGGCCCTGCGCAGGTCCAAGTCCGCGAAAAAACGATTCATCGACTATTGGCTCGTATATATGCTTATCACAAGCATGGCCAGCGGCATACCGGTGTATTACTATCAGATTGCTAACTTGATGGTGATATTGTACATGGCATATCGACAGCCAATTGGCAACGAAGCTCTCGCGGCAGAAAGGCCTTCGTGGCTGCCTCGGATGCCTCAATTCGAAAACACAAAATCGACTGATGCATAAAATCTAAATACAATGAAGCGATTCTTTTTGGCCGCTTTGGCGGCCGCAGCGCTGCTTTCCGTATCGGCAGAGAGCAGAAACCTTAAAATCATAGAGACCACAGATGTGCACGGAAGCTATCTTCCCTATGATTTCATAACCCTGCAGCCTCGCGGAGGCTCGCTGGCGCGGGTGTCGTCGATGGTCGACAGCTTGCGAAGCGCCCTTTGCCCAGAGCAAGTGCTCCTGGCCGACAATGGCGATTTCCTGCAGGGACAGCCCATCGCCTACTACTACAACTATATCGACACGGTATCGCCCCACGTTGCCTCCGAGATGCTCAATTACATGAGATACGATGCTTCCACAATCGGCAACCATGACGTAGAGACCGGACATGCCGTGTACGATCGCTGGGTGTCGCAGAATGATTTTCCTGTGCTTGCTGCCAACGTCATCAACACGGCCACTGGCGAGCCTTATTTGCCTCCTTACACGGTGATTAATCGTGGCGGCATGCGCATAGCCATTTTGGGCATGCTCACACCGGCCATTCCTGGCTGGCTGCCCGAGAATCTGTGGTCGGGCCTGAGCTTCGACGACATGGTGGAGAGCGCAACGCGCTGGGTGCCTATTATCAAAGAAAAAGAGCAGCCCGACTTGATGATAGGCATGTTCCATTCGGGCCGCGACAGCACAAAGACCACAGGCAACGTGGTGGAGAACGCATCGCTATTGGTGGCTCAGCATGTGCCGGGATTTGACATCGTGCTTATGGGCCATGACCATTCGCCCTATGTGAAAACCATCACCAACGATGCCGGCGAGCGCGTGCTTGTGATCAATCCGGCCAACAATGCCATGAAGGTGGCCGACATCGATGTGGCATATGATGTGGATGCAAATGGCAAAGTCACAATCGAAGGCATCAACGGGAAGTTGACCTCGGTGGAGGGCTTCGAGCCGGATGCTGCCTTCACTGCCGAATTTGCCGAGCAGGCTGAAGCAGTGAAAGAATTCGTGTCGCGAGTGATCGGACACATCGACACTCCGCTCACCACTCGCGACGCCTATTTTGGCTCTTCGGCTTTTGTAGATTTCATACATTCGATGCAATTGGCCTTGAGTGGGGCTGAAGTGTCGATGGTGGCCCCCTTGTCGTTCGATGCCACTATCCCGGCAGGCGATATCAAGGTGAGCGACATGTTCAACCTGTATAAATACGAAAACACCCTTTACACCATGCGCCTCACGGGCCAAGAGATAAAGGACTATCTGGAGATGAGCTACGATATCTGGACCCACACTGTGGATCCGGCAAATGCTGACAATGCCCATCTGCTGCGCTTGCGCGAGAGCGCTAATCCTAACGACATGACCCATACGGGATTCCAGTATCCGAGCTATAATTTCGACTCGGCAGCCGGCATCATATACACTGTGGACGTGACCAAGCCACGCGGGCAAAAGATCAACATCATAAGCATGGCCGACGGCTCTGAGTTTGATTTGAATCGCGATTATACGGTTGCCATCAATTCATATCGTGGCAACGGAGGCGGCAATCTGCTCACCGAGGGAGCCGGCATAGCGATTGATGACCTGCCCGGCCGCATCATCACAGCCACAGATCGCGACCTGCGCTACTACCTGATAGATTATATACAGCGCACAGGCGAATTGCATCCGCAGCCCCTGCAGCAGTGGCGCTTCATCCCCGAGCAGCTGGTGGCTCCGCTGGCAAAGCGCGACCGCGCGCTGCTATGGCCCGACGAGGGAAAATAATCAATTCTCGTCCTTAGGCCACAGCTTGTCTTGCTCGTCGAGGTGAAAATCGTGGGCGAGCACGGCTATAAACTTGGCGATTTGCGATATGGCATTCTGAGTTTCGGGCGAAATCTCCTTGCCCTGCAATCGCAGCATCAGCATTCCGTATAGAGCGTTGAAGCACGTCTCAATTTCGCCGACCTTGTTGTCGCCGGCTTTGCTGCGCAGTTCCACGATATAGGGTAGCGTCTTGTAGAATTCGGCGGTGTACTGCGGGAAGCGCGGGTCCTTGAGCAGCGCCTGGTGCAGGTCGACAAGCTGAATCATGGTGTTCTTGTTGAGCTGCAGGTGTCCCGATTCTGCCACGCCTTCGCGGCGCATCATGTCGATTAGCGATTCATACCATTCGGTGAGCTCGCGCTTTTTGTCGTCGGTGAGGTCGAATTTATCGATGATGTTGCGCTTGATGCTATCTATGTCGAGATGGTTGGCGCGTATAATGTCCTCCACCTGCCACATGTACAGCAGGTATTCGGCTATGTTCTCTTTGCGTTTTTGCGATGCGAGATACATTACGGTGAAATTTTGGTTTTAAACACAACAACCCCGGTGTGAAGCCGGGGTTGTCACATATTATCTAATTTGCAGAGAAGGCTACATCATGCCGCCCATGCCACCCATGCCGCCAGCGGGCATTGCGGGCGCGGGGTTGTCTTCCTTCTTGTCGGCGATTACGCATTCTGTGGTTAGGAACATTCCGGCAATAGAAGCGGCGTTCTCAAGCGCAACGCGAGTCACCTTGGCAGGGTCAATCACGCCTACCGACATCAAGTTCTCGTATTTGTCGGTGCGAGCATTGTAGCCATAGTCGCCTTCGCCCTCAGCCACCTTCTGCACAACCACAGCGCCTTCAACTCCGGCATTGGAGGCAATCTGACGCAGAGGCTCCTCGATGGCGCGCTTTACGATGCAGATACCAGTGGTCTCATCCTCGTTGGCGCCGGTGATGCCTTCCAGTCGGCTTACGCAGCGAATGTAAGCTACGCCGCCACCAGGCACGATGCCTTCGGCGATAGCAGCGCGTGTTGCGCTCAGAGCGTCATCTACGCGGTCTTTCTTTTCCTTCATTTCCACCTCTGAGGGAGCGCCGATATGAAGCACTGCCACGCCGCCTGCCAATTTGGCAAGACGCTCTTGCAGCTTCTCGCGGTCGTAGTCGCTCTTTGTTTGCTCGATTTGAGCCTTGATTTGAGCCACGCGCTCAGCAATCTTCGATTTCTCGCCGGCTCCGTTCACGATGGTGGTGTTCTCTTTGTTGACAGTTACCTTCTCGGCGCGGCCAAGCTCGTTGAGGGTAGCGGTGGCAAGCTGCATGCCCTTTTCCTCGCTGATAACAGTGCCTCCGGTGAGGATGGCAATGTCTTCGAGCATCTCCTTGCGGCGATCGCCGAATCCGGGAGCCTTCACGGCGCAAATCTTGAGCGAGCCGCGCAGACGGTTCACTACCAATGTGGCAAGAGCCTCCTGGTCAACATCCTCAGCGATAATCAGCAGCGGGCGTCCGCTCTGTGCCGATGCTTCGAGGATAGGAAGCATGTCCTTGAGGTTGGATATCTTCTTGTCGTAGATGAGCAGGTGGGGGTTGTCCATCACGCACTCCATCTTCTCAGTGTCGGTGACGAAATAGGGCGAGATGTAGCCACGGTCGAATTGCATACCCTCAACGATGTCGATGGTGGTTTCGGTGCCTTTGGCCTCGTCAACGGTGATTACTCCTTCTTTCTTCACTTTCTTCATGGCCTCGGCAATGAGCTGGCCGATCACCTCGTCGTTGTTGGCCGATACGCGAGCCACGTCTTCAATTTTCTTGAAATCGTCGCCCACTTCCTCGCTCATGTTGCCGATGGCGTCAACCACGATGGCAACGGCTTTGTCGATGCCTCGCTTGATGTCCATGGGGTTTGCTCCGGCTGCTACGTTCTTCAAGCCAACGTTGATGATGGCCTGTGCGAGGACGGTGGCTGTCGTTGTGCCATCGCCGGCGTCATCGCCAGTCTTGGAAGCAACTTCCTTCACAAGCTGGGCGCCCATGTTCTGGAACGGATCCTCGAGCTCTATTTCGCGAGCAACTGTCACGCCGTCCTTGGTGATTTGAGGAGCGCCGAATTTCTTGTCGATGATTACGTTGCGGCCTTTGGGGCCAAGTGTTACTTTTACGGCGTCGGCCAGGGCGTCAACGCCTTTTTTGAGCTCTTCGCGAGCTTTGATATTGAATTTTATGTCTTTAGCCATAGTAGTTTTAAATTTGATTATAGAGTTAAGGGAGTGAGGAAGATAATTATTCGATTACAGCCAGCACCTCTTTCTGAGTCATGATCAGCAGCTTTTCGCCGTCGATAGTCAGTTCGGTGCCTGCATATTTGCCGTACAGCACTTCGTCGCCTTCCTTCAGCACCATTTCTTCGTCTTTTGTGCCGTTGCCTACGGCAATCACTTTGCCGCGCAATGGTTTTTCCTTAGCTGAGTCGGGGATGATAATGCCCGAAGCCGTTACTTCTTCGGCTGCAGTGGGTTGAATCAGAACTCTGTCTGCCAATGGTTTAACTTTCATGATCTATAGATATAATTAGTTGTGATTATTGATTTTAGCCGATTTGTGGGGCGCATATGCCGCCTAAGCGATCTAAGTGCGCGCCTTGCTACATCTGAAATTGCATAAACTGTGCCAAATTTTAAAATCTGTCATTTTGACATGTTTCATGGTGTATCTGTCAGATTGCATCATGGAATATGACAAGAGTGGGGTAAGGAATGTTCTCTGCTGACAGTAAAATCAGAATATCTGTGGTATGCTGTTGATGCCAGAATAGTCGGCAGGCCGATGCGGAGGCGGCAGTATTTGATAGCAGATGTGCATCCCTATGGCGCGTGTCATAAGCAAGTCGTCGTGACAGCCGGCAAGCGCGCCGTAAGAGTTGTTGGCCCGACGCTCATACACAAGCAGCTCGTTGAGGCATTGCTCGTCGCGCTCTATCCATGATTTGTTTATCACAGCATCCTTCAAGGCCTCTATCACAATGGGCTTGGTGTGGGTATTGGTGTGAAATCCGAAGTGTGTCTCATATCGAGCGCCTTGGGTAGCGCTTGTGCCAATGCGGCGCTTATAGATATTATGGTATTCTTTGTCGAGCTGCATGAATAGATATGGGGCTACGTAGCCGGTGACATCGCGTTCGGGGTCGCGAGTCTCCACGGTGTTGCTCTCTATCACGAGCAGAGCGTTGTTGTAGTAGGCAGCTATCCGGGCGGCGTTCCATCCCAGTGGAGTCATGCGCGGATGTCCGCGCCATTGAGCCACAAGCCTTATTGGTTCGCTGCGGAGCATGGGCTCGCGGTCAAAAACGGCAACTACCGACCAGTCGCTGCGAGGCGTTTCTCCGCCAATGTCGACAACGGCGACATATCGATCGGTGAGGAATGCGCTTCTGTCAGCATCTTCCCATATCATCAGTTGTCCTCCTTTAGACTTTTGCAGATATAAGTCGTCGACTGATGCTGCTCCGTTGCGGCTGTAGATTTCACCAATGAAGGATGGCGGCTTGCAATCAGCGCGCAGAGCCTCTACGTCGTAGCGGTCGAACACGTTTGCTCCGGAGTTGGCAAAGGCCTCGATGTCGTCGGTGGGACACTCCGATGCCATCGATTCGTGCATGGTGTGCTTGGACCGCTCCATCATATACCAGCGAATGCCCTCGAGGGTGGCTCCTTGCTGCCATAGCCACCAGGTGTATTGCCCGGAGTCGTGTCGAGAATCGGGCACTTCTGTTTTCTCTCGGTTGGAAAACAGCTGTGTGGCAAATTTGCGCCTTTCTTCGTCATCGGCGAACGCAGAGCTGTTCTGCTCAATTTCATACCATGCCACAAACAGCGGCTTGAATTGGCAGTCGGCCACTTGGCAAGCATCGCTGTATTCGCGGTGGAAGAAATTTCCAATGCCGTTGGCGGTGCTCTCATACACTACCATTGTCAGCGGCTCGTAGAGCACGCCCGAGCATGCCGAGCGCACAATGTCTTCGGGCTTCTTGAATTTGGTTGACCGCCACATGCCCACTTCGCTAAGGTGCACCAGGCTGTAGTCGCCGCCACGGCAGCTGTCGGGCTTTTCCGCTGTGCCAAGCTTGATTTTGCATTTGCGCTGCGGCACGCGGCTTATGCTGCGCGTTGTGCCTACAGAAGTGAGCACTTTCGCCTTTTCGTCCACCTTCTCGCCTTCAGCGTAGAGCAGTCGACGAGGGTAGTTGAGTATCAGGCGGTCAAACATATCCTTAATTTCGCTTGTGGCGGTGCCTTGATGCGCTATTATGAGCGAGTTAAGGCCGATTTTATGCACGAGCTGCAGCCATGCCATGTAGATTTGGCAGCATGTGCTACCGCCCCATTGGCGCGCTTTGAGCAGCACGAGCCTGATAGGCTTGCGAGCAGTGCGCATCGATTCGAGCACGTTCACCAGCTTGCGTTGGGCGTAGTTGAGCACAAAGTTTACGTCGTCGCCCCCGCGCTTAGGCTTGATCCATACGTATTTGGCTGCCCAATATGGGAAATCGTGCTCGATGCGCACGCGGTCGATTCGAGCCTCGTCGGCCTCGGAAAGTTGGCTGTCATTGGAAAGCAATCGACTTATCCTTGTGTCGTCGAACATCGGCGCGGGGAGGTATAGTCCGCGCCATTGCTTTCTCAGTCCGGTAGAGTTGCGCCCGGAGAGGGGGTCCCAATTGGTGTTCAGATTCGCCAATCGCCGTTCATTTTCAGCTATAATCTCATCAATGCGCTCGTGTTCTAAAAAGTCTTTGCCTGCCATTTTTTCCGGCAAAGATACGCACCGTCACCCTCGACCCGCCAATAACATCAAGTTTCACCAGAGTTATACCCCGTCGACTCCTCACATGCCATACCCTCGAAAATTCCATGTAGTTTGTGCACAGGCACATACTCATATTCCTCGTATGATTCGGCCACACAATCCACTGCCTGCAACTGCTCAATTTGATTGAATAGACGTATCAGTGATCTGCCAATCGCCCATGCCAAGTTCACTGGGACTGCATTGCCTATTTGCTTGTATTGTGCAGACAAGGAGCCGCAAAATTGCCAAGAGTCAGGGAAGGTCTGAATACGAGCATACTCTCTCACCGTGAGCGGGCGAGTTTCTATAGGGTGACAGCGCTCGGTTTGCTTTTGAGCTGGAGCGCATGTCAACGTCAGGCTTGCTTCGTCCATTGATAGGCGGCGAGCCATGCCAGTTTTGCCGCCACCAAGATGATAACTGCCTTTCATGTATTCTTTTGCAACATCCGGAGGCAAATCTCGCCAATCGCCTCCCTCTGGAACAAGTTTCATCACTTTTTCTTTGCTTGGTGGGTATTTCTGTCCTTCGCTCTTTGGCACATCTATATCATAAAGTGGACCGGCGCAAAAAGCATCTCTCAGTGTGCGAAATGTGTCGCAAACCGATGGCCATGCAAAGGTTACAAAAGGAGCGATATCGTCGCGAATTGCAATCAGTATCAGTCGTTCTCTCTTTTGAGGCACATTGTATAAAATAGCACGTAATACATGCGGCTCTAAAAGAGTATAACCCAATTCTTGGATTACGTTTTTAATAGTGTCAATTGTTTTGCCGCCATCATGCTCAAGAAGCCCCTTCACATTCTCAGCCAGAAACACTTTGGGGCGTATTTCCTTGACAGCACGCGCAAGCTCGAAAAACAATGTGCCACGCGTCTCTTCGAATCCCAGACGCTTGCCGGCGTATGAAAATGCTTGGCAAGGGAATCCTCCTGTAAGCAAATCTACTTTATCGTAAAAGGGAGTAAAGTCCAGCTCATGAACATCTCCTTGCACAACATTCCAATCTGGCATATTTTTCTTTAATGTCTCACATGCACTTTTGTCAAACTCATTGAGAAGCAGATGTTTGAAACCGGCCTTATGTATGCCAAGCGCAAGGCCACCTGCACCTGCAAATAATTCGATAGATGTAAATGCGCGGATTGGCTCCACATCTTCCTCCTCGCTCCATTTTGAATTCATCATCGCATTTATCTCGGGAAATGACATCAGTTCGGAGGCGACAAAATATCTCTCGCCCGATTCGGAGATGTGCGGAGTGCATTTGCCATTTGCTATCCATTTGTCGACGGTGGCACGTGACACCCCTGAGATATCGGCGAAATTGTTTAAGGATATTTTTGTGTCTGGTTTCATTTGCCTATCAATGATTGAAATCCCTCATACGATGAAAATGCAAGAAGATAAAGGCTGATAAGCAAATCAGCATGCTCCTTGGTTAATTCTTCAAAAACAGTGTTCTTAAGCGCCAGGTTCGGATTTTCTTTCACTACATCCTCAATTATGATTGGTAGAGCATTGCAAAGCTTGAAAAAAGCATGACTGTCGTCGAATACCAATTCATAAAATTTATCCATCGACATTCTACGGATTTTTTTGTGTTCATGGCGCTTCCCATCAAGAGAAATAGTCCATGCTTCATCCTTAGAGCGAGTCGATATTACCTCTACAAGATAGCATGTCGCTTCATCGTCTTCGAGCAGCTTACTTTGCATCTTCATATATATTTTCTGTGAAGACGAAGAATTCATGGTATTATGTTTATTTTTGATTTCTACAAAAATATGCCTATTTAAGTTTTCAACATCAAAACCAGTATTAGGCACTTTCCAATCTTTTTTTTGCATAACGGAACAGGTTTTGGTGAAAATAGTCAATGCTGTTTGCATTGGATTTATCTATTTGCCTGAAACATTCATCTTCAATTGCCTGTTGGATACTCTTCCCGTATATTTTTGCGTCAAATGTTAATTTGATAGGGTCAATGATATTGGAATTGAATTGCTTGAGGGTGATTTCATTTCGATATGATTCCACAGTCTTCTTGACATGGCTGTATATGTCTTGATTTGAAATGAAGCCGAGGTTGTAGTTACGCATTAACGTTTGTATTTAGTAGGATTGACTACAAAAGTACAAATAAAATTTGGATTAAAAAAATGAATTATATTTTGGTGGGGGATAGGGGATGTTTCACGAAATATTAGTAAATTTGCACTTTGAATAAGACTTGAAAAAACAATTCATTCTTTTATGAACATTTCATATAATTGGTTAAAGCAATACATCGACTTTGACTTGACGCCCGACGAGCTCGCAGCGGCCCTTACCTCCATAGGCCTGGAGACCGGTTCGGTCGAGAAGATAGAATCAATCAAGGGCGGCCTGCGTGGCATCGTCATAGGACGTGTGCTGACATGCGTCGACCACCCCGACAGCGACCATTTGCACGTCACCACAGTTGACCTTGGCGACGGCAAAGCCACCCAGATTGTGTGCGGCGCCCCCAACGTGGCTGCCGGCCAAACAGTAGTTGTGGCCACCATAGGCACTACGCTTTACGACGGCGACAAGGAATTCGTGATAAAAAAATCAAAAATGCGCGGCGTAGAGTCGCTCGGCATGATATGCGCAGAAGATGAGATAGGCATCGGCACCAGCCATGCCGGAATTATCGTTCTCCCCGACGGGGCAGCTGCTCCAGGTACCCCGGCGGCTGACTACTACCAGCTGCGCGACGACTATGTGCTCGAGGTGGACCTCACGCCCAACCGCGTAGATGCCGCCAGCCATTACGGCGTAGCCCGCGACTTGGCAGCCTATCTCACCTGCCACGCGCAGGACACCAAGGCTCATAAGCCATCGGTGGAGGCATTCAAGGTGGATGCTCCCGACAAGCCCTATGTTAAGGTTGAAGTTGATGACGAGCAGGGATGCTCGCGCTACTGCGGCGTCACCATCACCGGCGTGAAGGTGGCAGAGAGCCCCGACTGGCTTAAGGACCACCTCAATGCCATAGGCATGCACCCAATCAACAATGTCGTTGACATCACCAACTACATACTTCATGGCCTGGGCCAGCCCATGCACTGCTTTGACGCAAGCAAAATCATCGGCAACAAGGTGGTGGTGCGCACATGCCCCGAGGGCACTGCATTCACCACGCTTGACGGAGTGGAGCGCAAGCTCGACGCATCCGACTTGATGATATGCAATGCCGAAAAGCCAATGTGCATTGCCGGCGTGTTTGGCGGTCTGGAATCCGGCGTAACTGAGGAGGCAACAACCATATTCCTCGAGAGCGCCTACTTCAATCCCACTCGTGTGCGCAAGACAGCACGCCGCCATGGCCTGAGCACCGACGCATCGTTCCGCTACGAGCGCGGCGCCGACCCCAACATGTGCATGTACGCCCTTAAGCTTGCCGCCCTGCTTGTGAAGGAGCTTTGCGGAGGCGAAATCGCGGGAGAGGTGCAAGATGTATCGAGCCGCGAATTCCCGCCCTTCGACGTTACGCTCACTTACGGTGAAATCACAGGCCTGGTGGGCAAGCACTTGCCCGACGAGCTCGTCGACCGCATATTGCGCTCGCTCGAAATAGAGATAGCAAGCAAGGAGGGCGAAACGCTCAGCCTGAAGGTGCCCACCTACCGAGTGGACGTGCAGCGCCCCTGCGACGTGATAGAGGACGTGCTTCGCATATATGGCTACAACAATGTGGAGATGCCGCAGGCTGTGCACTCCACTCTGTCGTTCAAGACCCTCACCGACCGCGCCGAGGATATGCGACGCACCATCGCCAACCAGCTCACGGCTGAAGGATTCAACGAAATACTCAACAATTCGCTTACTGCAGAGCGCTACTACCAGAATCTCGAAGGCTATCCCCTTAGCCACTGCGTGCGCTTGCTCAACCCGCTTAGCCAGGACCTGAGCGTGCTGCGCCAGACGATGATATTCGGCGGCCTCGAGAGCATCGAGCACAACGTAAACCGAAAGATGCCCGACCTTATGCTTTACGAGTTTGGCAACGTCTACTTCAACAACCCCGAGGCGCAGATTACCGCCGACCGTCCGCTGGCTCCCTTCAGCGAGGGAGCGCGCTTGGCGCTTTGGCTCGTGGGCAAGACTCGCGTTGGCAACTGGGCAAAGCGCGAGGAAGAGGCTACAATCTTCGACCTCAAAGGCTTTGTGGCCAACATCTTGGCTCGATTGGCAATCAACGAGCGCGAGATAGTGCTCAAAGATAGCAACAACTGCCTGCTCCAGGCTTCCCTGTCGATCAAAACCCGCTCGGGCAAGCACCTTGGCCACATGGGAATCGTGAAGAAGTCGGTGGCCAAGATGTGCGACGTGAAGGTGCCCGTGATGTATGCCGAGCTCAATTGGGATGCGCTCGTAGAGCTCTCTGCCAACCGCTCTGCAACGTTTGTGCCGCTGCCCAAGACTATGCCGGTGAAGCGCGACCTCGCTCTGCTCATCGACGCAAATGTCACCATGGACCAAGTGGAGACGGCTGTGCGCGAGGCTGAACGCAAGCTGCTGCGCAGCATCTCACTCTTCGACGTGTACGAGGGCAAGAACCTGCCCGAAGGCAAGAAGTCGTACGCCATCACATTCGTATTGCAAGATGCGGAGAAGATGCTGCAGGACAAGGACATTGAGAAGTCGGTGGCTAAGATAGTGGCCAACTTGCAACGCAAGCTTGGCGCAGAACTGAGATAAACGTCGACAACAATCACACTAACACAATAAAAACAACGAAACATATATATACCAATCATGGGAAGAGCGTTTGAATATCGCAAAGCAAGAAAACTGAAGAGATGGGGCAACATGTCGAGGACATTCACCCGCATCGGCAAAGAAATCACAATCGCCGTGAAGTCGGGAGGCTCTGATGCCACAGCCAATCCGCGTCTGCGCGTGCTGCTGCAGAACGCCAAGGCTGCCAATATGCCCAAGGACACTGTGGAGCGCGCCATCAAGAAGGCAACCGACAAGGATGCAGGCGACTACAAGGAAATCACATACGAAGGATACGGCCCTCATGGCGTTGCTATCTTTGTTGAGGCTGCCACTGACAACAACACGCGCACCGTGGCCAACGTGCGTTCTTACTTCACCAAGCACGGCGGCTCACTCGGCACGCAAGGCTCGCTCACGTTCCTCTTTGATCACAAGAGCGTGTTCAAAATCAAGCCGAAGGATGGCGTAAGCCTCGAGGATCTGGAGCTTGAACTCATCGACTATGGCGTGGACGAACTGGAGAACGACGAGGAGGAAATCGTGCTCTACGGCGCATTCGAGGAATTCGCCAATATCCAGAAATATCTTGAGGAGAACGGTTTTGAAATCATAAGCGCTGAATTCGAGCGCATCCCCAACGACCTTAAGGACGTTGCTCCCGAGGATCGCGAGAGCATCAACAAATTGCTTGAAAAACTCGAAGACGACGAGGACGTGCAGAATGTGTTCCACAACATGCGCGAGCTCGACGAAGACGAGGAGTAAGCAGCCGGTAGGCGCTTACGGCAGATATAATGGCATCCCGGGCTTTATGGCTTGGGATGCTTGTTTTGAGATGATGCGCGCCACATCAGCCATAGGAACACGGCTGCCAATGCCGTGGAGGCCACGGCAAGCGCGGAATCGCCAATCGACGACACGGCGCTGGCTTGGTTGAAATCGCTCCACACATAGTCGCCGACAAGGAAGAGCGTGTTGTTGAATATGTGCAGTATCACCGGCACCCATAGGCAGCCTGTCCACCACAATGCGTAGCCGAACATAACGCCGAGCAGCATTCTTGGGAAGAAGCCGTATGCCTGCATGTGCATCAGCGAAAACACGCAGGCGGCAATCCATATTGCGGCGTGCGCGCCCATGCCGCCTGTGGCCATGATGCGCTGCAGCCCGCCGCGAAAGAGCAGCTCTTCGCTGAAGCCGGCAAATATGCCTACAATCAGCAACGACAGAATCAGATTGGGGATTGTGTGAGGCCCTTGGAGCACCTTTACCATCGATTCGGCATTGGCCTCGAGATGCTGCATGGTGGCGGCTATGCTATCGGGCAACGGCAACTGCTGGTTGAGCCAAATCACCAAGTTCATGGCCGGAATGGCCGACACCATGGCGCAAAGTCCCCAGATCAGCGGCATCGCCGGGAGCCGGCGGTCGAGGGCAAGAAGGCTCGCCGGCTGCCGTGTAATGATTACTGCAGTGATGAGCGCCGGGATTATGAACAGCATTATGTCCTGAAAGACGGCAACGATGCGCATGGCCGGAGTGGAGTCGGCGCCAAAGCGCGAAAGCACCACCGATGAAATGATGCCAAATATGAAGTAG
Organism: uncultured Bacteroides sp.; assembly: GCA_964582335.1. Lineage (GTDB taxonomy): Bacteria > Bacteroidota > Bacteroidia > Bacteroidales > Muribaculaceae > CAG-873. The sequence continues at coordinate 48,956 of CAZORI010000003.1, forward strand.
CCAATGACGAAAGAAAGCGCCAATAGCAGCAGGCGGCGTTTCAGGTCGAGCACAAGATTCATGGGATTCGGATGGCTAAAGTTAGAAATGGAGGTAGAATGGTTGGGTGAGTTGGCGGTAGGGGGCGGTGTAGGCGTTGTCGGTCGTGCGGATTGCCAGAGTGGAGCATTCGATAGGGCCGTCGAGGCGATGCCATTGGCTCAGCAACCGAGAGGGCTGCTTGCCTTCAACTGTGCTCACTCGGCATAGGCGCCGAGGCATAAGACGAAGCATGGAGGCGGTGAATACGAGCTCAGCCTCGATGTCGGCAGGCGTGACCATAGCAATGGAGCCGCTTGGCGACAGCCATTGCGATGCCAGTTGCAACGCAGCGGCGGGGCTGAGCGTGTCGGCATGGCGTGCAGTGGCGCGCTTTGCGTGGGGCGACCGCAGCGTGCTGGCGAAATAGGGAGGATTGCATACGATCAGGTCGATATCATTGATGTCAACACCGGCGGCGTCGGCACAGATCACGCTGACGCGCTCAGGCCAGGGCGATGCAGCGAAGTTGGCAGTTGCAGATGCGCAGGCATCCGGGTCAATCTCAATAGCCGTGATTGCAGCATTGGGACAGCGCTGTGCCAGCATCAGGGCCAACAGTCCCGAGCCTGCCCCCAGGTCGATTATTGAGGCTGCATTGGCGCAGTCGGCCCAGGCGCCGAGCAGCGTGCCGTCGGTGCCTATCTTCATGCCGCAGTCGTGGTCGTCGACGGCAAATTGCTTGAACTGGAAAGCAGCCATGCTGGAGTAATAGCCGGGAAAAAAAGCCATCCGGCACTGTGTGCGGATGGCTTGTAGGGTGTAATCTTTAAGCGAGCCGCTTGCTGTGGCTTACTTGCGGATACCAAGCTCCTTTTGGGCGATGATGGCACGGTAGCGGTTGATGTCTTTGCGCATCAGGTAGTCGAGCAGACGGCGACGCTTACCAACCAACATCTTCAGAGCGCGTTGAGTCGTATGATCTTTGTGATTTGACTTCAGGTGCTGAGTCAAATGAGCGATACGGATGGAGAATAATGCAATCTGTGCTTCAGGTGAGCCAGTGTCAGTCTTGCCCTTACCGTATTTCTCGAAGATCGCTACTTTGTCGTCAGAATTCAAGTACATTCTTTCGGATTGTTTTAGGTGGTTGTGAATAAATATTTGTTTTGACGTGCAAAGTTACGGTTTTTTCGCCAATTCACCAAATGATTTCCTAAAATTAGAATACTTTTATTGTGACGTAGCGCTTGGGGTTGCGCTTGATGTCGACAAAGAGCGAGTCGAGGCTTGTGACGGTGGCGTTGATGTTGTTGTACAGGGCCGGATCCTTCATCAGCAAGCCGAGCGTAGAGTTGGGGTTGTTGAGCTCTTCGCTTAGCGCTTTCAGGTTGTTGGTGGTGGCCAGCAGGTCGTTCATCAGCGAGTCGACGGGCATCTCCTTGAACTGGTTGCTGAGTGTCGACACGTCGCCGGTGATGTCAGCCACGTTGCCGGTGATTTTTTTCACGTCGGTTGTGATAGGTTGGAGATTGTTGATGGTCATTGCCAGGCTTCGCGATGTCAGCTCGAGCTGCGATGTGATTGCGTCGAGCCTCTTCACCGATGCAAGCAGTGCGGGGTCGCCCACGAGAGTGTTGAGGTTGAGCATTAGGGAATCCACTTGCGGCAAAATTCGGTTGACAGCCGGCATAAGGTTGTCGCTCACGGCCGACATGAGCCCAGTAGCCTGAGCGCCTGTTAATTCAGAGCCAACCTCCTCGCATTCTTTGCTATCCGACAATTCGAGCGCAATAGAGGCAGTGCCCAGCAAGTCGGTAGTGAGCACGGCCTTTGAGCCGCTTGGCACACGCAGCTGCTGGTCGAGGCTCATCTCCACGCGCACATGGCCAGGATTGTTGTATTCATACTTAATCTCGCGGACCAAGCCCACTTTGTAGCCATTTACCGACACAGGAGCGGAAAGCGCGAGTCCTTCAACATTGTTGAATACTGCATAGTAATAGTTGGAGGGCTTGAACAGATTCACGCCCTTAAGGAAGTCTATGCCAAAAAACAAAATCGCGAGTGCGGCCAATACGCACAGTCCGATTACCAGTTCGCGGTTGAATACCTTTTTCATTATCTTGTGTATGATTTTTTTTACGTATATGCTCACCTAATAGTTCCGTAATAGTCTTCGAAAGCCTCAAACAGCGCTTGAGCGCATTTCTCCTGGCCCTTGGCCGACGTTAGGAATGCTTCCTGCGTAGGGTTGCAGATAAAGTCGAGCTCAACGAGCACTGAGGGCATCGATGTTGCCCAAAGCACCCAGAATCCGGCTTGGCGCACGTCCTTGTCGGCGCGCCCGGCAGTCTTCACAAGTCGGTTCTGCGCCATCGAGGCAAAGTCGATGCTCTGCTGCAGATGCTTATTGCGCGACAACTCGAATATGATGTACGACTCTGTGCTGTTGGGGTCGAAGCCCTGGTAGGTGGCGCTGTAGTCTTCCTCAAGTTCCATTACTGAGTTTTCGCGCATGGCCACTGCCAGGTTGTTGTTGCTTTTGTGCAAGCCGCAAGTGTATACCGAAGTGCCTTGTATCGATGCACGGTTGCGATTCTTGCGGTCAACCGAGTTGACGTGTATCGACACGAATAGGTCGCCCATAGCGTCGTTGGCCTTGTCGGCTCTCTGCTGCAGGGTGAGGTAGCGGTCGTCGTCGCGTGTGAACACTACCTCTACCTGTTCGCCGTATCTGTGAGCAACTTTTTCGCCGAAAAGCTTGCTCACAGCAAGGGTAATGTCCTTTTCGCGTCCTTTTTTCCCCTGGCAGCCTACATCCTTGCCTCCGTGGCCCGGATCAATCACGAGGGTGAAATTGGGAGCGTCGTCGTTATCATTTGCGGCATGGCAAGGCGAGGCCCATGCCGCAATGCAGGCTGCAATGAGCAAGGACAGGAGAAATCGTGGTTTGCAATGTCGTATGATGGTCATTGTTGGGTAAATCATTCTAAAAAAGTATCGCAAAATTACTAATTTATTGTTTTAGTGAGGTCACAAATCGGAGCAAAAGTGAAATTAGACCAACTTTTTCGCCAAAATGGATACTATATTGCATTGTAGGATTAAGAAGATAAGGATGTGCCACTAACCAAAATCATGACCTTTGCCACAAAAAGAAGTTATGGAAAGAATTTTGTTGAAGGGTGTTGCCAATGTGCCGGCCGACAGCGCATGCGATGAGGGAGAATTGGCGGTGAGCATAGGCTGCGTGCCCGAGCATGGAGCGCTTGCGCCGGTGGGGATGTACAAGTCAATTGCGCAGTTGCCCGACGGATGCAAGCTGCTGTGCGTGCATGGCGTTGGCGATGAGGTAAGATACGTGTTCACTGACGATGAAGGCTTGTATTGGGATATGGCCGGCGCTGAAGGCACAGAGCTTGCGCAATGCGCAGCGCGGCGCATAAGCGAGCTGCATTGCAGTTGGGCTTGCGTTGCCGACGATTGCCTTGTATTCGTCGATGCAGAGGGAATGCACATTGCCTCATGCACGAGTGATGGCTACGACGTGCGAGGCATATCGGCACCGATGCCGGTGATAGAATTCGAACTGCAGCGTGCCGGATGCGTGCATGTTTCGCAGTCGCTCAGCATACCTGCATCGATGGCCGGTGCGTCGGGCGACGGCGTGGCCGGCTCTGGGGCATGGACGGTGCATGCAAGCTCGTCAACTCAAATAGCCAATCATGAATCCGCGGCCAAGAAAGTGCACGAAAATTTGATGCAGGCCATTGAGCGACAAGTCACAGCGTGCGGATATTTCCACCAGCCGTTCATGGTGAGGTATGCAGTGAGGATGACCGACGGAAATTATGCGGTGGTGTCGCCTCCGGTGGCCATGCTTCCCTCTGTGCTTCCGCCCTGCTTTGCTATTGCCTCGAGCGTATCGCAGGGCGATGACGAGTGCATAATCACATTCAGCAGCACGAGCGCGCAATATTGCCGATTGCGCTATCGTGTGCTGCAGGGCTTGCCCGACGCAGTAGCCTCGAATGTGGCGGCTATTGATATATTTTGCAGCAAGCAGATGCTGACATATCGCGACGACGAAGCCGGCACGGATGGAGTGGTCGACTACGCGGCTATGGTAAAAAGCGGCGATGCGGGGTATCGAAGTAGTGCGGCAAGCGACGAGCAAGTGTTTGCCGGCCATTGGAGCGCCGATAGTGAAGGAGCCGCCGACTATTATCTGAGCGACATGGCATGGGCTTCGTCGAGATGCTGGCAGTTGTTGACCGATCCATCATGGACCACGAGGCTCTTATCCACCGGCGAATTTTACCGAGTGGCGAGCATCCCTGCCGTAGCGCTTGCGGCCAGGAGCGAATTCGCGGCAGTGGACGTATCTGACTCCGGCGACAAGGCGCTGGCGCAGGTCGCCATGCTTTCGGCATCGACGTCAAATAAAGAGATGCTTTTCCCTGATGCAATTGCTGCTCTTGACAGCCAGATTGTAGTAGGCGGCTCTGCAATCAGGCCAATGCAGCCATGGCCATTGCGCGCTATGATAGCATATGCAGCCGATGCCTCTGAATCGTCGGCACGAATCACGGTGCTTGCCGACAGCAAAGCCGGGCATTACAGCACGGCGCTCGACTGCGATGGCGACATAGCCGAGGCGCGATACCTATACACCGACATTCCGGATGCCTATGCGATAGTAGTGGCCAATGGCAACGAAAGCGTGATGTTGCGTCTGACGCCACATCCTTCGTTGCCGGGCGCATACTGGTGGGGAGGAGCAGGCTCATCGCCTGAGCAGGGAGTTAGCATCGACGTTGACAGTGTGCCGACGCCGGCATCGAGCGTAAAGTGCAATGCTCGCATTGAAGTCATGGCTGTCGACAACCCTTGGCATTCAATCAGGCAGTGGGAATTGCCTTGTTCGCGAATATTGGCAATGGCGCAGTCGCTACGAGCCATGTCGTCGGGCCAGTTCGGGCAATACGGCACATATGTGTTTGCCGACGACGGCTTGTGGGTGCTACCCAAGAGCGACGGCGAGCCGGTGATGATCTCCACGGATGCGTGTGTGGCTCGCGAGGCGGTGGCACCGGTAGAGGATGGCGTGGCGTATGTGAGCAATAGGGGCGTGCATCATGTGACGGGGTCGAAATCAACGCTGATTAGCGCTGACATATCGGGAATGTGTGCCTATGATATAGAAGAATTGCCGCAAATACACGATGTGTTGGCGATGGCTGGCGCATTAATTCCGAACGCTTTTAGAGAAATAATAGGCAGTGCTCGCCTCGTTTTCGATAAATTCAGCGGTCGGCTTTTTTTGGCCGCAAATTCCAGCGTGCAATTTGTGTATTCATTCGAAAGCGGCAAGTGGGGCATGTGCATGCGACAATTGTGCTATCAGGCCGGCGCGCAATATGCGGTATGCGCCGATGACGCTGTGTGCGACATGTCGGTGCAGGATGCTTCAGCGCCGTGTGCCGTTGCATTGGTGACGAGGCCAATCAGAAACGCACAGGGACGCATAAGCCGCGTCCGAGCCTTGGGCAGGCTCGACATTGACTCATGCGCGATATGCTTGTATGGCAGCGACGATTTAATTCAATGGAAAGCGGTGACAACGTCGGTGGGAACGACCACCGACATTGTCACCGGCACGAGCTATGCGTATTATGTCGTTGCATTTGTGGGGCGCCTCATGTTGCCATGCCATGTCACCCACATATGCATTGCCTGACCGATTTAGTAGTTTTCGGGCTTGCGCTCGAATTGGCTCTGAGGAGCCTTGCATACGGGGCACTGCCCGGGAGCTGATTTCCCTTCGTGCACGTATCCGCATACGGCGCATTTCCACTTGGTGGGCTCAGCTTGGCTGAATTCGGTGCCTGTCTCAAGGCGCTCAAGCAGCTGTATGTAGCGCTTCTCGTGCTCAATCTCCACTTTGGCTACAAGACGGAATATAGCTGCAACTTTGGGGAAGCCCTCAGCCTCGGCCGTTGAAGAGAACGACGGGTAGAGATCCGACCACTCTTCGCGCTCGCCTGCGGCTGCCTCAGCGAGATTCGTCTTGGTGTCGCCTACAACGCCTGCGGGGTATCCGGCTGTGATGGTCACTGTGCCTCCCTCAAGGAGATTGAAGAAAAGCTTGGCGTGCTCGAGCTCGTTCTCAGCAGTTTCTTTGAACACTTGCGCTATCTGGTGGTATCCTTCTTCCTCAGCCTTGCGCGAAAACAAAGTGTAGCGTGAGCGAGCTTGGCTCTCGCCTGCGAATGCGGCCAGCAGATTCTTCTCTGTCTGGGTGCCTTTTATCGATTTGTCCATGTTGAATTTTGAATTGATGTGAAAACAATTTTTTTTAAGTTATGCGGTTTACTTATGTCAACAAAGTTTTAGCATCAATGGTTCTCGCTATGTGCAATTATTGTAAAAAAAGGAGTGTCCTGTCACAGAACACTCCTTTTTAATTAAAGTATTTATGAGAATATTTATTCAGCCGATGATGCTGTCCAGTTGTCGGGCTCAACAGCCTGGGTGTTGAGTGTGCTGTAGTCGGTTTCCTTGCGAGGGATAACCATGCACCAGTGGTTCTTCTCGTCGCGGGTGTATGTGCCGCCGTCGCTGCCCGTTCCGGAGAATGTAGGATGCCAGTTGCCGCCATCGCTCCAGCTAAGGCGGATGTTGTCTTCGCCCCAGCGCTTTTGGTCGAACCAACCGCGACCCTCAGCCCAGAGGTCGAAGCGCTTGTAGAGCTTCACCTCGTTGAGCAGAGCCTCGCCAGAGAGGTTGCAGGTGTAGTTGTCCTGGTAGGGAGCAACAGCCTCTTCGAGCAGGGCGCGCACTTGCGATTCCTGTCCGCCCATCATGTAGCGAGCCTCAGCCTCGGCGTAGATCATCTCGGCAGCGCGCATAAGGCAAACGTCGCCAATCGAGCGGTCGGCGATCTTCTGGTATTTCACCGACATGTAAGCGTAGATGTAGGTGCTCTTCGTATCGATTTTATCACTGTATTCTTCCTTGACGCGCTCATAGAAGTCACCCTTGGTGGCACGGCCTGAGTCGCTTGTGCTCCATCCGCTTTCACCTTCCTCAGGAATCATGTACACCCAGAGGCGAGCGTCGTCGGCAGGAATTTGCTCGACAAGTTCTTTGCTGATAGTCGCGATGTTCTTGTAGCCCTTCGACGAACCAGTGTTTGCGCCGATGTAGGCGAAGAAGCCATATACGCCAAGGTTCTCGGTCGAGTCGGTGTGGGTGTTCCACATCCACTCGCTGTTGGGAGTGTTGAAGCCGTCGCAGTAGTCGTCAGCGGCCATCAGGCTGTAGCCCTGGCGAGCTGCGGCAGCATGTGTGGCTGCGGTGGACCAGTCTTCCTTGTTGAGGGCTGCGCGAGCATAGATGCCATGAGCGACGGAAGCATCCACCAGTACGGTGCCGCTGCGCTTTTCGCTGCTCTGCGAGTAGAGCGACAGAGCCTCGTCGAGGTCGGCATAGATTTGAGCGTAAACTTCGCCCTGCGATACGCAAGGCATGTCGTCGCGCGAGTCGGTGAGGCGCAGAGGCACACCGCGCGATGCGCCGTTGCGCGAGTCGCTCCAGCGGCGAGAGTAGATTGAAAGCAGCTGCAGGTAGCCGTAAGCGCGGTAGGTGAGGGCCTGAGCCTTGAAGAACTGCTTCTCGCTGTCTGTGCCATCGGCTGCGTCAACATTCACTATGATTGCGTTGGCGTTGGAGATTAGCGTGAAGTAGTAGTACCAGGGATATACCGTGGCTCCGGTGCTTACGTTGGTGAAGGCTGTCAGGTTCACTATGTCGGTGTACGACGTGGCATTGGAGTATTGAGCGTCTTTGCCCATGAATGAGCCATACCACAGAGAGATTGTGGCTTCGCCGTTGTAGCCTTGGCGGCCGAATCCACTCGACGAGTAGGTGGTACTCATGATTTTGGCAAGGCCGTTGACTGCACCTTCCACTGTTTCCGTGTTCATGAATATCGAAGATGTCGCCAATTGATCCTCCGGTGCCAAGTCCAGGTAGTCGTTGGAGCAGGAAGTGGCCAATAGAGCGGTGGCCCCAAGCGTCAATATGTATTTTGTTTTCATATCAATGTTATTGGCTGGTTTATAAGGTGAGAGTCAAGTTGAATGTATATACTTGTGCCGGTGGCATCGAGTTGTACACGCCGCCGCTGAGGCTTTGCTGAGCGTTCATGCCTTTGCGCTTTGTGTGGATGATCAGATTCTCAGCCGAGAAGCCAACCTGAAGGTTTGTGAGGTCAAGAGCCCTTACGATGTTTTTGGGAATGTGGTATGCTACGTTGAGGTTCTTCCAGCAGAAGTAGTTGCGTGAAATCAGGCGACGGTCCGAAGTTGCGTTGTTGTATGTGTTGCCTGAGTCGATGCGGGGATTGATGTTGCTGTTGATGCGGTCGGGCGATGTTTCGGTCATGCCTGCAGGCACGCCGTCCCATGAGTTGAGCATGTCCACGTGGTATGCTCTCGGGCTGGAGCTGCTTGTGCCCATAAGGCCGTAGTAAGCGTAGTCGATGATCTTGCCACCAAAACTGTAGGTGAACAGCGACGACAATGTGAGGTCTTTCCAGCGGATGGTTGGGGTGAAGCTACCGTAAACCTTAGGCAGTGTCGAGCCGCGGAAGTCGCGTTTTGCGTAGGTGGTGTTGTTCACGTAGTAATTTCCGTTGATTTCCTTGTAGTCCGACGCGGGAATCTCTGTTGAGGTGAGCTCTCCATCCTCATAGGTGCCACCGATGACAGTGCCGTCGGCTGCTACGATGTGGTAGGTCTCCAGGTCAACGTCGTAGAGCGAGTTGCCGTCCATCATGTCGACGCCGGCCCAGTGGTACATGTACCATTCGTAGCGGCTCTTGCCTTCAACAATCTTGTAGCTTCCGCTCACGATACCGTCCTTGTTTTGCTCGGGCAGTTTCACGATCTTGTTCTTAAGAGTGGTGAGGTTGGCAGCGAGGTTGAATGTCCAGTCTTTGTTGCTGAAGATATCGATGTCGGTGTTGATTTCGATGCCGGTGTTCGACATGGTGCCGAGGTTGCGGGTGATTGTGCTCTCAGCCGAGTCGAAGCTTGTGCCACCCGACGAGATGGGGTTGTACACGTCGAAAATCAGGTCTTTGTTGCGCTTGTCGTAATATTCGATGCCGAAGTTCCAGCGGTTGAAGAGGCGAGTCTCCAGGCCAACGCCCCACGATTCGCCTGTTTCCCAGTGCAAGTCGCTGGCACCGATTTGGTTGATGTAGTAGGCGGCGTTGCCGTCGTTGATGTCCGATTCGTAGAGGTCGTAGTATGCGTAGTAGTCAGAGCCTGCGTCGTTACCTACCTGACCCCAGTTCACGCGCAGCTTACCGAAGTTGAGCCAAGTGTTATCCTTCATGAATGACTCGTTAGAGAACACCCAGTTAGCGCCGACTGATCCGAAGTTACCCCAACGCTGGTTCTTTGCGAAGCGCGAAGAACCGTCGCGGCGGAACGAGCCTTCGATGTTGTAGCGCTCGTCGATGTTGAATTGCACGCGGCCGAGGTACGATTCGGTGCGGTAGCTTGTGCGGTAGCCGGTCATTGACGAGAGGGTGTTGAAGTTGGACAGAGCTACGATGCCTTCAATCTTAACGTCCGACTTCGAATTGTAGGTGTAGTCGCGGTGCATTGCATAGTTCTCGTGGCCGAGGAGCACGTTCACCGAGTATTTGTTGTCGAATGTTTTGTTCCAACGCAGTTGCTGCTGGAATGTCCAGAACTTGCGGTTATATATGGTCTTCGACATCGAGCCGTTCATGCCCTTTGCGCCAGAGCCAACTTGCGGGTTGCGGTATTTTGTCTTCTCCGTGTTGACGGTGTTGATGTTGCCTTTGAGCGAGAAAGTGAAGCCTTGGGGCAGCAGGAAGTCAGCGTAAGCAGTGCCGTTGATGGTGTTGCGGATGGTGCGGTCGAGATTGAGCTCGTTTTCCCATATGGGGTGGCTGTTCGACAGTTGGTCGCGTGTGCTCACTTCGAGGTATGTGCCGTCGGCCTGCAGCTCATTGTAGAAGCCGGGGTCGTACTGCTTTTGGCCGTCAACGAGGATGTAGTTGCCGCTGGCGTCGTGCAGGTGCACGGGATAGATGGGAGCCATCACGCGAGCTGCGTAGAACGGGTTGGTGACGGTGGTAGATGAGTCGCCGTCGGTGTCGGCTTCGGTGTTGCGCTGTTTCTGGTGCGATCCTTGCAGCGAGAGGCCAGTCTTGAACCATTGGCGCGGGGTGATGTTCACCACGGCGCGGCCATTGAGGCGGTCGAAGCCTGAATTTTCCATATAGCCGTTCTCGTCGAGGTAGTTGACAGCGAAGTAGTAGTCGCTATTGTCGCTGCCGCCTGCGCCGCTGAACATGTATTCCTGGCGGTATCCGGTGCGGATCGACTGGTCCATCCAGTCAGTGTCCTCAGCCACTTGCGAGAACATCGGCACGCCGGTGAATTTGCCGTCGGAGGTGTAAAGCTGGTCGCCTGAAACGCCGAATGGGTTGGAGATGAAGCGGTTGCTAATGATGGTGCTCACTACGTAGTCGTGCGCGCCTGAGGGGTCGTTGCCGGCGGTGACGTAGCTGTTGTAGCGCTCCTTGTATTCAATTTCCATGAAGTCGGCGAGGCCTACGCGGTCGTATTCGGGAATAGCGCGCTTGTACCAGCCCTGGTTGGTTTTGAATGTGAAAGTAGGCTTCTTCTCGGTGGATTTCTTAGTGGTGATGAGGATAACGCCGTTGGAAGCGCGGTTGCCGTAGAGCGCGCACGAAGCCGCATCCTTGAGCACTGACATGCTCTCGATTTCGTCGGGCGAAAGGTCGGTGATGTTGCCGCCGTAAGGCACGCCGTCCACCACGTAGAGGGGCGATGATGAGCCGTTGACGGTGCCGATGCCGCGAATGCGGATTGTGGGCTCAGAACCGGGCTGTCCGTATGAGCCGGTGACTGTGATACCGGATGCTGCACCCTCGAGGGCCGACGTCACCGACGATACGGGGCGCGACTCGATTGCCTTAGCGTCGACCTGCGAGATAGCGCCTGTGATTGACGATTTCTTCTGTGTGCCGTAGGCTACCACCACCACTTCGTCGAGAAGGTTCGACGAGTTGTCCATCGTGATTGTGAGGGGTTTGCCTTGGAATGTTACTGTCATTGGCTTGTATCCCACGAAGGATACAACGATTTTCGTACCGATAGCGGTATTTGGGAGAGAGAATTTGCCGTCTACGTCAGTGGAGACGCCCAGTGCCGAACCTTCGGCATGGATGGCTGCGCCAATCAATGGCTCGCCATTCTCGTCCAGCACCAAGCCGGTGCATGTAGCTGTTTGGACGTTAGCCTGAGCTGCGGGGCTGGATGATTCTGACGCAGAAACAAGGTGGCAGTTTGCTGACAAGAAAGCAAGTGTCAAAACTGCAATGGCTGTTTTGTTCATAACATCGGTTGTGTTGGTTGGAAGAATTGATGATGATTGAAAAGAGATGAATGATAGCAAGTTGGCTACCAGCTATTAATTCACAGAGGCGAGTTTGTCAAGATAGTATTTGCGTAAATCTGTCCAACGATAGTAGGGACCGGAAACCGGAGTGCCGGGGAGGGTAGCTTCGGCTTCGTTGAGAAGCAGTTTCACCAGCACGTCGTCGGCATTGGGGCTGTTCGATTCCACGGGGCGATAGAAAATCATTTGTAAATTGCTGCCCATTGGGAATACCTCGTAGTTGCGCCAGTTTGCCTCGAGGTCTTCGAGGTTGTCGGTGTCGAAGGCCTTTCCGTTTGCCTCGAGGAGCACGGTGAGCGGCAGTACGATCGACTCATGCCCGAAGCGCAGGTTGGCGCTGATGTTGGGCGAGGTCATGGCTGTGTCGGCGCTTTCGATGATGTTGCTCAGCAGAGGCTTCTGCATGAAGGGCACACGGTTGTTGGTGATTCCGGTGTTGCCGGCGTAGATGTACCACCAAGCGTTGTTGTTGAGCCATTCGTTGTGCAGCTCTTCCGGCGTGAACAGGTCATAGAGGTCGGGCTGGTCGTCGTGGCTTTGAGCATTAACGGTGATGTCGAATACTTTTTCGAAGAATTTTTTGCCATTCTCCTTGTCGAGGAAGTTAGGGTCGGTGAACACCTTGCTCATGAAAGCAGAGTGGTCAGAGTGATTCTCGGCGAACTCATCGGAGTGGTGATAGTTGTCCTTCTGCAACTGACGTGCCACGGAGTCGGTGCTGTTGGGGGCAAGGATCTTTTGCGTAGTGCGCGAGGCGTCGCATTTGGTAATGATGCCGGGCACGAGGGCCTCTATTTCGGCGATTTCATTTGCCATGGACAGGATGCAGCGTATCACCACGGTCGACTTCGCATCGACGTATGTGCCCGACTTGAAGATTTCGGGGAAATTCTGGGTCATGCGGCGCGCGATGTCGCGGTGCTGTCGGTGACCGAGCGGGGTGAGCTCGCCCAGGCGGTTCTTCGAGTCCTGATGTATTTTCTTGAGTTGGGCCAGGAGCTCTTTGCCACGCGGGGTAAGGGCGCCTTGCTGGTCGGCTGAGTCAAGATAGGCTACGGGACGAGCATAGTCCTTGTCGTCGAGCAGCCAGCGGCTGCCGTGGCGTCCGTAGTGTTCGATGTGGAAAGGCGCATAGCCTTCGGGAGCAGGAGTAAGCTCGGGGATGCCATAGGCCGGGCGCGGGTAGGCCAGGTACTGGCTGCCGGCCTGGTACTTGTCGACGAGTTGGACATTCTGAGCATTTGCGGGCGCTATTTGAGCGAGGAGCAATAGTAAGCCACAGCAAGCAAGTTTCTTTAAAATTTTATTCATAGAGGTAAATGTAAATAATGGTGGTTTATTTGTTGGTTCTAATTCAGTATTAAAACGCAATGATTAAAATAAATGATAAGTGCTTAAAATAAATGATAAGTGCTTAAATTATTATTTTGAGTAATTACAACCCTTTGAATGGACGCATCCTTAACAAAATTACGCAAAATTAGTGATATATTTTCGGAAAAATAAAATTTAAAAGATGAAAAATCAAAATCGTTGGAAAAAAAGGTAACAAAAATGCCCTGCGAGGCTGGCCTGCGTGGTACTTGTAGGGTGAGTATAGTATGTCGATTAACGATAGTCGGTGAAACGCTCTTGGAGCTTTTTGCGGGCGAGGAAGATGCGGCTTTTCACCGTGCCGAGCGGAAGTTTCATCTTCTCAGCAATCTCGGTGTACTTGTATCCGGCAACGTGCATCGAGAAGGGCGCCCTGTATTCTTCTGAGAAATTGTTGATGGCGTCGGTGATTTCGTTGGCAGTGAAAGAGCCTTCGGGAGCCGTAATGCCAGAATCCTGCGAGAGGTTGAGGTGGTAAAGGTTCTCTGTAGTGTCGACAACTGTTGCCGCCCGGCTCGCCCTGCGGTAGTTGTTGATGAAGAGATTGCGCATGATCGTGAACACCCAGCCCTTGAAATTGGTGTTGTCGGTGAATTTATCTTGATTGTTGAGCGCTTTAAGTGTGGTATCTTGCAGCAAATCGTATGCGTCGTCGCGATTTGATGTGAGCATGAAGGCGAAGTTGAGAAGATTGTTCTGGAGGTCCATCAGGCTGGCTTGGAATTTGGCATTGGTCATAGCTCTTAGTTTTTTATGAGAAAGAAACTAGAATTAGGTGGTCAATCTCGTGTTAATAGTATGAAATCGTTTGTTTTTGTCTTTCGACATCACAAAGTTAACGCCAAAAATTCTGGAATGTGAATTTTAATATGCAAACAAACGTTAAACATAAAAAATTATTTAAGCAAAATCACTTAATATATTGATTAACAATAATATATGAATTACAAAACTGCAACAAAGAATGTAACATTTGATGAAAATGACAAATTTTGACACATTTGCCACAAATGTCACAATATGTCGGAATCGCCGCCGAGCACCTTGTTGGTGGCCATAGCCACGCACGAGTCCGACCACACGTTCTCGCATGTCTCCACCATGTCGATGATGGTGTATATGGGCAGAATCACGCCCATTATAGCCATAGCACCCTCCACGTCTGATATGAGCGACACCGTGAGGAAGTAGCAGCCCATGGGCACGCCTGCGTTGCCGATGGCGGCAATCACTGAGATGAGCACCCACAAGGCTATTTGAGGCAGCGTGAGCGTCATGCCGGCATTCTGCATGACGAATATGGATGTGACAGCGATGAAGGCGGCGCAGCCGTTCATGTTGAGCGTGGTGCATATCGGCAGCACGAAGCGCGCAACGCGTTGCGAAACGCCGGCACGCGTCTCAGCCGTGGATATGGTGAGCGGCAGCGTGGCAGCCGAGCTCTTGGTGAAAAATGCAGTGATGAGCGCCGGGCTCATGCGTCCCATTGCCTTGAAGGGGCTGATGCGGTGCACACCGAGAAATGTAGGCAAAATTACGAACATCTGCAGCAGATTCGCTCCAAGTATCACTATTGTGTATTTGCCGAGCGAAGCCATGATTGCGCCTCCGCTCACTTGTGTAGCCAGCTGGGCCGCAAAGGCAAGGATGCCGATGGGCAGCACGGTGATGAGCCAGCGGATAAGCGAGAAAAGTATGTCTTGGCCGCCAAGCACGATATTCTTGATTGTGGTCTTGCGGTCGCTGTCGGGAAGAAGCGCTATGGCAATGCCCACAGCGAAGGCAATGATAAGCACGCCGAGCACATTGCCCGAAAGCACAGGCCGGAGTATGTTGTCGGGCACCGCTTCGAGGAGATGGTCGAGGTAGGAGCCTGACGACAGGCTCAGCTGCGCTTGCGAGGAGTCGCCATTGTTGAGGAATTCGGCCGAAAGATTGCCCGGCGCCACAATATAATATATAGCCACGCCCACAATAGATGCAAGGAAGGTGGTGAGCAGCGTATACTGCACAGTCTTGCGGAACATGCGCCCCATGCTCTTGTCTTCATTGAGCTTCATCATGGTGGCGATTACTGCTACGGCGATGGTTGGGATGGCCAGAAACTGGAAAAGCCGCGTGAAAATCTTGGCAATCACCGACATTATTTCGTTGACTGCAGCGATGTTGAGCAAGCCGATTCCGGCACCTATTACGAGTGCTCCGATCCAGATGATAGGTTGCTTGTTGCGCATGATGGTTTCTTTTTTGATATGCAAATTTACATTTTTATGTTAAGATGAATTGAAAAATCGGTAGAAATGTTCACAGTAGAGGATTTTTTTGTAATTTTGTGGTTCATTACGGCCTTAACACAGCTGCTAACCCAAAATTTTGAGACAATTACTATTATATATAGCAGTCGTTATGACTGCGTTCATGGTGACTGCCACTTCCATTGCGCGTCCACAGCAGCAGGTGCCGGATTTGGCGCCTGTCGACAGCGCGCGGGCTGTAGCCGACACCCTGCAGGCTATCGCCGACTCGGCATTGGCTGCCGCTGACACACTGCTGCCACTCCCCGACACTCTGCGCCGCCCTGCCAACCCGCGCCTCGATTCGATGCTAAGAGCGCAGCGCATGCAGCGCGAGCGCGGCTCAGTGCCCACCGGCCCTTCGCGCATACGCAAAGAGAAGGTTGACCTCGACGCGCAAGTGGTGTTCTCGAGCAAGGACTCGCTGATTATCCTTCGCCGCGACTCTGCCATGATGTACGGCTCGAGCAATGTGGAATACGGCGACATCAAGCTCGATGCCGACAACATTGAGATGGACTTGCATCGCAACAACGTATACGCCGTGGGCACCACTGACTCGGTGGGCAACATCATCGGCAAGCCCATCTTCACCGAGAGCGGAAGCAACTACGAGGCCCAGACCATGGAGTACAATTTCAAGACCAAGAAAGGCTTCATCACCAACGTAGTAACCCAGCAGGGCGAAGGTTACCTCACTGGCGGCCAGACCAAGAAGGCAGAGGGCGATGACTACTATATGCAGAGCGGACGCTACACCACGTGCGACGACCACGACTGCCCCCACTTCTACTTTCAGCTCACCAAGGCAAAGGTGCGCCCCGGCAAGAACGTGGTGGTGGGCCCGGCCTACATGGTGCTTGCAGGCTTGCCGCTGCCTTTGGCTGTGCCATTCGGTTTCTTTCCCTTCACCGACAGCTATTCGTCGGGCGTGATTGTGCCTACATTCGGCGAGGACTACCAGCGCGGCTTCTATCTGAGTGACGGCGGCTACTACTTTGCCCTCAGCGACAACGCCGACTTGGCGCTTACCGGCGAAATTTACACAAAGGGTTCGTGGGGAATACGCGCACAGTCGAACTATGTGAAGCGATACAAATATAGCGGAAGCTTCAACGTGAGCTACCTGAAGTCGATATACGGCGAGAAGGGCCAGGCCGACTATTCGAAACAAACCAACTTCCAGGTGCTGTGGAGCCATACACAGGACAGCAAAGTCAATCCCAATATGTCGCTGTCGGCGAGCGTCAACTTCACCACCAGCGGCTATACGCGCAACAACCTCGGCTCATACTACTCAAGTGCGTTCACCGAGAACACCAAGAGCAGCACCGTGAACATGACTTATCGTTTCCCGCAGTCGAAATGGTCGCTATCCACAACGATGAGCCTGTCGCAGCGCACCCAGGACTCCACGCTGGCGATATCATTCCCCAATGTGACGGTGACGATGAGCCAAACCTACCCCTTCAAGCGCAAAAAGGCGATGGGCGACGAGAAGTGGTATGAGAAAATAAAACTTTCTTATTCAGGCCAGCTGCAGAACTCGCTCACTGCCAAGCAGGACGAATTCTTCAAGAAATCGCTCATCAAAGATTGGCGCAACGGCATGAAGCACAGCATACCCATCTCTGCCACGTTCAATGTATTCAAATACATCAACATCACTCCGCAAATCAATCTCACTGACCGCATGTACACCACCAAGGTGCGCCGCTCGTGGGACGAGGAGCGCGGCGTGGAGGTGGCCGACACCACATATAGTTTCTATAATGTGTGGGACTTCACTGCGGCCCTGTCGATGGACACAAAGATATACGGATTCTTCAAGCCGCTGCCGTTCCTGGGCGATAAGGTGAAGATGATACGCCACGTGATTACGCCTACGGTCTCGTTCTCTGCTTCACCCGACTTCAGTTCGCCCTTCTTTGGCTATTACGGCTCGTACATGCGGCCGCAAAGCGACGGCACCGTAGCCCCATACAAATACTCTATGTTCCCCAATACGCTATATGGCGTGCCGGGCACGGGCAAGACGGGATCGGTGAGCGTGTCGCTGGCCAACAACCTTGAGATGAAGGTGAAGACCGACAACGACTCAATAGGCGAGAAGAAGGTGTCGCTGATTGAAAACCTCACGTTGTCGCAGAGCTACAACTTCGCTGCCGACTCGCTGAGGCTCTCCGACCTGAGCACATCGATGCTGTTGCGACTCACCAAGGGATTCAACCTCAACCTTAGCGCCACGTGGGATGTATACACCTACGCCCTCAACAGCTACGGCAACCCGGTGCGCGTCAACAAGCTGCGCATATCGCAGGGCAAAGGCTACGGACGCTTGCGCTCCACGGGCACGTCGTTCTCATATACGTTCAACAACGATACGTTCAAAAAGCTCTTTGGCAAGGGCGACAAGGACAAAGACAAGGACAAGGACAAAAACCAGGACAAGAACAGACAGCCCGACGAGGATTGGAGCGGGGCCGATGTAGGCAGCCGGCGCAATCAGCAGAGAAATGAGGAAAAAGAAGATGAGCTCGGCAATGACGGATACTTGAAATGGGAATGCCCGTGGAACTTGTCGGTGAACTATTCCGTGAACCTCGGATACGGCTCGTTCAATAAGGAAAAACTCGAGTACGACACGAAAATCACCCAGAACCTCAGTTTTTCTGGCAACATAAGGCCCACGAAGGGATGGAATTTCTCGTTCTCGGCCAGCTACAACTTCGACACGCACAAGATCGCGTACATGAACTGCAATATATCACGCGACTTGCACTGCTTCACCATGACCGGCTCGTTTGTGCCTGTAGGCCCATACAAAAGCTACAACTTCCATATTGCTGTGAAGTCGTCGCTGCTGTCCGACTTCAAATACGACAAGCGCTCATCTACGAGCAATGGCGTAGTGTGGTATTGATGTGCATATGCCTCGCCTCTATTACTTCAACCCTGACAACGATGTAGCATTGGCTCGCGGCCTGGAGAATTACACGCCGCCACGGGCAGCCATGCGCTTGCGCACTGCGGGGCAGTTGCTGCCACTGTGGATTGGCAATGCGGGCGATATGGTGTGGAACGCCGGAGTCAACCGCGAGTGGTATCATAAGTTAATCGACTCTTTTGACATAAGGGCAAGGATATTCGACCATGCATACAGAGAGGATTTGCGTATTTCGCCATGGGGATGGTCGGCAGCCGTACGCAACGACTTCATTCATGATGGTTGCCCAGAGGCGTTCTTGCCATCGCGGGCGTATATTGACAATCTGCGCATGCTGTCGCATCGCCGCGTAGCTGCCCAGCTTGCTTCGGCTCTGCAGGAGGCGATGCCTGATGCTCTGTTCACTCGCCCGGCAGTGGAGGTTGGCAGCCTTGATGAGGTGGGCCGATTGATGAGGCAGTGGGGGGCTGTCGTGGTGAAGATGCCATGGAGCAGCAGCGGACGCGGCGTGGTTGGCACCAGCCGCGGCATGGCCGAGGCTATGAAGGTGGCTGAGGATGCATTGCGGCTGCAAGGCAGCGTGATGGTGGAGCCGGAGCATGACAAGGCGATTGATTTCGCCAAGATATACGAATGCGAGAATGGGCAGTGTCGCTGCCTTGGCACGTCGGTTTTCACTACCGATGAGCATAACCGATACTCCGGCAATATGCTTGCAAGCGAGACGCGCCGCTTGGCTATTGTGGCACAATACACCGACCCGGCAGTGCTTTGTCGGGCCACAGAGGCATTGCGGGTGCTTATAGAGGAGAGGATTGCGCCTTATTACGAGGGTATATTGGGCGTGGACATGCTTGCTTGCGCCGACGGTGCGCTCGACCCCGTGGTGGAGGTGAATCTGCGATGCACTATGGGGCACGTGGCCAATGTGATAGCCGACCGTTATCTCGCTGAAGGTTCGCAAGGCCGATTCGAGGTGTTGCCTTTACGCGACGCTCCAGTGTCGGATGCCGTGATTGAGTGCGGCAAATTCGTGCGCGGCGCATTTTGCCTCACGCCCTCGCTACGCGATTTCGCCTTCCGCATCACAGTATCCTGACATGATAATTGTCGTATTAGTAATTCAATCCGAACAGCCATAGCGGCACTACGTTGCCGTGGCCATATTCTATGTCGTCACGCACGATAATTCCTCTTTCCGCTTTATCTAACTGTTTTCCGCCCTTGCCGGCTCCGCCCACTTCGTAGGTTACTCCATTAATTTCAAAATCGGAAATCTTTGAAGAAACTACATCGTTCCTTACACGCATTTGGTTGTAAAAGAATGTTTCTCTGAGATTCCCTATGTTGGGCGTACCGTTGGAAATACTTGTCATCAGACTTGGGTTGTCCAAGAAAACCTTTTCGAGTTTTCCGAGTCCGCGCATCCCTCCTGTCGAATCCTTCAGAAGTCCGAGGATGCCGGTTTTCTCAAGATAAACGAGGTAGGTGGGAATATCGTTCTTGCTAATTCCCAATTCAACACTTAGATTGAGCATGTTGGGCTTGTATGGAGCATTGTTGGCAATGATCATTGCCATACGCTTTAGTTTCCTTGCCGTGGCTGGTGTCATGTTGACATGAGTGGGTATGTCCACTTCTATGGTTTCGGAAAGTATTTGCTGCATGCGCATGTCGAATCTGGGTAGGTCGCAGAATGGATAATAGCCCGATTCCAAATATTTTCTAAAGTGGGGCAGTGGATGGAAGTCGGGAATCGGCGTGATTCTATTGTTATTAATCTCATCAATAGACATGACAGGAATCTTTATATCTTCAAACAAATTGAGATATTCCCTAAAAGACAGTCCCTGCATCTCAAATATGAGTGCGCGTCGGCTCAGGTCGGCTCCGCCCTTGCGAATGTGCAAAATGGAACTTCCTGTGAATATGACTTTTAAATCTTTGTATTGGTCATATATTTGCTTCAGTTCGTTGGACCATCCCTTATATTTATGTATTTCATCAATTACGAGGCGTCGCCCACCTTCCATTACGAACTCCCTTGCCACGTCGAGAAGTGAATGCATGGAGAAATATGTGTGGTCGGCCGAAACATATAACTGCTGGTATTCAGCTGAATGATCTGTGATAATTTGCTGCTTTACCAAGGTGGATTTGCCTATGCCCCTTGGCCCCACCAATCCAATCATACGGTCGTCCCATGCTATTTCCTTGGCCATGTAACGCTGCATTTTCTTTGGTGTAGCGGCCAGTTCGTCGTTCATGTAATTAATAAGAGCAACATCAATCATAAGCGTATATTTTTTTGATATCGCAAAGATAGTGATTTTCCCTTTAAAAAGTGATATTTTCCGGAAATAATCACTTTCAAAAGGGGAAAATTTCATTTGGGACGAGAATTTTGGCATTTAGGATAAAATTGCTATCTTTGCATATCGATAAAATAGTTAGCTAACAGAAATAATTGGCATCCTTGGCGCAGAGCGCGCTGTGGATGCGACGTGCCAATCCATGAGCGAAGAAAACGACAATCTCTTGCCTGAAAACGCAGAGGACTCAGACAGCAACAAATTGCCCGGCAATAAGTTCCTGCCCTACACTGACAACCTTGACGCTGTGCGCAACCAGTTGCGCGGAATGTACCAAAGTTGGTTTCTTGAGTATGCATCGTATGTGATACTCGAGCGTGCCGTGCCCAACATCGAAGACGGGCTGAAGCCCGTGCAGCGGCGCATACTTCACTCGATGAAGATGCTCGACGACGGACGATTCAACAAGGTGGCCAACATAGTGGGGCACACCATGCAATTCCACCCTCATGGCGACGCTTCGATCAACGACGCGCTCGTGCAGTTGGGACAGAAGGACCTGCTGGTGACCACCCAGGGCAACTGGGGCAACGTGCTCACAGGCGCGTCGGCGGCTGCCGGCCGCTACATCGAGGCGAAGCTGTCGCACTTCGCGCTCGACGTGCTGTTCAATCCCAAGGTGACGCAGTGGACGCCTTCGTACGACGGACGTCAGAAAGAGCCGGTGACGTTGCCGTCGAAATTCCCGCTATTGCTTGCGCAGGGCGCCGAGGGCATAGCAGTGGGCCTATCATCGAAGATTTTGCCGCACAACTTCAACGAAATACTCGATGCCGCCATCAGTTATCTGCATGGCGAGGAATTCACGTTGCTGCCCGACTTTGTGACAGGCGCATTCATCGACGTGTCGCGCTACAACGACGGACGGCGAGGCGGCGCGGTGAAGGTGCGCGCCAAGATAGAGAAAATCGACAGCCGCACGCTTGCCGTCACCGAAATACCCTTCGGCCAGACTACGCCAACGCTAATAGAGTCGATACTCAAAGCCCAAGAAAAGGGCAAGATTAAGATACGCAGCGCCGTGGACCAGACAGCGGAGCATGCACGTGTAGTGGTGAACCTGCAGCCGGGCACGTCGTCGGACAAAACCATCGACGCTCTCTACGCATTCACCTCATGCGAGGTGTCGATATCGCCCAACTGCTGCGTCATTGACGGCGAAAAGCCGGTGTTCCTTGGCGTGAGCGACGTGCTGCGCCATAGCGTGGACACCACCAAGGAAATATTGCGGAGTGAGCTGCAAATACAAATTGACGAGCTTTCTGAGCAATTGCTCACCGCCTCGCTTGAAAAATACTTCATTGAGAAGCGCATATACAAAGACAAGGCTTACGAAACAGCTGAGAGCATCGACGCTGCAGTGGCGCACATCGACCAGCGCCTTGAGCCAATCAAGAAAAAACTTGTGCGCGAGGTGACGCGCGACGACATATTGCGCTTGCTCGAAATCAAGATGAAGCGCATACTCAAGTTTAATGCCGACGACGCCGAAAATTATATAATAAAGACGAAGGAGCAGATTGCTGCCACACGCGACAAGCTCGAGCACCTGGTGCAATATACCGTCGACTGGTATCAATCGCTTAAGGACAAATACGGCGAGAACTATCCGCGACACACAGTGGTGCGCGGATTCGACAGCATTGAAGCCGCTACTGTGGCCGAGGCCAACGAGAAGCTTTACATCAACCGAGAGGAAGGCTTCGTGGGCACAGCGCTTAAGAAAGACGAATTCGTGGCCAACTGCTCGATGATGGACGACATCATCATCATGTACCGCGATGGAAAATACAAGGTGGTGAAGGTGCAGGAAAAGCTTTTCGTGGGCAAGAACGTACTATACGTCAACGTGTTCAAACGCAACGACACCCGCACCATCTACAACCTCATTTACCGCAACGGCAAGCAAGGCCCATACTACATGAAACGCTTCGCCATCACCGGCATCACACGCGACAAGGACTACGACATGACGCAAGGCGAGCCGGGCTCGAAGGTGTGCTGGTTCTCAGCCAACCCCAACGGCGAGGCCGAGGTGGTGAAGGTGACATTGCAGCCCAAAGGCAAGACGCAGAAGCTGCAGCTCGACGTGAACTTCGCCAACTTGGCCATAAAGGGCCGTCAGGCCATGGGCAACCTCGTTACCAAGCACGAAGTGAACAGATTTTCGCTCAAAGAGCGCGGCACATCCACTCTCGGCGGCCGCGAGGTGTGGTACGACCCCGACGTGGAGCGCCTCAACTACAACGGCCAGGGCCGCTTGCTCGGCGAATTCCAGGGCGACGACAAAGTGCTGGTGGTGCTCAACAACGGCGAATACTACACCACCACCTACGATGCGCAGAACCATTTTCCCCCAAATCGCGTGATGCTGATAGAGAAGCTGCGTCCGCATCATGTGTGGACAGCGATCCTCAACGATGCCGACCAAGGCTATCCCTACATCAAGCGATTCACGTTCGAGCCGACATCGCGCCCCCAGCGCTACCTGGGCGACAACGCCAAATCTTCGCTCATACTGCTCACCGACACCCCCGGCGCTCGCTTCAAGGTGACATATGCAGCTCCCGACGACTTCAGGGACCCTCTGATTGTAGACGCTGAGACGTATATAGGCGTGAAGTCGGTGAAGGCAAGGGGCAAGCGGCTTACCACCTTGGGAATAGCATCGGTTGAGGAGATAGAGCCCAGGCCGGTGGAAGAGCCTGTTCATGCCGAATCGCAACACGAAGACGGCGAGGCAGAGGTTACCGGCAAGGTGCTTGAGCCCGACCGCAGCGACCAGGACGTGCGAGATGAAATCAACGGACAGCAAAAACTATTCTGATGAGCAGGCTGTACGGAACATTGCGCGCTATGTTTGCGTTGGCAATTCTTGCCTGCGGAGCCTCGATGCATGCCCAGGACACCACGCTGCGGCCTTTGCGCCCGGTGTATTCAGCGTATATGCTGCAAGGAGGCACAGGACATTTGTCTGACACCTATCTTACCCCCCTGCACTACGACGGCTGGCATGCCGGCTTTGAATATGAGCGCACGCAGGCAATGCGCTTCAAGCCCGACCGCTGGATCATGCAGCTTGTGATAGGGCTCGACGGAGATGTCACGCAAAATCCGGCGCGCAATGGCAAGATGTACAATTTGGCGATTAGCGGCTCATGGCGCATGATGCACCGCTGGCGGCTGCCTTATGGCATCACGGCGGGCTTGGGGCCCGGCGTTTCGCTTAATGCAGGGGCGCTCTACAGTCCGCGCAACGGCAATAATCCGGCGTCAGCCAAGGCTGCTTTCACAGTGGATGCCGTGGGCTACGCGGCCTATAGCCGTAGCGTGTGGCGTGTGCCGGTTACATTCCGCTACCAGGCCACATTACCCGTGACAGGAGTGTTCTTCGCACCGGAATACGCCCAATTGTATTATCAAATCTACTTAGGCGATCGCGACCACCTGGTGCATGGTGCATGGTGGGGCAATTACTTCAGCCTTGACAACCTCGTAAGTGCCGACCTCCATTTCGGCGCTACGACGCTTCGCATTGGCTACCGCGGACAGATATTTTCATCGAAGGCCAACAATATCGTCAGCAATAATTTCTCGCATTCGTTTGTGCTGGGCATATGCACAGAATGGCTGTCGCTGCGGCCCGGACGGAAATTGCCCGACGCTCGCATAATATCGGCATACTAACACCAATGTACATGATGAAGAACGTATACACATATATATTGTCAATATTGGTTGCGACGTTCGCGACAGGCTGCCACACGGTGGAAGAGTGGGACAACAACGCGCAAGGCAACTTCGACGCATTGTGGACCGTAGTGGACCAGCATTATTGTTTCTTCAAGGAAAAAGGCGTTGACTGGGATGCGATGCACGAATTGTATGGCAAGAGGATTTACAACGGCATGACAAGCCAGATGCTGTTTGAGGTGTGCTCCGACATGCTTGCCGAGCTTCGCGACGGACACGTGAATTTGTCAGCTAGGTTTGCAACATCCTACTACACTGCCTGGTGGAGCGACTATCCGCAAAATTACGACGAGCGCCTGGTAGAGCAATACTACCTGGGCTTTGACTGCCGGCATCTGGGCGTAGTGCAGTACGCGCTGCTCGAAGATAACATAGGGTTCATAAGTTATCCATCGTTCGCGACGGGCCTTGGCGACAGCAACCTCGATGCCATTCTCAGCTATTTCAGCCTGTGCAAGGGCATAATCATCGACGTGCGCAACAATGGCGGCGGTGCGTTGACCAACGCTGAGGACTTGGCTTGCCGATTCACCGACGACAGGTTCCTTGCCGGATACATGATCAACAAGACGGGCCCGGGCCATGATGAATTGTCAGAGCCTTTTGAGTACTATTACACGCCTGCGGCTGAGCCTCACTTGCTTTGGACTAAGCCCGTGGTGGTGCTCACCAACCGAAGCACCTTCAGCGCGGCCAATAATTTTGTGTCGCTTGTGAAATACTTCCCCAATGTGAAAATATGCGGTGCGCGCACCGGCGGCGGCAGCGGAATGCCGCTCACAATGGAGTTGCCGTGCGGGTGGAGCATACGCATGTCGTCAGTGTCGGTGCTTGATGCCCAAAAGCAGACCACTGAATTCGGCATCGACCCCACGCCAGGCTGCGAGGTTGACCTCGACCCCGTGATGGCGCTCCAGGGCGTGGATACAATGATAGAGAAAGCCATTAGCCTGCTCAATGAGAATTGTGAATAGGCATAGCAAAAAACAAACAATGCCGAGGCACAACATTTGAGGTGATAAGTTTGTTTCTTTATCAAGCGGGTGACGCATGTGAACGCTTATTTACGAAGGAAATTAACCACGTCAACTATTTGTTTTGAAACGAAATCATTGGGCATTATCTACATTGCGCGTCATTGCATGGATTGTGATGGCCGTAATACTCTTGGCTCTGAGCGTATTGCTGATTCTGTATTCCCCATGGGGACAGAACAAGCTCAGAGAGAGCGCCTTGTCGTGGCTAAATTCTCGGCCGGGAGTAGAAGCGAAGCTCGACAATTTCCGGCTCAAATTCCCCCTAAACCTGAATATTGACGGATTGCAGCTGGTGCAGAACGGCGACACTGTGCTTGCCGCCGCTACGTTGCAGGCCGACGTGGCGCTGGCTCCGTTGCTGCGTGGCGCAGTCGATGTGGACCACCTGTCCTTGCGCGATGCACGAATGCAAATGGGCAATCCCGACTCGCTGATGATGATGGTGATTACGGCCGACACATTGGACATCGCACCCGCTGCCGTATCCTTGTCATCGATGGACATCGATTTGAAGAAAGGATTGATAGCCGGCGCCATGGTGTCGATGACAAGTCGCACCGACACCGTATCGGCCAACACAGCGCCTGCCGACACTTCGGCTGCCTTGAAGATCAAGGTGGGCGAAATCGACCTGCACGACTTCTCGTACATAATGAAGATGGTGCCGTCGATCGACTCGCTGGGAGCCACCGTGGGTCGCGGCAAACTCACCGGCGGCCTCATCGACCTGAAGCAGCAGCTCGTAAAGTTGTCTGCCTTCACTGGTTCGGAGCTGAATGCTGCGTTTGTGGCATGTGATTCGGCGCAGATTGCCGACAATCCGGTGCCACCGACTACGTTGGCCCCCGCTACCAGGCCCTGGACCATACAGATTGATTCAATACATTTCACCGACAGCGAAGGCCTGTACACAGTGCATGGGTGGCAGCCCCAGCCAGGGCTCGACTTCAGCTATATACAGGTGTCGCAACTCGACCTTGCTGTCAGCAATTTCTACAATCAGGCCACCACGCTGCGCTTGCCTATCAAATTGAGCGGCCAGGAGCGCTGCGGAGTGCTTCTCAATGCCAAGGGCACATTCGCCATGGACTCAACGGCCATGAGTTTCCGCAATTTCAATGTATCCGCGTCGGATACCGAGCTGCATGCAGATGGTTCGCTTGGCATAGGCAACATGGCCACCGACCCCAATTTGCCGCTTAGTCTCGATGCATCGGGGTATCTGGGGCTGAGGGACATCAACTTGATGTTCCCGTTCGCCAAAGCCTACACTGCCGGAATGCCTCCCAGCGGAGCAGTGGACCTGGACGTTGACATCAGCGGCAAGGCGAGCAGCATCGACATAAAGGAATTGAATGTTGCCATCAACAAAATAGTGAAAATCAAGGGCAGTGGCTACATCAGCGACGCCTTCAGCGCAAAGGGGCCTAACGGCAACGTGAAGCTTTGGGGCAACATCATTGATCCGAAGAGCATCATGAAAGCAATCGACACCGGAGGCGCCTTCACCATACCCCCTATGACCATCAATGGCGCATTGGCCATGAACAACGGCAACATCAGCGGCAACTTGCAGGCCAAGACGGCCCTTGGCGGCAACTTGGCCCTGGATGCAAAGTACCTGGCCTCGCGACAGGGCTACAATCTCGACCTAAAGACTATAGATTTCCCGGTGAACGCCTTCATGAGCAGCCTTGGCATAGGCCGTGTGACGGCTTCATTGCAAGCCAAGGGCAACGGCTTCGACCTGCTTGCCAAAACGGCCAACATAGACGCAACGGCCAACATACACCAATTGGTGTACAAGAAGGAAACAATAGAAGACATCGCCGCAACCGTATCGCTGCACAATGGGCAGGGAAGCATCAGCGCAAATTCCGGCAACAAGGTGCTGTATGCGTCAATCCAAGCATCGGGCAATCTCGTAGGCGACACCTTGGCATGGAATTTCACGATAGATGGCCGCAACATCGACTTGCACGCTCTCGAAGTAATGCCCGAAGAGGCAGATTTAGCCCTCTATGTCACTGGCAACGCGAAATACGAGCAAAAGACGGGCAACATTCAGGCCGATTTGAGCTTGAGGTCGCTTGATCTCGTGCAGCAAACCGGCGAAATCAACATAACCGGCGTGAAGGCAACATTTGATGCGGCTGATAGCCTTGTGGATGCAACGCTCACCAATCGCGACCTGAATGCAAACGTGCGCATATACGGAGCGCTCGACTCGATAGGGGCGAAATTTGCCGACGTGTCGGCATTGCTCGACAATGAGATTGCGCACTACAGGCTCGCACCCGACTCGCTGCAGCAAGCCTTGCCGCATTTCGACATTTATCTCACTGCTGGCAACGACAATTTCATTAACGATATACTCGCTTCAAGCCGAATATCCCTGCAATCGATCAGGCTGCAGGCCGACAACGACTCGACCATCGATGTCGACGGGCAAATTTTGGGATTGAGAATGCCATCGATGACCATCGACACCATTGGCATCAACATCAACCAGCATGCCGACAAGGTGAAAATGGTGGCCAAGGCCGACAATCGCGCCGGCACGCTCGACCAATTCGCGCATATACGCCTCGACGCTATCCTTAACACAAATCAGGTGGCGCTTCGTGCACGACAGCAAAACATCAAGGGCGATACCGGCTTTGACATAGGAGCGCTCGTGAGCGCGGCCGACTCTACGCTCAATCTGCGCTTCTTCCCTCTCAACCCTGTGATTGGCTACAAGCCCTGGACCATAAACCTCGACAATTACGTGTCGTACAACATACCGCATAAGCACATAGATGCCAACCTGAAGATGAAGGGCGACAATTCCTCTGTGGAACTGTACACACAGCACAACGACTCCACTTCTCACACGCTTGTCGATGACATTTGCTTGAAAATCACCGACGTGCAACTCGCCGATTGGATTGTAATCAATCCTTTTGCCCCGGCAATTACCGGAGAGTTGTCAACCGACTTGACATTGAAGTGGGACGGCGAGAAATCGATTGACGGCAATGGCACCGTCACCCTGGCCAACTTCACATACGACCGCCAGCCCGTGGGCACCTTCGTAGGCAACCTCAACGTAGCTACAAACAACGAAGGCACAATAAAGGGTAAGGCCGGACTTTTGGTCGACGGAAAGGAAGCCTTGAGCATATCAGGCGTGCTGAATGACTCTACGGCTGTATCGCCGTTCAACCTCGACTTGGAGCTTACGCAATTCCCGCTGAGCATAGCCAACCCATTCCTGCCACCCGACATGGCAGCGTTGACGGGCGCGCTCGACGGCAGCATGAGCGTGTCGGGCGACATGGCCAATCCGCGTCTCGACGGTCATATCAACTTCGAAGATGCCGCCGTGCGCCTGATTATGACCAACACGTCGTTCAAATTGTCAGAGGTGCAGATACCTGTGAAAGAGAATGTAGTGGAGTTCACCGACTTCACCATACGGGCGGCCAACGACAATGCGCTTGCAATTAATGGCACTGTGAATGTGAGCAGCTTCACGTCGCCCAAAATCGACCTCACAGCCAATGCAAACAATATGATGCTGCTCAACACCACCCAGGCATCGAAGAACGCTTCAATATTCGGCAAAGTGCTGATCGACCTGGATGCAAGCGTGAAAGGAAACATGCAGTTTATGAGCGTGAAAGCCGACCTCGCCGTGCTCAACGGCACCAACGTAACCTATGTGCTTGGCGATGCAACCGAGACGATACAAAAGCAGAGCCAGACCGACATGGTGCGATGGGTGAATTTCAGCGACTCCACCATGGTGATAGATGCCGACTCAATAACCATCGAAGGCATGATGATGCTCGATGCCAACCTGACGATACAAAACGGCACGACATTCAACGTGGATCTGTCGTCGGCAACACGCGACAAGGTGATGGTGCAGCCCGAGGGCTCGCTCACAATGACGATGTCGCCGCTTTCAGACTCGCGTCTCACCGGGCGCATCAACATCAACGGCGGACTCGCACGATACGTAATCCCGGTGATAGGGCAGGAGAAATCGTTCACTTTCGACCAAGGCTCTTACGTGGCTTTCAACGGCGACATACTCAATCCCGTGCTCAACATCAATGCCACCGACGTGGTGAAGACCAACGTGACGGAAACCGGGCAAAACTCAAGGCTGGTCAACTTCAACATACTGCTTGGCGTTACCGGTACGCTCGAGAGCATGAATGTAACGTTCAACCTCTCCACTGTCGACGACATGACGATTGCCAACGAGCTGGAGTCGATGAGCGCCGAGCAGCGCGCCAACCAGGCCATGAACTTGTTGCTCTACAACGTATACACCGGCCCGGGCGTAAAGGCCAATGCCAACTTGGCCGCCAACCCGCTCTTCTCATTCCTTGAGAGCCAGGTCAACAACTGGGCTGCCCAGAACATAAAGGGCGTAGACTTGTCGTTCGGCATCGACCAATACAACCAGACGACCAATGGCAATACAAGCACTGCCATGAACTATAGCTATCAGGTGTCGAAGTCGATGTTCAACGATCGCTTCAAGATTGTGGTGGGAGGCAACTACACCACCGACCAGAGCTCCGACGAGAGCTTGTCGGAAAGCCTGATCAACGACATATCCTTTGAGTATTTCCTCAACCAACAGCGCACGATGCTGCTAAGGCTCTTCCGCCATACGGGCTACGAGAGCATACTCGAAGGTGAAATCACCAAGACTGGCGTCGGCTTCGTATATCGTAGGAAACTTAACAATTTGGTGCAGATACTACCAAGATTCATGCGTCCCAAAAAATATAGGAAAATAATATGAGAAGCAAAAATATACGTAGCATTTTAGCCATTGTGTTGTCGGGCGTAGCGTTGCTCTTCGCCGGGGGATGCTCTACCACCAAGCGTATCCCTGATGGAGAGATACTATATACCGGACTTAAGGGACTCGACGTGGAGTCTGACTCAGTCCCGTTTCCCAAGGACGTGACAAGCGTATTGCACGATGCCGTCGACGTGCCTGCCACCAAGAAGATGTGGTATGTGTTTCCGGTGGGGCTTTGGGTGTACAATAATTGGAATGTCACCGACAGCACCAAGGGGCTGAAGCGCCGCCTTTACGATAAACTTGTGAAGCAGCCGGTGCTTGTGTCGGATGTAAAGCCCAATCTGCGCGTGAAGATGCTCGATGAGATACTCGACAACAACGGCTATTTCCAAGGCCAGGCTTCATACGAGCTGGTACAGCCCAAGAACAACAAGAAGAAAGCCAAAATACACTATAATGTGATTCCCGGCCCGGCCTATATGATCGACGCCGTGAAGCTCATACCCGACACCACACATCTGATACACCTCATCGACTCGCTCACTGAGGCTGACAATTACTTGCATCCGCAGGTGCGATTCAGCATGGATTCGCTTAGTTCGGCCCGCACGCGCATCAGCAATGGCGTGCGCCGCCGTGGCTACTATTTCTTCCGCCCGGAATACATCGAGTATCTGGCCGACAGCTTATACACACGCGGCAAGGTGAGCATACACATGGACCTCGCATCCAATACGCCCAAGTTTGCGTTGCAGCGCTACCGCACCGGCAAAGTGACGATGGATGTGTACCGCCACCAGGGCGGAGGCGAGCCCGACACCACTGTGATGAAGAACATTACGCTTGTGCAGATGGTGCCCTCACGGCTTCGCCACTCGGCTATTTCAAGCAACGTTACATTTCGTCCCGGACAGTGGTTCTCTACTCGTGACATGGACAATACGCAGGCCTACC
Source organism: uncultured Bacteroides sp. (assembly GCA_964582335.1). Classification (GTDB taxonomy): domain Bacteria; phylum Bacteroidota; class Bacteroidia; order Bacteroidales; family Muribaculaceae; genus CAG-873. The sequence continues at coordinate 80,050 of CAZORI010000003.1, forward strand.
TGTCAAGGCTGGGCATATTCCAAGGCCTTAACATCGAGGCTGTGCCCGACACTACGGCAGCTGAGCCTACAATCGACGTTAACATAGGCGCTACATTCGATATGCCTCTCGAGGCTTCGATTGAGGCAAATGTAGCGTCGAAATCCAATAGCTATATTGGCCCGGGCATATCGATTGGCGTAACCAATCACAACGTGTTCGGCGGAGGCGAACAACTTAGGGTGTCGCTTACCGGCGCATACGAGTGGCAGACCGGCCGCAATGCAGGGTCGCTATTCAACAGCTACGAGTTTGGCCTCACCGGCTCGCTTGCTTTCCCGAGGCTGCTCTTCCCATGGCACGCCAAGCCACGCCGCAGATATGTGAATTGGACACGCATCACGCTCAACGGCGAGGTGCTGAATCGTCCGCACTTCTTCAAGTTGGCGCAGTTCAGCACCTCGCTGAGCTACGATTGGAATTCGTCGCGCTACATCAGCCAATCGTGGACACCCTTCAAACTGAGTTACAATAAGCTGCAAAAAACCACAGAGGCCTTCGACTCAATCATGAAGGCAAACCCCGCCATAGGGCTCAGTTTCCAGAGCCAGTTCGTGCCGCAGATGGTCTATACGTTCACATACGATAAAGACTTGAATCGCGACAACAACATCAACTGGACATTTACCCTGCAAGAAGCCGGCAATGTATTCTGGTCGATATATGAATTATGCGGCAAAAAAGGTGAGAAAAAGCTGTTTGGCACGCCTTTCTCTCAGTTTGTGAAGGGCACTGTGCAAGTGGTGTGGGGGCGCAGGCTGGGCAAAGGCAACCATTGGCTGGTGTCGCGTGTGGCCACTGGCGCCGCGTATGCCTACGGCAACTCATCGCAGGTTCCCTACTCTGAGCAGTTCTATTGCGGAGGCGCCAACTCTGTGCGAGCGTTCACTGTGCGCAGCATAGGCCCGGGCAGTTATCATGTGGATCATGACAAGGGCGATTACTTCGACCAGACGGGTACATTCAAATTCGAGGCCAACATCGAATACCGCTTCCCCATCTACGGCCCGCTGAATGGAGCCATCTTCCTCGATTCGGGCAATGTGTGGCTGCTGAAAAAGGAAGCAGCCCGCCCGGGCGGACTGCTTCGTGCAAGCGCTTTCTTGAAAGATTTGGCCACGGGCACAGGCGCCGGCCTTAGAGTAGACGTTGGCATGCTGGTGATCCGAGGCGATCTCGGCATAGGCATCCATGCTCCTTACAACACCGGCAAGAAGGGCTACTACAACATGACCTCATTCGGCAATTCGCTTGCTTTCCACTTGGCCATAGGCTATCCCTTCTGATGACTGCCGTGGCGCTTTATTTCACGGGAGCGGTGTAGAAGTCGGTGATTCGGGAGATGGCGCGAGCGCACACCGGGCAGAAGTCAAGCACTTCGTTGATTTTCATGCGGCATTCCTGGGCCGGGCGGTAGCACCCTTTGGTCTGGTAGCCAGCGCCTTCGAAAACACCCACCACGCGAGTGCAATCGTTGAGTTTCTGCATTGCTGCGGCATCGTTGCGGTCGATGGTCGAGAAATTGGGCACGTTGGGGTCGGGCGGAGTGGGGATAGGCTGGCCCTTGGGCATCATGTCGGCCCATTTGCTGTCGAAGTCGTGCAGCGTGGTGATGTTAGGCTCCCAAGGCTCCACGTCGGCCGGATACCATGGCTCGTCCATGTCGTCGTAAGCGTATTCGTCGGCGAGTCCGGCATATGCGTGGCCGAATTCGTGCACAAACACTTGCTTGAACGTGGGATGGTCGCTCGTAGCCACAGTCACCTCGTTGTAGATGCCTCCGCCGCCGTAGGTGTCAGTGTTGACGAGCACAATCACGTGCTCGGCCGGGATGCCTGTGAGCAGGTCGTGCAGGCGGTGTATCTGCTGGGTCATTAGATAGCGGTCGCGGTAGAATGTATCGTAGTTGGTGCCGGCTGCTGTTTGCGCCCATATGTCGTGGTGTGGCACCGACGGACCAGCGTCGATTGACGGGGCTGCCACAGCCACTACGTTGAACTTATCCTTCATGCCGGCAAACGGCTCGCGCTCAAACAAGGCATCGACGGCGCGTTGGCAGTCGTTGTAGAATTTTCCCATTTGCTCTTGGGTGTAGCCTTCGGCTATGATGGCTATGTCCACGCAATCGGCTATATTTACGCCTTCGTCAGGATTGTAGGGGGTGGGCACGTAGTTGCGGTTGGCTCTGCTTTTCTGCGATTGGTTGTCGGCGTTTTGGCCGCCTTTCCATACGTAGTGGTAAGGCACAGAGGCTTTGCCCTCGCGGCGAATAAGTATGTCGTCAGGGCTAACGGTATGGGTCATTTCGCTTACTACCTCGTTGCGGTTGTTGGTTAGCGACACGGTGATGTCGACCGTACGCTTGGGGAATGGCACGTAGTATGTGGTCTGGTAAGCACGCTTAGTGTGCTTGGCCTCGTCGTATTGCATGTATTCCTGGAAGAGAGAGCTGAAGGTGGTAACGTAGAGAGTCGCTCCCGTCTCGTGGTCGCGCACGGTGACTTGACCGTTGCCTTGCAGCGGCACTTCTGCCAAGCGCCCTTTGCGGCCGGCCCAGCGGTCCTTGCGAATCATGTTTTCAAGATAGATGTCCTGCTTGTTGGCGTCGCCGGCGAAAATGTAGTCGAGGCGCAGTGTGGCGTCTTGGAAATTGTCGTCAAAATTCTGGGCCTTCACGCTAAAGGCCAAGGCAAGTGCGAAAAGCACCGATAGAAAGTATTTCATGTGACTTTTAGATTGGTCTTCTGGTTTGATGTGCAAATATAGTCATTAATTTTTGAACAATAGCAAGAAATTTTCCGTAACTTTGTGGCATCGAAACACAGACACCAAGGATTGATGCTGACAGATTTTAAATTTGTTGACTTGTTTTGCGGCATAGGCGGTTTCCACCAGGCAATGACGGCGCTTGGGGGAAAGTGCGTGTTTGCGTGCGACATCGACGAATTTTGCCAGCAGACCTACTACAAGAATTATGGCATAATGCCACGCGGCGACATCACTAAAGTGCCTGCTGAGGACATTCCGGAGCACGACGTGCTGTGCGGCGGCTTTCCGTGCCAGGCATTCTCTATAGCCGGCAAGCGCTTGGGATTCAGTGATCCTACGAAAGGCACGCTGTTCTTCGACATCATGCGCATCGTAAATCACCATAAGCCAAAATACATATTGCTTGAGAACGTGCGCAACCTTGCTTCGCACGACAAGGGCAACACATGGCGCGTGATACACAGCCATTTGAAGGAGGCGGGATACAACGTAAGCTCCGAGCCGGTGTTATTCAGTCCGCACTACATAGGCGTACCCCAGCACCGCGAGCGAGTATTCATAATGTGCGTGCGCAAGGATATCGACGAGTTGCCCGAATTTTTCTACGACAGGCATTTGGCCAAGCCATGCAGCATCGACACGGTGCTTCAGGATGATTCGGAGATTGCCAACATACACAAATACCGGCTAAAGCCGAAGTTGGTTGAGCTAATCGACATGTGGAATGAATTCTTGCGCGGTATCCGCCCGTATGTAAAAAAATTGCCGCTCTTTCCCGTCACCGACCTGTTTTTGCACGCCACGCCCCAAGAAATCAAAAACGTTGACAAGCTCACCGAATCGAAGCTTGCCACCGCCATGCGCAATGTGCGTCTCTTCAACAAAAATCCTGAATTCATCACCGATTGGCTTGAGCGAGCACGCCACTACAAAGCATATAAAGGCGCTTACCGTATGCTTGAGTGGCATGCGGGCAATCCCGACGACCCCGACATATGGAACACTGTGATTCAATTCCGCCAATCGGGCATCCGCACACGCCGTCCCACGCATTTCCCCACGCTGACAGCGGTGCTGCAGACACCCTACATAGGCAAGCGCAAGCGCAAGCTCACGCCTCGCGAATGCGCACGCCTGCAAAGTTTTCCCGACACGTTTGTGCACGATGAAAAGGACCACGAAGCCTACAAGCAGTTTGGCAATTCAGTGAATGTGGAGGTGGTGAAATTGTTTGCCCGATTCATGCTTGGCGACAAAGAGGTGCAAGAATACTATTCGCGCGCCCACCTGGAGGCGCTGATTCCGCCTAAGCCGGTGCGCCACTACGAGCCAAAGCCAAAGTACGACCCCATTACAGGCGAGCTCATACCACGACGCAAGTATGTGCGGCGCATCAACCCGGAGACAGGCCTGCCTTATCCCCGCAAGCCCTATACCCGGCGCATCGACCCTGCCACCGGCTTGCCTGTGCCAAGGCGCAAATACAAGAAGCGCATCGATCCCCTCACCGGAGAGCCATTGCCTCCCGAGCCAGAGACTCCCAAGCCACCAAAAGAGCCAAAGGAGCGCAAGCCAAGGGCTCCCAAGGCGCCGGCAATTGACCCGGCCACCGGCTTGCCTCGCCAGAAGCGCAAATACGTGCGGCGCATCAACCCGGAGACAGGCCAGCCTTATCCCCGCAAGCCTTACACCAGGCGGAATGCTGTGGCTGCCGACAAGCCTTCGCCAGAGGCTGCAACTGCCGAGCCAGTGAGGCAAAAGCGCAAATATGTGCGCCGCAAGGACCCCAAGACAGGCTTGGCCATATCGCCGGAACCTACGGCCAGGAACAAAGAAGATAATAACACCTAAAAATATAATGCAGAAGTAAGATGGAGAATTTTACATTTTGTACTCCCACAAGATACATATTCGGGCGCGGAGTGGAAGGCCAAGTTGGCGACCTCACGGCTGCCTTGGGCGCAAAGTGCGTGCTCGTTGTGTATGGACAAGGCTCAGCAGTGAAATCAGGATTGATACAAAGGATTACAAGCTCGCTTGAATCAAAAAACCTTACTGTTTCGTATCTGTCGGGCGTAAAGCCCAATCCCGAGGACGATTTGGTGTACAGAGGCATCGACATATGCCGCGCCTCCAACGTCGACGCAATCGTTGCTGCAGGCGGCGGCTCTGTAATCGATACGGCAAAGGCAATTGCCGTGGGCGCTCTTTACAATGGTGACTTTTGGAATTTCTTTTCGGGCAAGGCCACTCCTATCAAGGCGCTTCCCGTGGGCGTAGTGCTCACCATTCCGGCTGCCGGCAGCGAAGGCAGCGGCAACGCCGTAATCACCAAGCGCGACGCAAAGGCAAAGATATCTATTCGCACCGACTATGTGCTTCGCCCTAAGTTTGCTTTGCTGAATCCCGAGCTGACAGTGACATTGCCTCCTTGCCAGACGGCTGCCGGCATTGTCGACATGATGGCGCATATTTTGGAGCGGTATTTCTCGCCAACAGAGCAAGTGGAGGTCACCGACCGCGTGTGCGAAGGATTGCTCATGTCGATAATCACAGAAGGAGCTAAGGTGATGGACACGCCCGACGACTATCAGGCACGCGCTAACATCATGTGGAGCGGCACTCTGGCTCACAACGGCATATGCGGATGCGGACGCAAGGAAGACTGGAATTCTCATGCCATGGAGCACGAGCTAAGCGCGCAATACGGCGTTACGCATGGCGCCGGCCTCGCCGTGGTGTTCCCGGCATGGATGACGTTCATGGCTTACAAACGCCCGGCCAAGGTGGCCCAGCTGGCACGCCGCGTGCTGGGCGTGTCGGAAGCAAGTGACCTGGCCGCTGCTTTGCAAGGCATTGATAGGCTGAAGCATTTTTTCCACGACACCCTCGGAATGCCGGTTACGCTTGGCCAGCTCGGCGTCGAAACGCCCGACATCCCTGTGTTGGTCGAGAATCTTCATGCCCACAAAGGGAGTCCGCTGCCAGGTGCTTATTATCCCATAGCAGAGGCGGAAAGTGAAGCCATCTACCGATTAATGTTGTAATTGGGTAAACCGACTAATGATGTGACGTGTTAACAGGAATAATCGACAATACAGACAACTATGATAAAGTGTTTAATAATTGGTTCCGGGCCTGCAGGATACACGGCAGCGATATACACTTCTCGCGCTAATTTGGCTCCGGTTCTGTATGAAGGAATGCAGCCGGGCGGTCAGCTCACCACAACAAGCGAAGTTGAAAACTTCCCGGGCTATCCCGAAGGCGTGAACGGCACCGACTTGATGGCCGATTTGCGCAAGCAAGCGCTGAAATTCGGCGCCGACATACGCAATGGCCGTGTCACGTCGGTAGATTTCTCAGGCTTCCCGCTCAAGGCCGTTGTCGACGGCAAAACCGAGATAGAGGCAGAGACAGTGATTATATGCACAGGCGCTTATGCTCGCTATCTTGGCATCCCCGATGAAAAGAAATATGCCGGCATGGGCGTGTCGACTTGCGCCACTTGCGACGGCTTTTTCTACCGCAATCGCGTAGTGGCAGTGGTTGGCGGCGGCGACAGCGCATGCGAAGAGGCGATGTATCTGTCGAGCCTCGCCAAGAAGGTGTATCTGATAGTGCGCAAAAATTATCTGCGCGCCACAAGAGTGATGCAGGAGCGCGTGCGTGAAAACCCCAAGATTGAGATACTCTTCAACACCAACACTCTTGGCCTCTTTGGCGAAGAAGGCGTTGAAGGCGCGCATCTCGTTGAGCACAAGGGCACGCCCGAAGAGCGTGAATTCGACATCGCCATCGACGGATTTTTCTTGGCCATCGGCCACAAGCCCAATACGGAAATATTCAAGGGGCAGATTGAGCTTGACGATGAGGGCTTCATCATCACCAAGGGTCGCACCACCGCAACGAGCGTGCCCGGCGTGTTTGCAGCCGGCGACGTTGCCGACCCTCGCTACCAGCAGGCAATATCAGCAGCCGGGGCTGGCTGCCATGCCGCCATCGATGTGGATAGGTATCTTCTTGAGAATGCTCAGGCGTAAACCTCACCCATGATACGAAAAAATCTCGCCGTCGGCGAGATTTTTTCGTTACCGCAAGTCGATTACCTCAACCCCCGGATATTTCGAGGCCGGATATGTGAATTCTGTTATTGGCAATGGGCTTTTCAGCACATTAATCGAGGTGATGTCGATGTGCATGGCCTGGCCATTGGCAAAAGTGGCTTTCACCGCGCTTGGCAGCCAATTTGCCTCCTTTATCGTCACGTCGGCGCTTTTTAGCGGCGCATTCTTAGATGTGGGCTCAAGGTGGATAATGTACGCGCCATTTGCATGCTGTGAAATCCGGGGCTTGTAATAGGTGCTGTATTGGTCGATGATGAAGAACGGATTTGCTTCCAGCAATTCGTCATCGGTGGGAATGGACAGCGTGGTTTCGCCTGCGCTCTCGCTATAGCTCCACATCGATGAGCCGTCATACCACGTGGCAAAAGATTTGGTGACGATGCTGAAGCGATCGCGCCGCATGCAGAGAGTGCCCTCGACATTGCTTCCGTCGGATGCTTTCGCTCGGAATTTTGCCTCTATCGAAGGAGCTGCATTTATGGTCTTGATAGCATTGGCCAGCACCTGCGATGCCGACGTCTGGCCTTGGGCTGTTGCAGCGCTGCAAATCAGTGATATGAGCATGTAGATTATTCGGCGCATGGAGGATGTCATTTGTTTTGTTCGAGCATGTATTCCAATTCGTGAAGAGTCAACAATATTGCGCGAGGCTTGGCTCCGTTAACCGGGCCGATGATTCCGGCCGCTTCCATTTGGTCCATCAGTCGGCCGGCACGATTGTAGCCAATGTTGAACTGTCGCTGCAGCGACGACGTGGAGCCAACATTGCGGCTGACCACGAAACGGGCAGCCTCTTCAAACAGCGCGTCGCGTTCGCAGCCTGCTCCGGCGATATCGCCCCCTGCGCCTTCCGATTCGGGCACGTATTCAGGCAGGTAATAGGCTGAAGCATAGCCTACTTGCGAGTCGATGCTATTGACGATGGCCTCTACCTCTTCGGTCGACAGAAAGGCGCATTGCACGCGAGTCATGCTGCCGTTGTGCGAGAATAGCATGTCGCCTCGGCCTATGAGCTGGTTGGCGCCGGGCGAGTCGAGGATTGTGCGGCTGTCTACCATCTGTATCACACGAAACGCGATGCGGCCCGGGAAGTTGGCCTTGATTAGTCCGGTGATTACGTTGGCGGATGGGCGCTGTGTAGCGATTATCATGTGCATGCCCACTGCGCGCGCTTTCTGGGCTATGCGCGCTATTGGCATCTCCACTTCCTTGCCTGCTGTCATGATTAGGTCGGCAAACTCGTCGACAACCACTACGATATATGGCAAATATTTGTGTCCTTCGGCTGGTGAGAGCCTTCTCTCTTTGAATTTCTTGTTGTATTCCTCCAGGGTGCGCACGTTGGCGGTGCGAAGCAACGCATATCGGTTGTCCATCTCCACGCATAGGGAGTTGAGCGTCTGTATCACTTTCTTTGTGTCGGTGATGATGGCATCCTCCTCATCGGGAAGCTTGGCCAGGAAGTGGCGCTCAAGCTTGCTGTATAGGCTGAATTCCACCATTTTCGGGTCGATGAGCACGAATTTGAGCTCAGAGGGGTGCTTTTTGTATAGCAGCGAGGCTAATATGGCGTTGAGGCCTACAGATTTGCCCATGCCGGTGGCGCCGGCCACAAGCAGGTGTGGCATCTTGGTGAGGTCAGCAATGAATATGTCGTTGCTGATGGTGGCGCCCATGGCCATTGGCAAGTTAAGCTTGCATTCTTGGTATTTTTTAGAGGCTATTACCGAGCGCATCGACACCGTGCTTGGCTCCTTGTTGGGCACTTCTATGCCTACGGTGCCCCTGCCCGGAATAGGTGCCACTATGCGTATGCCCAATGCTGCGAGGCTGAGCGCGATGTCATCCTCGAGTCGCTTGATTTGGGATATCCTCACGCCTTCGCCGGGCACGATTTCATACAGCGTAACCGTGGGGCCCACTGTGGCTTCGATGTGCGAGACAGGGATATTGTATTTCATCAGGGTCTCAACAATGTTGTTTTTGTTGGCCTGTTGTTCTTCGAGGTCAATTACCGGCCCGCTGGGACGGTCTTCAAGGAGTTCGATGTCGGGGAATTTGTAGTTGGAGAGGTCGGCGCGAGGGTCGTAATATCCTTCAGCCGCTACCAACTGCTCTGCCGTCAAGCCGCTGTCGACGGATGCTTTCGCTATCACTTCGGGCTCGGCCATCTCGATTGACGACGCTACTACGGTGAAGTCTTGGTCGGTGTGCGCCTGCTCGTCCTGGTCGGGCTCCGCGTCGCTTGCTTCATCGTCGGCAGTGTCGTTGTCGTCGAGCACAAAGCCAAGGGCTGCGCCTATTGTAGCTGCTTCGCTGTGGCTCTCCATAGGCTCAGGCATCGGAGCCGGGGCATAGGGCGATTCAGCCGGAGCGGTGTCGATGTCTGCTTCCGAAATTGAAAATCCGGCATGAGCGCATGCAGCGGGAGCGTCGTGCGCAGCCTCCTCTCGATGCTCGGGCGCCTCGCTTTCAGCATTGTCGACAATGCCGGTGGAGTCGGTGATGTCAGGGTCGGCATCGCGGGCTGCGCTTGCTATGTCGAATGCTTGGGTGGCTGATTTCTCCTTCTCTTTGCGGAATAGCTCGGCGGCGCGTCGCGTCTTCACCGTCTGCTGCCATTTGGCCCATGCGGTGTGCAATTCGTTGAGATAAACGCACACGACGGCCAAGATAAGGGCGGCCGACACCAGCACGGCGCCAATCCATGATGCATGGCTCATGATCCACTCGTTGACGTAATGGCCGTGCGCGCCTCCCCATCTCAGGGCTGTCTCGGATGAGTACGTCACCAAGCCCAGAACCATCGATATGGATATTGCCACAAGCAGCGACTTGAAGGTAAGCGACCAGAAGCTGACTTTGTGATAGCCGAGCAGCGAAAGGCCAAGCAGAAATGTATACGCTATGAAAACGATGGACCCGAGTCCGAGCGTGTCGCATAGAAAAATTTGCGACAGCCACGCTCCGAAGCCTCCCGTTGCGTTGTGCACCTGTCCCGGATTGGCTGCCATTTCGGCAAGGGTGCTGTTGTTGACTATGCTTTGGTCGTGTGCGCCGTTTTTGAAGTGCGAAGCTAAGGCTATCACTACAAACACGCTCATCAGCAGCAGGATGATGCCAAGATAGATGCGTGTGCGCTCATCGGTGATGAATTTCACGATGCCCCATTCACGCCAGCTGCGAGAGGTTCGATTCACGCGCGCTTTGCTTTTTGCGCTCGTCGGCTCGGCTGCCTCATCAGTGAAAGCGGCGCTCTGTGGCTGCGGTTGCTGTGGCGCGCGCTGTTGCTCTTGCTGTGCTGCCTGGGGGCGTGAGGCAGTGCGCTGAGCGGCGGGTGCTGGGGCGGGACGCAGTTGCGCGGCCGGCTCTTGCGCGGGGCGAGGAGGGTAGTAGGCGCTTGACGCCGATTCCTCGGCGCTTTTGCGGTTGTGTCTGCGCTTTGAGCGCGGGTTGAGGATTTCGGTATCGAATCCGTCTATTGTCAGGTCTAAATCTTCTGCTTGTGCCATGTTGCAAAAAGAATAAGAGAGGATTGAGTGGGTGTGTGTTGGTTATTTGGAGCTGCGCTTCTTATGCGTCGCGGACGTTAGATTGCAGAGCGGCCAGTCGGGCTATGTAGTCGACTGGATTGTCGGCCTTGAACACTGCGCTGCCGGCCACCAGGGCTGTTGCGCCGGCTTCGGCCAGCATGGCGCCGGTGTCGAGGTTGACGCCGCCGTCGATTTCAATAATGGCGTCGCTGCCGGTTTCTTCCATGAGCGTGCGCAAGCGTTTCACTTTGTTTAGGGTGTTGAGAATGAATTTCTGGCCTCCAAAACCCGGATTGACGCTCATCAAAAGCACCATGTGCAGCTCGGGGAGTATGTCGCGAAGCAAGTCAACCGGTGTGGCCGGGCATATAGTCACGGCCGGGAGCATTCCTGCCTGGCGTATCTCGTGCACTGTGCGGTCGAGATGCACGCACGCCTCTTGGTGCACGTTCATGATGTGCGCGCCGCAGTCGCGCACGCGCGTCACGTAGTCTTTTGGATTCGCAACCATCATATGCACGTCGAGAGGCTTGGTGGAGCGGCGCGCTATGGCCTCAATCACCGGAAATCCTATTGAGATGTTGGGCACGAAGTTGCCGTCCATCACATCTATGTGCAGCCATGTGGCGCTGCTGCCGTTGAGCATTTCCACGTCGCGGTCTAAATTGCCGAAATTCGCGGCTAACATTGATGGTGCTACTATCATTTCTTTTTTGGTTTGAAGGCGTTGTACAATATTATGCCGAGGCATATTAGGCCTATGGCTATTCCTGCATAGGTGAGATAGCTGTTGTATTGCTCGATGGCTTCGCGCAAGTGTGCCAGGTCAACGGTGTGGGCCAGCCAGTAGCCGAGGGCTGCTAATATTGCGTTCCATATGCAAGCTCCGAGGCAGGTGTATAGGCAGAATGCACCTATGTTCATGCGCGCAAGGCCGGCGGGGATGCTGATTAGCTGGCGCACGGCAGGGATGAATCGGCCGATGAAGGTGGATATGTTGCCGTGCTCGTCGAAGTATTTTTCTGCCTTCTCTACTTTCTTGTCGTCGATGAGGCACGCGTGTCCGAGCCTGGAATTGGCAAAGGCGTATACAATGGGCCGGCCAAGCCATAGGGCGAGGTAGTAGTTGACGAGGGAGCCCACAAGAGCGCCTGCCGTGGCCACAAGCACTACGATGAATATGTTCATGTCGGCGTGGTCGCCGTGCATGCATGCAAGGTAGGCAGCAGGCGGCACCACCAATTCTGATGGGAATGGTATGAACGAGCTCTCTATGGCCATGAATACGAACACGAACCAATAATTGGCGTGCCCGACAAACCAATCAAAGAAACTCGCTGCGTCGAATATTGAAAGCAATATATACAGGTCGGTCATTGAGTTGTGGATTAAATACAACGTGTGCAAAGTTACGAAATACTTTTCATATTTTGGGTTGAAATGCCGTGCAATTTACAATAAAAAATTCTTATCTTTGCAATTGTAAATTTTAAGAGGCGAGCCAATTGGCTTGGCGTAAGCGCAAGTAGGTGGCTCGCAGGCATATATACCAATAATGAAAAAATCAAGCCATAATTTCGCAGGCATACGGCGCGTGTTGTTGGCGGCCGTGTGCACCATATGTGCAATGTCGGCAGCCGCGCAGGTGAGTGCTCCTGTCCAGGGAGATTTGTCGCTCGATGTCGACGCTAAGCTTTTTGTTCGCAACAATGAGTTCTCCGTGCTGATGAAGGGGTACACCCTTCCTGGTTTTAGGCTTGCGCCCGAGCTGTCGTATTCGCCTGCGTCGGCTGTGAAGCTGAGCGCTGGCGTGTACATGCTTCACTACTGGGGCGCAAGCAAATACCCCGACGGCAACTATCTGTTCATACCTGAATACAGCGCCGACGACAACACCAAGGGCGTGCATGCCAAGCCCATGCTTAGCGTGCAAGCCACTGCACCGTGCGGGCTCACCTTTGTGCTCGGCAACCTGGTTGGGCATGGCTGTCACGGAATGCTGCCGCAGCTGTATTCGCCCGAGCTTGCTCTCACAGCCGATCCGGAGGCCGGCGTGCAGATGCTTTACTCAAGGCCGTGGGGCGATTTCGACTTGTGGCTCGACTGGCGCTCGTTCATATACAACGGCTCGCCTTATCGTGAGAATTTTTTCGTGGGGCTCTCGTCGCGCTTTCGCTTCAACAGCGAGCACTCGGCCGCCCATTTTTATGCGCCTTTGCAGATGCTGATTGAGCATCGCGGCGGCGAAATCGACACCAACGAGATTCCGGGCGTTAACACGCTCACCAATGGCGCGGTAGGATTGGGCGCTGTCTTTTCGACAGGGCGCAGCGCGCTGCGCAGCGTTGCTGTGGAGGCTGATGTCTTGGGCTCCTATGAACAAGCCGGTGCCGCGTGGCCTTACGGCAAAGGCGTGGCCGTGTATGCCCATGCCCATGCCGATTTCTTCGGCGTGAAAGCCACGGCGGGGTATTACCGCGCGCATCGCTTTATGAGCGTGCTCGGATTGCCGCTGTGGGGAGTAGAGTCGACTGCCACAAGCGGGATGCTGCTGCATGATCCGTCCACGGCTGTATTCGGCTTGGAATATGAATACGAGTATGTGCGCGGCTTCAGCATCCGTGGCGACATGCAGCTGTGCCACTTGTTCGGGGCTGAGGCATGCCTTGGCTCGGAATCGCTTGGCAAGCGCAGCGCCACAAATTTTGCCATAGGGGTCACTTTTGTGGCCACGCCTTCGTTCCTTATCAAGCGGATTGGCCACTGATAGTATAAAAATTGTTAACGCGGCTTGATTTCTTCCAATATATTTGGTGGTTCGGAAAATAAGCCGTACCTTTGCACTACCAAAAACATTGCGGGGTAGAGCAGTGGTAGCTCGTCGGGCTCATAACCCGGAGGTCGAAGGTTCGATCCCTTCCCCCGCCACAAGAAAGAATGACAGCCACAGCGGTTGACATTTTTTTGTGTCAAGGAGGCACAAAATAGTCTGAGTTTTTCTATAAAAAGTACCTAAAAATTGCTTAATCAATGAAAATAAAT
>CAZORI010000004.1:0-90849 GCA_964582335.1 uncultured Bacteroides sp.
ATTACTTGCTCTTGTACTACTTCTTCTTTGTCTATTGTAATCCTTTCAATGTGCTTTGCTTCCGGGCCTGCTGCCGGTTCTTCAACCAAGCGCCTTGCCCGTTTTGCGAGTGCAAAGTTAGCGACTTTGCGCCGACTGGCCAAACATTTTCGCCAATATTTTCTCAACAATAATGCTAAATTATGTTACATCGCTTACTGTCAATCTTATGCCAAGTTCATTTCGCTCGCCGCATTTTCCGCCGTATGTATCCGGGAGCGACGGCATGTTGCAGCCGGCAACTTGCCAAGAAAAAAGCAGCAGAAAGCCGATGCAGAAACCTGACTAAGAGGCCGGCGCCTGAGTATTCCTTCACGTAGTAAATCTGGCTTCGGCACGATTCCTTTGCCAAATCATAACTCACCGCCGCCTTCGACGTAGTGGCAGCTCCTAAGTGCACAGCCCCAAGGCGTGTGTCGACAACGCACCTAAGGCCTTCGCGACTAAGCTTGGCCATCAGTATGTTCTCCTCATAATATAAGAACGTGCGCGAATCGAGCCCTCCAATGCGGCGCATAAGGTCGAGGCTAGCCATCATGCACGCCCCCGAAGGCAAATCCACGCCCACCCTGTCAGGCCACTCGTTTCTTGCTGCGCTAGCGAGGATGTATCTTGCCATCTGCCTTGGCGCATGGCGATAGCCACGCCACTTCCACCAATATCCCAACACGTTTTCAGCAATCATGTCGCCCACTTTTTCCTTTCTGCGCGCGCAATTATGGTCGATAGCCTTCATGCCGGGGCGGTACAGCACCGGGGCGGCTATGCCGCACGACTGCTCTTCGGCAAGCACTCGCCTCAGCCCCGGCACGATGTCGGAAGTGAATACTATGTCATCGTTGGCCAGAAGCACGTATTCTGCCTCTCCCATGGCCTCAGCCACCTTCATGCCGAGATTATTTCCCCGAGCATACCCTAAGTTTTCTGTTGACGCCACCACCACAGGATGCGCGCCGATGCCACCCGCGCCTGCATTCGATGCGCTAAGCACCTGCGGCTCCACGCCCCACGCTTGCCCTACAGCCTCAATAGCAGCCGCCAAATTAGCCGGCTCAGATGCGTTGTCGACGATGATTGGCACTACACGGCCGGCGTCGAGCTTCCGCGCCGACTCCAAGCACCGCCGCAGGCATTCCACATTATTATATGTAAGGATAATAAGAGCAGTCATTGAGCCGCTTTCTTTCTCCTTTTGCGGAACATGCTGAGCATATCGTCGAAGTCTCGGCTAAGAATAATGCCTACACCCTGCGTAGTTTGCGCCGTGCGCAAATAATAGTTCTGGTCGTTGTACCTGTTGTAGGCTTTCAGCCTGAGATTGCCGCTGCGGTTGAGCAGATATTCGATGTCAAAGTCGCCCACAAACTGGTTGGTGTTGAGCGATTTGTCGCGATAGCCAAAATTGCCGTTGAAAAGCAGCCGGTTGTTGAGCAGCCGCGACGACAAAGCCACGTCCACCTCGATGTCGGAGAAGTCGCCTCGGTCGCTGCGCAAGTTGGGCGCTATGCTCCAATTGTCGCTTAGCTTGCCAAGTATATTCGAGAGCTGGTTGGAAATCGTCGACGATGCCACAGAGAAAAGCTCGCTGCCCTTGGTGGTCGACGTCATGTAGTCGGGCGTATAGAAACGGTCGAGGGCAAGCAAGTAGATAATCTGCTGGTTCATGAGCTCGTCGGTGCTGATTATCGACTTCACTTTGCGATACACGTCGCTGTTGAGGCTTGGGAACTCAAGGTCGAACTTAAGCTGGGGCTGCATCATCGTGCCCGACACATGCACCAACGCATTCACTCGCACGTTGGTATTATTGATGTCCTTGTCCTGGGCAAACGACTCGTCAAGATCGGTGAGGTTGGCAGATTTCACCTCATATGCGGCATCAAGGTTGAGCACGCCCTCATACGGGTCGCCTGTGAATTCGATAGTGCTGCCGTTGCGAATGGAGAAATCGCGATATATCAGGTCCTGCAGCGAGAACGTGTAATTACCCCTCTCCACCGTATATTTGCCCTTGAGGCCAAGTTCGTCGTCGCGCGTGCTGTAATCGAGCGCCATGTACCCTTCGCCCCATGCCCTGATCATGTCGCGCGATATGGGGTCCATCACAATAATGAGCTCGGCCTGGGGCGTGATGCCCATGTTGATGCTCATGTCATAGGACGTTGGCTTCTCCTCCCCCTGAGCCACTTGCATGTTCTTAGCCTTTGTCACCGCCTTTGGCTCGGTGCTTACGCTGACGAACTCCATGCCGGCGGACAGCGGCGTGGCATCGCGGAACGTGATGAACGAATACTCCTCGGCAACCTCCGTGTCGAGCAGTTCGAACGTGAATACCGACCTGGCCTTGGGCGATGTCGACGTCGACATGTTCACGTCGATGTCGACATGCCCGGGCACGCCACTAACCCGGGCGCTGCCATCGCCATACACAGTGCCGTACCACCGAGGATTGTCGCGCTGAGTGATATTGTAGCACAGCAAGTTGCGAGCATTCTTCACCTCAAACGAGAACGTGGGCGAATTGAAGAACTCGTGCGTGACGTAGCCATTGAGCATGGCCGTGTTGCCGTAACGGTCGCGCAGCGTGATGTCGCGCAGGTCGATGCGTCCCGGCCGCAAGCGCAAACTGTCGGTAGCATAATACGTAACGCCCGTGAAGTCGAGTTTCAGGCCCACGCTGTCGGCATAGATGTCACCGGCCAGGTCGAGATATTTGAAAGTGCCGTAAAGATGCGCCACGCCAGAGGCATAGCCTGAAATGTCGGAGCAGAATGCCGACATGAACGGCTTGAGGAATCCCACCCTAACATGGTCGGCGTGGAACGTGAAATCCAATTCCTCGGTAGCCGGCGTGATGCTGCCGTCGATATACGACTTGCGTCCGCCAGGCTGGTCGAGCACGGCATCGAAGCAGAACGCCCCCTTCTCATTGTCAAACTTTATCTTAATGTCGCCGTCGCCTATTGTGGTGTAGTTGTAGCCCATGTCCTTAACGTGGAATTCGCTGCTGTGAATGTCGGGAGAGCCAGAAAAGAGCTGCGACACCTCGAGACGCCCAGTAGCTTGACCGCTGATTAGCGCTTTGTTGATGTCGAGGGTCTCAAATATGTCGATGAGCCTTACGTTTTTCAGGTCGACCAACAACGCCGGTTGTGGCATGTCGGTGGCTATGCCGTTGACTTGCACCATCTGGTCGCCGGCCTTCATGACAAATCCATCCACGTCGAGATATTTGTCGCTGTAGACGATGTGCGAATTGCTTATGCTCCACACCTCGTTGCCGAAATTAATCTGTCCCGGATATATCTCGGTGTCGACGGTCAGTTTGCCCAGTGAGCTCTTGCGTATCGACGAGGCAAAATTAACTTTGCAATTGATTGGCTGATCGCGCACTATTGCCCAGTCGATATTCGCGTCGAGGCGGTCGTCAACCGTGATTATGTTGGCCACAACGTCCATCGGGCCTTTTTTTGTAGGATAATGCGTGGTTGCCTCCAATATGCCCTGGCCCTGGGCGCCGTCGATAGTAGCGGTGAGTATTGTGTTTTCGATGAGATTGCCGCTCTGCAACAGCCATGGGGCATCCACTGTGATGCTGGCAATGCGTTTGGAGTCACTCACAAGTCCGCTAATCTCCACGGGATCGAGCACGCGAACGGGCAGCCGGAAAAAACCCATCACGTTGTCGGCATCTTGCAGCGTGAAATCAAACCTGAAGTCATTGCCGAAATGCTTTGCGTTGCCCTCTTCGTCGTATCTATCAACATTGTAGAATTGCGCATAGCTCGGAAACACCTCCGACATGATTGTGCTCACCGACTCGCCTATGGTGCCGAGGTCGAAGTCGCCCTCGACCTCGCCATGCAAGAAATCCGACACCACATCGATGCGCCCGGGCGAAGCCTCATTGTCGATGCTTAAGAGGAAGCGCCTCACTTCGAGTCCGTCGAAGTGGGAGTCGAGATATTCGAGATTGGTGATTTGCGCCTCCCCGGCGAGGCTGGCAAGCGATGTGCCGCGAAGGTTGCCTCGCAATGTAGCCGAGAGCGTGTGGCCCGGGAATTTGCGGTATAGGTGCAGAGTGTCGGGATTCATCCGCTCTATGTTGCACAGCCAATCCGCATATTTTTGCCCCTCCGACGGATGATTATAGTTAGCGTTTAGCCTGAATCGGCAGTTGGCATCGGTAGAGCGCACGTCCACCGCCGAATATTCCGCTTCGCGATGTGCCGCCACGCTGATTCCAGAGTATCGGTAGCCTTTGTATTCAAATGCGTCAATTTGCGCGTTTGCCTCGCCGCGCAGCGTCTCGGCCACTTGATGGGCATCGAGGCTGCCATCGACAGTTGCCGACAGCGAGGCAACCCCTATGTCGGGATTGCCCAGGAGCGCACCCAAATCGGCATTGTCCACGCTCACATCACCTTTTACCGAAAAAACGTTGCCATTGGCATCGAAGCGGCCCTTCGACTCCATGGCGCCGCAATCAGAGGCAAGCCTCAATTGGTATCGGCCATGGTCGATTTGCCCATCGTATTTAGCAATGAGCACAGGGTTGGTGGCGCTCGACAGCACACGCTCAAGCGCCGGGGAGACACTGACGCCCGTATGCGTCAGCAGCCGCAGCGCTGAGCCATTGCGCAATAGCGCACGTGCATTGGCGTCCCGGATGAGCATCGAGTCGACATGCGGAAGCCCCGTGACGATGCCGCTAAGATTTATGCGGTTCGACTCATGCGCGTCAATTATCGACAATTCCCTCAGATTCACGCTATCGAGCCTTCCGGCGGCCTTCAGCTCCAGCATCAGAGTATTGTCCGTGTCGGCCAGGCGAGGCACAAGAGGCGACAGGTCGGGCAGATACACAGTAGAGCCCTCTTCTATGCCCACTTCCAAGGGAATGGAGGTGCCCAAGCGGCCAAGGGAGGCCATGCCGTCGATTGGAGCCTCGATGTCGTCAAGTTTGACAATGCTGTGCGGAAGAGCCACGCTCACGCCCGTCAAAGACAGATGATCTGGGGTGAGCGACAAGCGCGCAGTCACATTGTCCAAAGTCAGGCCTGAAGATTCGGTGGCGCGCAGGTCGACAAGGCGCACAAGGTAGTTGTCGCTGCTGACATGCGGAGCGT
This sequence comes from uncultured Bacteroides sp., assembly GCA_964582335.1. Lineage (GTDB taxonomy): Bacteria > Bacteroidota > Bacteroidia > Bacteroidales > Muribaculaceae > CAG-873. The sequence goes on from CAZORI010000004.1 coordinate 5,169, forward strand.
ACACGTCGGCGCTTATGCCGCTAAGGCGTATATGGTTGGGGTTGAACCGCCCCGGCGTGGCAGGGGCATCGAGCACGTCGTAGCTAAAGGCGCAGTTGGAAAGCTCCACATTGTTTACGCGCAGTTCGAATTTGCCCGGCTCTTTGTTGTCATCTTTTTTCGACAAGCGCTTGATTATGCCGTCGATGTTGAGCGGAGCGCCCACGGAGTCGCGGTAGAGGCTCGCCCGCAAGCCCGAAAGATACACATAGTCGATTATGATTTTTCCGGAGCGCAACAAATCCGACATTTCAAAGCGCCCTTCAAGCTCGTCGATGCGGGCAGCAAGGTTGCCATTGTCGTCGGCAACCTCCACGCCTTCAATGCGTATGCGCGTGAAAGGCGAAAAGCCTACCCTGCCGATTGTCGCCTCAGTGCCCAGCAAGCGGCTCAGCGCCTCCTCGCCTGCAGTACGCATGCGCTCTTGCGCCCAGTGAGTGGACAGCACAAGATACAAGGCAATAGGCACGCCTATCGCCAGAATTGGAATGCATACCAGAAGCACCCTAAATATTTTAATGACAGTTTTCAAGGCGTGAGAGACAATGGTGCGTCAATGCTGGTAGAGATAACGCTTGATCGAGCGTTTTGGAGTCTTCTCAAATTCTTCCTTCATAATCGTCATGTGGTTGACGTGCGAATAAGCCGGCATTTCATTGTTGAGCTGCTTAAGATTCTGCTGCATGATGTCGTATATTTGCTTCTCGTTGAGGCCCTGCTTCAATGCGTTCTCGTAGTCGGGATAGATGAGGGCGCGCAGCTGGTTGTTGTCGGTCGACACAATCAGCGACTCGGCCACATAAGGCAAATTGTTGAGCACTTGCTCTATCTCTTCGGGATAGATGTTCTGCCCCGACGGACCAAGAATCATGTTCTTGTCGCGACCGCGTATATATAGGTAGTTGTCCTTGTCGAGCACGCATATGTCGCCAGTGTTGAGCCATCCGTCCGCCATCACAGCCTCAGTGGCCTCTGGCCGCTTGTAATATCCCAGCATCACATTTGCGCCTCGCACCCACAGCACGCCCGGCTGGTTGGCAGGGTCGGAGCTGTCGATGCGCGCCTCCATGCGGTCGACAATCGTGCCGCACGACGATGGGCGCATCTTGCGCCAAGGCGCGTAAGAAATCAGCGGCGCGCACTCGGTCATGCCGTAGCCTGCTGTGAAGGGGAAATTGATGCGGCGCAGGAATGCCTCCACCTCGCCATTGAGGGCGGCTCCGCCTATAATTATCTCACGCACGTTTCCTCCGAACGTCTCAATCAGGCCGTTCTTGATTCGCGCGCACAATTTGTCGTCGACGTAGGGCACGCGCAGCATCAGCTTCATCAAGGGCTTGTCGAGCATCGGGAACACTCTTTGGCGTATTATTTTCTCGATAATCAGCGGCACAGCCACTATCATTTTGGGCTTGATGCTCTGGAATGCCTTTATTATCACTGCCGGCGACGGCAGGCGAGTGAGAAAATGCAGATGGCAGCCTCGGCACAGACAGTTGACGAGGTCGATAGAGAGGCCGTACATGTGAGCCATGGGCAGCATGCACACTATGTTGTCGCCGGCTTCGATATAGTCGATATGGTCGAGGCAGTATTGCAGGTTCGACGACAGTGCTCGGCTGGGAATCATCACGCCCTTCGACATGCCCGTAGAGCCTGACGTGTAGTTGATCATGACCAGATCCTCCGGGCTGTCGACATGATACACAACGTCTTCCTCCGTGAAGCGGTCGGGATATTTCTGCCCGAAAAGTTCGTTGAGGTGATGGCGCGCTTTGCTCAGCTTCTCGCTGCGCGAATGCAGCAGCGAGTAGTCGGGCATGGCGAATGCTCCCAGCAGCCCGGGCATGGAATCGATGTCGAGGTTTTCCCATATCTCCAGGTCGAAAAAGGCGAGCCTCGCTTCGCTGTGCTCCACCAGATGCTGCAGGTTGTCGGGATGGAAATCAGGAAGCAGCGGCACAGCCACAGCGCCATAGGCAAGGGTGGCAAAAAAAGCGATGGACCAATGCGAGCTGTTGCGGCCGCATATGGCTATTCGGTCGCCTTTTTTTACGCCGGCCTCCTCCATCAATATGTGCAGTTTGGCTATTTTGCGCCCAATGTCGCGATATTGCAGAGATATGCCCTGATAGTCGGTAAGGGCAAGCATGTTCCAGTGCTCGCGCACCGATTTTTGCAGGTAATAATTGAAGCTCGGATTAGGTTCCATATTTCACAAAACAGGTAAATTGACCGCAAATTTACGAATTATTTTCAATTTGGGGCCACTATTTACCCTAAGATTTGGACACCAACGATTTTTATTGGTTAATTTCCGTTGACCAACAATTATGCACACATACACATATTATATATTAAGCAGAGATGAACAAAAATTCATCACATGGGGAACAATTTTTTAAAGTAGGTTAAAAAAGTATCATGTTGTGATAACAATTATTAAATTCATTCGTCGAAAAGTGTATAAATTTGCAATATCCATAATAAAGAATGCGACTCTGTCCGTTCCTGAAAAAGGTTGACTCGACTATTAGAGGCGTTTTTTATATAAAAAACCTTACAGAACGAAGTTCTGTAAAAAATTTTTCGACTGAAATTCTACTATTTACACCCATAAGGCAAATACCAAATACCATAATATATACCCAAATTTCAACTAACCAAATCACGCAACAAATTACAATCTGTTTAATACCTTAATTATTCAATGAAACCAGTTAAAAAAGCCGTCATTACCGCCGGGATATGCCTCGCAGTCCTGTTTGGTGGTGCGCCGCAGGCTTGGGCCGCAGATTTAGCAGCCGCTCAGACTGCACAACAAAACCAGAGGATCACCGGCGTTGTCAAGGACAGCACAGGCGAACCGCTGATCGGTGCTAACGTCCAAATCAAGGGCACTACCCAAGGTGTCAACACCGACATCGATGGGCGATTCATAATGGAAGTGCCAGTAGGCAGCACGCTGGTAGTGAGCTACGTAGGCTACACCACCCAAGACGTGAAAGTGACATCAGCCACCTCTTACGACATCGTGCTCCAAGAGAACTCAAACGTGCTCGACGACGTGGTAGTTGTCGGCTACGGCACGCAGAAAAAGAAACTCGTCACAGGTGCCACCGTGCAAGTGTCGGGCGAAAACATTGAAAGAATGAGCACCGTGCAAGTGCTTGGCGCTCTCCAGAGCCAGACTCCCGGCGTTACAATCCAGGCCGTGGGCGGTCAGCCTGGCGACGGCTTTAAGGTCGCTATCCGTGGTGCCGGCACCAACGGCAACACTACCCCGCTCTACGTTATCGACGGCGTGAGCGGCGGCAGCATCGACAACCTCAACCCCGCCGACATCGAGAGCATCGACGTCCTCAAGGATGCCGCTTCTTGCGCCATCTACGGTTCGGCCGCTGCAAATGGCGTTATCCTAATCACCACCAAGCAGGGCAAGGAAGGCAAGATACAAGTGACATACGATGGCAACATCGGCTGGCAGAACATCTACAAGATGCCGAGCTTGCTCAACGCACAGCAATACATGCAAGTGCAGAACTGGGCGCGCTTCAACAGCGGAACCACCCTCTACGACTGGGCTGACTACGTCGACGCCGACCTGCTCGCCGCTTACGAAAACGGAACAAACAAGGGCACCAACTGGCTCGAACTCAACCGCAAGAAGAATGCCGTGGTAACCAATCACTCGCTCAGCATCTCCAGCGGCACTGACCGCACCAAATTCTCCACTGGTCTTGGCTACCAGTACCAGGACGGTACGTTCGGCAACATCGTAAAGTCGGACTTCCGCCGCTTCACCATCCGCATGAACTCCGAGACAGTAATTTATCGCAATGACGACGGACTCGACGTGGTGAAAGTGGGCGAAAACCTCTACTATCAGCACCGCGAGAACCAAGGTCTGCGCCAGGGCGACCAGTACTGGAACTCACTGTCGACCATGATACGCGCCAATCCTCTTATCCCCTGCTACAACTCCGACGGCTCATACTTCGGCTCGGAGGACCTGGTCAACTCGGGACGTCTGGGCTGGCTGTCGTTCAACCAATACTCCACCAACCCCATCTACTCGATGATCAACTCGTCGGCTGCCATGAACAAGAGCAAGAGCCACAGCCTCAACGTGTCGGGATGGTTGGAAATCCAGCCCATAAAGGGCCTCATCTACCGCGGACTGGTCAACTATAGCCAAAGCTCATGGACCTACCGCACATACGACGCTAAATACTACCTCAACTCCAACGATCAGAACGCAACTGACTCCGCTAACCAGCAAGGCGGTGTGGGATGGGGATGGAGCACCACCAACACGGTCAACTATTCCTTCTCGCTCGGTGAAAACAACTTCAACGTGCTGGCCGGTATGGAATACGGCGAAAGCAAGCCCAACTTCGGCATGTCGTGGAGCGGCACAGCCACCAACAGTGTGTTCGGCACATTTGAGCAGGCATACCTTTCTTATATGAAGGACATCACGCAAAAGGCTACCGTAACGGGCACTCCCTACGATGACACACGTGGCGTGTCGTACTTCGGCCGTGTCAACTACGACTTCAACGAAACCTACATGTTCACCGGCATCCTCCGCGCCGACGGCAGCTCGCTCTTCGCTCCCGGTCACCGCTGGGGCTACTTCCCCTCGGTTTCGGCAGGCTGGATTATCTCCAACGAGAAATTCATGGAGCCCGTGCACGATATCATGGACTACCTCAAATTCCGCATTGGCTGGGGCCAGAACGGTAACAAGAATATCTCTGCCTTCCAGTACCAGGCTGCCTTCGCTTACGACTCTTACTCCAATTACTCGTTCGACAACAACAAGGACAGCTACACCAACGGTGCTTCGCCCACACGCCTCTCGAATGACAAACTCACCTGGGAAACATCTGAGCAGCTCAACGTCGGCATCGATGCTCGCTTCCTCAACGGACGCCTCAACCTCAACGCCGACTACTACGTAAAGACCACCAAGGACCTGCTCGTGACTGTGCCTATCCCGTCAACCACCGGCTTCTCTGAACAACTGCAAAATGCAGGTACGGTGCAGAACAAGGGTCTGGAAGTCGCCCTCAACTGGAACGACAAAATCACCGAGGACCTGAGCTACAACATCGGCTGGAACATCGCTTGGAACAAGAACAAAGTGACCAAGGTTAACTCCGACCGCAAATACAACAACGGCCCTGAGAACGTGCTCTCCCAAGGCACCACCTACATCGCTCGCTTCGAAGAAGGCCAGCCCATCGGCTACTTCTACGGATACAAGACCGACGGCGTAATGCAGAATGAAGCCGATGTGCAAGCCTACCTCGCCCAGAATTGCGGAGGCAGCGCCATCAACTCGCTCCAAGGCGAGAGCATCGCTCCCGGCGACCTTAAATTCGTTGACGTCAACGGCGACGGCGTAATCAACGACGATGACAAAACCTACCTCGGCGACCCCAACCCCGACGTGACAATGGGCATCAACATCGGCATCAACTACAAGGGCTTTGACCTCAACATCACCGGCTATGCAGCCCTCGGACACCAGAATGCTCGCTCATACCGCAAATTCGGCGACGGCCAGCAAGAAAACTACACCACAGAGGTGTACAGCTACTGGAACGGCGAAGGCACAAGCAACAAATATCCTATATTCAAGAATATGGCATCAGGCGCCAACTGGATGTCGATTTCCGACATCTACATCGAGAACGCAAGCTACTTCCGCATGCAGAACATCACTCTTGGCTACGACTTCAACCGCATCTGGAAGAAATCGCCGTTCTCGCAGCTCCGCCTCTACGCTTCGGCTCAGAACGTATTCACTATCACCAGCTACAAGGGCATGGATCCTGAAAACGGACGCGCTCTCAACAGCGACTATCCTTGGATGACAGGCGTCGACGTCGGCAACTACCCCACTCCGCGCACATACCTTGTCGGTGTTAACATTCAATTCTAATCTCTATAGGAATAATCACGATGAAACAATTCAAATATCTGATTGGCACGGCCTGTGTCACTCTGGCTCTTAGCTCTTGCGACATCGACAATGTTAAGAACCTCGGTGAAACCTCGACCGAGAACTTCCCCGTAACCGAGGAGGACGCCAATGCGGTGCTTGCCGGCATATACGAAAACCTCAACGCCGTGCACGCCAACCCCCAAGAGTCAAACCTCTACATGAACCAGCTGGCAAGCGATGATTGCTACGGAGGAGGCGGCGAAAACGACAAGCTGATGCAGAGCCTCGACCTAATCCTCAACTACGGAGCCAGCGCCACAATCGACTTTTGGAATCAGCGCTACCAAGGCCTCAACCGCGCCAACACGCTGATCCAGGCTCTGCCCAACCTGTCGTTTGACGACGAACTGAAGAACCGCCTTATGGGCGAAAGCCTCTTCCTGCGCGCATACTACCACTTCGACCTGGCCTCGATGTACGGCAACGTGCCTCTGATGACCGAGCCTAACGGCGACCTCGTGACTCCCGGCGCTGTTAGCACTCTCTACGGACAGATGCTGCAGGATCTGCGCGATGCTGTGGAAATGATGCCCTCGCAGAACAACATCAACAGCCTCATCGGCCATGTCGACAAATATGCAGCAGAGGCTCTCCTGGCACGCATTTGGCTATTCTACACAGGCATGTACTGCAACGGCGACGACATCGATGCGCTCACAAGCACCAACTATAGCCCTCTCACATCGGTTGAGCTCCCTGACGGAACAACCCTCACAAAGGAGAATGTGAAGAGCTACATCGACGACTGCGTGAAGAACTCAGGCTACAGCCTCGTGCCCGACTTCCGCAACCTCTGGGCTTACACCAACCGCTTCACCGTGGAAGAATGGGATTACACAGCCGGCCAAGGCCTGAAATGGGTTGAAGACGACAACGGCACCGGCGTTAACACCAATCCGGAATCGATGTTCGCTATCAAATTCAACAAACTCGCCGACTGGAGCACTACAATCGGCTACGGCAATGGCATCGCCCTACACTTCGGACTCCGCGCTGCCGACTCCAACTACGCCGGCAACTTCCCTATTGGCATGGGCTGGGGCGCAGGTCCCGTGGCTCCCAACCTGATACAGGACTGGCAGAGCATCGAGCCTAACGACATGCGCCGCGACGCTACAATCCTCGACCTCAACTCTCTTCCCGACCACAACTGGGGCGGCGGCGACACATTCATGCAGGAGACCGACTATTATGCTCTAAAATGGTCGCCAATCCAAGGCAAGGATTCAGACGGCTCTCTGTATTGCTGCTTCGAGAACCTGATGTACGGCACTGACGGCTGGGCTCAAGGAGCAAATAACGCACAGCTCAACAACATTCACGACCTCGTGCTAATACGCTTTGCCGACGTGCTGCTGATGCACAGCGAGCTGTGGGAGACGGCCGACGGCATGAACCGAGTGCGCGCCCGCGCCGGTCTGCCTGCCACGACATACTCACTTGAGAACCTGCAGAACGAGCGCCGCTGGGAACTCGCCTGCGAAGGCCTCCGATTCAACGACATTCGCCGCTGGCATATCGCCGCAGCTGCCCTTGAGCGCCAAATTGGCCAAAAGATTTATATAGGCAACCACATCCAAACTGTAAACAATGCTCAGAATGGAGGTTATGCTTCGCGCTACAATGCTACAGCCGGTTTCCAACGCGTGCCCGACGCTGTGGTCACCATTGGCAGCATGCCGCAGAATCCCGGCTGGGAAGGCGCAACATCTGAGTTTGCCGCATGGACCACGGCCAACTAATTTATAATCCATTAAAATTAATATCCAAATATGAACAAGATATTATTTGCAATACCGTTGGCTGCCCTGGCCCTGACGAGCTGCGACCCCGCAATCGATGAGGAGAGCCCCAGATCAGGCATCACAGCCGATGAGTTGACTCAGTACCTGACCGTAAAGCAGGATTCTGAAGGCAACAACAACATGACGTTCTACACCTCTCCTACCCTCTATATCCGCGTCTACAACGCCGAATCCGGATCTAAGTTGGGAGAAGGCACCATAGTCACCTACCAGGACCTTCCGCCGGAGAAAACACTCAGCTACTACTGCGAGACCATCAACGAAGACGGCACTGTAGTGAAATCCGGCACAAAGCAGGTGTCCGTAACCAACTTCACCAACGTGCCCGAGCAATACACCACCCTCTTTGGCGACAGCTTCGAGGCACAGGTATTTGGCTGGAACACTGAGGCAAGCAGCGGCGTGATGGGCAATGGCGCTTATCTCGAAAACGATGGCCCGGGCTGGTGGATAATCTCTGCCGGCGACCTTGACGCTCAGGCCGAAGGCTGGGGAATACCCAACCAGGGCATCGACGCTACTATGACAATTGGCCCTGGCTCAATGACCACGCCGGCAGGCTCTGGCGCTGTCAACTTCAACTTCAACAACATCACCAAGCCGGGATGGGACATTGGCACGCTCACATGCTCGGGCATCTATCCGCTCTGCGGCGTCAACCCCAACGACGGAGCATCGCCCTTCTCGAGCTTCCACATCCTGAAAATCACCGACGGCGAGCTCAACCTCTGCGCTCCCGAGCCTGGATCAGGCGACTGGGGCACGGCATGGTTCTGGAACTACAAAAACAAAAACTAACCAACAACCCCCCAGGGGGCTGCCACACCGGCAGCCCCCTTACATTTTCTATTAGGCACCCCACCGCTCCACGGCGCCCCACCGCTCCACGGCGCCCCGGCAAAGGCACCCCGCGCAATAGCGCCCCGGCAAAACCACCCCGCTCAATGGCGCCCCGGCAAAACCACCCCGCTCAATGGCGCCCCGGCAAAGCCGAAGGCGCACAGTGGCGCCCCGGCAAAACCACCCCGCTCAATGGCGCCCCGGCAAAGCCGAAGGCGCACAGTGGCCCTCGCGATGTGCCGCCTGCGATAACCGTGCCGTGCGGCTTCGCCGCGCGGCCAACGTGCATCCACCCACCTTCGCCTCGTGCGGCCATTGTCCTTTCGCAATTATTCCCTACCTTTGCCACAAATAAAAAATCAAAATAGATGTATTCAGCAAGTGATTACCCTCCCTACCTGTTCCCGACGGTGCACCGCATGACACGCCGAGCACATTTTCATGATTACAACAGGCCTGGATGGTACCTGATCACCATCGTGACCAAAGACCGCAAAAAAATAATTGGCGACCTCGCCTTCAACCCTTATCCTCACATACGCCTCCTTCCATTTGGCGAGGAAATTATGACCCACGAAAAGAACAAGATACCACATTACTACCCCAACGTCCACGTCATAAGCATATGCCCGATGCCCGACCACCTGCACATGATAATATGGGTAAACGGCCCTATGCCTCCCAAACGCCACCTCGGACACGTGCTTGGCGGCTTCAAAAACGGCTGCAACAAAGCATACCGCCGCATTACGGGCCAATCCGACGCAATTGCATTCGAGAATGGATACAACGACCGCATACTCCTAAATGATGGACAACTCAGCCGCTGGAAAAAATACCTGATTGACAACCCTCGCCGCCTGGCAGAAACAAAAGCTCATCCCAACCTTTTTGAAAAAATATGCGACGCCACAGTTGCAGGCCATAAATGCCAAATGGTAGGCAACCGATACCTGCTTGATGTGCCCGACATTGAGGCCGTGATTGTGCATCGAGCCGACTCGGATGCACAACATCAAGCCAACGTAGACCGATGGCTTGAATGCGGAGCGCGCGGAGGCGTGTTGATAAGCGCAGCTGTATCGAAGAGAGAGAAGGATGTGATACACACAGCCTTAGAAAGCGGCCACGCAGTGATATGGCTGCGCAACAATGGCTTTCCTCCCCTATACAAGCCAAGCGGCAGAGCCTTCGATGCCTGTGCAAGCGGCCAGTTGCTGCAAATCAGCCCCTTTGGCTACGACCCGCAGCGCAAAGCCATCACGCGCCAAGAATGCCTGCTCCTCAATCGCATGGCCGAGAGCATAGCCCTCACGGCGAAAGCCCCACAAGCACAGCCCACACAATAGCCCACACGGCCCACGCGCAACAGCGCCCCGGCAAAGGCACCCCACGCAATAGCGCCCCGGCAAAGCCGAAGGCGCACAGTGGCCCTCGCGATGTGCCGCCTGCGATAACCGTGCCGTGCGGCTTCGCCGCGCGGCACGGGAGCCATCCAAAAGCATGCGCATTTTTTTGTCAATGACACCACTAATTTGTATCTTTGCAAAGAAATAAGCCAAAGAAAATATGCCCAATCACATCCATATACGAGCTGTGGCGCTCAAATGCCTGCTCACGCTGGCATTCGCAGCTTGCGTCCTCCTGTTCTTCCTGAAACTATACCCCGGGCATCTGCTCTACCATGAGCAATACCAGATGTTCATGTTCACCCGCGCATATGCCTCCGAGGTGCTCGGCCTCCCCGGCGGCATATCAGAGTACCTTTCAAGATTCACCATTCAATTTTTCAGAATCGAATGGCTGGGCGCCTTGTGGCTTGGGCTGCTCCTTGCCGCTGTGCAATGGCTCACATGGCGCGTGATGGTGCGCCGCCCGCTTTGGGCCTATCCTTTGAGCTTCATTCCGGCCGTGCTCTCATGGATGTATCTTTGCGACGAAAACGCCATGCCCACAGCTGCTTACGCATTAGCCATCTGCCTTGCGGCAGCCTGGGCAATAGCAAAAATCAACGGCACGGCGCTTCGCTACGCCATTACGCTCGTGAGCATCCCAGTGCTCTACATGGCCTGCGGCCCGCTTGCTGTAGCCACCCCCGTCATTGTGCTCATCCACGAATTCGCCGCCAAGAAATCCCGCACAAAAGCCGCAGCCCTGCTCACAGCCGGCGCCATTGCCATATGCATAGCCTGCCCATTCATAGCACATCAACTCTTCCTATATCCCCTCTCGCGCCTTGCCTACGGGCTCCACTACTTCCGCTTCCCGCAAGTGATGATGGCCCTGCCTTGGATTGCAGCCGCTTCGGCGTGCTGCACGGTGGCGCTCTCCTGCTTGGGCAAGGATATGCGCGCGGCAGCCTCATATGCAACATTTGGCATCCTTGCCATTGCCATTGGCGCAGCAGCCCTGTGGGGCATTCGCGCCAACACCGATTACGACAAAGAAGAAGTTTTGGCATACGACTACCTGGTGCGCACTCGCCAGTGGAAGCAAATCGTAGACAAAGCCATGGAGAAGTCGCCCGTCTATCCCATGACCGTCGCCTCTCTCAACCTGGCGCTCGCCAAAACCGACCAACTGGCCGACTTCATGTTTCGCTTCTACCAAAACGGCGCCGACGGCCTGGTGCCACCATTCGTGCGCGACTTCACATCGCCGCTGCCCGCAAGCGAGGTATTCTATCACTTAGGCATGGTGAACACCGCGCAGCGCTACGCCTTTGAAATCAACGAAGCCATCCCCGACTACCAAAAGGGCGCCAGATTCTACAAGCGCCTCGCCGAAACTAATCTTGTGAACGGCAACTACGAGGCAGCGCGCAAATACCTGAACGCACTGCAGCATACTCTCTTCTATAGCCGCTGGGCCAAAGAAACGATGAAACTGCTCGGCAACGAAGACGCCATCAACAACAACGCCGAATACGGATGGCTGCGCCGCATGCGCCCGCAAGAAGACGTATTCTTCAGCGAAGCGGAGCTCGACTCCATGTTTGGCCTGCTGTTTGAAAATTCACAATTTAAAGAGACCAACAAGTCGGCCTTCGAGTATATGCTGGCGTATTGCTTGCTCAAAGGCGACCTCAACCGCTTCCTCGAGCTCTACCCCTTGGGCAAAACGCTAAATTACAGCCACATCCCTCTCAGCTATCAGGAAGCCTTGGTGTTCACTTGGGTCAACGGGCATGATTCATGGGAAGGGCTGCCCTGGAGCATCAACCCAAATGTGCTGAAGCGCATGCAGCAGTTCATCGCCGACGCGTCGACGCCAAATCCCGACAAGAAAGCCCTGATGCAGAAATACAATGGCACATACTGGGCCTACCTAATAAAAATGAGCAACATCACTGCCGAATGAAACACATCATACTCTCCATCCTGTCGCTGGCAATGGTCGCTTGCGGCACGCCAAGAGCCGACAATCCGCGCATCGTGGAGGCTGCGCCGCCGATATGGCCCGACTATATCGGCGTAACCGTGCCAGCGCAGATAGCGCCGCTCAACTTCCACCTCGATAGCGCGCAAGCCGTCGACGTCACCATTGCCGGAGCCAACGACTCCGCCATTCGCCATGCCCGCAAAGGAGCATACACCGACTTCCCCATCGACGAATGGCGCAAATTGCTTGCCGACAATGCCGACAAGCCCGTAACAGTGACTGTAAGCGCCAAATATCACGACGGATGGCGACAATACGCCCCCTTCGAAATCAACGTGAGCGCCGACTCAATCGACTACGGCCTGGCCTACCGCCTGATTGCGCCCGGCTATGAGGTGTACAGCCTATTGGGAATATACGAGCGCGACCTTTGCTCCTTCGACCAAACGCCAATACTCGAGAACACTCTCGTCGACGGCTGCATGAACTGCCACAGCTTCAACCGCTGCGACCCCGCCGACCTGAGCCTGCACGTGCGCGGCCCCCACGGTGCCACTCTGCTGCGCAAAGACGGCAAGATGCTGGCACTCAACACTGCCACCGACAGCACCTTGGCGGCTTGCGTCTACCCCTATTGGCACCCGTCGGGAAGGTATATAGCCTACAGCACCAACAACACGCGCCAATCCTTCCACGCCATCAAGGAAAAGCGCATTGAGGTGTTCGACCTTGCCTCCGACCTGCAAATTTACGACACGGAGACCAACGAACTGATTGTGCCTAAGATTCTACAACGCGATTCTGTGTGGGAGACGTTCCCGGCCTTCTCGCCCGACGGCACGACACTCTACTTCTGCGCCGCCAAGGCCGTAGACATGCCTTCCGACATCTGCGAAGTGCGCTACGACCTGCTCAGCGTGCCATTCGATGCCGCCACCGGCACAGTGGGCGAAAAAATCGACACGCTGGTGCGTGCATCCGATGCCGGCAAGAGCATCGCCTTCCCTCGCCCGTCGTACGACGGACGCTACGTGATGTACAGCCAAGGCAACTACGGCAATTTCATGGTGTGGCACCCTGAATCAGACCTCTGGCTGCTCGACCTTGCCACCGGCGAGACTCGCCCACTCGATGCCGCAAACAGCGACGATGCGGAAAGCACGCACAACTGGAGCACCAACAGCCGCTGGTTCGTGATGGGCTCGCGTCGCGACGACGGGCTGCACACGCGCGCCTACATATGCCACATCGATGCCGACGGCAACCCGGCCAAGCCATTCCTGCTGCCGCAGCGAAATCCGCGCGAATACTACGACAACCAATTCCGCTCGTACAACATACCCGAATTCATCACCGCGCCAGTGCGCCTCGACCGCAACCAAGCCGAGCGCACGCTCATGAATCCCGCAAGGACACAGGTGGAATTAAAAATTAAAAATTAAAAATTGGGTATGCACGTAGGCATTGAAAAAAAATTAAGCAAATCGTATACAATCAAGGAAAAAATCACTAAATTTGCACACAAGAAAATTATCCAACCAAATATATCTCTAAAATTATGAAGATAGAAAAAATCATTGGTCGTGAGGTGCTCGATTCACGCGGCAACCCCACCGTTGAAGTTGATGTAGTGCTCGAATCAGGCGCATTCGGCCGTGCATCTGTGCCCTCAGGCGCATCCACTGGTGTAAACGAGGCTCTTGAGCTACGCGACGGCGACAAGAATCGCTACATGGGCAAAGGCGTGCTCAAAGCAGTTGCCAATGTCAACAGCGTAATCGCTCCCGCTCTCGTAGGCATGAGCGCTCTTGACCAAATCGCTATCGACGAGGCCATGCTTGCCCTCGACGGCACCGACACCAAATCGAAGCTCGGCGCCAACGCCATCCTCGGCGTTTCGCTCGCAGTTGCCAAGGCTGCTGCCAACTATCTTGACCTTCCCCTTTACAAATACATCGGTGGCTGCAACACCTACGCTCTGCCCGTGCCCATGATGAACATCATCAACGGCGGCGCTCACAGCGATGCTCCCATCTGCTTCCAGGAATTCATGATTCGTCCGATCGGCGCTACTTCGTTCCACGAAGGCATCCGCATGGGCACAGAGGTATTCCACAACCTGAAGAAAGTGCTCAAGGCTCGCGGCCTCAGCACCGCAGTCGGCGACGAAGGCGGCTTTGCTCCCGCTCTCGACGGCACCGAGGATGCTCTCAACGTGATCATGCAGGCTATCGAAGCTGCCGGCTACGTGCCCGGAAAGGACGTTACCATCGGCCTCGACTGCGCTTCATCAGAATTCTATGAGGATGGCAAATACCACTACTCGCACCTCAACAACGGCGCTCCCAAGGAGAAAGACGGCGCTGTCTACTCTTCGGAGGAGCAGGCTCAATTCCTAAAAGGCCTCGTTGAGAAATACCCCATCGACTCAATCGAAGACGGCATGGCCGAGAACGACTGGGCAGGCTGGAAGGTGCTCACCGACCTCATCGGCGACCGCTGCCAACTCGTTGGCGACGACTTGTTCGTTACCAACGTTAAATACCTGCAGCGCGGCATTAACGAAGGTTGCGCCAACTCAATCCTCGTTAAGGTCAACCAAATCGGCTCGCTCACCGAGACCCTCCGCGCCGTAGAGCTCGCACAGCGCAATGGCTACACCGCAGTGATCTCGCACCGCTCGGGCGAAACCGAAGACGCCACCATCGCCGACATCGCAGTTGCCACCAACGCCGGCCAAATCAAGACCGGCTCGGCTTCGCGCAGCGACCGTATGGCCAAGTACAACCAGCTGCTCCGCATCGAAGAGCAACTTGGCTGCGCTGCACAGTACGGCTGGGGCAAAAAGACAAAGCGCCCGGAATAATATCCCGGTACAATAGCATTAAGCAAGAGGATGTGCCGCGCCACCGACACATCCTCTTCTTTTCTCGTGCCAAGCAAAGCGGGGATGGCCGATTGGCCATCCCCGCTTGTCGTATATGTGACAGTGATATCAGATGTTGATGTTAGGGCGCTCCCACTGGTGCGTCTTGTCGCAATGCACATTGAGCACTTGGTCGCCAACCTGCATCTTGAAGTCGCCTTCCTCGATTATCCACTTGCCGTCGGAGCCCACAAATGCGAGAGCGTAAGCGGGAAGTTCGAAGGTGACAGTCTGCTTTTCGCCAGGCTGCAAGTCAATCTTGGTGAAGGCGCGCAAGCGGCGATTGTCGGGCACTTGCGAGGCCACAAGGTCGGTTGAGAACAGCAAGGCAGCCTCTTTGCCGGCCACAGCGCCGGTGTTTTCAATCTCGACGCTGAATTTAAGCGTGTCGTCAGCATTGAAATTCGTTTTGTCAACAGTGAAGTCGCCGTATTTAAATGTGGTGTAGCTGAGTCCGTAGCCAAATGCCCACTGGGCAGCCACCACTGCATTGTAGTCGTAAGCGCCTGACATTGTCTCAACCTCCTCGCTCACTTTATAATCATATGTAACGAGCGAATTGATTTCCTTTGGATATGTGAAGGGCAAGCGAGCGCTGAAGTTGGCATCGCCGGCAATCAGGTTGGCAAGAGCGTCGCCGCCATAATTGCCGGGCAGGATTGCGTCAATCACGGCCGATGCAAGAGGCTCGATGCTTGAGATAAGGCGCGGACGGCCCTCGTTGAGCACCAGGATGATGGGCTTGCCGGTCTTGGCGAGCTCAGTGACAAGCTGCAGCTGGTTCGACGACAAGTTGAGGTCAGTCAAGTTGCCGGGGGTCTCAGTGTAGGAGTTCTCGCCCACGCAAGCCACGATGTAGTCGGCTGAGCGAGCGGCAGCCACGGCAGCAGCGATGTTGGGGGTTTTCTCTTCATAGTACGCTCCCTGCATATTGTATTCCACGCCGGGCACATACGACACCTTGTCTGCGCCGAATTTGTTGGCGAGCGCCTTGTATATAGTGTTGTATTCCTTGGCGAATTGCTCAGTGAGGTTGCCCTGCCATGTGTATGACCAGCCGCCGTTGAGCGTGCGCATGCTGTTGCCGTTGGGGCCGGTGACGAGGATGCGCTTGCCGGGCTTCAGCGGCAGGATATTGTCATGATTTTTCAGCAGCACTATGCACTCTTCTGCGCCCTTGAGGGCGAAGTCGCGGTATTCCTGGCAACCGAAGTCGGGATAGTCTGTCCACTTGGTGTTGGGCTGGTCGAAGAGTCCGAGGCGCACCTTCATGCGCACCACGCGCGAGGCAGCGTCGTCGATGCGGCTCATGGGCACTTTCTCTTCGTCAACAAGCTCTTTGAGCAAATCGCAGAAATCGGTGTTGTAGGGGTCCATGCTCATGTCGATGCCGGCGTTGATGGCCATGCAGATTGCCTCCTTCTTGTTGGCAGCCACCTTTTCGCGCTTCCACAGGTTGTCGATGTCGGCCCAGTCGGTGACGATTACGCCGTCCCAGCCAAGGTCAACCTTAAGCCATTGGGTGAGCAGCTCGGCATTGGCATGCATGGGCTTGCCGTTGACCGAGCCTGAGTTGACCATCACTGACAGCGCGCCTTCGCTTATTGCGGCAAGGTAAGGCGCGAAGTGCTTCTCGCGCAGGTCCTGTGGCGATATGTAGGCCGGGGTGCGGTCCTTTCCTGAGAAGGGCACGCCATAGCCCATGAAATGCTTCAAGCATGCTGCAATGTGGTATTTGTCTACGTGGTTGGGGTCGCTGCCTTGGAAGCCGCGCACTTGCGCACGTCCCATCTCTGCGTTTACCAATGCGTCCTCACCGAAGTTCTCATAGATGCGAGGCCAGCGTGGGTCGCGGCCAAGGTCGAGGGTAGGACAGAATGTCCACGGGCAGTCGGATGCGCGCGTCTCATATGCAGTAATTTCAGCAGCGCGCTGTGCGATGTCAACGTTGAACGACGCTGCCACGGCTACGTTTTGCGGGAAGAATGTTGCGCCTGTGGTGTAGGTGGCCCCGTGGTTTTGGTCAAGGCCATATATCGTAGGCACGCCTATGCTGTCGACCGACATCGTCTGCAGCGGCTCTATGATGCCGTGCCAGGCCTCGGGGGTCTGCGAGGTAGAGGGCACGTTGAGGAACGAGCCTACTTTGTAGTGGCCTATCAGCTTCTCAAGCTGGCCGGGATAGAATCCGAAGTTGCCGGTGCTGTCGAGTCGGCCCAAAAGGTCGATGGTGATTTGCGTCATCTGGCCGATTTTCTCTTCGAGCGTGAGCTTGCTCATCACCTTTTTTACTTTTGCCTCCACTGCCGGGTCTGACGGGAACACCGGCGCAGGCGTCTGACTGGAGCATCCTGCCAAGGCGATGGCTCCAATCGCAAACATTAATGATCTTCTCATACTTGAAACTGTGTAATAAATTATTGAATGATTGATAGCTAAGTCTCCCTATTGCGATTGTGCGCAGGCTGCCTGTCAGTCGGCGAGCCTGAACACGCGCACGCCAATAAAATTGCGGTTCTTCTTCAGGAATTCCTGTAGGGGGGCATCGCTGACCACAACCTTGCCCTGGCTCATCGACGCATGCATCACATAGGGCTGGCCGTCCTTGATCAGCAGTATGCCCATATGCCCTACGTCGAGGTTCTTGTCCTTCAGCACGAAGGCCACGATGTCGCCGTTCTTGAAGTCGGCCACTACGTTTTTGTTGCCGGTGTCCATTGTTTTGATGTAGGGGAAGCGATGGCTGCGGTAGCCCATCTCCACTGCCTTAATCTCTGCAAGGTTGGCGCTGTCGGCCAAAGCGGCGTATTTGTCGGCATGCGTGCTCATGAAGTCGAGGCTCTTGATTGCATAGGCGTAATTAGTGAATGTAGGCGTTGCATCTATTATGTTGCCACGGTGCATGTTGTCGACAGCCCAATCCGATATGTAGTGGAGGCGCGACGAGTAGCCGTGGAGGGTGCCGTTGCGATAGCGCTCGCGCTCGAGGTTGTAGAGGTAGTCGCGCCACGAGTTGCGGTGCTCATTGAGTGTCATGGCCAAGGCGAGGGCATTTTCGACAAATGTAGTGCAGTCGAGCTGCTCCATATTCACGGTCAGGTATTCTTGGTCGCCTTCCAAGGTGTGTGCCACGTAGGGCGCGCCAATGAATTCTTGGCCGGCTGCAGCCACCATGTCGCCGGGCTGGCGCAGATTGAGCTTAGTGAGCTTGTTGAGCACTTCGTTGATGCGCAACGTGTCAACGGCTTCATTGTTGAAACGCACCGAAGCGTAATCCACCGCATGCGCTTGCATAGCCGTTACAGCCGAAAGGGCGATGAAAAATCGTAGGTATTTGCTTATTGGCATAATTATGCTTTGTGAAAATGAGGTGTTATTTTTATGTTATGATTGATATACCGCAAAGATAGTGTTTTTTTGTCGTTTGTCGTATAATATCAACTCTTTATTTGGGCTTTTTTTACGCTTACGACACAAAATCTCATCAATCACGCCGTTTCTGTTTTGTTATCATTTTAATTTTTATTAATTTTGCGTGAAATTAGAGAGTTTGCGAGGGGTCTCCTTCACGAATTCTGTGCATGTCTGTATCATAACACGTAAAATTTTTAACGCTAATATATGAAATTTCGTAGCATTCTGTTGTCAGTGCTTTTGTGCAGCTCTATCGCTGCCTTTGCGATGACCGATGATGAAGTAATCGCTTACATCAAGCAACAATCCGCCGCAGGCAAGACTGAGCAGCAAATTGGCAAGGAACTGCTTGCAAAAGGCGTTACTCCGCAACAAGCTCAGCGAATCAAGGCCTTGTATGAATCAGGCCAATTGTCTGACAATGCCAACGGCCTAACCTCCGACAACACTCCTGCAACCCGCACACACACACTGACGCAGCAGCAAAGCGACAGAAATGCGCGCCAAAACAACCAGCGAAAACAGAATGGCCAACAGAATCAGGCTAACCAAAGAGGCCAGATTACGTCGTTCAATCAAGCCGACAACTTTGGCGACAACGCCGGTGATTCAACTTTCATCGCCGACGTGATGTCGTCGCCCGACTTGTATGGCGACCAACACTATGGCGAAGGCCAAATCCATATTTTCGGACATGAGATTTTCAACGGTGACATGCCCATATTCGCCCCAAGCGAAAATCTCGCCACTCCGCAAAACTATCTGCTTGGCCCCGGCGACGAGGTGATAATTGACATATGGGGCAACTCTGAAGATCAAATCAGGCAAATCATTTCGCCTGAGGGAAGCATAATCGTGTCGCAGCTCGGCCCGATTTACCTCAATGGCATGACTATAAACGACGCCAACAAACACATCAAGGAAGTATTCGCGAAGAAATACGCAGGCGTCACCGACGCTGGGACCAACGTTCAGATGACGCTTGGCCAAGTGCGCACCATCCAAGTGGACATCATGGGCGAAGTGGTGACTCCGGGCACATTCCGCATGTCGCCGTTTTCTTCCGTTTTCCATTCGCTGTACAACGCCGGCGGCATCAACGACATCGGCTCGCTCCGCAACATACAGGTGCTCCGCAACGGCAAGAAAGTGGCTGGAGTCGACATCTACGACTATCTCTTCAACGGAAAGGGAGCAAGCAACATACGCCTGCAGGACGGCGACGTGATAATCGTGCCTCCTTATGAACAGCTCGTCAGCATCTCGGGCAACGTGAAGCGCCCTATGTACTACGAAATCAAGCCGGGCGAAACCGTGGAGACAATCATCAACTACGCAGGCGGATTCTCAGGCGACGCATACTCCGACATGGTGCGCCTGTCGCGCATGAACGGCACAGAGAACCAACTCTACAACATATCGAAAGCCGACTTCAATGCGTATCAGCTAAAGGATGGCGACTTAATCACCGTGGGCACAGTGCTCGACCGCTACGCCAACCGCGTCGAGGTGGAGGGCGCCGTATATCGCCCCGGCATGTTCGCCATCAGCAATGAGCTAAGCACCGTGAAGCAGCTCATCGAGCAAGCCGAAGGCCTCACCGAGGACGCATACCTGCAGCGAGCGCTCCTCTACCGCGAGGGGCCCGACCTGCAACTGCAAGTGATGGCCATCAACCTCGACGACATCATGTCGGGCAAGGCTAAGGATATCACGCTCAAGCGCAACGATGTGCTTGTGATATCAAGCATCGCTGAAATCACCGACCTTGGCAATCTCACCATCAGAGGCCAAGTTGCCCAGCCGGGCGTGTACCCATTCGCAGAGAACTCTACCGTTGAGGACCTTATCATGCGTGCCGGCGGCCTCCTCGACGGCGCTTCCACAGCGCGCGTCAACGTATACCGCCGAATCGTTGACCCGGAAGCAACCACCTCGACGCAACAGCTGTCGCAGAGCTTCACCATATCCATCGAGAACGGACTTACTGTCGGAGAGAACAAGAGCCTAATCCTACGCCCATATGACGAAGTGGTAATCCGCAAAAGCCCGGGCTACTCCGAGCAGCAGATGGTGACGCTCGACGGCGAGGTTTTGTTCACGGGCGATTATGCGATACAGCAGCGCAACGAGCGCCTGTCGAGCTTTGTGCATCGCGCCGGAGGATTGATCGATGGCGCATACGTGAAGGGTGCTTACCTGACGCGCCGCCTCTCTGAGGCTGAAATGAAATCGCGTGAAGAGGCCCTCGACCTTGCTAAGTCTAATTCCGGAGCAAACGGAGGCGACTCCATCGCTATTAGCAAAATCCTGGTGGCCGACAGCTACAGCGTGGGCATCGATCTTGAAAAGGCCCTTGCCTTCCCCGGAAGCACCTACGACATTGTGCTAAAGGACGGCGACCGCCTGTACGTGCCCGAAGAGCAGAGCACTGTCAAAATAGCCGGCGACGTGATGTTCCCCAACAGCGTAGTGTACGTGCCGGGCAAGAAACTGAAATACTACATTGAGCAGGCAGGCGGTTACGGACAACGCGCCAAGAAAAGCAAAGCTTTTGTGGTGTACATGAACGGTTCTGTGGCAATAGCAAAGGGCAATACGCCTATCGAACCCGGCTGCCAGATTATAGTGCCATCGAAGCCCACAACCGGAGGCACCGACTGGACCAAGATATTAGCATTGGCATCAAGCTTTGCGTCTATCGCAACGATGGCGGCCACTATCACTAACATATTTAAGTAAGCAACCATGCAGGACGACAAGGATATCATCAACCAGCAGGACGACGAAAAAGAGATCGACCTTCTCGAACTCGCCGCTAAGCTCTGGAATCAACGCAAGAAAATCATCACTTGGTGCGTGTGCGGAGCCGTGATTGGCCTGATTGTTGCCATAAGCATTCCTCGCGAATATGACACATCTGTCAAGCTCGCGCCAGAGACTAACGACGCAAAAGCGTCGGGCGGCCTTAGCGCGCTCGCGTCAATGGCCGGCTTTTCCACCGGAAGTGCATCCGGCTCCGACGCCGTATACCCGCAGCTCTACCCCGACGTGGTGAGCTCGGTGCCATTCACCACTTCCCTCTTCGACGTGATCGTAACCACCAAGGACGGCGGCGAGAAATTCACCGTAAGGGAGTACATTGAAGATGAGACATCTGCGCCCTGGTGGTCGGCCGTCATTGGCCTGCCTTTCAAATTGATTGACATGCTCAGGTCAAGCGAGGAGGATGCCGAGGGCAAGAAGGTTGACAATTTCCAGCTTTCTCAGCAAGAGTCAAAATTAGTAGAGGCACTCAACAATCGCATTTCGGCCAGCGTGGACCAAAAAACGTCGGTTGTGACCATTTCGGTGAAGATGCAAGATCCTCTTGTGTCAGCAATCCTTGCCGACACCGTGGTGTCGAGGCTGCAGGAATACATCACTGCTTACCGCACCAACAAGGCGCGTCAAGACCTTGAATACGCAGAGACCCTCAACGAGGAGGCCAAGCAAGAATATTACAACGCCCAGCAAAGATACGCCGAATACGTCGACCGCAACCAAAGTCTCGCGCTTCAAAGCGCGCAGACTACTCGCGACCGCCTCTCCAATGAAGCGAGCCTGGCATTCAACCTCTACAACCAGACTGCTCAGCAGGTGCAGGCAGCCAAGGCCAAGGTGCAGGAGACCACTCCGGTGTACGCAATCGTCACACCCGCCACTGTGCCTGTGAAGCCGACATCGCCGCGCAAGCTGATGATACTCATCGGATTCACGTTCCTGGCATTTGTTGTATGCGCAGCATGGATTCTGTTCGGCAAGCCTTTTGTTGAGGAATACAAAGCCAAGAGCAGGGAAGTGGCCGAGCAAGAGGCGCTTAATGCGGAGCACAAGAAACTTCCTTCAAAAAAGCACGACGAAGAATGATTCGAGCCGCCGGCTGAGCTATCTATGAGGAAATTACTCTCCTTATCTCTCATATTATCTTCTACAACTCTTCTTCCGGCCGCGGAGCCGGAAGAAGTTGTCGTTTTAGGCGCGCTCGATGCCGTGACCGAGTCGGCCGAACTCAATACCGGGCTCGACGTGATGGAATTTCTGACATCGGCATATTCTGGTCATGGATACTATGAAACAGGCGGATGGGACGACGATGACGCAAGCTTGCCGATCAATCCCAATCTGTCGCTGCCGTCGTGGACCAACCGCTTATTCATGCGTCCTGTCGAAGGCAAGGTGACTTCTTATTTTGGCTACCGCCCTAAGTTCGGCAGGGTGCACAAAGGCGTTGACATTGTGCTATGCAAGGGCGACACCGTAAGAGCCGCTCTGCCGGGCACAGTTGAGAAAGTTGGCTACGACAAGGGTGGCTACGGACATTACGTAATCATTCGTCACGACAACAACGTGGAGACGCGCTACGGCCACTTGCAGAAGCCATTGGTTAAAGCCGGGCAAGAAGTGACCGCCGGCGAGACGGTGGCTCTCGGCGGCTCATCGGGCAACTCCACTGCTCCGCACCTCCACTTCGAGACGCGCTACATGGGCACGCCCGTGAATCCCATAGCGCTTTTGCGCCAGCCTGCGCGCAAATAACATCTGACAAAGCGATCGGCATCGGATCAGTGTGCCTTCTGCGATTCGTTGAGGCCTTCCAATGCGCGCGCCAATTGGTCGGGGCATGATGTGCCGCGGCCCTTGCAGTCGATGCCGCGCAGCCGGCTTATGGCCTCGTCCACCTTCATGCCCTGCAGCAAAGCCGCAAGGCCCTGCGTGTTGCCGTGGCAGCCGCCCGTGAATTCTACCTTCTTGATAGTGTCTCCATCAATTTCAATATCGATGGCACGCGAGCACGTGCCGCTTGTAGTGTAATGCACTTGCATACTAATACTTTTAGAAATTGCACAAAATGATGCGGCAAAGTTAAACAAAAAATATTTCTGAATAGGTTTCTGTTATTGACTTATTTTTTGTAAATTTGCGAATTAATAATAAAAACACAATTTCTATAAGATACTTCAAATGAAAAAGAGTGCATTGCAAAAAGCTCGCGCAGCCTACCAACCCAAAATGCCCTACGCATTGAAGGGCGCCGTGGTGGCTGTAGAGGGAAAGCCTACCCAATCGGTAGCAAACCAGGCAGAAATCAAGGAACTTTTCCCCAACACATACGGATTGCCGGAAATAACATTCGAGAAGAACCCTAACCCGACTCTCGGTAAGCCCGTCAATGTGGGCGTTATCCTATCCGGCGGCCAGGCTCCCGGCGGGCACAATGTAATCTCGGGCCTTTTCGACGGCATCAAGAAAATTCACCGCGACAGCCGCCTCTTCGGCTTCCTCATGGGCCCCGGCGGTCTCGTTGACCACAACTACATCGAGCTCACAGCGCCCATCATCGACGAATACCGCAACACCGGCGGCTTCGACATCATCGGCTCCGGACGCACTAAGCTCGAGAAAATCGAGCAATTCGACAAAGGCCTCGAAATCCTCAAGGAGCTCAACATCAACGCCGTAGTTATCATCGGCGGCGACGACTCCAACACCAATGCCGCAGTGCTTGCCGAATACTACAAGAAAATCGGCGCAGGCGTGCAAGTGATTGGCGTGCCCAAAACCATCGACGGCGACCTCAAGAACAGCCTCATCGAGACTTCGTTCGGCTTCGACACAGCCACCAAGGTGTACAGCGAACTAATCGGCAACATACAGCGCGACTGCAACTCAGCCAAGAAATACTGGCACTTCATCAAGCTCATGGGCCGCTCAGCAAGCCACATCGCCCTGGAATGCGCGCTGCAGACACAGCCCAACGTCTGCATCATCTCGGAAGAGGTGGAGGCAAAGGACCAGAGCCTGCAGGATATCGTCGACTACATCGCATCTGTAGTGGCTCGCCGCGCCGAGGACGGCAACAACTACGGCACTGTGCTCGTGCCTGAGGGACTGATCGAGTTCATCCCCGCCATGAAGCGCCTGATCGCCGAGCTCAACGACCTGCTGGCAGCCAATGCCGCTGAATTCGCAGCCCTCAACCGCGCCGAGCAGCACAAATTCGTGCTCTCGCACCTCAGCGCAGAAAACGCCAAGACATACGAGTCGCTGCCCGAAGGCGTAGCTCGCCAGCTCACTCTCGACCGCGACCCCCACGGCAACGTGCAAGTGTCGCTGATCGAAACAGAAAAGCTCCTCAGCGAAATGGTAGGCCGCAAGCTGCATGAAATGAAAGAAGCCGGCCAATTCAAGGGCAAATTCTCTGCCATGCACCACTTCTTCGGATACGAAGGCCGCTGCGCCGCACCCAGCAACTTCGATGCTGACTACTGCTACGCTCTTGGATTCAACGCTTCTTGCCTGATCAACGCCGGTGTCACCGGCTACATGTCGAGCGTGCGCAACCTCGTGAAGCACGCCGAGCAATGGCTCGCAGGCGGCATACCCATCACCATGATGATGAACATGGAGCGCCGCAACGGCGAGCTAAAGCCCGTAATCCAAAAGGCTCTCGTCGACCTCAATGGCAAACCCTTCAAGAAATTCTCGGCTAAGCGCAACGAATGGGCAGTGAACACCTGCTACGTATATCCCGGTCCCATCCAATACTTTGGCCCGGCTGAGGTATGCGACCAGCCCACCCTCACTCTGCAATACGAGAAACTCGACAAATAACGAATAATCTCAACACCCTACCGGCAAGGTCGACTCTTCGGAGTCGGCCTTCTTGTTTATATAAATATATGCTAAAAACCAAATATTTGACCGATTGGGCGTAAATCATGATATTTTTTTGTAAATTTGCACATTGTATCCAATTCAGAAACAAAATATCATAAAAATACGCACAGATTACGATGGCACAAAAACCCTCAATTCCTAAAGGCACCCGCGACTTTTCGCCGGTGGAGATGGCCAAGCGCAACTATATTTTCAACACTATACGTGAATCCTTCAGATTGTTCGGTTTTGAAGCCATCGAGACTCCGGCCATGGAGAATCTGTCGACCCTCATGGGCAAATACGGCGAGGAAGGCGACAAGCTGCTGTTCAAGATACTCAACTCCGGAGACTTCCTTAACGGCGTGGACCAAAGCCTGATTCAAGAGGGCAACGCCACGCGCCTCGCATCGCAATTGTGCGAAAAAGGCCTGCGCTACGACCTTACTGTGCCCTTCGCGCGATACGTGGTGCAGCACCGTGGCGAGCTCCAATTCCCATTCAAGCGCTACCAGATGCAGCCGGTGTGGCGCGCCGACCGACCCCAGAAAGGACGCTACCGCGAATTCTACCAGTGCGACGCCGACATCATCGGCAGCGACTCGCTGCTCAACGAGGTTGACCTGCTCCAGCTCATCGACGACGTGTTCACACGCCTGAGAGTGCGCATCGCCATCAAGCTCAACAACCGAAAAGTGCTCGCCGGCATAGCCGAACTGATTGGCGCGCCTGAAAAGCTGATCGACATCACTGTCGCCATCGACAAAATCGACAAAATCGGCCTCGACAAGGTGAACGAAGAGCTCGCCGAGCGCGGCCTAAGCGCTGAATCAATCAAGGCCCTTGAGCCTATCCTCAAAATCGACGGCACTGTGCAAGAGCGACTCGACACAATGGCCCGGCTGCTTGTCCCGTCGGAGATTGGCACAAAGGGCGTGCAGGAACTGCAACAAGTGGTTGACGCCACTCTCGCGCTTGGGCTCAACGCCGAGCTTGACCTCGACGTGTCGCTCGCCCGCGGGCTCAACTACTACACTGGCACCATTATTGAGGTGAAGGCCAAGGATGTGGAGATTGGCAGCATCACCGGCGGCGGCCGATACGACAACCTCACCGGCGTATTCGGCATGCCGGGCGTTTCGGGCGTGGGAATATCGTTCGGCGCCGACCGCATATACGATGTGCTCAATGCTCTTGACCTTTACCCTTCCGATGCAAAAGGCGGCCCAAAGGTGATGTTCCTCAACATGGGCAGCAGCGAAAGCAGCAAATCAATGGCCTACGTGAAGGCATTGCGACAAGCCGGCGTATCGGCTGTGGTATATCCCGACGCGGCAAAGATGAAAAAGCAGATGGGCTACGCCAACGATCTGAAAGTGCCCTTCGTGGCAATCGTGGGAGAATCGGAACTCGCCGACGGAACAATCGCGCTTAAGGACATGGCAAGCGGCTCCCAACTTACTGTAACCATCGACAAAATGATTGAAACTATTGCCAAAGCATAATGCCTATAAAAGAATATTATTTACATTATATATATCCGACAATGAAAAAACTCATCAAAATATCTCTTGCTATAGTTCTGTGCATGTGCGTGGCCGCCCCGGCTTCTGCCCAATTCCGACGCGCCGTAGTGGTGGGCGGCTTGCTCACTAATCTCAACTTCAAGCAAGACCTTGTCACCGTAGACAAAGCGGGCGGCTTTCAGGCCGGCGTCATAAGCGAGCTCATGTTCCCGGGCATTGGCTTCGGGTTCGACCTCGGACTCATGTACAACATGGCAGGAGCCAACGTGCACTTAGGAGAAAAGAAAATATGGGCAAGCCAAGGCTACGGAACGGATCGCGTGATGCTGCACCAATTCAACATCCCCTTCCACCTGCGCTTCAAATGGACTCGCATGAGCGGCCTTGAGGATTACGTAGCGCCTTTCGTCTACGGCGGCCCGGAATTCTCCATCAACGTGGCGCACACCAATTGCAGCGCATTCCAGGTGCCGGGCGGCTCGCTCGACCTGGGCGTAGGCGGTGGTTTTGAGATACTGAACAGATGGCAGGTGTCGGCACAATACACCTGGGGCATGACCTATGCGCTAAAGACGAAACTGCTCACCAACTACAGCGCGCGCACTCGCCAATGGGCGTTGCGCGTGGCCTACTTCTTCTGATTGCGCCCTCCCTTGGGTGCCGACTTCAGGCTCTTGGCCATTCGGCCAATCACATCTGCCTGACTTGCGATTATGGCCTCAAGCTCGGCTATGCGAGCCTCTTGGCGCACTATCACCTGAAGCTTTGTGCGCATCAGGCGCGCCACGCCGGGAAATTCGAGGTCGTTGCGCAGGCTTACAGCCTTGATGAAATTGTCGACAGCGCCTTGCATGTCGCGGCGGTCGAAGCACCTTGCCGCGTCGCGGTAATGTCTATCGGCCTTGGCGCTCACCATTGCCTCCTGCATCAGCAAGTCGTTGTTGAACTGCCCGCTGAATCGTTCTACACGCGGGTTTACGAAGATGTCACGCGGATTGATCGTGTTGCGCAGCTTTATGCCGTCGAGCGTGCGGCATCGGCTAAGCGCCACGTAGGTCTGGCCTCCTGAAAACGCGCCCGTGCCCACATCGATGCACACCCTGTCGAACGTCAGGCCCTGGCTTTTGTGTATGGTAAGCGCCCATGCGAGCTTCAGCGGATACTGCGTGAACGAACCCAGCTCTATTTCATCAATCTCCTTCTTCTTTTCGTCGTACTCGTATTTGACGTTAGTCCATATCTCCTGCTCTACGTTCACCTTTTCGCCGTTTTCGAGCTGCACGCATATTTGGCCTTTGCCGAAATCGGCAATTTTGCCGATTGTGCCGTTCACCCAGCGATGGTCCATATCGTTCTTCACAAACACCACTTGCGCATCGAGCTTGAGTTCGAGCTCTTTGTCGGTCGGAAGCGAATTGTCGGGGAAGTCGCCTTTCACCTTGCCCCGGAACGTGCGCGCCTTTGACGGCAGAGCCTCAAGATGCTCTTCGTTGATGCACGACACGATGTCGCGCCGCGTGGCCAGCGTCATCGTGAAATCGCTGTCGGAGTCGTCGGCTGCCATCACTTTTGCGTTTAGCATGGCCAAGTCGTCGGGAGCGGGGCGCCCTATGCGTATGCGGTCGAGCATGCTGATGAAGGCCGTGTCGGTCTGCCTATACGACTTCGTGAGCTCAATCGAAACGAGCGACATTTGCTTGAACACATGGGCGTTGAAAAAGTACATGCCTTCGGTGTATTCATGGCTTAGAGCATCGAACATGTCGCCGGTGATTACCGGCTCGAGCTGAAATACGTCGCCAACGAGCAGCATCTGCTTGCCTCCGAAGGGCAAATTGCGCTTGCCGCAATAAATGCGCAGCAATCTATCGATGAAATCAATCGTGTCGGCGCGCACCATCGACACTTCATCGATGATGATTATGTCGAGGCGCTTGAGCATCTTCACGAAGTTGGCATTGTATTTCATGCGCTTGCGCAATTTATCGGGCGTCGACACCTCGGGGTCGTCAGCAAGCATCGGCTTGAATGGCAAGTGGAAAAAAGAGTGCAAGGTTTGGCCGCCGGCGTTGACGGCGGCGATGCCTGTAGGCGCAAGCACTACGTATTTTTTCTTGGTGGTGTGCGTGAAATATTGAAGGAAAGTCGACTTGCCTGTGCCTGCCTTTCCCGTGAGGAATATCGAATGACGCGTAAACTGGAGCAAGTCGAGCGCATTGCGGAATTCTTCGCTCGACGCGTCAATTTTCGATATGTCTATGTCTACAGCTCGTTTCATACCACAAAGTTAGACTATTTAATCGCCCATATTATCACAATAAGTGCTAAATTTTCAAATACTGCTTATTTTGTAGGTAAATTTTCGGTGAATGTATAATGTAATTTGGATATTTACGACATCGATTTTACTTTTGCGTGATTAAAAACTATTCGTATGAATTATAAATTATCCTTGTCGTTCTCTTTAGCGGCGCTATGCCTGTCGGCATCGGCACAGAGCACCGACAACTGGACGTACAGCCAATGCGTCGATTATGCTCGCGAGCACAACATCTCGCTATTGCAGTCGCAGCTGCAACAACAGTCAGCCGAATACACCTTGGAGGCCTCCAAGGCGCAATGGATGCCATCGCTCGCGTTCTCTACGAGCCACAACTACGCCAACTCGCCCTGGGTGGAGCAAGGCAACAAAAATGTGTACAACGGCACGTACAACCTATCGGCATCGTGGACACTGTACAACGGCGGCGAACGCGAAAACACCATAAAGCGCGACCAACTGCAAACACAAATCAGCCAGCTCAACACAGAGGAACTGATGCGAAGCATCGAAACGCAAATACTAAGCCTTTACATCAACATACTTTACGCGCGCGAGAACATCGGCATATGCCAAGACGCAGCCGCCGTGAGCGAAGCACAAGCACAGCGAGGAAAAGTGCTCATGGAATCGGGACGCATATCACGCGTGGACTATGCGCAGCTCAAGGCGCAAGCCGAACAAGACGCATACTCCGTGGTGAACGCGCAAGGCTCATACGACAACCAGCGAATGCAGCTGAAAAAGCTACTGCAGCTGGGCCTAACCCAGCAGCTCGACATAGTAGGCGTGGATTTCCCGGAACAGGCCGTGCTGGCTCCCCTCCCCTCGATGGAGGAAAGCTACCAAATGGCCTTGCTCACCGACGTGCAGCTGCAGAACGATGAGCTGATGAGCCAATCGGCCGAATACGATGAGAAAATAGCCGAGGCCGCAAAAAAACCGCAGATATCTGTCAACGCCGGTGCCGGCACCGGCGCCGGCGCGCCCGGAAGCCGATTCTGGGACCAGCTGAAATGGCAATGGAACGAAAACGCCGGCATTTCGCTATCGATTCCCATCCTCGACCAAAAGCGCACCAAAACGGCTGTAGCTAAGGCAAAGATTCAGAAGATGTCGGCCGACCTCGACATCGAAAACCGCCGCAACGAGATTGCGCAGCTCATTGAAGAGCTCTACATTAGTCTTGGCAGCAACCAGGCTTGCTACGAGTCGGGCCTGCAGCAAGTGGAGTCGACTGCCCTGAGTGCCGAGCTCACCAACGCCCAATTCGAAAACGGCAAAGTCAACCCTGTGGAGCTGCTGCAGGCACACAACGCCGAACTGCAGGCACGCAGCGAATTGCTTCAGGCCAAGTACATGATTCTTCTCGACAAGAAGATGCTTGAATACTACCGCACAGCCAAAATCACGCTCAACTAAAATCAACGACAACTTCACATCATATCAATATGAACAGAATACCACTGACTCGATGCTTGGCATTGGCTCTGCTCGCCCTGGCAATGGCAGCATGCAACAAAGAGTCGAAAATCCAACTGCAAACCACAAAAGTAACCACCGGCGACATCAGCCGCAAGGTGACTGCTACCGGCACGGTAGAATCTAAAACGCAAGTCGACGTCGGCACCCAGGTAACCGGCATCATCGACAAGCTCTACGTCGACTACAATGACCATGTGACTCAAGGACAACTTATCGCCGAAATCGAAAAAACGCTGCTCGACAGCGAATTGCGCTCGGCCGACGCAAGCCTCGAATCTGCGCGTGTGCAATACGAATACGCAAAAACCAACTATGACCGCGACAAGGCTCTGCACGAGAAGCAGCTGATAAGCGATTACGAATACGACACCACCAAAAAGGAGTACGAAGTGGCAAAAAACAGCTACGACAAGGCTCAGGCCGACCGCGTAAAGGCTGCCAAGAACCTTAATTACGCTGAAATATATTCGCCAATCGACGGCATCGTCATATCTCGCGAAGTGGAAATAGGCCAAACCGTGGTATCGAGCATGAACGTGGCTAACCTCTACGTCATAGCCGACCTGAAGAACATGCAAGTGATTGGCGACGTTGATGAGGCTGACATAGGCGAAGTGAAAGTGGGACAGAACGTAACATTCACTGTCGACGCTTACCCGCAGGACGAATTCAAGGGAGTGGTGTCGCAGGTGCGCCTCAATCCCACCACTGAGAGCAATGTGGTCACTTACGAAGTGGTGGTTGACACCCCCAACCCCGATTTGAAACTCATTCCGGGCCTTACAGCCAACCTCACAATCTACACTGTGGAGCAGCACGACGTCACTGTGGTGCCTTCGGCTGCCCTGCGCTTCACTCCGCAGGATTTCCCCGGAGCAAAGAATCTGCCCACGTTTGACCAGGCTCTTGCAAACGCGCCCAAGGCTGATGGCGAAGGCCGCCTTTGGGTGGTCGACGGCAACCAACTAAAGCCAGTGAATGTGAAGCTTGGCGAATCTGGCGCCGTCAACACCCAAATCCTCAGCGGCGTAGAGTCCGGCACAACTGTTGCCCTCGACTACGACACCACGAGCAGCGCCGACACCTCCTCGAGCGACAACACTGAGCGCTCGCCCTTCGCACCCGGCCCTCCCGAAAGCAACAAGAAGAAGTAACCGCAAAACGCCTGTGTCATGAAGGAAATTATACGTCTTGAAAAAATCAAGCGGCAATTCATTGTGGGCGATGAAGTGGTGCATGCCCTGCGTGGCATTTCGTTCACCATCAACGATGGCGAATTCGTAACCATCATGGGCACCTCGGGCTCGGGAAAATCCACCCTGCTCAACATTCTCGGCTGCCTCGACACGCCCACAAGCGGCGAATACTGGCTCGACGGCCGCGACGTGAGCAAGATGAGCAAAAACGAGCGCGCATGGATGCGCAACCGCAAAATCGGGTTCGTATTCCAGAGCTACAACCTGCTGCCCAAGACTACCGCAGTGGAGAACGTGGAGCTTCCTCTGCTGTACAATTCAAAAGTGGGCAGCAAGGAGCGCCGCCAACGAGCCATCGAAGCACTTATGGCAGTGAGCCTGGGCGACAGGCTCAACCATAAGAGCAACCAGATGTCGGGCGGACAGATGCAGCGCGTGGCAATTGCACGAGCCCTGGTCAACGACCCGGTGATTATTCTCGCCGACGAGGCCACCGGCAACCTCGACTCGCGCACGTCGTATCAGATTCTGACCCTCTTCCAGGAGCTGCACGCTCGCGGACGCACTGTGATATTCGTAACGCACAACCCCGAACTGTCGCAATATTCGAGCCGCAACATCGTGCTTCGCGACGGCCGAATCACCAGCGACACCTACAACGACCACATAATCTCGGCAAAGGAGACCTACGAAAAGATGCCAAAGCCGGAAGACGAAATGTAACAACTTCAAATCCCATTTACAGTGAATTTCTTCAATCTACTGAAAATAGCCTTCAAGGCTCTCGCCAACAATAAGATGCGAGGCTTTCTCACGATGCTTGGCATAATCATCGGCGTTGCGTCGGTGATTACAATGCTTGCCATTGGCCAAGGCTCGAAGCAAAGCATCAAGGCCCAGATTTCCGAGATGGGATCTAACATGATCATGACCTTTCCCGGCAACCGCGAGCGCGGAGGCGTGCGCCAAAGCGCCGATGAGATGCAGACACTGAAAGTGGCCGACTACGAGGCTATCCGCGACAACACCAAATACGTGAACAAGGTGTCGCCGCAGGTGAGCAGCTCAGGACAGTTCATCAACGGCAACAACAACTACCCCTCGCAATTGCAAGGCGTCACTGCCGACTTTCTCGACATACGCAAGCTAAAGGTGGCCAAGGGTGAAATCTTCAGCGACGAGGATGTGCGCACGGCTGCCAAGGTGTGCATCTTGGGCCAAACTGTAGTAGACAACCTCTTCACCAACGGCGAGGACCCGGTGGGCCGAGTGGTTCGATTCAACAAGATACCTTTCACCGTGATAGGCGTGCTCGAGTCAAAGGGAAGCAACTCCATGGGCCAGGACCAGGACGACATCGTGATTGTGCCATATACCACGGTGATGAAGCGCGTGCTTTCTATCGACTACATTCAGGGCCTCTTCGCATCGGCCCTGAGCGAGGAGCTCAGCGAGGAAGCGCAGGACGAAATCACACAAATACTGCGCGAGCAGCACCGATTGCGCGACACCGACGATGACGACTTCACCATTCGCTCTCAGCAAGAGCTAAGCGAGATGATGAACAGCACAAGCGACATGATGACCATCCTGTTGGCATGCATCGCCGGAATTTCGCTGCTTGTGGGCGGTATCGGCATCATGAACATCATGTATGTGTCGGTGACTGAGCGCACACGCGAGATTGGCTTGCGCATGAGCATCGGCGCGCGCGGCATCGACATCTTGTCGCAATTCCTCATCGAATCGGTGATCATATCGGTGACGGGCGGCATCATTGGCATTGCTCTCGGCATCATTGCCAGCGAGCTTGTCAACCTTATCGCCCATTGGCCTATATACATACAGCCCTACTCGGTGATTCTGTCGTTTGCTGTCTGCACCATCACGGGTATCTTCTTCGGCTGGTATCCGGCCAAGAAAGCGGCCAACCTCGACCCCATCGAGGCTATAAGATACGAATAACGTCATCAGCACCAATATCAAGCGGCCTCGCCGG
This sequence comes from uncultured Bacteroides sp., assembly GCA_964582335.1. Lineage (GTDB taxonomy): Bacteria > Bacteroidota > Bacteroidia > Bacteroidales > Muribaculaceae > CAG-873. Next base: position 38,815 of record CAZORI010000004.1, read on the forward strand.
ACACTTTCCGGCGAGGCCGCTGTGTTTTTGACGTTGCGTCAATACTGAAAAAGAGGGCGGCGCCGGTCGGCGCGACCACCCTCTCCACGTTTCAACTATTTATTTATGAGAGCTTTTTAATCCAGTATCACTACTCGGTTAAAAAGACGAGGGAAATTATGACGCTTAGTCTCATTTGTTCTTTTCATCTTCTGTGCTGGTCTGCTTCAATTCTGTTTTAGTGTGTTGTATGTTTTTCATAGCACCTCGAGTTGTGTGTTTCGCTTCTCGACGGAGCTTATGCTTTTCCCTTTCTTAACTTACGATATTATAACAATCCAGCCTTAACGTTTGACACATCCAACTATTTTAAAAAATATAAAACCTAGTAAAAATCCACCGACAAGTTAGGTTAATTATTAATTTTATGCTAAATTCTTAGGTTGTTTGTTTCCCAAGTGTTATAATATTGCTAATTTTGTGGTTTGAAATCGCAATTCCACTTTTTCATTAGTTTCGGATGTTCAAAATCAAGCGTCTATATACCTTCATGCTCCAGCAGTTTTTGCCTCTGCTGGTGATGACCTTTTTCATCTGCCTATTCATCGTGATGATGCAATTCCTGTGGAAATTCATCGACGACCTGGTGGGTAAAGGCCTGTCGGTAGGCGTTATCGGCGAGCTTTTCTTCTACGCGGCGCTCTCGATGGTGCCCACAGCTCTACCCCTGGCAGTGCTGCTGGCTTCGCTGATGACATTCGGCAACTTAGGCGAGAAATTCGAGCTCACGGCGCTGAAGGCCGCCGGCATCTCGCTTTATAAGATTATGCAACCTCTGATTGTGTTCATGGTGCTTCTGTCGATCGGGGCGTTTTTCTTCCAGAACGACGTGCTCCCGATAGCGCAAACAAAAATGTACACCATGCTTTTCTCCGTGAGGCAGAAATCGCCCGAAGTGGAGATTCCCGAGCGCACATTCTACGACCAAATTCCCGGCATGAACCTATATGTAGAGAAGAAGAACCCCGACACGGGCATGCTCTACGACTTGATTATATACGACATTTCCAAGGGTTTCGACAATTCGAGGGTCATTCTCGCCGACTCGGGCAAGATGAACTTCACAGAGGACAAAAGCCGCCTTTTCCTGCACCTTTACGAAGGCGAGATGTTTGAGAACCTGAAGGACAACTCCTTCGGCTCCACATCGAGCAACTACCTCCCTTTCCGCCGCGAAAGCTTCTCCGACAAGCAGATATATTTCATGTTCGACGCCAATTTCAACCGCATGGACGAAAGCGCCATGCGCAATCAGTATGTGGGCAAGAACGTGGCCGAGCTGCGTCACTCAATCGACAGCATCGACCACATCGTAGACAGCATTGGCGACAACTACGCGCGCGACCTTAAGACGGCCCCCTACGTAAGCCTCTCGTACTACACCGTGGAGAAAACCGACTCGGGCTACGCCGAAGTGAAGCGGCATCCCGTGATGGCGCCTCCGCTCAACCTCGACTCGCTCTACGCTTCTCTGCCGCCTACATCCACTAAGCCCTACCTGGGCCAAGCCCTGTCGAAGGCCCATCGCCAAAAGCAGGATTACGAATTCCGCAGCGCCGTGGCCCTGGAGCAAGCCAAGCTGTCGCGCCGACACGGCATTGAGCTGCAGCGCAAATTCACTCTGCCGGTGGCTTGCCTGGTGTTCTTCTTCATCGGCGCCCCGCTGGGAGCCATCATCAAGAAAGGCGGCATTGGCACTCCTCTGGTGGTGTCGGTGTTCCTATTCATTATATATTACATATTCGACAACATGGGCTACAAAATGGCTCGCGACGGCCGCATGAACCTCATCTGCGGCATATGGCTCAGCACTGTTGTGATGATGCCTATGGGAATATTCTTCACATACAAGGCCGTGGGCGACTCGGCCGTATTCAATATGGATGCCTACAAGCTTGCTTTCAACCGGCTCATCGGCAAGCGCATGAGGCGCTCGCTTAGCCTGAAGGAGGTAATCCTCAACGATGTCGACCCTCAGCAGGCTGCCGGAATGCTAACCCAATTCTTGTCGGAAGCAGAGAAATACGAGCGGCTTGCCCGCCGTCCCTGGCTGCAGCGTCTGCTTAAGCCGGCAAAATTAGCCCCTCTCACCTTGCAGCTCACAAATTTGGTCGACTATCTGAGCGATACTCACCGACCGCGTGTTATATCATTGCTAAATAATTACCCATTCAGCATCCGACGACGCGACTTGCCCGGCGTAATTGACACTACTCGCCGACTCATCAGCATATATTCGCCTGATGCTCAACAATAATACATATTACTACCATGTCAGATATAAAATTGGACAACATCGAGGAGGCCATCGCTGATTTCGCCGAAGGCAAAATGGTTATGGTGGTCGACGACGAAGACCGCGAAAATGAAGGTGATCTGATTGTAGCCGCCGAGAAAATCACGCCTGAGCAAGTGAATTTCATGCTCAAGAACGCTCGCGGCGTGCTCTGCGCCCCTATCACCAAAGCGCGATGCGCCGAATTGCAACTGCCTGTGCAGGTTGAGCAGAACACATCGATGCTGTCCACGCCGTTCACCGTGACGGTCGACAAACTCGAAGGCTGCACCACAGGCGTGTCGGCCAACGACCGCTGCGCTACCATACGCGCACTGGCCGACCCGGCATCCAAGCCGGAGACATTCGGCCGTCCGGGCCATATCAATCCTCTCTACGCCCAGGAGCAAGGCGTGCTCAAGCGCAGCGGCCACACCGAGGCCGCCGTCGACCTTGCCCGCCTGGCCGGCCTGCAGCCAGCCGCCGCCCTGATGGAGGTGATGAACGAAGACGGCACCATGGCGCGACTGCCGCAGCTGCGCAAGATGGCCGACGAATGGGGCATCAAGCTTGTATCCATCCGCGACCTCATCGCTTACCGCCTGCGCAACGAACGCCTGGTGGAGATGGGCGTGGAGGTGGACATGCCCACCGAATACGGCCACTTCAAGCTCATCCCATTTCGCCAGCTGAGCAACGCCCTTGAGCACATAGCCCTGATCAAGGGCGACGTCAGGGACGGAAAGCCCGTGCTTGTGCGCGTGCACTCGTCGTGCGCCACCGGCGACATCTTCGGCTCGCAGCGCTGCGACTGCGGCGCCCAGCTGCACAAGGCCATGCAGATGATCGAGAGCGAGGGCCGAGGGGTGGTGCTCTACCTCAACCAGGAGGGCCGAGGCATAGGCCTGATGGACAAAATTAAGGCGTACAAACTGCAGGAGCAGGGCTTGGACACAGTGGAAGCCAACCTGCACTTGGGGCATAAGGCCGACGAGCGCGACTACGGCGTGGGAGCGCAAATCCTCAATTTGATAGGAGTGTCGCAGATGCGCCTGCTCACCAACAATCCCGTGAAGCGCATCGGCCTCGAGGGATACGGCCTGCACATTGTGGAAAACGTGCCTATCGAGGTGCCACTCACCCCCTACAACCATTTCTACATGCACACAAAGAAGGAGCGCATGGGGCATGACCTGCACCAGGTCGACTGACATGCGGCTTGATTGACATCTGATCCACTATTTCACTATCTCAGCTATATTTTCACTTTAATAGCTCACTTAATTTTGTCATTCTGATATTTTTGAGTAACTTTGCGATGTAATCTTAAGCAAACATATACTTAATTGTTAAATCGATATACAATGGTAAATTACAAAGACCTCGGCCTGGTGAACACTCGCGACATGTTTGCCAAAGCCATCAAGGGCGGCTATGCCATCCCCGCTTTCAACTTTAACAATATGGAGCAGCTTCAGGCTATCATCAAGGCTGCTGCCGAAGAGAAGTCGCCAGTGATCCTCCAAGTGTCGAAAGGCGCTCGCAACTACGCCAACGCCACTCTGCTTCGCTACATGGCTCAGGGCGCTGTTGAATACGCTAAGGAGCTGGGCTGGGAAAATCCCCAGATCGTGCTCCACCTCGACCACGGCGACAGCTTCGAGCTCTGCAAGAGCTGCATCGACATGGGCTTCTCGTCGGTGATGATCGACGGCTCACACCTCCCCTACGAGGAGAACGTTGCCCTCACAAAGCAAGTTGTTGACTACGCTCACCAGTTCGACGTAACCGTAGAAGGCGAGCTCGGCGTGCTGGCTGGCGTTGAGGACGAGGTTTCCGCTGACCACCACACATACACCGACCCCGAAGAGGTGGTTGACTTCGCCACCCGCACCGGATGCGACAGCCTCGCCATCAGCATCGGCACATCGCACGGCGCCTACAAATTCACTCCTGAGCAGTGCACACGCGACGCCAACGGCAAGCTCGTGCCCCCGCCATTGGCATTCAACGTGCTCGACGCCGTTATGGAGAAGCTCCCCGGCTTCCCAATCGTGCTCCACGGATCGTCGTCAGTGCCCCAGGAGTATGTCGACATCATCAACGCTCACGGCGGCAAACTGCCCGATGCAATCGGCATCCCCGAGGAGCAGCTCCGCAAGGCTGCCAAGAGCGCCGTATGCAAAATCAACATCGACAGCGACAGCCGTCTGGCCATGACAGCAGCTGTGCGTCTGGTGTTCGACGAAAAGCCCAGCGAATTTGACCCGCGCAAATACCTCGGCCCGGCTCGCAACGAAATGGAGAAGCTCTACAAGCACAAAATCGAGAACGTGCTTGGCAGCAACGGCAAAGCATAACGACAATTCTGGAATAGCCAATAATCGACATGGCAGGCACGCCCTCGCGGCGCGCCTGCCTATTTTTTTTGTAGTTATCAACAAATGTCATTTTTTTTGACTAAAAATTGGTATTTGAACGCTTTTTTCTTATCTTTGCAATGATTTTTTGTAAAAAAACATAGTGCGATTATTGTATGAGGTCACATAATCGGGTGTCTGTCAGCGAGATAACCGACATTATGTGCATTTCTAATTCGTACATTCCTATGCCATAAGAAAACTATTTGACTGAAATATGACATCTTTAGCAATTTTTGGAGTAGAAAACAGCGGGGTGCTTGCCCTGGTGGCTCTTATCACCGGCATTGCTCTCGTGGCTCTGGCATTGTGGATCGCGGGCCTGATTTCGCCCTCGTCATTCAACCCACAGAAGGGACAGCCCTACGAATGCGGCATCCCCACGCGCGGCGAAAGCATGGCGCAGTTCAACGTAGGCTACTACTTGTTTGCAATCCTGTTCTTAATGTTCGACGTCGAGTGCGTTTTCCTGTTTCCTTGGGCCGTAATCATGCGCGACCTGGGAGCCACCGGCATCATCAGCATCGCCGTTTTCTTCTGCATTTTAGTGCTGGGCCTCGTATACGCCTGGCGGAAAGGAGCGCTTGAATGGAAGTAACAACGAAAAGCATGCCTTACGACGCATGGAAAGATAACGAATACATAGAAAAACTCGTAAAGGAACTTCAGGAGTCGGGCACAAACGTCGTAGTCGGCACCTTTGACAAGCTCATCAACTGGGGCCGAAGCAACTCTCTGTGGCCTCTGACGTTTGCCACAAGCTGCTGCGGCATCGAGTTCGTTTCGCTCGGCGCAGCCCGCTTCGACATGGCGCGCTTCGGATGGGAAGTGGCGCGCTCAAGCCCACGCCAGGCCGACTTCATGATGGTGGCCGGCACGATTGTCAATCGCATGGTGCCAGTGTTCCGCCGCCTCTACGACCAGCTGGCCGAGCCTAAATACGTGATTGCCTGCGGCAGCTGCGCCATCTCGGGCGGCCCATTCCGCAAGAGCTACCATGTGGCCAAGGGCATCGAGGACATCGTGCCCGTGGATGTGTACGTGCCTGGCTGCCCGCCGCGCCCCGAAGCCATGATTTACGGAATCATGCAGCTCAGCCGCAAAATCAAAGTTGAGCAATTCTTCGGACACGTCAACCGCAAGCAAAAGCAAGAGGAATTCCTGCGCGAGCACCCCGTGCCAGGCGCAGAGGATTGACCTCAGCTACCGACTCAGTATCACTAATTTTGTAGAATCCTCCAAACACCATCATAATGGCAAACGTTCAGGAAAAAATTGCCAGCCTGTTTCCCCAGGCCACATTCACCGAGGCCGATGTGCTGCAAGTCAACATCGACGACGCTAATTGGCACGATTTGGCCAAGGCGCTGCGCCACGATCCCGAATTGGACTACGACTATCTCATCACAATAGTCGGCATGGACTGGCAGACAGAACTCGGATGCGTTTATTACATGATGTCGACCAATCGAGGCAACGACGTTATATCTGTAAGAGTGGCCACAGCCGACCGCGACAAGCCTATGCTACACTCAATCCATGACCTGTGGGCAGTGGCTACGCTCTACGAGCGCGAAGTGTACGACTTCTTCGGAATCGTATTCATCAACAACCCCGACATGCGCCGCCTGTTCCTCAACATCGACTGGGTGGGATATCCGCTGCGCAAAGACTACGACCAAGACCCGGCCCTCAACCCCATCAGCATCGAGAGCGAGCGCCAAAGCGACTTCACCGACACCTGGGTGGAAGAGGCCGACGGCAAAGTGGTGAAGAAGGAAGAGCGCATATTCCAGCCCAACGACTTCGTAATCAACATAGGCCCGCAGCACCCGTCGACCCACGGCGTGCTTCGCTTCCGCACATGCCTCGACGGCGAGACCATCAAGAAAATCGACGTGTACATGGGATATATCCACCGTGGCGTCGAGAAGCTCTGCGAAGGCCTCACATATCCGCAGACTCTCCACTTCATGGACCGTCTCGACTATTTCTCGGCACACAACTACCACCATGGCTTGTGCCGCGTGATTGAGCGCGCTGCAGGCATCCAAATCAGCCGCCGCGCCGAGGTGATTCGCGTGATGATGGACGAGCTGTCGCGCATCGCCTCGCACTGCCTGTTCATGGGCACGTTCTGCATGGACCTTGGCGCCACCACAATGCTGTTCTACACGCTGCGCGTGCGCGAGCAGATTCTCGACATCATGGAGAAGACCTGCGGCGCCCGCATGACATTCAACTACGACTGCATCGGCGGCGTGATGCAGGACCTCGCGCCCGACTTCCAGGCCGACGTGAAGGCTCTGCTCGCAGTACTCCCCGCCAACATCAAGGAGTACAACAAGATATTCGTTGGCAACGTGATTGCCAAGGAGCGCATGGTGGACGTTGGCCACCTCTCGCGCGAAGACGCAATATCCTACGGCGTGACAGGTCCTTCGGGCCGCGCATCAGGCTGGAGCTGCGACATCCGCAAGATTCGCCCCTACAGCATCTACCCCGAACTCGATTTCGACGAGGTGCTTGCCACCGAGGGCGACGCTATGGCACGCTTCAAGGTGCGCCTGGCTGAAATAGAGCAAAGCGCGAAAATCCTGGCTCAGCTTGTCGACAACATCCCCGATGGCGAATATTGCGTAAAGGTGCCCAAGATGCTAAAGCTGCCCGTCGGACACTGGTTCGAAATGGTGGAGGGCTGCCGTGGCGTGTTCGGCGTTTACCTCGAGAGCGATGGCAACACCAAGCCCTACCGCCTGAAGCTGGTGCCTCCTTGCCTGCCGCTGGCCGGCGTGGTCGACCACATCACCGAAGGCATGAAGATCGCCGACCTTATCACCATTGGAGGTTCGCTCGACTACATCATCCCCGACATGGACAGATAACATACAATAGACCAACCATTAAGACAAAACATACCATATCATGACACCATTGGTAATTGACAATTTTGCTGTTGTAAGCGAGGCGGTGCACAGTTTCTTGCTCACCACTCTTGGCCTGCCTTCGTGGCTTGCCATCACACTCGAGTGCGTAGCCTTAGGCATCGGACTCCTTTTGGTGTATTCGATACTTGCGCTGTTCTATATATTATATGAGCGTAAAATATGCGCGTACTTCCAGTGCCGCGTAGGCCCGGTGCGCGTAGGCCCGTGGGGTCTCCTGCAGAGCGTTGCCGATATGTTCAAGATTCTAATCAAGGAGCTCATCCACCTCGACCACATCGACAAGTTCCTATTCGCTCTGGCCCCCTACTTGGTGATTTTGGCTTCGATGCTTGCGTTTGCAGTGCTGCCCTGGGGCAACGGCATACAAGTGATCGACTTCAACATAGGCATATTCTTCCTTATCGCTGTCAGCAGCATCGGCGTGCTGGGCATCCTGCTCGCCGGTTGGTCGTCCGACAATAAGTTCACTCTTGTCGGTGCTCTGCGCTCTGGCGCGCAGATGGTCAGCTACGAGCTATCCATCGGCCTGTCGGTGATCACCATGGTGTGCTTGGCTGGCACTATGTCGGTAAGCGGAATCGTGGCTGAGCAAAGCGACCTTTGGTTCATATTCAAGGGCCACATCCCCGCCATCATCGCTTTTGTGATATACATGATTGCGGCCACCGCCGAAACGAATCGCGGCCCGTTCGACTTGCCCGAGGCTGAGAGCGAGCTCACCGCCGGCTACCACACAGAGTATTCTGGCATCCACTTCGGCTTCTTCTACTTGGCCGAATACCTCAACCTCTTCATCGTGTCGGGCGTGTCGGCCATGCTGTTCTTCGGAGGCTGGCAGCCGCTTCACATCCCCGGCTGGGACGGCTTCAACCATATCATGGACTTCTGCCCGTCGATCATCTGGTTCCTGCTGAAGTGCTTCGTGCTCAGCTACGTAATCATTTGGTTCAAATGGACATTTCCGCGCTTGCGCATCGACAACTTGCTCGCCCTCGAATGGAAATACCTGCTGCCCATCAACCTATTCAACCTGGTGCTGATGGCTCTGGTAATCGTGATGGGCTGGCATCTTTAATCTCTCTCTCCCGAATCCAACTTTACAACAATATTCACTATTACTAAGATAAAGCTATGAGCGAACAATACGGCAAAGTAGCACAGGTGATTGGCCCTGTAGTCGACGTATCCTTCGAGGGTGAGGACAACATCCTGCCCCCTATATACACGGCGCTTAAAATCACTCGCGAAGACGGCTCGGCATTGATACTCGAAGTGGAGCAGCACATCGGCGAAGACACCGTGCGATGCGTGGCCATGGAGAGCACCGACGGCCTGCAGCGCGGGCTCAAAGTGGAAAACCTGGGACGCCCCATTGCAGTGCCCACCGGCGAGCAAATCAAGGGTCGACTGCTCAACGTGATCGGCGAGGCTATCGACAACCTTCCCGCACTCGATCGCGACAACACGCGCCCAATACACCAGCCTGCTCCAGAATTTGAAGACCTTACCATCGGCACAGAGATTCTCACCACCGGCATAAAGGTAATCGACTTGCTCGAGCCTTACAGCAAAGGCGGCAAGATTGGACTCTTCGGAGGCGCCGGCGTAGGCAAAACCGTATTGATCATGGAGCTCATCAACAATATCGCCAAAGGCCACGACGGATTCTCGGTGTTCACAGGAGTTGGCGAGCGCACTCGCGAAGGCAACGACCTGCTGCGCGAAATGATCGAGAGCGGCGTTATGCGCTATGGCGACAAATTCAAGGAGGGCATGGAGAAAGGCGAATGGAACCTTCAGGATGTCGACTTAGAGCATCTGCAGGATTCGCAAGCCACCCTCGTGTTCGGACAGATGAACGAGCCCCCGGGCGCTCGCTTGCGCGTTGCCCTTTCCGGCCTGTCGGTAGCCGAGCAATTCCGCGACCAAGGCGCCGGAGGCAAGGACGTGCTCCTCTTCATCGACAACATATTCCGCTTCACCCAGGCCGGCTCTGAGGTGTCGGCTCTGCTGGGCCGAATGCCTTCGGCTGTAGGCTACCAGCCCACTCTCGCATCTGAGATGGGCATGCTGCAAGAGCGCATCACATCCACCAAGAACGGCTCTATCACATCGGTGCAAGCCATCTATGTGCCGGCCGACGACCTTACCGACCCGGCTCCAGCCACAACGTTCAGCTTCCTCGACGCCACCACCGTGCTTTCGCGCAAAATCGCCGAGCTCGGCATATATCCGGCCGTCGACCCGCTCGACTCCACATCGCGTATCCTCGACCCCAACATCATAGGCGAAGACCACTACAATACAGCCCAGGCTGTGAAGCAACTGCTGCAGAAATACAACGAACTGCAAGACATCATAGCCATCCTCGGCGTTGACGAGCTCAGCGACGACGACAAGCTCGTGGTTAACCGCGCTCGCCGCGCCCAGCGCTACCTCTCGCAGCCATTCCACGTGGCCGAGCAGTTCACCGGCCTGCCGGGCGTGATGGTGTCGCTCGCCGAAACCATTCGAGGCTTCAAGATGATCCTCAACGGCGAGATGGACGAATACCCCGAACAAGCGTTCCTCAATGTAGGCACTATCGACGAAGCAATAGCCAAGGGCAAGAAACTTTTGGCCGAAGTGCAGTAATAACACCTTAACCAATTCACTCCAATGACTCTTAAGATCATCTCGGCACACGAAATAGTGTATGAGGGCGCGTCCAAAAGCGTGACTCTGCCCGGCACACTGGGCGCATTCACGGTGCTTGACCGCCATGCATCGCTCATATCCACGCTCACAAAGGGCAAAATCAGCTACACCGACATGGAAAATGACGAGCATGAGATTGAGATTCCGGGCGGATTGGCCGACATCGACAACAATGTGGTGTCGGTGTGCATATATTGATGTTTAACACGGCCTCAAGTTAGTTTATGAAACGATTGATTTACATAATAGGGTTGGTTCTGTTGCTGACGGTTCCCTCGCTGGCCCGCGCCATGGCGCCTGCGCTTGCGGCTGAGTCGACAGCCTCGGAAGAAGCCCAGACTGAAAGCCCGGTCAATGCCAAGGAGATAATCTTCGAGCACCTGGGCGATGCCTACGGCTGGGAAGTGCCGTTCAATCATCATGTGCGCATCCCTCTGCCAGTCATTGTCAGGGACCATGCCGGCCACTGGCACTGCTTCTCATCGGCGCGCGTGCATTTTCCAAGCGAAACGGAGGCATACGGTGCGCCCTACACATCTGGCGACGCCACCTTTGCAATAGCCGGATACGGCAGCGAGCACAAGGGCAAGGTGGTGCAGATGCTTCCAGGCGGCGCCGAATACCGCCCGCTCGACATCTCTATCACCAAGAATGTGGCAGCCCTGTTCATATCAGTCATCCTGGTGGCTGGCCTCATGCTCTGGCTGGCATCGTGGTACCGCCGCAAAGGCTTCAAAGCTCCGAGCAAAGGCCTGGGCGCTATCGAAGTGGTGGTGCAGTTCGTGTACGACGGCGTGGTGAAAAGCACGCTCAAGGAGAATGCTCCGCGCTTTGCGCCCTACCTTATGACTGCTTTCTTCTTTATCCTCGGCATGAACTTGCTGGGCCTAATCGTGATATTCCCGGGCGGCGCCAACCTTACGGGCAACATCGCCGTGACGCTGGTGATGGCGGTGCTTACGTTCTTTGTGACCAACCTATTCGGCACCAAGGAATACTGGAAGGAGATTTTCTGGCCTGATGTGCCGCTGTGGCTCAAGTGTCCGCTGCCCATCATGCCGGTGATTGAAGTGTTCGGCATGTTCACCAAGCCGGCGGCCCTCACCGTGCGTCTGTTCGCCAATATGATGGGTGGCCACATGATAGTGATTGTGCTCACTCTGCTCATCTTCATATTCTACTACATGAATCCGGTGGCAGGCGTAGGCACGGCTGTGATATCCATCACGTTCTCGGTGTTCATGCTCGTGATCGACGTGCTGGTAAGCTTCATTCAGGCATATGTATTCACTATGCTCTCCACGATTTTCATCTCGCTTGCCCAAGTGAAAGGCCACGGAGAAAGCCATGCCACGGTAGGCGAGAAAATTAAGGACGCACTGGTGTGACCTCAACCATGAAATCAAACTACAAGAAATAAAAAAAATTAAATAATCAACTAAAAAAAATTTACTATTATGTTAGGAATCTTAGCAGATTTGGTCCTTTCAGGCCTTGGAGCAAGCATTGGCGCTGGCATCGCAGCTATTGGCGCAGGTATCGGCATCGGTAAAATCGGCGCTTCTGCAATGGAAGCCATCGCACGCCAACCCGAAGTGTCGGGCGACATCCGCAGCAACATGATCGTAATCGCAGCCCTCATCGAAGGCGTTGCGCTGTTCGCTGTAATCGTTTGTATTCTTGCGCTCTTCGTATAATCCTACGTAAGTTCTCGATCAATGGAACTATTCACGCCTGACTTCGGCTTGATATTCTGGATGTTCGTGTCGTTCGGCATCCTCTTCCTCATTTTGTGGAAGTGGGCGTGGCCGGCCATCCTCAAAGGCGTTGAAGCCCGAGCCGACATGATAGACAAGGGTGTGGAGTATGCGCAAAATGCCAAAGAGCAACTTGACAACGCCCACCTGGAGGCACAAAAATACATCAACGAAGCGCGCAAGCAGCAAAGCGACATGATGCGCGAGGCCGACAAGCTGAAGAACCAAATGGTGGAAGAGGCTCGCGCGGAAGCGCAAAAGGAAGCGCAAAAGGTGATGGAGCAAGCAAAAGTGTCCATCGCCCAGCAACAGAAGGAGGCTGAAGCCCAATTCCGCGACTCCGTGAGCGAATTCGCGCTGCAAATCGCGCAGAAAGTAGTGAAACAGCAGATGGCCGACGAAAAAGCACAGACAAAGCTCGTCGACAGCCTGCTCAATGAGATAGAAAGCAAAAACTGAAAGAGATGGATCAAGGACTAATACCCCGCCGATACGCCAAGGCGCTACTGGAGGTTGCCAACAACGCTGGTGAAGCGGCCAACCTCTACGCAAGCATGCAGAAGCTCGAAAGCGCCTTCCAGGCCGAGCCTTTGCTGGGAACGACCGTTAGCAACCCGTTTGTGAGCGTCGCCGACAAATCTGCACTCATCAAATCGGCCATTGGTGCCGACAAGAGCGAGGGCATGGTGGACAACTTGCTGCGCGTGCTGGCCGAGAACAATCGCACTGGTATGGTCCGTGACATCGCGATCGCCTACATGCAGCTCTACCGCAAAACCAACGGCATATACCTGGTGCATGTGGAGGCTGCTGTCCCCATGAAGGCCGCCGAAGAGGAAAGGCTGAAGAATATAATCGAAGCGCACCTCAAGGGAGGCACCATGGAATACTCTTTTTCAGTGAATCCCGACCTGATAGGAGGCTTCGTTATCACTGTCGACAACGAACGCCTCGACGCCTCAGTGAAAAATGAATTGAAACAACTACGTTTGAAATTACTTAGCAACAAGCAATAGCATCATATGATAAACCCAAGCGAGATATCGCAAGTGCTGAAACAGCAACTCGAAAACGTCAACAACAAAGTCGATTTCGAGGAAGTTGGCACCGTGCTCGAAGTCGGCGACGGCGTGGCACACGTCTACGGACTGGACAATTTGCGCGCCAACGAGCTCGTAGAGTTCGAAAACGGCGTCAAGGGCGTAGCCCTTAACCTCGAAGAAAGCAACGTAGGTGTAATCTTGCTCAACAACGTCAACAAGGTGACCGAGAACATGACAGTGCGCCGCACTGGCGAGATCGCTTCTATCCCCGTTGGTGAAGGCCTGCTCGGCCGCGTAATCAACGTGCTGGGTGAGCCTATCGACGGTCGCGGACCTATCGAGGGCACGCTTGTCAACATGCCTCTTGAGCGCAAGGCTCCCGGCGTGGTCTACCGCCAGCCCGTGAACCAGCCTCTGCAGACCGGCATCAAGGCAATCGACTCGATGGTGCCCATCGGTCGCGGACAGCGCGAACTTATTATCGGCGACCGCCAGATCGGCAAGACGGCAATTGCCATCGACACTATAATCAACCAACGTGCCAACTACGAGGCCGGAAAGCCCGTGTACTGCATCTATGTGGCCATCGGACAGAAAGCATCGTCGGTGGCTGCCCTCGTCGACACCCTGCGCCGCTACGGAGCGCTCGACTACACCGTGGTGGTTGCAGCCACAGCAGCCGACTCGGCTTCGATGCGCTACTATTCGCCGTTTGCCGGAGTGGCCATCGGAGAGTATTTCCGCGACACCGGCCGCGACGCACTCATCGTATACGATGACCTCTCAAAGCAGGCTGTCGCATACCGCGAAATATCACTGATTCTGAAGCGCCCCTCCGGACGCGAAGCCTACCCCGGCGACATCTTCTACCTGCACTCGCGTCTGCTCGAGCGCGCAGCCAAAATCATCGACAACCAGGAGATTGCATCGAAGATGAACGACCTGCCCGCCGTGCTCAAGGACCAAGTGAAGGGTGGCGGCTCGCTCACAGCGCTGCCTATCATCGAGACGCAGGCCGGTGACGTGTCGGCTTACATCCCCACCAACGTGATTTCGATCACCGACGGACAGATATATCTGGAGACTGCGCTCTTCAACCGTGGCATCCGCCCGGCCATCAACGTGGGCATCTCGGTGTCGCGTGTGGGCGGCAACGCTCAAATCAAGTCGATGAAGAAAGTGGCCGGCACGCTCAAGATTGATCAAGCGCAGTTCAGAGAGCTCGAAGCCTTCACCAAATTCGGCGGCGACATCGACCCCGTCACCGCCCGCGTTATCGACAAGGGCCGCAAGAACGAGCGTCTGCTCATCCAGCCCCAATACCACCCGGTGGAGGTGGCCGACGAGGTGGCTCTCATCTACTGCGGCGTGAACGGACTGCTCGGCAACGTGCCACTCGACAAGGTGAGCGAATTCGAGAAGCAGCTGCTGCAACTGCTGCACGCCCGACACAAAGACGACGTGCTCGCCGTGATAGCCCAAGGCAAGCTCACCGACGACGTCACAGCCAAGCTCACAGCAGCCGCTGCTGAGGTGGCCGGCGCATTGGCCAGCTGACAACAACGCTAACAAGAAACAACTAACCCGCTAACATCAACAGTCAATCGATGGCAACATTACGAGAATTAAAAGGCCGCATAGGTTCAGTGGGCTCCTCGGAGAAAATCACTGGAGCGATGAAGATGATCTCATCAGCCAAGATGCACAGGGCTGAGAGCGAATTTAGGCGCTTGCTGCCCTTCCGCAACCAGATTGAGTCAATCATTGCCAACTTGCTGAGCGCCGACGCTACGTTCTCGTCGCCCCTGACTGAAGAGGTTCCTGTAAGCAAAATTGCTATTGTAGTGCTCGGCAGCGACGATGGTCTCTGCGGAGCCTACAATATCAATATATTCAAGTTCTTGAAACAGCACATCAGCGAACTGCGCGCAACATACGGCGACAACGCCGACATCACCATCGTGCCCGTGGGCCGGAAGATGGTGAAGGCTGTAGCCAAACTCGCTGACGAGCATACGCAAGTCGCACCCGACGCCGACGTGAATTCGAAAAGCGACGGGCAAGCGCTTAATGATTTCAACAAACGCATAGTGGAGGCCTTCGTGTCGCACGAATTCAACAAAGTAGATGTCGCGTACATGAATTTCCTATCGCTTAGCCGGCAGAAACCGCGAGCCGACCAGCTGCTGCCTATTTCTGCGGCAGCCCTCAGCGAATACAAGAAAGCTGGCTCCGCGCGCCCTTACATATTTGAGCCAAGCCCCGATGTGATATTCAAGACGGTGATGCCCATGTACGTGCTATCGACGGTGCAGGAGGTGTTTGCCGAAAACAGAGTGTCGGAGCAGGCAGCTCGCGTGATGGCAATGCAGAGCGCCAACGACAATGCCAAGAAGCTGCTCGAACAGCTGCAGCTCGAATACAACAAGCTGCGCCAGCAGAGCATCACCAACGAGCTCCTCGACATCGTAGGCGGCCAAGCGCGCGACTAAAACAGAAAATAAATCAATACAATATACACAGAAACTTCCAATCATGGGTAACGTTAAAGATTACTTCAAATCACTTGGCTCCGGCATGGTGAGTCTGCTTAAAGGCCTCCAGGTAACGGGCAAGGAATTAGTAACACCTAAAATTACAGAGTTCTACCCAGAGGATCGCGACACGCGCAAGCCTCCAAAGCGATTCCGCGCCATACTCGAACTTAAATACGATGCCGAGGGCAACCACAAATGCATAGCCTGCGGCACTTGCGAGCGTGTATGCCCCAATGGCACCATCACCCTCGAAACCAAGATGGTCGACACCTGGGATGGCCGGAAAAAGAAGAAACTCGACAAATATCTCTACGACCTTGGCAGCTGCACATTCTGCCAGCAATGCGCCACCAACTGCCCTACCAACGCGCTCGACTTCAGCAACGACTTTGAGCAGGCAGTGTTCACGCGCGATGTCTTGATCAAGCAGCTCAACTATCTGCCCGAAAAGCCCGAGCCCGAGCCCACCGAGGAGGAGAAAGCCAAGCTGCTGGCCGAGAAGGAGGCCAAGATAGCAGCCGCTAAAGCTGCTGCCGCCGCCAAAGCAAAGGCTGCCGCCGCTAATGCCCCTGCTGCAGCCGGCGCCGCCCCTGCAGCGGCCGCTCCCACAGTTGACGCCAAGACCCAGGCAATCCTCGACAAGGCCAAGGCAGCCGTGGCTGCCGCAGCCACCGACGAGGAAAAAGCCGCAGCTCAGGCCAAGCTCGACAAAATCGAGGCAGCCCTGCGCGCCAAGGCAGCCCGCGACGCAAAAGCATAAACCTAAAACGAAATAAAAAAAACCAATTTATCATATGGATTCAGTAGGAAGTATCATTCTGTACGCAATCGTCGCTCTGGTGATGATTGTGTTCTCGGTACTCACTGTCACCACGCGCAAGATCCTGCGCGCAGCCACATTCTTGCTGTTCACCCTGTTCGGCGCAGCCGTGCTCTACTTCATGCTCGGCTACGAATTCCTGGGCGGCGTGCAAATCGCGGTTTACGCCGGCGGCATCGTTGTGCTCTTTGTCTTCTCGATTTTGCTGACGACAAAGCCCGGTGACAATTCCGAGAAACTCACCTCTAAATCGCGTGTGTTGGGCCTGGTAGCCGCCGTGGCCATGTTCTGCTTCGCAGGATATGCTTTGGCGATTCGCCTGGGCAGAGCTGCTATGCCGGCCATGGAGCCACAGACGATGAAGCAAATCGGAGCCACCATGATGGGCACCGGACACGCGCAGTATTTGCTCCCCTTCGAGGCGGTGAGCATTTTGTTGTTGGCATGTATAATCGGCGGTGTCGTCATCGCCCGCAAACGTTGATAGGACCATGGAGATACGACTAATTTGGTGGTTGATTCCCACACTCATCATGTTCTGCTGCGGCGTATACGGCTTTATCACGCGCAAGAACATGATCGCCATGCTGATTTCGCTTGAGTTGATGCTCAACTCAGTCGACATCAATTTTGCGCTCTTCAATCGCTACCTTTACCCTGGCGAGATGGAGGGCATGTTTTTCACCTTGTTCGCGATAGCAATCGCAGCCGCAGAGACGGCTCTTGCAATCGCCATCATCATCAACATCTACCGCTCGGTGGGAAATGTGAATGTGCAGGGGCTTGATACAATGAAATTTTAAAAGTGCTTTGAGTCTATGAGTCCCGTAATACCTCTTTTGATTCTGGTCATCCCGTTGTTCATGTTCTTGCTGCTTGGCATCGCCGGCTGCAAGATGAGCCACAAGCTGGCAGGATGGCTCGGATGCCTGGGCTTGGGCACTACCACTGTGCTCGCCTATTTCACGGCTTTCACCTACTATTTCGACCCTGCCTACGTAGCCGAAACCGGCGAGCGCCTGCAGACAATAATCTTCAACCAAACATGGCTTGAGTTCACCCAAACGCTGGTGATTAAGTTTGGCTTCCTGCTCGACCCCATATCGGCGCTGATGCTGATTGTGATCACCACGATTTGCTTCATGGTGCACATCTACAGCTTGGGCTACATGGAAGGCGAAAAGGGCTTCCAGCGCTACTATGCATTCTTGTCGCTATTCTGCTTCTCGATGCTTGGCTTGGTGGTTGCCTCCAACATATTCCAGATGTACATCTTCTGGGAGCTTGTGGGCGCTTCGTCCTACTTGCTGATTGGCTTCTACTACACTCGCCCGTCGGCTGTGTCGGCTTCTAAGAAGGCATTCATCGTAACCCGCTTTGCCGACCTCGGCTTCCTCATCGGAATTTTGATACTTTCTTATTATACACAAACATTCGACTTCATCACCCTCACCTCCAATCCGGGCGCAGTGCTTGCATCAACTGGCGGCGCCACATTCATGGGAGCATCGGTGCTCACATGGGCGCTTGTGCTCATCTACATGGGCGGCATGGGCAAATCGGCAATGATGCCTCTGCACATCTGGCTCCCCGATGCCATGGAGGGCCCCACACCGGTGTCGGCCCTTATCCACGCTGCCACCATGGTTGTGGCCGGCGTGTTCTTGGTGGCTCGCATGTTCCCGGTGTATCTGATGGAGTATAGCGCCACTGTATTCATCGTGGTAGTGGGCGCAGTCACTGCATTCTATGCCGCAATGGTGGCATGCACGCAGATCGACATCAAGCGCGTGCTCGCATTCTCCACCATTTCGCAGATTGCATTCATGATGGTGTCGCTCGGCGTGGCCAGCAACGGCAACGGCGAGGTATGCCACCACGGCCTCGGCTACATGGCTTCGATGTTCCATTTGTTCACGCACGCTATGTTCAAGGCTCTGCTCTTCTTGGGAGCCGGCGCTCTTATTCACGCAGTGCACAGCAACGACTACACAGCCATGCACGGCTTGCGCAAATACATGCCTATCACTCACATCACGTTCCTCATTGGCTGCTTGGCAATCGCCGGCATCCCGCCTTTTGCAGGATTCTTCTCTAAGGACGAGATTCTGAGCGCATGCTACGCTTGGAGCCCCTGGATTGGCATTTGGATGACGATGGTGGCAGGCCTCACCGCTTTCTACATGTTCCGCCTCTACTACCTCATCTTCTGGTGGAAGGAGCATGAGTGCCATCACGGCCATGCGCCTCACGAGGCTCCGCTGCCCATGCGCATTCCGCTCATCTTCCTCGGAGCTGTGTCCGTTGTAGCCGGCCTGGTGCCCTTCGGCCACTTCGTCACCTACAACCGCATGCCCTACGACATACACCTCGATTGGGCCATCGCCGGCACCAGCATCGCTGTGGCATGCGTGGCAATCTTCATCGCCTACCGCATGTACTGCCACCAGAACGAAGTTCCCGCCAAGATGAAGGCCGCCCTGCCTCGCCTATGGGATTGGTGCTACCATCGCTTCTACTGGGACGAACTCTATATGTTTGTCACACATAAGATTATATTCAATGGCATATGCCGCCCCATTGCATGGTTTGACCGCCATATCATCGACGGCACCATGGACGGCTTCGCCATCATCACCAACAAAGCCTCCTACGCCATCCGTGGCTTGCAGAGCGGCCAAGTGCAGATGTATGTATGGATCTACCTCATCGGCGCGCTCATCCTTGGCGCTCTTGGCGTAGCGTTCGTGTTATGTTGAATACAGTGCTAATCCTCAATAAAAATTGATTCGAAAATGTTTGCGAATATATTGATATACTTTGTGGTGATTCCCCTGCTGATGCTTGCAGGGCTCGCCCTCTGCCGCAATATCAAGCAAGTGCGCACTGTAGCAGTGGTAGGCTCGCTGGCCCTGCTGGCCCTATCGGTGTACGTGCTGTGCGAATATCTGTGCTTGCGCGCAGCCGGAGCTGATGCTCCAATGTTGTTCACTGGTTCTTGGGAATGGTTCACGCCGCTCAACATACACCTGGCCGTAGGAGTCGATGGCATATCCATAGCCATGCTCGTCCTATCGTCAATCATCGTGTTTGCCGGCTCTTTCGCCTCCTGGACCATAGCCATGCCCAAGGAATTCTTCCTTTGGCTCATCCTGCTGTCGACGGGCGTCTTCGGCTTCTTCATCTCAATCGACTTGTTCACAATGTTCATGTTCTATGAGGTTGCGCTCATCCCCATGTACCTTCTTATCGGCGTGTGGGGCTCGGGACGCAAGGAATACTCAGCCATGAAGCTCACGCTGATGCTTATGGGCGGCTCGGCATTCCTGATGCTTGGCCTCATCGGCATCTACTATCACAGCAGCGTCGGCGGCCAGCACACCTGGAATCTGCTTGAGATTGCTCAGAACAATGCCATCACCACCGGCTGGCAATACTTCCTCTTCCCCATGACGTTTGTCGGCTTCGGCGTGCTTGGCGCCATGTTCCCCTTCCACACATGGAGCCCCGACGGTCACGCATCGGCCCCCACAGCAGTGTCGATGCTCCACGCCGGCGTGCTCATGAAGCTCGGCGGCTACGGATGCTTCCGCGTGGCTATTTACCTGATGCCCCAGGCTGCCAGCGACCTGGCATGGATTTTCTTGATTCTAACAGGCATCTCGGTGGTATACGGCGCATTCAGCGCATGCGTGCAGACTGACCTCAAATACATCAATGCCTATTCGTCGGTGTCGCACTGCGGCCTGGTACTCTTCGCCATCCTCATGCTCAACACCACGGCAATGACCGGCGCAATCATGCAGATGCTCTCGCACGGCTTGATGACAGCCCTCTTCTTTGCCCTCATAGGCATGATTTACGGACGCACCCACACTCGCGACATCCGCGAAATGGGAGGCTTGATGCAGATTATGCCTTATCTGGCCGTATGCTACGTGATTGCCGGTATGGCATCGCTTGGCTTGCCTGGCCTCAGCGGCTTCGTGGCTGAGATGACTATCTTCATCGGCTCGTTTGAGCATGCCGACATGTTCCACCGCATATTCACGATTGTGGCTTGCACATCAATCGTAATCACAGCAGTCTACATCCTGCGTGTTGTGGGCAAGCTCCTCTTCGGCCCAGTGCAGAACGAACACCACCGCGAGCTCACCGACGCCACATGGTGGGAGCGTCTCTCTACCGTGACCCTTATCGTGGGCGTGGCCGCCATAGGCTGCTTCCCCAATTTCTTCGAAGGCCTCATCCGCACCACCTTCTCGCCTACGATATTTACAGTATTAGGACTGAACTAAACCCCAAAGATTGAAACGCAATGGATTACTCACAATTTTTGGCAATGAAGCAAGAGATAGGATTGCTTGTGGCATTCCTGTTGGTCTTCTTGTATGACATATGCATTCCCCAGTCGGGCAGCGACGATGTGCAGCCCGACGGCACCGTGGCACGCTGCAGCTGCGGCAAGGGTTTGCCCTGGTTTGCAGCCCTGTTGATGCTTGTGCTCACCGTAGGAGGCTTCTGCCCATGCTGGCTTGGCACCGGCCATGAATCCGCATTCGCCGGCATGTACGAGTCTTCGCCTGTGATATGCGCCATCAAGAGCATCCTCAACATCGGCGTGGTGATAGTGCTCGTGCAATCGGCCAGCTGGGCTAATAGCCAGCCCATGCTCGTGCGTCGTGGCGAATTCTACCAGTTGCTGCTTGTGACGCTCTTCGGCATGTACATGATGATTTCAGCGCGCCACTTCCTGCTCTTCATTATCGGCCTCGAAAGCGCATCCCTGCCCCTGGCAGCAATGGTGGCACTCGACAAAAACCGCTATGAGAGCCACGAAGCTGCCGTGAAATACATTCTCACTGCAGTGTTCTCATCGGGCATATTCATGATGGGCTTGTCATTCGTATACGGCCTCACCGGCTCGCTCTACTTCGAGAACATTTACCTTGGCCTCGTAGGCCAGCACAGCACTCTACTGTGCATAGCGCTCGCATTCGTCATCGCAGGCGTAGGCTTCAAGCTTTCGCTCGTGCCTTTCCACTTGTGGACGGCCGATGTTTACCAAGGCGCGCCCACTTCTGTCACCTCCTACCTGTCGGTAATCAGCAAGGGCGCAGCTGCCTTCGCCTTCATGGTGATTCTGGCTCAGGCTTTCGGCATGCTCTACCACCAAGTGTGGGAGTGGATGCTCTACATCCTTATTATCCTCACCATAACAGTCGGCAACCTTTTCGCCATACGCCAGCGCAACATGAAGCGCTTCCTGGCATTCTCGTCGATTTCGCAGGCCGGCTACATCATGCTCGGCATCATCGGCTTCAACGCCATGGGCGTGGCAGCCATGATGTACTACATCCTGGTGTACATATTCAGCAACTTGGCTGCCTTCGGCGTGATTGGCGCCATAGAATATGCCACTGGCCGCGTGAGCATGGACGACTACAAAGGCTTGTACAAGACAAATCCGCGCTTGTCGTTTGCCATGATGCTGGCTATGTTCTCATTGGCAGGCATCCCGCCCTTCGCCGGATTCTTCTCGAAATTCTTCGTCTTCACAAGCGCCATCGACCAGGGCTCAATCGCCATCTACGTGCTTGTGCTCATAGCGTTGATCAACACGATTGTATCGCTTTACTACTATCTGCTGGTGGTAAAGGCTATGTTCATTAGCCCCGACGACTGCGTTATCCCCAACTTCCGCTCTACGTGCGCTGAGCGCTTGGGCCTGTGGATTACGGTGGCCGGCATCATCGTGCTTGGCATATTCAGCCCGATTTACAACTGGCTGCTCGACATATGCCAGAGCATGGGCTACATATTCTATTAAAAATCAACATCATAATCATCTATAGTACTAACATAATCAAACGTGATGTCCTTGACCTGGGAAGGCCAAGGACATCTTTTTGCTACAAAGGCATATAGAAGGGAAAATTCTTAATATTCCTTAATATTTGTGAGATTGGCGCGCACTGAGGATGCAAAATTTGTGCAATACACGAAAAATTCACTAAATTTGCGGTTTAGATACTAAATAATTCTCAAAAAGAAATGGTACAACAAGAAGACGTCTTCAAGAAAATCGTTTCACACGCCAAGGAATACGGTTTCGTCTTTCCCTCAAGTGAAATCTATGATGGCCTCGCTGCCGTATACGACTACGGACAAAACGGCGTTGAGCTCAAAAACAATATCAAGCGCTACTGGTGGGAGGCTATGACCCTGCTGCACGAAAACATCGTCGGCATCGACTCAGCCATATTCATGCACCCCACCATTTGGAAAGCCTCTGGCCACGTCGACGCCTTCAACGACCCGCTGATTGACAATCGCGACTCTAAGAAACGCTATCGCGCTGACGTGCTCATCGAGGAGCAAATCGCCAAAATCGACGACAAAATCGAGAAGGAAGTGGCCAAGGCCGCCAAGAAATTCGGCGGCAGCTTCGACGAAGCGCTCTACCGCCAAACAAATCCCCGCGTGCTGGAGCACACACGCAAGCGCGACGCGCTGCACCAGCGCTACAGCGATGCCATGAACGCCAACGACCTCGCTGAGCTCCGCCAGATTATTCTCGACGAAGGTATCGTATGCCCAATTTCCGGCACTAAGAACTGGACCGAAGTGCGCCAATTCAACCTCATGTTCAAAACCGAGATGGGCTCAACTGCCGATGGCGCAATGACAGTGTACCTGCGCCCGGAGACAGCCCAAGGCATATTCGTCAATTTCCTCAACGTGCAGAAGACCGGACGCATGCGCCTGCCATTTGGCATCGCGCAGATTGGAAAGGCCTTCCGCAACGAAATCGTTGCGCGCCAATTCATATTCCGCATGCGTGAATTCGAGCAGATGGAAATGCAATTCTTCGTGCGTCCCGGCTCGGAGATAGAATGGTTCAGATACTGGAAAGAATGGCGCTTGCGCTGGCACAAGGCCCTTGGCCTCGGCGACGAAAAATATCGCTACCATGATCACGAAAAGCTCGCACACTATGCCAACGCCGCCACCGACATCGAATTCGAGATGCCTTTCGGATTCAAGGAAGTGGAGGGCATACACTCCCGCACCAATTTCGACCTCTCGCAGCACGAGAAATACAGCCACAAGAAAATTCAATACTTCGATCCCGAGCTCAACGAAAACTACACCCCCTACGTAATCGAAACCTCGATTGGCGTTGACCGCATGTTCCTTTCGGTGCTATGCTCATCCTACGAGGAGCAGCAGCTCGAAGGCGGCGACTCGCGAGTTGTGCTGCATTTGCCCGCGCCGCTCGCTCCCGTGAAGTGCGCTGTTATGCCCCTCGTGCGCAAGGACGGCCTTCCTGAAAAAGCACGCGAAATCGTCAACGACCTGAAATTCGACTTCGCCACACATTACGACGAAAAAGACTCGATCGGCAAGCGCTACCGCCGCCAAGATGCCATAGGCACTCCCTATTGCATCACAGTCGACCACCAGACTCTCGAAGACAACACCGTGACGCTGCGAGAGCGCGACTCGATGCAGCAGCAGCGCGTGCACGTAGAAGGCCTTCACAAACTCATTCACAACAACGTAAGCCTCAATTCATTGCTGAGAAAGCTCGCATGATTGGCGTTTGCGCATCCACACAACAAAATATGAAAAAACTTCCATTTATAATTGTCCTGATTATAGCCGGCGCCTGGGCATTCTCTGCCTGCAGCAGCGACAGCAAAACCGTGTATGAAATGTACTCCGAATGGTATGAGGAGAACGAAACATGGCTACAGGAGCAAAAGTCGCTGACAGATGCCGACGGCTCGCCCTACTACTCAACAATTGTGCCCTCCTGGAACAACCAGGCATACGTGCTGATACACTATTACAACGACCGCTCGCTCACTGCCGGGAATCTGTCGCCTCTTTACACGTCGACAGTCGACACGCGCTATCATCTATACTACTGCGATGACACCCCCATCGACTCGTCGACCAACATCACCACCTACGGGCAAGGCATTTTCCGCACCAAGCTTTCAGAGGTGATTGATGGTTGGAGCATAGCCCTGCTCGACATGCGCTGCGGCGACTCGGCCGAGGTGATCATCCCCTATGCCCAAGGATACGGAGTCAGCACGTCGTCGAGCGTGTTGCCCTACTCCAACTTGAGATTCCAAATCAAGCTCGTAGATATTCCCTACTATGGAGTGAATAACTAATCGTGAGCAGCGAACAGTGAACAGTGAACAGTGAATAACTGATATGATTATAGGCAATGTTGATCTTGGCGAGCGCCCGGTAATGCTAGCTCCGATGGAGGATGTTACCGATGCTTCGTTTCGCCTGATTTGCAAGGAGATGGGCGCCGACCTCACTTACACAGAGTTCGTTTCAGCCGAAGCCCTAATCCGCAACATTGCCGCCACTACACGCAAATTGGCAATCAATCCCGGCGAACGCCCCACTGCAATACAGATTTACGGCCGAGAGCCCGGCGACATGGCCCAAGCCGCAGTCATTGCCGAAAAAGCCGACCCCGACATCATCGACATCAACTTTGGCTGCCCGGTGAAGAAAGTGGCTGGCAAGGGCGCCGGATCCGGATTGCTTCGCGACATCCCCAAGATGCTCGAAATAACGCGTGCCGTGGTGAACGCTGTGAGCAAGCCTGTGACCGTGAAGACTCGCTTGGGCTGGGACTGCAACAGCAAAATCATAGTGGACCTGGCCGAGCAATTGCAGGATTGCGGCATACAAGCCATCACCGTGCACGGGCGCACTCGCTCACAGATGTACACTGGCGAAGCCGACTGGGAAATGATAGGGCAAGTGAAGGCAAATCCGCGCCTGCGCATCCCAGTGATAGGCAACGGCGATATCAGCACGCCCGAGCAGCTTCGCAAGGCATTCGACACTTACGGCGTAGACGGCGTGATGGTGGGCCGAGCGTCAATAGGCGCGCCCTGGATATTCCGAGATCTCAAGCGCGGACTCCTCGGCGACAGCGCCGGCCCCGAGCTCGACTGGCACGAAAAGTGGGCATGCCTTCGCCGCCAAATCAACGAAAGCATCGACCGCATCGACGAATACCGTGGCATACTGCACATACGCCGGCACCTGGCCGTATGCCCTCTGATGAAAGGCATCCCCAATTTCCGCGAAACGCGCATAGCAATCCTCCAAGCCGACACTAAGGACAAACTGATGAGCCTGCTACAAATGGTTGAAGATAAGTATTACCCACAAAAATAATATCCAATGAAACACATATTGCTCACCCTTGCCGCTGCATGCTTCATGACGGCAGCCAACGCTCAAACCCAAGACTATAAGCTCGATATTGGCGACTTCCATGAGATCACTGTGGCAAACAATATCCCCGTCGTGTACAAGAACTCTGTCGACTCGGCTGGAATGGCACTGTATTCATGCGAGCCGTCGGTGGCCTCGTCAATTGCGTTCTCCAACGACAAGGCAAAGCTAAAGATACAATACAACCAGGACAGTGAAATCACCACCACTCCGGTGATTACGCTCTACTCTTCGACACTTACGAAAGTCACCAACTGGGGCGACTCTACCATCGTAATAGAGCAGCTCACTCCCACATCGTCGTTCAAGGCAAAGGTGATTGGCAACGGAGACATATCCGTGCTTAATCTGGTGACAACAAAGGCTGAAGCCGCTGTGCAAGCAGGTTCGGGACACATCTACATCTCAGGCAAGGCTCAAAACGCTAAATTTGAATTGGCCAGCGCAGGCTCAATCGAAGGCGGCAACTTGGAGGCAACACAAGTGACATGCTCGCTGGTGGGCACCGGCTCTATCGACTGCTATCCTACCGAGAAACTCAGTGTGAGAGGACTCGGCTCCGGCAAGGTGCTGTACAAGGGAGATCCGAAACAAGTGAAGAACCACGGCGTGGGCATCAAGCTAATCAAAATAGACTGATTATCTGAAGAGGCGCCCAATGGCAATGCCCCAGTCGCGCAAAGTGAGGTCGATGGGCGTAATAAATGGCGTGATGGGCTTCTCGCTCTTGGGCCCGTAGATGCGTATGCTGTGTGGCAAGCAGTTTACCTCCACAGGGCTGCCTAAGTCGATAGGCTCGCCGTCGACATGCGCCCAGGCTTCGCCCTTGCACTCTACCGTCACATTCTTTGCGCGCAGCGTCTCGATGTGGCTGTTGTATGGCACCATGCCCGATATTAGGTCGAAACCGGCCAGCAGCATCTGCATCACATTGCCGCTCTTCATAATCACCACGTCGAGCATGCCGTCGGTAATCGATGCCTCCGGCGCTATGAATGCGTTGTTGCCATATTGCGACGCATTGCACACGGCCACAAGGAAAGCCTCCTCGTGATGAACCACGCCGTCGACCGTAATGCGGTAAGGCTGAGCCTTATAGTGGCTGAATTCCTCAACAACGTTCTTGATGTAGGTCATGCGTCCGCGCTTGCCGGCCTTTGCAAACTTGTGCGACACTATACCGTCGAACCCAAGGCCCATAGTGCAGAAAAACAAGCGACCATTGGCCACGCCGCAGTCGCACGTGAGTATGTTGCGATTGGCGATGATGTCGACCGACAGCTCCTCGTCGATGGGTATGTCGAGATGGCGTGCCAAGCCATTGCCGCTGCCCGAAGGCACTATGCCGAGCGCCACCCCGGTGCCGCACAGAGCCTTGGCTGTCTCATTGACAGTGCCGTCG
Source organism: uncultured Bacteroides sp. (assembly GCA_964582335.1). Classification (GTDB taxonomy): domain Bacteria; phylum Bacteroidota; class Bacteroidia; order Bacteroidales; family Muribaculaceae; genus CAG-873. Next base: position 66,035 of record CAZORI010000004.1, read on the forward strand.
CCTCCGCACACGGTGACGCTACCATAGCCCTGGCTGACAGCCTTGTGCGCCAAAGCAGTGGCATGGCCCTTGCCTCTGGTGTACTCGGTGTCGACGACAAATCCCTTCGACATAAGCACCTCTCGAAGCTTCTCTGCCATGCCGACTTTGGAATTCACGCCGGCCTTGGGATTCACTATTAACAGCATCTTGTTTTCTTCCATGCGGCAAAGTTACAAAAAATTGACATATTTGCAAAGTCAAAAACACCATTGTCGGATTTATTTATTATCTTTGCAAAAATATATTATAACCACGGAATATGGCGGATTACATAATAGGCGGGGTAATGAGAGCCGTCGCCTATTCTCCAAATCATATAGGCAACGACACTGCAATCTTCAATCTCGTGGCTGACCAGCTGCGCAAACGCGGCATGCAGGTAACGGCCTACAACGAAGACCAATTGCAGGGCGGCAACGTTACCCAAAACATAATCATTAATATGTGCCGAGAGCCTCAATCACTGCGCCTGCTGCAAAAATACGAAGACGAGGGGCGCCTGGTGATCAACAGCGGCTACGGCATTGAAAACTGCACCCGCGAGCGCATGACCAGGATTCTCCTGGGCAACGGCATTCCCTACCCACAAAGCATAATCGTCAACACTGACGAGCGCGTAATGGACCAGCTAAAGCGCCTTGGCATAGGCCCTTGCTGGGTGAAGAGCGGCGAACTGCACACCATGCACCGTGAAGACGTGAGCTATTCCAGGCACCCCGAAGAAGCCCAAGAAATAATCCAAGAGCTTTTCATGCGCGGATTTAAGCGCGCCGTTATCAACAGGCACATCGAAGGCACGCTGCTGAAATTCTACGGCGTAGTGGGCACCCCGTTCTTCTTCTCCTTCTTTCCCATGTACTCAAACTCCGAGGTGGAGAAGGCTCAAATCATGTCGGATTTGGCGCAGCGAGGCTTCGACATGGAGGAATTCAAATCGACATGCCTCACTGCAGCCGAAGCCCTCGACGTAATCATCTATGGCGGCGACTGCATAGTGCAGCCTGATGGAAAATACTACATTATCGACTTCAACGACTGGCCAAGCTTCGCTCCTTGCAGGCAATTGGCAGCGCCGCACATCGCTCGCGGGCTAATGAGCATCATCAAGCGCTACAAAGCCGAGAAGTAGCCTCGCCCTAAATCAACTATTGAAATACCAATGAAGCCTATACCCTCAAAATCAGATATAAAGAAATTCCCGTTTTGGCCCCGGATGCTTGCCACATCTTTCGGATTCGGATTTCTGCCCAAAGCACCGGGCACATGGGGCGCTATTTTCGCCATTATCCTGTGGCTGCCGCTATATATTTGGTGCCACCAGCCAGCCATATTCTGGATTACGCTCGCAGCCACTGTAGCCTACCTTTTCGCTGGCACATGGGCCAGCACAATGGCAGAGAAATACTGGGGCAAGGATCCTGTGATAGCCTGCGCCGACGAGACTGTTGGCCAATGGATATCGCTGCTACCTCTAAGCGGAGTCGCTGTCACCCCTTGGTGGATGATACTCGTGTCGCTGGCGCTATTCCGATTCTTCGACATTTACAAGCCGCTTGGCATACGCAGCATGGAGAAATTTCCGGGAGGATACGGCATGATGGCCGACGACGTGCTTGCCGGCGTATACAGTTGCATAATCCTATGCGTAATCAACATGTTACTCCCATGAAATTATCGCTAAAGAAAATCGGCACCGACATACTCAAAAAGGACAATCTGATATACACCTTTTTGCGGTCTGCCGTATCCTCGCAAGCCGCCTCGTGGGTCGACATGGGTCTTGGATTCGTGCTGTTTTCATGGGCGCATCTCACCCCCTGGCTGTCTACTGCACTTGGCGCTATTGCCGGTGGCGCAATCAATTGCATCGTCAACTACAAGTTTACGTTCCATGCCAAGAATTGCCCATGGTCGGCCGTTATCGTAAAGTACGCGCTTGTGTGGGTGGGAAGCCTGCTGCTCAACGCTTTCGGAACACAGTTTCTCTACTACGTGCTCAACTCATGGGATTGGCTCAAGACACTCGGCTTCACCGATGAAGGCTGCTACGCGGCAGCCCGACTCACCACCAGCCTGGCTGTGTCGTGGTTCTGGAACTTCATCCTGCAGCGCTACTTTGTGTATCATCCCACAAAATTCGACAAGTACGCCACGGCACTGGTGCATCTTTTTGTCCCATCCAAAGACTAATATTCATCGAACCAAATATAAGAAAAACCTTATCAGGAAACACCTTATGGCAATAAAAAAACAAGCTACCGTTGCCCGCAACAATCTGCAACAAGGCATATACAAGGTAATCAATCCTTTCGTGAAATTGTTGATCAACATGGGAATCACCCCAAATGTGGTCACCACCATCGGATTCCTCGGCAACCTTGCCGCAGCATGCGTGATCGCTTGGGCCGGCTACAAGGCTTCGCAGCAAGGCTCAGTGGAATGGGGCCTGCTCACCCTGGGCGGCGCGCTAATTATCGGATTCTCGCTTTTCGACATGCTCGACGGCCAAGTGGCTCGCTTGGGCAACATGTCATCAACGTTTGGCGCCATGTACGACTCCGTGCTCGACCGCTATTGCGAGCTGATCACCCTGGGCGGCATCGCCTACTATTTTTGCTGCATCGACCAGATGCTGGGCACGCTCTTAGCGTTTTTGGCGCTTATGGGCAGCCTGATGGTGAGCTACGTGCGCGCTCGAGGCGAAGGCCTTGGCGTGGTGTGCAAGATTGGCTTCATGCAGCGTCCCGAGCGCGTGGTGGTAACCAGCTTAGCCACTCTCGCCACTGGCATAGTGGGGCAGACGGGCGCCAACTGCGACCCTAACATCGTGTTGATGACAGCAATGGCATTCATCGCGCTATTTGCCAACATCACCGCCTTTGCCCGCATAGGCTGGTGCAAGCGTGCACTTCAAGTCAAAGACAGCGAGCTATGACGCACGGCATCACGTCACAGTCGCGCTGGCCATCTGCGCGCCAAGCCGTGGCTTGCATCGCGGCTCTCGCAGTGTGGCTTATAGTCACCGCGCTCTTCATTGGCTTCAGGCCTGAGCACATATTCATGGCTATCGCAATTGCGGCGCTTTTCTTTGCCACAAGCAGCACCCGACGCCTCATCGTCGCTCTCATTCCTTTTGCGCTCTTCGGCATCTCCTACGACTGGATGAACCTCTGCCCCAACTACATGGTGAACCCCATCGACGTGGCCGGGCTCTACAACACCGAGAAGTCACTCTTTGGCATAAAGGTGTCGGAGGCTCTCACCCTCACCCCAAATGAATTTTTCGCCATGCACACCTCACGCCTCATGGATTTCATGGCGGGCGTGTTCTATCTATGCTGGGTGCCAGTGCCTATTCTGTTTGGGCTATGGATGTATTTCCGTGGCTACGCGAGCAATTACGCGCACTTCGCCCTGGTGTTTCTGTTTGCTAACCTCATTGGCTTCACTTTCTACTACGTGCATCCGGCAGCTCCGCCATGGTACGTGGCTTTGCACGGAATGGAGCCTATCGTGGGCACCCCCGGCAATGTAGCCGGGCTGGCAGTTTTCGACAAAATGACGGGGCTTGGCATCTTCGACGCCCTCTACGGACGCAACAGCAACGTATTCGCAGCAATGCCCTCGCTGCACAGCGCCTACACGCTTGTGGCTTGCATCTACGCAATGCGCCTGCCCCGCATAGCCAGCAGCCGTGCGGCATGGATCATAGCGCTGGCAGTCATCACCCTGGGCATATGGTTCACGGCGGTGTATACATCCCATCACTACATCCTCGATGTGATGGGCGGCATTGCTTGCGCCCTGTTGGGCACAGCCTTATTCGAGGCAGTGCTAATGCGCATCCCCGCTTTCGCCCGCTTTGTCAACAACTACGCCAATTATCTCAAAAAATAACACAGGCGGGAGATTCTGCCTGCCGCCAACACTATTCACGATATGGACAACAACACTGATGAAGTACGCCCTGATGTGCTCAATTATGACGATATAAAGCAAATGGTGCCATGGCTCGACGGCAAAGAAAAGCTTGTCAATTCGCTGCTGCATTGGCTCGAAGTGGACAAGGTGAACAATATACACGCCGCTTACTGCGACACGCCCGGGCCGATGTATGTAAAGCGAATGGTCGAGGACGGCTTCAAACTTAAGCTTCGCATCGACAACGAGCAGGTGCTCGACCATCTGCCTGAGGGCGCATTCATCACTGTGAGCAATCATCCATTCGGAGCCATGGACGGCATTGTGCTGATATACCTGATATCGCAGCGCCGACCAAAATTCAAGGTTATGGTGAATATGATTCTCAACAAGATTTCGGCTATGCGTCCTAATTTCATCGCCGTCAACGCCTGGGCAAGCAACGATCCGGAGAAAAAACGCGTGTCGCAAGCCGGCGTCCGCCAATGCCTGGAACAGCTGCACGACGGCGAGCCTCTCGGCTTTTTCCCCGCCGGAGCCATGAGCAAAGTCGACTGGCACCTGCACCTGCAGGACCGTCCTTGGCAAGATTCGGTGCTTAGAATAATATTTCGCGCCAAAGTGCCGGTGATACCAATTTTCTTCCACGGGTCCAACAGCTGGTGGTTCAATTTCCTGGGCGTTGTGTGCTGGCAAGCACGCTCATTCCGCCTGCCCGCCGAGGTGTTCCGCAAGACCGGCAAGGAAGTGCACGTGAGCATCGGCAACCCCATCAGCGTCGAGACGCAGAGCCAATTCAAAAGCCCTGAAGAATTAGGCAAATACCTGCGCGAACAGACATACGCCCTTCGCGACATAAAATAAGACATACTCTTTTGCTAATCATGCACTTGCCATCAATAAAGGGCATAATATTCGATTACGGAGGCACGCTCGACACCCATGGCACGCATTGGTCGCATATTCTGCGCCAAGGATGGCAGCAAGCCGGCTTGAGCGTGCCCGACGAAGTATTCCGCCAAGCCTACGTGCAAGGCGAGCGCGCAATGGCTGAAATAGGGGCTATAAGCCATTCCGACGATTTCCATGCCGTGCTTCTCAAGAAATCAAAGGCGGCCCTTGGCTCGATGAGCAATCCAAGCCAGTACTACATACGCCCGGAGGAATTCAGAGCAGATGACGCGGCTGCAAGCATAGCACACTACTGCGATGCTTTCGCAGCCAAGCATACAGCCGAGTCGGCACGCTTGCTGAAGCATCTGGGCGAGAAATACGAACTGTGCCTGGTGTCGAACTTCTATGGCAACCTCCCTGCCGTGCTTGAAGGCTACGGGCTAAGCCGACTTTTCCCACACGTGATAGAAAGTGCCGCTGTGGGTGTGCGCAAGCCCGACCCGCGCATTTTCACAATAGGGGCGCTTGCGATGGGGCTGCACCCAAACGAGGTGCTTGTGGTGGGCGACAGCCTGAAAAACGACATCCTTCCGGCTCAGTCAGCAGGCTTTCCCACGCTTTGGCTTAAGGGCAAAGGCTGGGACAGCAGCGACGATGACGTCAGCCAACAACGTTGCATCAGCTCGCTGTCACGCCTTGCCGATGCGCTACCCTGAAGCAATCGATATATTTCGACAAACATATTTTTGTGTTGTGACCTTTTTTTAGTAACTTTGCAATAAACAAATCAAAACTTTAACCACATACCATAATGGAAATAGAAGGCAGAATCATCCACGTATTGCCGGAAGTGTCCGGTACATCAAAGTCCTCCGGCAAACCTTGGAAAAAGAGAGAGTACGTGTTGGAAACACACGAATCATATCCGAAGAAAGTACATTTCGACTTCTTTGGCGACCGCGCTGACCAATTCCCCCTCAAAGAGGGCGACGAAATACGCTTAAGCTTCGATATCGAAAGCCATGAATATCAGGGTCGCTGGTTCACCAGCATCCGTGGCTGGAAAGCAGAGCCTGCCACCGGCGCGCCTGCACAGCAACCCCAATATCCCCAACAGCCGCAATACGCACAGCCTGCAGCGCCCGCTTACCAACAGCCATTGGCTCACGACCCATTCGCGCCAGGCGCCGTGCCACCACCTCCGGCTGCTCCCGCTGCTCCCAGCGACGACCTACCCTTCTGATGCATACATAGTATATTTCCCTAAATCACAAGTTTACAATGGCACACAAAGCATTGCTGATGATCCTCGACGGATGGGGCATCGGTGACAAATCAAAGGGCGACGTTATCTATAACACGCCCACCCCTTATTGGGATTCATTGCTGGCCAATTATCCCCACTCGCAGCTGCAGGCCTCCGGCGAGAACGTTGGCTTGCCCGACGGACAAATGGGCAACAGCGAGGTAGGCCACCTCAACATAGGCGCCGGGCGCGTGCTTTATCAGGACCTGGTGAAAATCAACCGTGCAATCGCCGACGGCAGCATCCTCGAAAACGCCCAAATCAAAAACGCATACGAGTATGCTCAGCGCACCGGCAAAGGGCTGCATCTGATGGGCCTTACCTCCAATGGCGGCGTGCACTCGTCGCTCGACCACATCTTTGCTCTCTGCGACATCGCTGCTCACTATGGGCTGCAGAAGGTATATCTTCACTGCTTCATGGATGGCCGCGACACCGACCCGCGCTCGGGCAAGGGCTTTATCGAGCAGTTGCAAAACCATTGCGCCAAGAGCGCAGGCACTGTTGCGTCGATAATAGGCCGCTACTACGCCATGGATCGCGACAAGCGCTGGGAACGCGTGAAAATAGCATACGACCTGCTCGTTGACGGACAGGGCAAGCAGGCCACCGACATGGTGAAGGCCATGCAAGAAAGCTACGATGAAGATGTCACCGACGAATTCATCAAGCCCATCAACAACTCCACTGTCGACGGCACTATCAAGGAAGGCGACGTGGTGATATTCTTCAACTATCGCAACGACCGCGCCAAGGAACTCACCGTAGTGCTCACGCAGCACGACATGCCTGAGCAGGGAATGCACACAATACCCGGCCTGCAATATTACTGCATGACTCCCTACGATGCTTCCTTCACCGGCGTAAACATCCTCTTCGACAAAGAGAATGTTGACAATACCATTGGCGAATACCTGTCGAAGCTCGACAAAAAGCAGCTGCACATTGCCGAGACTGAGAAGTATGCCCACGTGACTTTCTTCTTCAACGGCGGCCGCGAGGCGCCTTTTGAAGGCGAAGAGCGCATACTGGTGCCATCGCCCAAGGTTGCCACTTACGACCTGAAGCCGGAGATGAGCGCCTATGAGGTGAAGGACAAGCTGGTTGAGGCCATCAATGCCGACAAATACGACTTTATCGTCGTGAACTTCGCCAACGGCGACATGGTAGGCCACACCGGCGTGTACTCAGCCATCGAGAAGGCTGTCACCGCTGTTGACGAGTGCGTAAAGGGTGTAATCGAAGCCGCTAAGGCCAATGGCTACGAGGCTATAATCATAGCCGACCATGGCAATGCCGACCACGCCCTCAATGCCGACGGCACCCCCAACACGGCCCACTCGCTCAACCCAGTGCCTTGCGTATATGTCACCACCGACAAGAACGCGAAGATTGCCGACGGCAAGCTGGCCGACGTGGCGCCCACTATCCTCCACATAATGGACCTGCCCCAACCTAAGGAGATGACAGGCCACAACCTGATCGAAGGATAATACTGCGCTGTGATAGCAGACCTGCTACAGGGCCTTAGCCACATGCTGGCGCCACGTGTGTGCCACACTTGCCACCAGACGCTTGGCAGCAACGAAGACACGCTGTGCCTGCAATGCTTGCTCGACATGCCCCGCACCGACCTGCATCACTCCGACTTCAATATCATACACCAGCGACTTGGTCACGAATGTCACGTTGACCAAGCCGCTGGTTGGTTTTATTACCGCAAGGATACGCCTTACGCCCGGCTGCTCGTGGATGCCAAGTACTCCAATTTGCCTGGAATATGTGTGAAGCTGGGCTCAATGTGCGCGCAAGAACTGTCGCAAGACGGATTCTTCGACCGCATCGACGCTTTAGTGCCAATGACTATGCATTGGCGCAAACGCATAATGCGCGGATACAACCAAGACTACGAAATTTGCAGGGGAATAGAGGGCACCGCAGGCGTGCCCATTGTCGATGTGCTGCGCGCTGTGCGCAGCCATGGCGTGCAGTCACGCCACAATAAGCAGCAGCGCTACAAAATGATTGCCAACTCAATGGCCGTTACCCATCCGCAAGCCATCGCAGGCAAGCACATCCTTATTGTCGACGACATCATCACCACTGGCGCGTCGATGTCGGAGGCTGTGCGCACCCTCCAGCGTGATGCCTCGCCGGCATCAGTGTCGGTATTGTGCCTGGGCCTGACAATGCTATCTTAGCCATCAACGTCAGGCCGCGCTCTTGGCCATTTTGCCGAACACCCTGCGCTGCACAATCATGGCCGCGCCTATCACAAGGATTCCCGTGATAACCCAACTTATAGGATAAATCGTGAGCAGCATGGTGAAGCTATTGTCGATTTTTGAAAACACTGACACCCAGCCCAGCCTGAGCACGCACGTGCCGAAGATTGTGAAGAGCATTGGCGTCACCGAATACCCTAAGCCTCGCATATAGCTTCCCGAAATCTCATATGTGCTCGCCAGCCATTGGAAAAGAAGCACGGTATGGAATCGGTCAAGCCCGTATGGCACTACGGCGGGGTCGGTGGTGAACACCGACAAGAACCACCTGCCGTTTACCGCTATCAGCACGTTGGCTATGCCGCAAAGCACCACGCTATATAGCATGCATATGCCAAGCACCTTCTTGCAACGCTCGGGTAGCCCCGCGCCATAGTTCTGGCCAGTGAACGCTATCGTAGCCTGGCTGAATGCCGACACTATGAAATAGCAGTAATGCTCATACGTCATTGCCGCAGCAGACCCGGCAATGGCATCAGCGCCAAACTTGTTGATTGAGGCTTGTATGAAGATGTTTGATATCGAGAATATCATTCCTTGCAAGCCGGCCGGCACGCCAATTTGCAGCATCTTGCCGAAGTCGCGCTTGGAAAATGTCCAATTATGCAACTTCAGCGTCACCGGCTCCTTCTCATGCATGAGCAAAATCACCATGATGGCCGCATTCACAGCGTTGGCAATCACTGTGGCCCAGGCCACGCCTGCCACTCCCATGCCGAATATTGCAACAAACACCCAGTCGAGCACAAAGTTGCACAATGTAGCCACAAGCAGCGAATAGAAAGGACGGCTAGTGTCGCCCACGCTTCGCATCACAGCGGAGCCGAAGTTGTAGATCATAATGAAGGGCATGCCGCAGAAATATATGCGCAGATACTCCGAAGCGAGCTCTATCACCTCGGGCGGCGCGCTCATTGCCTCGAGTATGGGGCGAGCAAGGGTTGTGCCCAAGCCCAATAGCGCCAAGCCCGAAGCCACTGCCACAATCATCACCGTCGACACCGATCGGCGCACGGCATCGAGGTGCTTCTGGCCTATATATGTGGCAATCACCACATTCGCACCCACGGCTATGCCCAAAAACAGATTCACGAGGATGCTGATTACCGGCCCGTTGCTGCCTACAGCAGCTATGGCATGGCTCGTGGAATAGTGGCCGATTATGGCCACATCCACAGCATTGAACGATTGCTGAAGTATGCCGCTTGCTATAAGCGGCAACGCGAATATTATGATTTTTCCCGCAAGCGGACCGTGCAGCATGTCCACGCTTTTGCGCGATTGCGAACGTCTTCCCATCGTCTTTTACTCTCTTTGTTATTTCAGTAATAACAAATTTCCGACACAAAATGTGAGACTGGCAAGTCTTCGTAATACAATTCAAGCCCTCGCAGCGATTCCGGCACATAAAGAGTGTCGACCCAGCTCCATTTCGGGCGCCCGAAATCGTAGCTTTTGCCATAAAGCATCATTGCGTTTCTCAAACGGTCAAATTCATACATGCCACCGCCTATGCAGCTTTCGCCGGCGTCGAGCAGCTGATAGTGCATGTTCACATCGCCATATTTGAGGCGATTATCCGAGGTAATCACAAATTTCTGCATTCTTTTCCAAATGTACCCACAAATTTACGCATTTTTCTCTGAAACGCGAGACATGCTCTCGAAAATGAAATAAATCCGACTTTTATAATTGTTTGAGTTGCTATTATTTTGTACCTATGTATTCTCAATCTTTCGGTTATTTTGCCACACTCCTGGCTATTTAGCACTTAAAAAGTGTTAAAATCTTTTGTTTTCAACATATGTTGAGAATTTTTATTTTTTTAACTGTACCTTTGTACAACAAAAACATTTACTGGGTGATTCGACAATCAATCATAATCACAATAATAGCCCTCTTTGCCATATTTGATGTATCGGCAAAGAAGATAAAGGAGTATCCTCGCGCCGAGATAAAGGTTGGCTACAACTATCATGAGACTTTCGTGCGTGGCTCTGACGGTATAATAAAGCGTGACATTCCATTTGTCCTATTGGCCAACAAAGAACAGGCTAAGTTCTATAACACAAAAACGGAGTATAAGGATTCTCTTGAATCCACGCCACAGGGCAGAGCCGTAAGTCATCAGCTCTTTAACGAAGCGGTTAAACGTTATTCGGAAACGAAGGACGAAAGTGCAATGAAAAATGTGGTATATCAAACATTTCTATACATATTCCGCTCCGCACTTGACAATCAGATGACCGTCTATGACAAGGCTGGATTTATTGAACAAGGTTTCTACACCGAGCCTCTTGGAGAGATTCAATGGGAGATTTCCGATTCGACAAAAACTGTGTTGGGTTATGACTGTGTGATGGCAACGGCCAATTATCATGGCCGTGATTGGACTGCATGGTTCGCGCCTGATATTCCTTTGCAGGAAGGTCCGTGGAAACTGACCGGGCTTCCGGGGCTAATATTGGAGGCAAGTGAATCTACAGGGCAACATTCTTTCGTTGCTACCGGATTGGAGGCTTCAAATCAGGAGATTGTTCCTGTTTATCCTTATCGTCAATACAATAAAATGACCCGTATTGAAATGCTGAGACAGCTGCGCAAATACCAAGACCATCAAAACGCCATTGACGGAGCGGTCACAGGGGTTCAATTCGGTACAGACCATATCCGCACAGCCGAAGAGGCAAAAATAGATTTTCTTGAAACGGATTATCACGAATGAACCGACTGATATTCACATTGGCATTTGCGTGGGCTGCGCTGATTGGTGTGGCACAAGTGCAAGTGTCCGGTGTGGTCGTTGAGGAAGGCTCGAACGAGCCGTTGACCGGGGCGTCGGTGATACTGCGCAATGCCGAGGGGAAGATAAAGAAGTACGCAACGTCGGATGCCAACGGTAAATTCAATATCTCAACTCCTGAAATCAAAGGCTACACCCTCGATGTGTCGATGATGAGTTTTGCAAAACAGACTGTCAAACTCGACAGTGTTCAGTTGCCGGTGACTATCGTCATGACGGCTTCTGCCACTATGCTCAAAGAAGTTGCAGTAAAAGCCGACCGCATACGCGAGCAGGGTGACACAATAACCTACAATGTCGGAAGTTTCGCTCAGGCACAGGACCGAAGCATCGGTGATGTACTTAAACGTATGCCGGGAATCGATGTGGCGAATAACGGCAAAATTCAGTATCAAGGCGAAGACATCAACAAATTCTACATAGAGGGTTCCGACCTGTTGGGTGGTAAATACGGCATAGCCACCAATGGTATCAATCATGATGATGTGGGTGCAGTCGAGGTTATGGAGAATCATCAGCCCATGCAGGTACTGTCGGGTATCAGTTTCTCCGACAAGGCAGCTATCAACCTCAAACTGAAGAACAAGGCGAAAGCCACATGGACTTTCCACGGCGATGTCGGAGGCGGTTACTCGTGGCAACCCGAAGGCGCGATATGGGACGGAGAACTCTTCGCAATGGCAGTCATGCCCGGATTCCAGAACATCACCACATTCAAGACCAACAACATCGGTGAGGATTTGTCAGCCAACGCCACCGATTTCTTTGCCTCCGGCCGCAACACGGAATTGAGTCGATATATAGGTGTGTCGCTTCCGGGCGTGCCGAATCTGAGCCGCAAGCGGACACTTTTCAACCGTTCGGCATTGGTATCGACAAACTCCCTTTGGGAAGTGAAAAACGGAGAGTTTAAGGCACAGATTGACTACTCCTTCAACCACGTTACGGCTCAGGCAGCAAACATAACCACATATTTCCTCGAAAGCGGCGACCGTGTGATTACCGAGAACCGTGACGGACGTGACCGTTCACATTCCCTTTCCGGCAAGTTCATCTATGAGGCCAATCAAAAGACAACATTCATCAACAACACTCTCTCAACAAACATTGACTGGGATGATGTAAGACTTGGCATGACCGGCTCGTTGCCAAACGACCAGTCTGCAAAACTGCCCGACTACTATGTCGCCAACAAGTTCAAGATGATCAAGCGGTTCAATGGCAAACACCTCGTTACATTCCAGAGCAACAACGAATGGGAGTCGCTGCCGCAAACGCTCAATGTATCATTTGATGGTAGCAATATCCGCCAGCATATCGGCGACCTCGCTTTCTACACCCATGAGAGTGCAGCCTACGCTTTCTCAATCAAGGGCGTTACAGTAAGCCTTGAAGGTGGAGTGAAAGGATATTTGCGTAGCATGAACTCAGAGAACTCAGAGAACTCAGAGAACTCAGAGCTCTCAGAGGACTCAGAGTTCTCAGAGGACTCAGAGTTCTCAGAAAATCTTATCAGCACAAACTATTTCACAGTCTATGCCACCCCGAAATTTGAATATTGGGTGAAGCGAGTGAATTTCACGCTTGATGCCCCGGTCAGCTTCGCGCATTACACATTTGACAAGGCACTTGCCAACCGCTCGGAGGTTTACTTCTCCCCCTCGCTCAGCATGAACTGGAAACCCAACAACCGCTTCTCCATGACTCTGCGAAGCGGCACCGGTCGCTCACCAATGAGCCTCAACATGATTCAGCCCGGCTACATCATGACCAACTACCGCACTTTCAAGCAGGGAGTTGATGATTTCTACAACTCTACATCCCAAAGAGTCTCGGCCAATTTCTCCTACAAGCATACACGACGTGGAGTGTTTGCCAATGCGATGGTAATGCAGTCATGGTCACATCTACCTTACACAATGGCTCAGCAGCTATACGGCGACTATATCGTGTATTCCTACACCGATGCCAAAAGTGACGGACAAAATCTGATGGCTATGGGTAGTGTTGGCAAGACACTCGACTTCATGCGTGGCTCTGCCAATATCAATGGCTCGTTCAACCGTGGCGAGTCGCATCTTTTCTCGGAAAACAATGCTGTCAACTCGGTAAGCCTTGGCTGGAGTGTTGGGGCGAAAATCAACGGTTCTCCGCTACGGTGGCTCAGTTTCGACTACTCGATTGACTTTTCCAACAGCCAACTACGTATGAACGGTATCAAGAACTCATGGCTCAGCGGTATGGAGAACTCCCTGCTCATCAACATTATGCCTCACAGTAAATGGGAATGGCGCATTATGGGCGAGCATTACCGTAATGAACTCACCGAAAGAACATATAAAAATGTGTTCTTGCTCGACACCAAACTGAACTATAAACTCAACAAGCGCATCGAACTCTCCGCGATGCTCAACAACATATTCAATCAACGAACATATAATTACACAACCTACAGCCAGCTCTCATCCTTCGAGTCACAACGATGGCTCCGCGGACGCGAACTCCTGCTCACAATCTCCCTACGAAAATGAAAAAGTTACTCACCCTCACAGTGATGTGCATGGTGGCGATAGTCGCCGTCGCACAAGAAAATTTAGCGGTAAAATATACCGTATCTAATCGAGATACAGATAGTGGTAAACCCTACTCATACGAAATGGCGTTGGTCGCTAATCCGCAAAAGTCTTTGTATTACAATACAGAGAGTCTCTTTTGTGACTCCTGTAACTCTACCCCGGAGGGTAAAGCTAAATTGCATGAGATTCAGATGAAGGCTTGGACAGTAGTTCATCCGGATGGCTCAGTTACATTAGATGGACGAAAACTCGGATTGGCACCTGAAAAAAAACAGTTTCTTTATGTTGCCAAGGATAATGCCGATGGGGAATTGACCGTGTATGATTACAAAGGAGGAGGCTTAGCCAGTTATACTGAACCTGTCTCGGATATTGAATGGTCAATTATCGGAGACTCAACCAAGACAATATTAGGTTATGAATGTGTGATGGCCAAATCTGACTATCATGGGCGCATTTGGACAGTGTGGTTCACTCCTGAGATTCCCGTTCAGGATGGACCATGGAAACTGCGTGGACTTCCAGGCGTGATACTCAGTGCCAATGGTGGGGATGATTTCCATATTGATGCCATTGAAATTGGAAGTACTTCACAGATGATTCCGGATATGTATCTTGTCAGTGACTACGAAAAAGGAGAGCGTAAAAAGATTCTTGCCGACCATGAACACTATATCAATAATCTCGAAAGTATAATGGCGGCTCAAGGTGTCAAGATAAATGGTGACGGTTCTCCTGCCAATCTGCCTAAATATGACCGTCAACGAAGCGCATGGGAAACCGACTATTGATAAGATTATAAGGAAGATACTAACAACTTTATATTGATAAGATTATGAAGAAGATACTAACAACTTTAGTGATGTGCCTCGTGGCGATGACTGCAATGGCACAGGAGAAAGCCGACATTTTGGTCAGCTACGCATATACCAAGCCCACCCCTCGTGGCAAGATTGACACTGAAAAAATGTCATTGTTGGCCAATACTACAAAGGCTAAGTATTTCAATGATTTAAGTCTTTGGGTTGACTCTCTAAAATCCACTCCGGAGGGCAACGCTCAATATCGAGAAATCATCAAGAAGGCTTGTATGACAGTTGAGCCTGATGGTTCTGTAAGCTTTGATTTGAGGAAAGGGCCATCAAAGAAGGTCCATACATACGTTTTCACCAATCTTGCTGACGGAGAAGTGACTTTATTCGATAAGTTTGGGGAGGACAATGGATTCTATACCGAGCCATTCAATGAGATGGATTGGACAATTGCGGAAGATTCTACTACAACTGTTCTTGGATACGACTGCATACTGGCGGAGAGTGACTATCACGGTCGGCATTGGAAAGCATGGTTTGCTCCGGAAATCCCCATTCCTTTCGGTCCATGGAAGCTCCGTGGACTCCCCGGCCTTATTCTTAAGGCAACGGCTGATGGTGATTTTTCTTTCACCGCCACCGGACTTGAACGAACCGATAGAATAATCTCGCCTATGTACCTCAAGGAGGACTATACAAAGGTTGACAGACTGAAAGCTCTTGACAATGCTGAATATTATGCCAACAATGCCGAAAGCATTACGAACGCCCAAGGGCAAAGGGTAAAAATCTATCAGCTCGACGATGACGGCAACAGGGTAGAAGTTCCCAAATATGACGGATTAAAACACAACCTTGAGCCGGATTATAAGATTATAAAATGAAACAGACATGAACGGCTTTCGCCAAAGGGAATGAAAAGGTAATAATATTTTCGAATGAAAAGAGTGGAAAATTATTAAAATTGCCGCCGAGGGAAGCAGTTCTCTCGGCGGTTCTGATTTCAAAGGACACTTTGTAACAAGATTCTCAAAAAAAATTCTTACCTTTGTATGCCGACTCACTAAGGCTGCAACTCCGCAGCATTAACCAACTCGCTGAACTCTCAAAAAATGACACAAAGTCAAGATACAATCATAAATCTAATGGTTATTGGCATAATCATACAGGCGCGCACCGGGTCGAGCAGGCTGCCCGGCAAGATGGTGATGCCCTTTTATGGCGACAAGTCGATATTGCAAATCCTCATCGAGCGCATCAAGGCCGCTGTGCCAGGCGTGCCCGTCATTGTGGCCACATCCACACAGCCGGGCGACGACCGCATAGAAGACATATGCCGCCTCTCCGGCGTGGAATGCTATCGCGGCGACGAAAACGACGTGCTTAGCCGATTCACCGGAGCCGCCGACAAATACGCACTCTCGCATGTGATACGCATCTGCGCCGACAACACATTTCTTGACATGCGCGCACTGAATAAGCTCGCGCAGGCATTGCCCAAATCCCAGGCCGACTATCTGTCATACCGCACTCACTCAGGCCTCCCAACCATACTCACGCACCACGGACTGTGGGCAATCGAAGGCGCGAAAGCAGAAGCATTGCAATGGGTGGCAAGCAATGTAGCCGACCCCAAATACCACGAGCACGTCACCAACTATCTCTACACCCACCCCGACCAATTCACGGCAGAATACATCAACATCGACTCGTCCTTGCAAGACAAAGACAATTTGCGACTTACCATCGACACTCGCGACGATTTCGACATGATGAAAGAAATATATGCCTACCTCACTGACAATCATCTCGAAATAACGCCCGACAACATCGTGAGATACATCGACACGAAGCCAGAATTCTACGCGGCCATGCAGCGCATAATCAACCAAAACAAGAAGCAATGAAACCAGTATACATCATAGGTGAGATTGGACAGAACCACAACGGCTCAGTCGACATTGCCAAGCTTATCGTCGACCTCGTGTCGCGACCCATCATAGAGCCATCAGTCGACATTGACCTGCACCCAATCAACGCAGTGAAAATGACGAAGCGCGACCTTAACGAAGAGCTCAGCGCCTCGCAGATGAACCGGCCATACGACAACCCCAACTCATTCGGGCGCACTTATGGCGAGCATCGCGCATTCCTGGAGCTATCAGATGAAGAGCACTTCGAAATATACAAGCACGCCAAGAGCCGCGGACTCGATTTCGTGGAAACTCTTTGCGCCAAAGGCTGCCTGTCGCTGCTAAGGCTGTTCACGCCCGACTTCCTGAAAGTGGCCAGCCGCGACCTCACCAACCTGCCGCTGCTGCAAGCCTTGGCCGAGACAAAAATCCCTATTATCCTATCCACCGGCATGGCAGGCAAGAGGGAGCTCGACGACGCGCTCGACATCATCACGCGCTACCACTCCGACATAGCCATTCTGCACTGCGTGTCGCAATATCCCACACAGCCCGACAATCTCAACCTCAACACCATACTCTACCTCAAAGAGAACTACGGGCAATACCGCATCGGATTCTCCGACCACACCATAGGCATTGCTGCTCCGGTGGTGGCAGTGGGCATGGGCGCCGAAATCATAGAGAAGCATGTGACAATCGACCGCCGCATGAAAGGCACCGACCAGGCCGGCTCTCTTGGCCCCGACGGCGTGAACCGCATGGTGCGCGACATACGCCTGGCCGAGCACTGGATGGGCGTGAAAGACATCTACATCGACAAAAGCGTGGCCAGCTCAAAAATCAAGCTTGAGCGTTCCATAGCAACGCTTCGCCCAATAAAGAAAGGCGAAGTAATCACCGAAGGCGACCTGCACATGCTTAGCCCCGGCGATGGCTACAAATGGCACGACAAGGGGCTCGTGATCGGCCACACTGCCCAGGTCGACATTCCAGCCAACGAAGTGATTTACGGAAACATGATTGACGCATGAAACTCCCCAAGCTTATCCTTACCGACATCGACGGCGTATGGACCGACGGCGGCATGTACTACGACTGCACCGGCAACGAACTGAAGAAATTCAACACCTACGACAGTGCCGGGGTGCTTTTTGCCCATAAATGCTACATACCCGTGGGCATAATCACCGGCGAAGACACCGAAATTGTGCGCCGACGCGCCCAAAAGCTCAAAATCGACTACCTGCGCATGGGCGTAAAAAACAAACTGGCAGTAGCCCAAGAAATTTGCACAGACATGGGAATCACGCTCGACGAGGTGGCGTACATTGGCGATGACATCAACGACATAGCCCTTCTGCAGGCCATCGGCACATCAGCCGTCCCTGCTTCTGCCCCAATATACATCAAGCAATACGCCAAATGGGTGATTGATAAGCGCGGCGGAGAAGGCGCATTCCGCTCCTTCGTCGAGCGCATAATTGGCCTTGTGCACATACGCAGCATAGTCGAGTCACTCACCTCCGAACTAACGCAATAGAATTACACTCTAACTTGCCTTATAACCATAAAAACTACACGTATGAAAAGATTTACTCTCTTTTGCCTTGCCTTGGCCGCGACGGTATGCTGCCAAGCCAAAGTGACGCTGTCGCCTATGATCAGCGACCATATGGTGCTTCAGCAAAACACCAATGCTGCAGTATACGGAACCGCCGACCCAAATGAAAAAGTCACCGTAAAAGCCTCTTGGGCTGATGTGCCGTACACTGCTGTGGCCGACTCCAACGGCAACTGGACTGTGGAAATACCCACCCCGGCCGGCAGCTACGACAAACACAGCCTCATCGTAACCGGCAAAGACAATAAGCCCATCACCGTCGACGACGTTCTGATTGGCGAGGTGTGGCTTGCCTCAGGCCAATCTAACATGCAAATGCCGCTCAAGGGCTTTGACGGCTGCAACACCCTTGGCGGATTCGACGAAATAGCAAAATCGTCGAGCCGAGCCGACAAAATCAGATTCCTCAACGTGCCCATGACGCAGAGCTACGAGCCGCTGTCAAATTTTCCCACGCCGGCATCTTGGTCAGTGCCATCGCCCGACACGGCACCCGACTATAGCGCAGTGGCATGGAACTACGCTTCACGCCTCAACGACGTCCTTGATGTCCCAATCGGCATCGTAAGCGCAGCCTACGGAGGCGCGCGCGTCGAAAGCTGGCTACCGCGCGAAATACTTGAGCAATACCCCGACGTGTCGCTCAAGCCGGCCGATATCGAGCCTATGACCCACTATCTGCGCCCAATGCTCATGTACAATGCAATGTTCAACCCCATCAAGGACTACACCTATCGCGGAATCATCTGGTATCAAGGTTGCTCCAACGTAGGCGCCCACCAGACGTATGCCGACCGCCTTGTGACCATGGTGAACCACTGGCGCGATGAGATAGGGCAAGGCGACATACCATTCTACGCAGTGGAAATCGCCCCCTACGACTACGACAGCAGCGAACAAGACGAGCAGGCTCCGTATCTGCGCGTGGCTCAATGGGATGCAGTTAACCGCCTCGACAATGCCGGAATGATATGCATCAACGACCTGGTGGAGCCTTTCGAAAAACTCAACATACATCCCGGCAACAAAATTCCTGTGGGCCACCGACTCGGCGACCTCGCTCTGAACAAAACTTACGGCAAAAAACAATTCCCGGCCAAAAGCCCGCGATACAAGAGCCATCGCACCGACGGCGATGCCCTGATAGTAGCCATCGAGACCGGCGAGGGCGGCCTGTGCAGGAATTACGACGTGCGCGGATTCGAAATCGCCGGTGAAGACAGGGAGTTCTATCCCGTCGACGATGTAGAGTTCCTGTGGCAAACCAATGAGTACAAGTTAAAGAGCGCCAAGGTGCCTCAGCCTCGCGAAGTGAGATACTGCTTCCACGACTTCCAGATTGGCTCCGTATACGGCGGCAATTATCTTCCCTTAGTGCCCTTCCGCTCCGACAACTGGTGATAGAATGCCCGAAGCGCTATTTCATCGCTGCAGCCAATCCATTGGATTGAGCTTGTCGCGCTCCTTGCGCACCTCGAAATGAAGCACCGTGCGATTGTCATCAGCTGGGTCGCCGTAGATAGTGCCTAATTGCTGACCTGCCTTCACAGCTTCGCCCTTGCGCACCGATAGCTTCTCGATGTTGGCATAAATGGTGAGGTACTCGCCATGTCGCACCATCACAATATGATGATACCCATCGATATTGAAAATCGATGACACAGTGCCCGGATACACAGCCCTCGCGCTTGATCCGGGCACTGTGAGTATGTCGATGCCCGGATTGTCGATTTCAACCTTCGACAAGTCGCCATAGCGGCTGCGGCCAAATTGGCCGACGATAGTGTATTTGCCCGACACCGGGAAAAGCAGTTTGCCCTTGCTTTTGGCAAAGGTGGAGGCTGCCGAAGCCACAATCCTCGACTCCTGCTTTTCAGCTACTACGGCCACGTCATTTTTCGGCACCACAGGGGTCGTGTTCGCCGGCTTTTGCTGTTTCTGCGGCTTATTCTTTTGCTCGCTCGTCGGCTTTTGCTCTTTTGCCTTCTTTTCATTTTTCTCGGCTTCTTTTTGCAGAGCAAGCTGGCGCTCTTCGTCGGCCTTGCGCTTTGCCTCGCGCTCGGCGGCAAGCCTGCGCTGCTCTTCCTCCACGCGACGGCGCTCTTCCTCCTCGGCTATGCGCTGCTCTTCGGCAATTGCCTTTTCCAATTCAGCATTAAGCTTGGCGAGGCTTTGTTGGCGCTCATTCAATTCTTGCTCCAGAGTCGAGCCTTGGCGCTTCAAGTCGTTGACAAGCGCCTGCATTTCATCTTGTTGATTTTGCAGAGCCTCTTGCTGCTTCTCCAATGATTTCACGGCTCGATTCTGCTGTGAATGCAGCGAGTCGAGACGCACGCGCTTAGCAGCCAACTCCGTTACATTAGCCTCAAGGCGCTTGGTCGATTTTACGCGGCTCCGCTCGAGCTCTTGCAGATACGAGCCACGACGCATTGCCTCGTTGAATGATTTTGACGACAACACCATAGCCAAGCCCGACATCGACTGCCTGCGCTGGCGCGAATCGCGCAGAGCCTGCGCGCTGCTTTGCTTGAGCACATTCACATCATGAGTCAGCTTGTCAATCGAGTCATTGACTACGGCGATGTTTTTCTCTAATCTGGCTATCTGGCTATGGAGATTCGTAATTTTTTTTTGCGTCTCCCCTATCTTGCTTTGCACTGCCATGAGTTGATTCAGCTTTTGGCCTACCTCCTTCTTATTGGCGGCGATTTTCTGCTGTGTCTGCTTCAACTGGCGCGTGGCCGCCTGCCGCTCCTTCTTCACCGAGTTCGACGAACGCGTCTTTGGGGCAGCCTCCAAGGCCGAGCATTCTGATATGCCCAGAACCAAGCTAACCAAAAAAACAAGCCATATACGCATTGTGAATGTTCAATAACTATTTATAGGATTAGAGATATTATTTGTGCATTGTGCGCTCAATCTTTCGATGAGAGGTATTTTGCGGCGTCTATTCGCTTGTACGTGTCATTGGGCTCCGCAAACTTTAATTCTCGATTGGTGTTCCATTCGGCCTTGTCGAGGCGCCAGCCTATCCTGCCGGCAATCGGCTTGCCCAAGCCCACGGCATTAAGCACTAAGGCGCTTGCTACAATACCTGCCGGCGACTGGGCATGTCCGTCGTACGACACCTGCACGTATCTATCGTCGCCCTTCGACAAAATCAATGATTGCAGCGCCGGAGGATCTTGATCGGTGACAGCGGCCTCGATGTTGTCAGTGATTATGTCACGAGTAGGTGGAAACAGCTGTCCGAGAAGGCAGTCCTGCACATCCGACACCGTAAGCGGGTATTTTGCGAGCAGCGCCTCCAGGCTTTCGTGCACATATGCGTGGCGCATTTTATCCACCACCCACACCTGCTCATTGTCGATCAATAGAGCGCCTACTTCCATGCCAAGCACCCTAAGCGACATGTGAATCCACTCGCCGCGCCTCATGCTCACGCGCCCCGACACAGATTGGTTGATAGGCGATTGCAGCGACAATGTAAGTGGCATGTACACGTCGGCCCACTCTTGATAGGTGTCCGACAAAGGACCATACACTTGCTGCAACGCCTGCAAAGGAGTCTCGGGGAAAACTGGCTGCTCCGTTTTGGCTTGCCGCTTACAGCCGGCAAGCGACACTATGACAATGATTGCAAATATAATTCTACGCATTTCTTACGATTCGATGTACATTATTCAATATAAGTGCCTTGCTTCACCTTCTGTGCAAGCAATTCGTTTTTTGGGTCGAGCTCCAAGGCCTTTTTCCAGAATTCAATAGCAGCCTCGCTGTCGTTGTTCTTGTAATATATGTCGCCGGCGTGCTCGTATACATCGGCAGGCGTGTCGGCGGCGTTGAGCGACTGCGATTCCTCTATTTCCTCGGCATACTGGTCTTCGTCGGGAGTGCCATCATCTTCAAGCAACTCCAAGTCCACGCTCACGTCATCGGAAGCATCAAGGTCGATGCCCTTATACAGGTTGAGCGTCATGTCAATGTATTGCTTTGCCAGAGAATAATCTCCTTTTTTGAAGGCAACCCACGCGTAAGTGTCGAGATAAGTGGCATTGTCACCTTCCGATTTGATTACGCGTGTGATGAACTGCTCGGCCTTGTCGAGGTCGATTCCGTTGCATGCCATGAAGTAGGCCGCGTTGTTGAGCGCCATGTTGTTGTCGCGATCCATCTCCACAGCGTCGTCGTATAGCGTGAGAGCCTTGGCGGTATCGCCCTTCAGCGCATACAGGTCGCCCTTGAATGCTATGAAACTCGATACGGCTTTGCGATTCACGGGATTGTCAATCGTCACGCTTTCAAGCACCTGCAAAGCGTTGTCCACCTTTTCGTCGGCGCGATACACGTCGGCGGCCGCAAGCGGAAAGTACAAATTCTCAGGGAAACGCCCCTTTGCGTCGAGCGAATATTTGAGTGCGTTGGGCTTGTCTTCGTTTTGCATCATCATCTGTATCATTGTCACCCACACGTCCTCGTTGGCGGGCTCAAGCGCCACTGAGTATGTCAGTTGCTCAGCAGCCCCCGTCTTGTCGCCTATTTCGTATAGGTATGCCGAATACAGGTCGTGTATTCTGGCATCGCCGGAATGCATATTCTCAAGTTCGCCGAATAGCAGACGTATGCGCGCCTCTTGCGTGCGGTCGGCATACAGCTCAGTAACGTACGAGCGCAGTATGTCGAGTTTTGCCTCCACCTCCAGGTTAGGGCTTCGCAAGGCCTGGAACACCTCGCGGTCGTACGCCACGCTGTCGCCCATTTGCAGGTATACGTTGGCCTTTGCCATGAAAGCCTGGCCGTTGGTAGAATCGAGCTCGCACGCCCTGTCGTAATACACAAGCGCCTTGTTGTTGTCACCTAAATATTGGTAGTTGACGCCGGCGAAGAGGTCGACGTTCGGGTCATTGGGCGCAAACTTCACCAGCGATTCTATCTCCTCGGCTATTTTTGCTGTGTCGCCATGCAGCGCGTATGCTTGTATGCGCCTCGACGACAGGTCGATGCTCTTGCCGTTGCCGTTCTCCATGCGATCGAATATTGCCAACGCTTTGTCGTAGGCCTGCGCATCGCCCGATCCGGATGCAACCAGGTAGGCGTGTGCCAACCTCTCCACTGTTTGATTCAGGTCGGGGCGAGCCGAGTCGAGAGTCTCCCATATCTTCACGTATTCGCCCACATCGCGCCGCGAAGTGGCCATATTGCTAACAATCAGGCCAGTGAGGTAATTAGTCGGATCGGTGTAGAATCGTCTTTTGCTGTATTCATAAGCCTTGGCAGTGCGCATTGAGTCGCCTGGATTGACGGCCATAACCATCTTGCCCCATCCATAAACGATGTCCAAGTCGGCGCTGTCGAGCTGATAGGCGCGTATGGTGAGCGCCACATGCCTATCGTATTCATCTTGCTCGTACGCATCCTGAGCCTCCAGGAATATATAGCTCGCCTTGCGCTGGGCTGCTTCGGCATCCCAGTCGGCCTCGTTGTAAGCGTTGGCGCCAATCCACGAAGCCAAGCCAAGGGTTGCTATAGCCACCGGCAACATGCGCATATGTAAGTGATTATGTTTCATCTTCTGTTGCTTATAAGTTACTTAAGGCCAGTGTGGCCGAATCCGCCATCTCCGCGCTCTGTTTCGTCAATTCGTTCGGTGGGCTCCCACTCCACGCGAGTGTAGGGCGCTATCACCATCTGGCATATCCTTTCGCCGGGCACTATTGTGAATGGCTCGTTCGACAGATTTATCAAAATCACCTTTATTTCTCCTCTGTAGTCGGCGTCGACTGTGCCGGGAGTGTTCACGAGAGATATGCCGTGCTTCAATGCCAGACCGCTGCGGGGGCGAATCTGCATTTCGTAGCCGTGTGGCAGCTGCACGCGCAGTCCGGTTGGCACAAGCGTGCGTTCGAGCGGCTTGAGCACAATAGGCTCTTTATTGGCAGCATGCACGTCCATGCCTGCCGATGAGAACGTCTCGTATGACGGCAATTCGTAGCCCGATTCGTTGATGATTTTTACTTTTATGCGTTCCATTACGTATTGTTAGTTGCGTGTATTTTTACCAAATATTTTTATGCGAGTGACTATGCAGCGTCGCTGAGCGGTGTCTATACTGCTATTTTTAGAGTCTTCTCTCCAATTTTAACGATATATAGCCCTTTAGTGTTCATTTTTAGTCGAGAAATACCAGGTTTGAGCTCGGCCTGCGATATGAGCCTGCCCACAATCGAGAACACCTTCACCTCGACAGTGCGCGAATTGGACACATATATGTAGCCGTCGCGCTGCTGCACCGAAATCACGTCAGCATCAACCAATTCCGAAGCAGAAACCTCTTGCATCCGCTCCCATTGGCGCGTCGATTCCGCGCCTGATGCAGCCAGCATAAGGCACGCTACGCACACGGTTATGGCAATAAATCGTTTCATTACGGCTTCAAAGTTACGAAAAATAATTGTATCGTCAAAAAATAACCATCCATGTGCCTGATTTACATAGCAATGTAGCTGCCACCAAAAAAAATTATCAATAAAATGGCGCAAAAATTTGGTGGAATGAAAAAAAGGCGCTAACTTTGCAGTGCTTTCAGCGAGGAGACGGGCGCTTAGCTCAGCTGGTTCAGAGCGTCTGCCTTACAAGCAG
>CAZORI010000005.1:0-80970 GCA_964582335.1 uncultured Bacteroides sp.
ATGTACCCATTGTTAGTCTACATCAAACACAGAAATTTGCAACTGCCCCGATTTTGCCGAAATATGTATATCCTAAACGTGTCAGATGCACCATTGCCGGCATCTGTACGCGGGTCGCTTCATTAAACTTACTCATAATGTGCCATCTTTTCTACCATAGATGATTCTGAGTTTTCCAATAAAAAGTACCCATAAGTGCTTAAATGGCAACTGACCAATATCTTAGGCCGATGCGAATATTAGGTACCATTTTACGATAGTACCCACAACGAGAAAGAAAGTTACTTGCTAATATGCTAATAATCAGCATGAGCTTGATTATGGTTACAAATTATGGGAAAATTCAGAGTTTAATGCTGAACCGCATATAAATCCCGAGACCGGAGCTATAACTTTTGAATCCTTCTTCGATGCCCTATACTGGGCTACAGTTACGTTAACGACAGTTGGTTATGGAGATTTGTGTCCTGTAACAGACATCGGTGGAATCGTATCAATGTTATCGTCTCTTTTTGGGGTTGCAATCATAGCTCTACCCTCCGGTGTCATCACGGCAAGTTACCTTGAAGAACTTCGCGAATATCGCAAGAAACACGACTCCAAAGGTAATGAATTAAGCATTGCAGAAGAGTGCAATGGTTAAACTTGTCACTTTTCTGAGGTTTTATAGTCCGGGGTTCAAAAAATTTCACTAAATTTGCAAGTGTGCAGCGCCCTTAATTTCAGGGCAATACAACGATTTTGACTGTAATATTGCAGCGTTCAAGTGCTATAGACAATGCTTTTGCGCTGAAACGTTTCAGAAATACGGTCAGAGTCGCTCTATGAAATTAACTTTGTAACCAGAAAACAAACTAATACATTTCACAACAATGGCAATAAATCTTCAGAAAGGCCAGCGCATCGAGATCGGACTCCAAAAGGTCGGAGTAGGTCTTGGCTGGGACCCCAACACAAGCACGGGGTATGACTTTGACCTTGACGCATCCGCATTCATGCTGGGTTCTAACAAGAAACTCCCCGCCGACGAGTTCTTCGTGTTCTACAACAACCAAATTTCTCCTGACAAGGCTGTGGAATCATCAGGTGACGACCTCACGGGCGGGAACAGCGATGGCGGCGATGACGAGACTCTGACTGTAGATCTCGCGAAAGTTGATCCTCGCATTCAGGAGATAATCTTCACTGTCACTATCCACGAAGCTGAACAGCGTCGTCAGAACTTCGGACAGGTTCACAACTCCTATATCCGTATCTACAATGCTCTGACTAACGAAGAAATCGCCAAGTATGACCTTGACGAAGACTTCTCCGTGGAAACCGCAGTAGAGTTTGGCCGCTTGTATCGCCGTGGTAGCGAATGGAAATTCGAGGCTATGGGTACAGGTTACAAGGGTGGCCTTCAATTCTTCGTTGATAAATACGTAGGTTGATGTGGCAATAAACCTTGTCAAAGGACAGAGAGTTGAAATAGGCCTATCCAAGCTCATAGTGGAGATGGGTTGGAAGGTAAACCCTTCCGCAAAGCCACCGTAAGACTTGGATGCCTCAACTTTCTTGTTGCGTTCAAACGGAGAGATTGGAGTAGAGGAAGACTTCGTTTTCTATGGCTCATGTAAAACCATTGATACTCTTGACGGTAAACGTCCTGTTTCAAACGATGGAAGTGTTCTTGGTTCAGTAGATGACCTTGGGGACGATGATGACGATACCGGTGAAGGTAATGAGGAGATAGAGGTTGATCTCTCCAAAACAAACCAACTCATTGACCAAATCCTTTTCACTGCAAGTATCTATTGGGAAAAAGGCTCTCCAAGCGAAAAGTACAACTTCGGTCAAGTACGTAATGCGTATATTCTGATAAAGAACGCGCTTACGGGTGAAGAAATTTGCCGATACGACCTTGATGAAGACTTCTCGACTTCCAAAGGTGTGGAATTTGGAAGACTTTATCGCTATAAGGGTGCTTGGAAGTTTGAAGCTGTTGGCATTTCTTATGCCGATGGTCTGGAGCCAATCTGTAAGAAATACGCATCTAAATTTATGTAACCTTAAAATCGAGAGACATGGCTATCGAATTAAGAAAAACCGGTGACAAGCACCGTATCAATCTTGAAAAAACCAAAGCCTTCCCCGGTGAGATTAAAATCAATCTCGACTGGAGCAAAGGTGGGTTTATGAAAAAAGCTCTTCGGAGGAGCAATAGACCTTGACCTTGGCTGCTTCTACGAACTTAAAGACGGAACAAAGACACTTATCGATGGCCTTCAGTTCTCTCATGGACGTGGTGGCCGTAAAGATCAAGTTACACGTCAGGGTTGCTATACTCAGAAGCCCTTTATCTGGCACATGGGTGACGACAGAGGCGGTGGCTCAGAATCAGGTGAGACAATTCTTGTTAATCCTGCCGGAGCCTCTCAAATCAAGCGCATCATTGTATATACCTTCATATACGAAGGCGTAGCTCAATGGGCTCAGACCAACGCGGTTGTAAAGGTATCTGTTCCGGGCAATGAAGACATCATTGTTAAGATGGGAGAGCAGAATAGCAATAAAAAGTTCTGTGCTATCGCATCAATTGAAATTGGCGACGATAACTCTTTGGAAGTGCAGAAACTCGTTACCTTCCATGACGGACACCGCGATTGCGACCAGCGATATGGCTGGGGCTTCAACTATTCTCCCGGTTCAAAAGATTGACTCTGCAATCTTGCAATTAAAAAGCGGCTGTTTTGATTTATATCACTGAAACGTTTTGGAAATTCAGCATATCAGAGTATTACCGCTTAACTTTGCAACATCGAAACAACAAAAACAAAGTAATATGATAAACTTAGAAAAAGGACAGCGTGTAGCGGTTGAACTTCCAAAGTTCACTATCGGACTTGGTTGGGATACCAATCAGTCAAGCACAGGTGTTGACTTCGACTTGGATGCTTCGGCATTTATTCTCGGAGAGAATGGCAAGATTCTTGCAGATGAATTCTTTGTGTTCTACAATAATCTTAAATCTCCCGATGGAGCAGTGGAACATACCGGTGACAATCTTACCGGAGAAGGCGAAGGTGATGACGAAAGCATCAAAATTGACCTCTCAAAGATTGACCATCGTGCAACGGAAATCACATTCGTAGTCACTATCCACAAAGCAGACGAGCGCAAGCAGAATTTCGGTCAGGTTCGTAACGCATTCATCCGCATTTATAACGCGGCAAATGGAGAAGAGATTCTTCGTTATGACCTCGATGAAGACTTCTCGGTTGAGACTGCCGTAGAGTTCGGACGCCTTTACAAACGTAATGGGCAGTGGAAATTTGAAGCTATTGGCACAGGACAAAAGGCCGGACTCGGAGAATATCTAACCAAATATAACTAAAATAAACTAATCATCATGGCAATACGTCTTGAAAAAGGCCAGCGTATCAACCTTGAAAAGAGCAATGGCTCCAAGCTCACCAACTTCTGTGTTGGTTGCAACTGGGGAGCTGTAACGAAAAAAGCGTTCTTCGGCCTATCATCTTCCGTAATAGATGTAGATTTGGATTTAAGCTGTCTCCTTTTTGACGCTGAAGGTAATCCGGTGGATCACATTTATTCTCCTCTATATCGTTTTGGAGATAGAAAAATTGGTCTACCCAATGGAAAACTTGATACACTCGACCATGCACTTCATCACACGGGTGATGACTTAACTGGTGATCAAGGTGGTGATGATGGTCTTGACAATGAGATTATCACAGTTGACTTGAACCGCATCAATCCGAATGTCAACTCCATCGTGTTCTTCTTAAACGTCTATAATAATAACGACTATTCAGGCGACTTCTCCGGTATCCCCTATGCGTATATACGCATGTTTGAGCCTGTCATGGGAATGGACAAAGGCAAACAAGTCGTAAAAGGCGTAAAAGAAACATTTGCACAATATGATGTTGCAACAAAAACAGATTGCATCGGTATGAGAGGTCTTGTCCTCGGTAAATTATATCGTCGCAATGGAGAATGGAAGTTTAATGCGATTGGAGACGCCTTCCCCGACAAGTCCATAGTTAACACAATCGCTCGAGTAATGAAAGATTATTCAAAATAATATATAAAATCATGAGAAGACTACCCGTATATCTTCTTCTTGACTGCTCTGGTTCAATGTACGGTGAACCCATCGAGGCAGTTAAGAACGGTGTTCAGGTACTTGTTTCAACACTGCGTCAGGACCCCTATGCACTTGAAACAGCTTACCTCAGCATCATTACATTCGACAGCAGTGCGCAACAGGTTTCTCCGTTGACAGAACTCGCTGCATTCCAACAGCCCAACATTCAGGCAAGCGGTTGCACAGCTCTTGGTGAAGCTCTTGCTCTTCTGTCACAAAAGGCAGATCAGGAAGTAACTAAAACCACCGCTGAACAAAAAGGCGACTGGAAGCCCCTTGTATTCATCATGACTGATGGTGAACCTACCGACGACCTCAACAAAGGTCTTGCAGAGTTCAAAAAGCGCAAATGGGGTATGGTGGTTGCTTGTGCCGCAGGGTCCGGAGCAAACACAGATACCCTCAAAAAAATCACTGAATGTGTTGTTTCTCTTGACACAGCCGACAGCGCTACTATCAAGGCATTCTTCAAGTGGGTGTCAGCATCGGTTAGCTCAGGTAGCATGAAAGTTGAGGAGACAGGAGCCGAAGCCACCACACTCAGCGAACTTCCGCCGCCACCGCCCGAAGTAAATATCGTAGTATAACAACATAAAATCACCTATCACAATGGCAACACTTGACGAACTCAAGAAAGACCTCCTCGCTGATGGCGTTATCGACGCAGCAGAGGTGGCAAAGCTCAAAGAAGTGCTCTATGCTGACGGCGTAATCGACAAGGAGGAAGCAGATTTCCTTTTTGAACTCAATGACGCGGTTAGTGGCAAAGACAATGCCCCTGAATGGAGCGAGTTCTTTACTCAGGCAATCTGTGACTTCCTTCTGAAGGATGAGGTTTCCCCCGGTGAAATCGACGCTGATGAAGAAGCATGGCTCATTGCAAAAGTAAACAACGATGGACAAGTAGATGAGGCTGAAAAGGCTCTGCTCAAGGCTATCAAGGCTCAGGCAAAATCCTTCCCTGCCGGACTCGAAGCTCTTCTCTAAAAATAATATTCTGTGTGTTCCCCTGTCTGAAGGGGAACACACAGAATTAAAAACCAATCAATATGCGCAGACTGCCGGTATATATCGTCATAGACATATCGTCTTCCATGAGAGGTGAACCCATTGCTGCTGTCAATAATGGTATTGACTCGTTGATACAGGCTCTATGTTGTGACCCCTATGCGTTGGAGACAACTTGTATATGCATTATTACCTACGGGACAGAAGCTAAACAAATAGTGCCTTTGACAGATGTTTATAAGTTTCAGAAACCTGAAATTATTGCTAAAGGACAGTCGGCATTTGGAGCAGCTTTGAACCTTCTTTGTGAGTGTATCGAAAAGGAAGTTCATCGAACCACGGAAGAAAGGAAGGGAGATTGGCGACCATTGGTATTCTTCCTTTCCGATGGAGGTCATTCAGGACCTATCGCAAAGCCAATAGCTGAGTTTAAGAAGATAAATTGTGGCACTGTGGTTGCATGTGCAACCGGGATGCAATCTCATTTTGATCTGCTTAGAAAACTCACAGAAAATATAATCGTCATCTCTTCGGCCAATGCCGGTGACATCAAATCATTCTTCAAATGGGTGTCAAGTTCAGTCAGCACGTCGAGTATGATGGTCAACGAAAGAAATCAAGAAGGTGAAGGATTGGAATCACTTCCACCACTTCCCGACAATATACAAATTTTTCATCCCGCAAATAATATAGAAAAATGAGACGCCTCCCAGTTTATCTTCTCATCGATACATCCGGCTCAATGCGTGGAGAACCTATTGAGTCCGTGAAAGTAGGACTTGAAGCTATGGTTTCAAGCCTCCGTCAGGATCCGTTCGCTCTCGAATCAGTAAACATAAGTATCATAACATACGACCGTGAAGTCAAGCAGATACTGCCTTTGACTCCTCTCGATGAACTGCAACTGCCCGAAATCACAACCCCGGAAAGCGGTCCAACTCATACTGGTCAGGCGTTGAAACTCCTTTGTGAGAAAATTGACCAAGAAGTTAGACTCAGTACACCCGACCAGAAAGGTGATTGGATGCCACTTCTGTTCCTTATGACAGATGGCAAACCCTCTGACATTCAGCTCTACAATGAGATGATACCCGAAGTTAAGAAACGTCACTTTGCCAGCATCATTGCTTGTGCCGCAGGCATGAGCGCAAAGACAGAACCACTTAAAGCACTTACCAACGAGGTTTACTCTCTCGATACGGTTGACAGTACTGCATTCAAAAAATTCTTCAAGTGGGTATCTGACTCTATTGGAGTTGGCAACAGAAGTATCGGTGCGACAGAAGATCTTGTCCTTCCTCCTCCACCGGATGAAGTAAACGTAATTATCTAAAAACGGAAACAACATGAACTGCAAACTTGTCGGACAATTTGTACAGCACCTTGAGGTGACACTCAATCCCGGTGAAGATTTTTTCACCGAGAAAGGGTCTGTCATCTATCTCGAAGCCGGCATTGAGAAAGAGTTGAGCTTTAACGGTTCCGGTCTGGGACGTATATTAGGAGCAAAACTTTCAGGAGAGTCGCTGTTCATACTGCGACTTTATAACGTTACAAACATGCCGCGCAAGGTAGTCATCGGCAGTCACTTTGGGTTACTCCCGGTGAAACTGAATGGAGAGACAATGATATGTCATCGTGGCGTATATGTTGGCTCAAACAATAAAGTTAATGTAACCACAAAATTGTCTATTGCCGGTTTGACAGGTGGCATGGGACTCTTGCTTCAGAAGATTCAGGGTAATTCTACAGTATTCCTTGATACAAAAGGACAGCCAATCATCATAAATCTGCAATATGGTGAGACAATCGAAGTGGATGAAGACCATATAATTGCGTTACTCAATATTTCAGAAAATCAAATGCAATCTAATTGGTCACTTGGCAATCTTCTTGGAGGCGAAGGTCTCAGCATGATGCGTGTGACTGGTCCTGGCACAGTTTATCTTTCACCAAGCAAGTTCTATACACCAGCACAATAATTTGTCAAATGGGATTCTTAGATAGCATATTCTGTCGAAAGAAGAATATTTCTTCTATGGAAACGCCAAAACCACAGGTAGAGGTCGCGTTGAACGCATCAGCCAATATCAAAACAGTGGTGTTGCCTAATGCGTCTAATCCCACACATAGCGAGCCTGCAAAAATAACGCCTCCATTTGATATGAAGGATTATTTGCCACCTCTTTCGTCAACTCAAGCCGAGGTTTTAGATTATTTAATGCCATGTCCTAACGGTATTACATTCGTCCATGGAAAAGCCGGTTGTGGGAAAACATATCTTATTCGGCAAATTGAATCTTCTTTATATGGGTGTCAAGTTCTGACACCTACGAATCTCGCCGCTTCACTGTATAATGATGCTCGCACACTTCATTCTTTCTTTTGGGGAGCTTTTGATGATTTAGATGAAGGTTTCCAAAATCCTGATAATATAACCCCTTTAAAGGCTCAACAATTTGCTTCCAAACTCGCAGGTATAAGGATGTTGATTTTTGATGAAATCTCAATGGTAAGATCTGATACATTTGAGATGATGAATCAAATATGTCAAAAGGCTAAGGGGAACAGTCTTCCTTTTGGAGGCATATCAATCGTTGTGGTCGGAGACTTATTTCAACTTCCGCCTGTAGCTAGTGACAATGCTGTCTATGAATACTTGATGGAAGAGTATGGTGGAATTTATTTTTTTGAGAGTCATATTATCAAAAATAATCTTGACAAGATAAAACTATTTGAGTTATCAAAGTCCTACAGACAGAAAAATGATTCTCGTTTTGTTGAGCTGCTTGACGCTTTTCGCGAACCGATGACCGACAGAAGGAAAATAGAGGTTCTTAATGAACTAAATTCGCGAGTAAGCTCTGTTCTGCCTTCTGACGCAATTTATGTTGCGTCGTCAAACGAAGAGGTAAACAAGGTAAATACAAAGAAATTATCTGAACTATCTGGGGAATTATATACCAGTGAGGCTCAGTATAAAATAAAATTGAAAGGGAGCAAATCTCATATAGACATTAGTCATACAGAATTACCATGTGACCAAGATATTGAATCAATTATATTGCCATCGCAATATGATGGTGTATTGAGTTTCAAGATTGGCGCAAGAGTAATGCTTACCAAAAGTAGCAAAAGATTCGGGTATACCAACGGTGACTTTGGCGAAGTTGTTGGTTTCAATGGTGACTTCTTTACTATAAAACTTGACTCTGGCAATACAATTGGATGCCCTCATCCACAAGATAGATATAAATCGAGTCAGATTACTGATTACAGATATGAATTGGAGTATGATGCAAGAAAGCATCGGCTCGTTCGTAAGACTCCTTTCATTCAAAAGACCACTCAATTCCCTGTGAAACTCGCCTATGCGTTTACAATTCACAAATCACAGGGGCAAACATATGATAAAATCATACTTGATCTTAACAGTCACATATTCGCTCCCGGACAATTATATGTTGCGTTAAGTCGTGTAAAATCATTATCAGGTCTTTTCTTGACAAAGAAAATAACTTATAGCGACATTATATCTGACGATTCTATATTCATATTCTTGAATAAGTTGAGGTTGGCTAACGGTGCGAAACCGGCAAATCAGCAGTCTTCTTCAGCACAAGCAACGACTACACCCGATCCAACTCCAACTAAGACT
Organism: uncultured Bacteroides sp.; assembly: GCA_964582335.1. GTDB lineage: Bacteria > Bacteroidota > Bacteroidia > Bacteroidales > Muribaculaceae > CAG-873. The sequence continues at coordinate 8,820 of CAZORI010000005.1, forward strand.
ATAGACAATCCTCGATGTGATGACTTCATAAGTTTTGTCAAGATGAATGAGCAAAATGACTCAATTAAGGACTTCCTGTGTCATACACTCGAAAGCTATAAGGCAGTATTCGCCCTTGATAGCTTAGACATGGCTTTTGAAGAGTTAATTAAAGTCATAGACTTGATAAATGGGTCTTATATCACAGATAGGTATGATGGTTTAATTCAAACTCTTTATACCAAACAGCATACCAAAGATGAGTGCAGTTATAATCTCAACGCCATCTTTGAAATCTATACAGATGTGGTCAAGTCTCCTCGCCAACAAATGACCGCCGACAACAAATATTTACCGAAAAACTAAATAACATCTAAATATGCGCAGACTACCAATTTACTTCCTCGTCGATGTGTCTGAGTCAATGGTGGGTACACCTATTGAACAGGTACAGGAGGGAATGCGAACGATTATTCAAAATCTTCGCGTTGACCCTTACGCTCTTGAAACAGTTTTCGTTTCTATTATCGCTTTCGCAGGCAAGGCTAAAATCCTTTCACCTCTGACGGAACTTTACAAGTTCTATCCTCCCACGTTCCCCATAGGCGGTGGCACATCGCTCGGGGCTGGTCTTGAAGCCCTGATGAACGACCTTGACACCTCAATTCAGAAAACAACTCTGGAACAAAAAGGTGACTGGAAACCTATCATCTTCCTCTTTACCGACGGTAATCCCACCGATGATTATCAGGCAGCATTCCGTCGTTGGAATGAAAAGTATCGCAAACACTGCAATCTCATCGCTGTTTCTATCGGTGACAATGTCAATGTGCTTACTCTCGCACAAATCACCAATGACATTCTTCTTCTGAAGGAGACCGATCCGGAATCTTTCAGCAAGTTCTTCAAATGGGTGACTGCGTCAATTAAGACAACAAGTATGTCCGTTAGCGAACAGAACACAGATGAGGTTAAGCTCGCTCCGACAACGGGAATCAACCTTGAAAAGGTAAATCCCAATGAACACAAAGGAACTGTTGATGAGAACTTCGTTGTGCTTCATGGTCGTTGTCAAACAACAAAGAACGATTACCTCGTGAAATACGCAAAGCGTACAGAGCCGCTTCCCGGCCTTGAAATGTTTGATGCTATGGACTTCAAGCTGGTAGGTGCATATCCTATAGATAAGGAGTCTTATGCGGCTCTTTCTGCCGGTAACAGGACAAAGATAAACACTATGGAACTTGTTGGAGTGCCAACTTGTCCTTGCTGCGGCAACCAGCATGGCGTTGTCGTTTGTGAATGCGGTGGTATCTTCTGCGTTGGCGAACAGAGCCATAATGAATGTCCGTGGTGTGGCATGAAGGGTGAGCTAGGAAGCGGAGGTCCCGAAGGTATGGACATTACTCGTGGCTTAGGTTAAAATCATATAATATGGACAGAAAACAGCGTATCGCCAGTAGGAATAATCAGACGGTAGCAAGCCTTAACGAAACTGCACGTGCGGTTGAAAAGGCTATGGTGAAAGCTGGTATTCCAAAATCAGATAAAGAAATGTTCCTGAACTGGACTATCTCCCAGTTGTGGAATACATACAAAGAAGAACGTATGAATCAAAGATTGATAATAGAAAACGAGATAAAGAGCCTCGGTCTTCGTTTCCCTAATGGGACTGTGAAGAAAGAATACTCCACATGCTTTGAACTCCCGATGGATAAAATATCCAATGTAGAGTTACTCGGAGCTGATGAACTCGGACTCATGCTTGTCTCTGGTGAAGATGGAAAGTTTTCTCTTTGTGGCAGACCTAAAGAAGCCGGAGACTTTACCCTCACGCTCAAATACAATACTGTGGAGGGTGAGGAACCCTCGGAATTGAAAATTCCTGTCGCTTTCAATCCTAATCCTCGGAGTCTATGGAGAAATCTTCCCACTGGAGATATTCCATACCCAAAGAAAGATTCAGACACAGCTTATATAAAGGTTGAGGCAGGAGAGGATGGACTTCCCAAGAAGGATATTGTTGCGGCAAGTCAACGCGGTCGTAGTCACGCCCAAGAGGGCAAGGCTCGCGATGACCATTTCACACTGTACCATTGTGATGATTCCGATTGGTATGTGATTGCTGTCGCAGATGGAGCAGGTTCTGCCAAATACTCCCGTAAAGGCTCGGAAGTGGCATGTAATACAGTTGTTAATCATTGTAAGAACTTACTTGCCGACAACCCGGCATTTGAAGAGGCAATTCGTGAATACGAAGCTAACCGTGATGACTCAACTAAAAGGACTGCTCTCACCAAGCATGTAATAGACATCATCTATAATGGCGCATTGAAAGCCCATGAAGCTGTCAAGAAAGTTGCTGAAGCCAATGAGGAAGCAAAGTTGAAGGATTTTGCCACAACTCTGATGTTTGCAGTATGCAAAAAGTACGATTTCGGTTGGTTTATCGCATCCTTCTGGGTTGGTGATGGAGCAATGTGTCTTTTCGATGAAAAAGCTAAGACCGCTAAACTTCTCGGTACTCCCGATGAAGGTGAATTCTCCGGTCAAACTCGTTTCCTGACAATGCCTGAAATTTTCCGCGATAAAGATGTTGTCACAAAACGTCTTCGCATGGCGATTGTTCCGGATTTCACAGCGTTGTTCCTTATGAGCGACGGCGTTTCAGACCCGATGTTTGAGACTGACAAAAACCTCAACGACTATGCAAAGTGGGAAGAGTTCTGGAACAATCTGAAGAATGGATTCCCCGATGATGAAATTGGTGGGGTTGACCTTTCTGACGATAATGAAGCAGCACAAGATCAACTTCTCGGTTGGCTTGACTTCTGGAGCCCCGGAAACCATGACGACCGCACAATAGCTATACTCTACTAATCTACATTGAATATGGCAAATACCATTAAATTAACAGCTACCGATGGCACTCCTGTCGAATTTGTCGACGAGGTCATCGGCAGCGGTGCAATGAAGGACGTGTATTTCAGTCCTGATAAGAGCTATGTGGTTGGCTTCTTCCGTCAGCCACAAGATGCTAATGCTAAGGATCGTCTGCAAAATATTGTAGGCAAGTATAGAGAGAAAATTTTCGGACAGATTGGTGGAGATTATTGGGAAAATCTTTTCTGCTGGCCAACAAAATTAGTTGAATGGAACGGCAAACTCGGTATCGTATGCCCTGCATACCAGAAGCATTTCTTCTTTAAGGACGGCATGTTTAAAGGAAAGGAGAAAGAGGGTAAATGGTTCGCGTCAGCTAAACTTCGGAATAAATTTCTGTCTCCGGCTCAAAAGGGCACTTGGTTGACACATTATCACATGTGTCTACAGATAGCACGCGCCGTGCGACGTTTACACGCCGCTGGCCTTGCTCATTCCGACCTGTCGTATAAGAATGTGCTTGTTGACCCGGAAAGTGGAAAGGCAGCCGTCATTGACTGTGACGGTCTCGTCGTTCCCGGAAAATATCCACCGGATGTAGTAGGAACTCCTGACTTTATCGCACCGGAGGTTCTTCAGACCCGTGCTTTGAAAGTGGGTGACCCCAACAAGAAATTGCCGAGTATTCAAACCGACCGTCACGCTTTGGCAGTGCTCATTTATATGTATCTGCTCAACCGTCATCCGCTCAGGGGTGGGAAGGTTAACGACCTCGATGCTGCCAAAGATGAGGAACTTTCAATGGGTGAAAAAGCTCTCTTTGTAGAGCATCCTACCGATAAGAGCAACCGCCCCAAAGTCCAGAATTTGGCTCCGGCAGAACTTCCGCAAGGTGACGTTACTAAGCGTCCATACACTATCTGTGGTCCATATTTGACAGAACTGTTCAACCGTGCGTTTATTGATGGATTGCACGACCCGTCCAAACGTCCTACGGCTGACGAATGGGAGAATGCTCTTGTAAAGACAACCGACCTTATCCAGCCCTGTCAGAATCCCAACTGCGAGGCTCATTGGTTTGTGTTCGATAACTCAACGAAGCCGAAATGTCCGTTCTGTGGAACTGAATATCATGGGAAGTTGCCGGTTCTTAATCTTTACTACTCTCCCTCTCATGGCAGATTCCTTCCGGAGAAACATCGTCTGATGGTTTACGATAAACAGTCATTATATATGTGGCATGTGAATCGTTTTGTAACTCCCAACGAGAGAACTAAACCTGAAGACAAGAAACCGGTAGGTGATTTCCATTTCCACAATGGCAACTGGATTCTTATCAATCGTAAGTTGCCGGATATGTGGGATGTCACCGAACAGCCGAAGCGTCAGATAAAGGTAGGCGAATTTGTAGAGCTTACTGAAGGTCGAAAAATCTTGCTTTCCGGAGCTGACGGCGGACGCCTGATTGTAGTTCAGCTTGTATCGAATTGATATGTAAGAGATATGGGAAAGTGTAAGTATTGTGGGCAGGATGCCGGATTTTTCCATAGCAAACATGCCGAATGCGAGCAACGCCATTTAAGTGGGGTTGCCCGCATTAAGAGCATATTGGCAGGATGTTTCCAACACAAGGAAGATTTCTACCTGCATCAGGGAGAAATTCAGAAACTGTGTCAGGAATCTTATATTTCATCCGAAGATGCCCGCTCAATATACTGTGAGTCCTTTGATGCCGCCATAGAGCAATATCTTGATGATGGCATTATTGACCAAAATGAGGAACGTTCAGTTGCCCGGTTCATGCAATTCACCGGCTTGCCCCAGCAGGTACTGAATGCCAATAAGTCTTTGGAGAAGGTAGTGCAGTCAAAGGTTCTGCAAGAACTTCTGAATGGACAAGTGCCTTCGCCAAGGATAACCATATCCGGAAGTTTTCCTTTTATGTTGAATAAAAACGAACACATGTTGTGGTTGTTCCGTGATGTGACGCTTATGATGCAGAAAGTACGCAGAGAGACCGTAGGAAGAACTCGTGGTGTCAGTGTCAGGATATGCAAAGGCGTTTATTACCGAACAGGTGGTTTCAAGGGTACTCCCGTCGAGACAACTTATATGCAACGAATCGGAACAGGAAGTGTTTGTCTGACAGATAAGAATCTATATTTTCATTGCCCGGAGAAAACGTTGAAAATTCCATTTTCAAAGATCCTGTCATTGGACCCTTACTCCAATGGATTGGGCGTTCAAAAAGATGGTGCTAACGACAAACCGATGTTCTTTGAGAATTTGGACAGTTGGTTCTGCTATAATGCCATTTCTAATCTAAAATAAACCAAAAGAATATGTTAAGAGGTCATAAGGTGGCAATCGCCAGAATATTTGCAGACTTGATTAAGGCAGACCGCATCATTGATACCGGTGAGATGGAGTGCTGGAATCGGGTGTGCGCAAAATACTCTATTGACAAAGAAATTGAGACGGAAGCTCAATATGTGTCTTTCTCCGACGCATTGGAATCTATTTGCAATTCCGGAGTTCAGGGCTTGAAGGAAGACCTTTTGGGCGATTGCCGTTCTATGACCGTGAGTGATGGATTCTGCGCCCATTCCGAGGCACTGATAATGATTGCTTTGATATTGATGCTTGACTCAGAACAACCTTTCAGGGTTGAGACTTTCTCTATTCCCAAGGCAAGTTTCAATATCGACATTGCAACATCTCTCTATATCGAGAGTGATTATGATGCCGTGACCAATGAGGCAATACGTGAGAATTACCGTTCACTTTTCAAAGAATTTCAACTGGCTGGCTTCCACTTCGTATATCCGCCTAAGATAATTGAGCATTATCAAGACACTGATCCGAAACTGTTTCATCAGATACTGTCATTTCTCGCTCCGTCAATGAGTGAGTCTGGCATTGAGAATGCCTATAAGTCACTTATGAAGATGACAACGGGAGTATTCTGCAAGGACCTGCTCTGCAACAAGTGTGGTATCACCGATTTACGCAACACTTATCCGTCTTTGCTGATTAAGATAGGCAACAGTTTTGTTGGCGAGGATGCCTATGCCAACTATCTTAAAATAGAGGTTGATGAGGATATTCTCTCAACAGTTCAATCCTTTATTGATAGGTTCTGCGAAATGTTAAGCAGCGATGTCTATGTGGTCAACACATCAGAAGAACGTGATAGCCAGTTCAATTTTCATGGATTCTACAAGCAGTTGCTTGATATATTCCTGATTAGAAAGAATATTAGGAGTCATATAGTTATCGACCCATATAAAGAGGAGATATTCTTTCCTGATGTTGATGCAAAGGCAACAGGACTTCACAGAAGAGAACGTGCTTTGTATGCACTTCTGCTATGCAGTGGAGCGGAAGGTCTTAATTTCAATCTGCCAAGAAATGGTGGTGACGCTCTTGCAAAGTACAATAAGCGTATAGCAAAAATTCAAGACCGCTACCGGGCAATATATTCAATGTTCGGAGGAGAGGGTGAAGCAGCTCCGGATTTAGGAGAGCCGACAATCCGCCGTCCGATATTTGCCTGTCTGAAACGTTCTTTGAAGAACCTGCCGTCACTATATAACCCGGAAGATTATAACGTCACGAAGAACCGAGACGGTGTATTCTCCGTAAATGTAGATAATAACCTGATATTCGTCAAAGAGTTAGATTCCAACGAACCAATTCCGTTGAAAGACTCCAAGATGTATCAAAGATGGAAAGAGGCATAGGTTGCAACATTGCAGGCTGATTGTTGATGTTTATTAGTATAGAAACTGAAATATTATGAGAATTCTGATTTGGAGTCACTTAGGCAGTAACTTTGCAACATCAAAAGTTAACAACCTCACAGAATCAGTTATGACAACAATTTCAGTTCAAAAAATCTCACAAGAAGATAACCTCAAAAGAGGCTACATCACACTTGTCGGGTCAACCGGCATCCACTATCAGAATCTTGCACTCTACATTCCCCAATATGGATGGGTGCCATGCTCAATGAAATTACAGCGTGATTTCAGCGCATCGCCAAGAGACTTGACACTCGTCATATCAGATACAGATGATGAGTACATCCCCGTGACCTCCTCTATCTGGGTAACACGATCAAGAGCTTAACATAACTAACAGTATCAAGATATGTATAACAACAATAACATCAACATCACCCCCAAGCTGATTAAGGGAGCTATATGGGGAGTCGCAGGAATCGTTCTACTGATAGTGGCTATGGCCTTCATCCGTCCATGGTACAACGTATGGTCGCAAGAAATGGAAGGCAAAGCAGAATTTGCCAAAGCCGAGCAGAACCGTAAAATCAAGATTGAGGAAGCAAAGGCAAATCTTGAAGCCGAGAAACTCAATGCTCAAGCCGAGATTGAGCGTGCTAAAGGTGCAGCCGAAGCTATCCGTATCGAGAACGGTTCAATCACTCCGACTTATATTCAGTATCTCTGGGTGCGTCAACAGTCTGACCTCAGCAATAAAACTGTGATATATGTCCCAACAGAGACAAATCTACCCATTCTTGAATCAACCCGAGCTTTAACCCTTCCGCAGGAATAATGAATCTTTCAGGTAAAACATATTTAATTACCCAATTTGATGGGGGATGGGATGATGAATGGCCTGATACATTTATGATTCCACTTTCTAATGGTAAGATCTACAATTTAGATGATGTGGTTTTTTACGGGTCACATAATCATGTCAGAAGAGAAATTCGAGGTGGAGAAACCGAAATCCCTTGTTCTTCAAATGAATCCATTGTTGGTCCAATAGATGGGTACGATGATGGAGAATTAGAAGACAGAGGGCTACGTGCCAGCGGTTTCGACAATTTTGAATTTTTTGAGATTGATTTTGATAAGATTGATTCATCAGTAGATGAGATAGATGTCGTAATGTTTAATTATGACTATCATAATGATAAACATTCAAACAAGACGATTCAACTCAAAAATCTTCAAGTATTTACGGTACCTATGCTCCCTATAGATTCTATCCGGGTATTTGGAAGGGATGATTTCTTTGACTTAATGTCACAGTTTTCTAAACATATCAAAGAACATAAAGTAAAACAAACATCCGATTTCACTGGTATAACGGACATTAGGAATGCCTTACGAATAGGAAAGTTGATACGTGTATCAGATACAGAATGGATATATAGAGAATGTCGCGAGGAGATACTTGAATTTGAGGATTATCTTATGAATATAAGTGAAGAATCTGAGAAGTATAAAGTAAAAGACAATAAAGAAAATCATAATTTCAATAATATGTCACAGAAAAATCGCTACAATGGCTTGACCGATGCGGAAGTATTGGAGAGCCGCAGAAAAAACGGGGTAAACGTCCTTACCCCACCCAAAAAGGATCCGTGGTGGAAGGAGTTCCTTGATAAGTTCTCCGATCCGTTAATCATCATCCTCATGGTTGCAGGAATTCTGTCCATCGGAATATCTTTCTATGAGTATTTCGGTCTTGGACAGGATTGGAAAGTATTCTTTGAGCCTATCGGTATTTTCGTTGCAATCGGACTGGCAACTACCCTCGCTTTCATATTTGAGCAAAGAGCCAACAAAGCATTCCAGATTCTCAATCAAGTCAATGATGATGAATTGGTTGAGGTTATGCGAAACGGTACAACCACCTCCATTCCTCGCAAGGATGTGGTTGTCGGTGATATTGTAATCATCAATACCGGCGATGAAATCCCGGCTGATGGCGAATTGCTTGATGCTGTCACCATGAGCGTTGACGAGTCAACTCTTACCGGCGAACCGCTCTGCGCCAAAACCACTAATCCCGATAACTTTGATACGGAGGCAACCTACCCGTCAAACCATGTAATGCGTGGCACTAAGGTAATGGAGGGACATGGTGTTATGCGTGTTCTCAAAGTGGGTGACGCTACAGAAATGGGAAAAGTATATGAAGAAGCCCAGATTGACGATAGTGTCAAGACACCGCTTAATGAACAACTCGACGGTCTTGCTGACTGGATTACGAATGTTAGTTATGTGATTGCCGGACTGATTATCGTCGGGCAGCTCATTCATTTCCTTGGCTGGGGCCATTGGGAAGCATACACTTTGATTGCTCCAGTGCTAATTTTCTTTTGGCTCGTCATCAAAAAATTTGGAGATTGGTCATCATCGAAGTGTATCCTGACTATCGTAGGATTCTTCGTTCTGTTTTTCGCAATGGTGATTGGGGCGTTCTCCATGATTAATCCCGATGCAATAAGTGCTGACTGGTCACTACTGCTTGCCCATACACTGAAAACCTTAATGGTAGCCGTTACTCTCATTGTGGTAGCCGTGCCAGAGGGTCTGCCAATGGCTGTTACACTCTCGTTGGCCTATAGTATGAGCAGGATGCTGAAAACAAACAATCTTGTTCGCAAGATGCATGCCTGTGAAACAATGGGAGCCACTACTGTTATCTGTACGGACAAGACAGGTACGCTAACTCAGAACCAGATGCAGGTTTATAAGACTAATTTCTTCGGAGAACCATCTAATGAGGTTCTCTATGAAGGCATTGCAGTTAACTCTACAGCACAGCTTGACCTGTCTGGCGACAAGGCTCAGGTGCTTGGTAATCCTACAGAGGGGGCATTACTTTTATGGCTTAAAGAACGTGGTGCAAATTATCAGGATTTGCGTAGCAATGCCACCCGAATAGAAGAGCTGCCATTCACAACTGAGCGCAAATATATGGCCACAGTTGTGAAATCAGCCACCGGTAAGCGAATTTTATACGTCAAGGGTGCTCCTGAAATCATATTTGGACTGTGCAAAGACACCTGCGGCGTAACAAAACAGGAGATTGACGCTCAATTGCTCGAATATCAGAATCAAGCGATGCGCACACTCGGCTTCGCATATCAAGTTCTTGAAGATGGCGACAAGACAATTGAAAACAACAAGATTGTAGCCGACAAGCTAACATTCCTTGGCATCGTGGCTATTTCTGACCCTGTTCGTGTAGATGTACCCGATGCAGTTAATGAGGTTATTGATGCCGGAATCAAGGTTAAAATCGTTACCGGCGACACTCCCGGAACAGCAAAGGAGATTGGTCGTCAGATTGGTCTATGGAACGATGCAACCGATGGCGAACGCAATATCATAACCGGCGTGGAGTTTGCAGAACTCACCGATGACCAGCTCCGTGATCGTGTCGGAGACTTGAAGATTATTGCCCGCGCACGTCCTATGGATAAGAAACGTTTGGTTGAAGCGCTACAAGCAAACAATGAAGTTGTCGCCGTTACCGGCGACGGTACAAACGATGCCCCGGCATTAAATACCGCTCACGTGGGTCTTTCAATGGGCGATGGTACTTCTGTAGCCAAGGAAGCTTCTGACATTACCATCATCGACAACTCCTTCTCGTCAATCGGTCGAGCCGTGATGTGGGGTCGTTCACTCTATAAGAATATTCAGCGATTCCTCCTGTTCCAACTTACTGTCAACGTGGCAGCCTGCTTCCTCGTCCTCTTTGGCTCTTTCATGGGTACAGAGTCACCTCTGACTGTAACACAGATGCTTTGGGTTAATCTCATCATGGATACATTCGGCGCAATGGCTCTCGCCTCTCTTCCCCCATCGGAGAGCGTAATGAAAGACAAGCCTCGCCGTCGTGAATCCTCTATTTTATCAAGTCCGATGTTATGGGAGCTTTGCAGTGTTGGCTTCATCTTCTTTGCCATAGCTCTTGGCTTCTACTGGCTATTCAACCATGCCACAGTTACGTCATTTCCGCAAATGTTCCACACCGTTATAGGTGCAGCACAGGAAATGACACCTTACGAAGCAACACTCCTCTTCTCGATTTTCGTTTGGACTCACTTCTGGTATATGTTCAATGCCCGTAGCTTTGAGACTGGTAAGAGCGTATTCAAACTCAAAATGAGCAGTGGTTTCTGGACAATCGTGTCAATTATAGTAATCGGCCAACTCTTCATCACAGAGATTGCTTATAAGTTCTTCAATGTTGAGCCAATGCTCCACACCCTTGATTGGAGTTTCAATCCCTCCGGAGCGCTCGATTTGCTTATTATCGTAGTAGCCTCATCATTTGTTCTCTGGATTCGCGAAATCTACCAACTTTTCAAAAAATAATTATAACTCGAAATCCCGAATGCGCGTCGGGTAAACAAACGCCCGATGCGCATTTTTACTAATCAGGTCCATGAGACGATTAAAAGAATTATCCTCTCTTGAAAAGAGTTCGCTGATATTGGCAGGAGCATTGTTGCTATGCTTGTTTCCGCTGACCTATGGTTCTACACTAAGGTAGGTAGTTATCATTTTTTCAGGATGACAAGCAGCGCACATGACCAATTTACTAATTTCAAGAAAACCGTTGGCCGAGATAAGCAAGACTTGATGCCAATGGTAGATGTTGAAACTTCTGACAAACATTCTCCAAAGGAACTTCGAGATAGTCTCAACGTTTTTATTGGTCTTGTACGAGAGTATTATGGAGTCCGACCTATGATATATGCTACAAATCGCTCTTACAATGAACTTTGTGGTGGTTTATATCCTTCATTTCATTTATATATAGGAAGATACGGCAATAAGGCACCACAAGTCAAAGGGAAAGGAGTTTATACGATATGGCAATATACCGAGACCGCACGAATTGATGGCATACCCAAACCTGTAGATAAAGCGAAATTCAACCCACAATACAATATAAGTGATATACTTTACAAATCAGAGAATCCGTTGTAATCAGTAGTACGTTAGCAAATAACCAATCTTATGAAATGGAAAATCATATTTTGCCTTGGTCTTATTCTTCTATTAGTTATAGGGGCAACAGTGGTATGTGACCGTGTGGTAAATTATTCGGCCAAAGATAAACTATACGATAATGTAGATAGCATACCTCACCGCAAGGTCGGTTTGATTCTTGGTACTTCACCCATATCTACTTGGAATGGGCGGAGAAACTATTACTTTGACCATCGCATCAAAGCCGGTGCCGACTTGTATAAAGCCGGAAAGGTTGATTGGTTAGTTGTGAGTGGCGGTGATTACCGCAATACGGAGAACGGTTATGATGAACCAATCGCGATGCGTGACTCCTTGATAAAACAAGGAGTTGACTCTGCAAGAATTGTACTTGATTATGATGGAACCAGAACATTGAACTCGTTGGCGAAGATGCGCGATGTGTATCGTCAGGACTCTATCATTATCATCTCACAAAAGTATCACAATGAGCGAGCCTTGTATCAAGCCAAACATCTTGGCATTGATGCAATTGGTTATAATGCTCATACCCCCGGGAAACGCACCTCTTGGTGGCGCAATCGGGGTCGTGAGGTGCTGGCTCGTGTTAAGCTTTTTATTGACATTACCCGAGGACTCCATCCCGAGATTAAGGAGTCAGCCATTACAGACTTTACCGAAACTATTCCCGATTACCTTTCTGTCTCACATATTGAGACAAAATATGGTGACTTGATTTGTCTAAAGCCGGATATGAGCGGACTCGCAATGGAATTGGTATGCGGCGAAATTCCTTCAGCCGATAATGACTCTATCATACTGGCATTCGCCGGAGCGTTTACGGGAACTGAGTTTGATAAGGGCCACGCCAACATTGCCGGAGACCATGTATCAGGCGGAAAACGGTTCAAGGGATATAGCTGCAAGCGCAACACCGGGGCATTTACATGGTCGCCGGTTTCCGTACCTCAATTCTTTTACCAAGACTATTCATCAAAACTCGATAAGTCTGCAAAGGAAGGAGGTATGGGCTTTGCACAGGAAATGATGATACATGATGGCAACGCCGTCAAGACAACTCGCCCATCAGGGAATCGGAATGTCTTTCGTGCCTTATGTCTGGACGCTGACGGTGAGCTGACATTGTATGAGAGCCAAGGCACAGTCACATTTGGTAACTTCATTGATGCACTGCTCTCTCAAGGAGTAAAAGAAGCGCTCTACACCGACATGGGGCAAGGCTGGAACTATTGTTTCTATCGCATGAACCTCAATGATAAGTCTCCCAAGTATCTCCATAACCATCCAATACCATACGCATCCAACTTTGTAACCCTCAAAATCAAATAGTCATGAAACAAATATGTAAAATCTTACTCGTGCTTTTTTCGATTCTATCGTGCGTTTCAGCGTATGCTGAAAGTAGTTATGACGTCAAGGAACTATATTCCGTGATAAAGCCGGCGGCAGGGACAAAAGCCGTTGGCAAATACGATAAGACTATTGAGGTCGAGTACATATTGACTCCGACAAAGGTTGACACTGGGAAATATGTTGTTGAAGTCAAAAAAATTGGTGATAATCTATATCAAGTCAAGAATACCGACCTTTGCATCGAGACCCGATACTGTCATGAATACGCTTCATTCTCTGAAGAAGTAGTCTTAATCATTGATTCAAACTACGGCTACAACAAAGGAAAAATCATTTTTGACTAAAAAACTATGGCAACTAAGAAAATTAAGAGAACTTTATTTTTATTTATATCAATCATCTGCCTTATTGTAGGCGTTTTCTATGTGGTGCTTTCTTCTGTAAGACTTGAAAAGATTGGATATAGAGTGAACGATTATAACCTATCTCAGACATACAAGGACATCATTAAATCAGAATGTAATGGCATATCTGAGACAGAAAAGCTGATTGACAGATGTAATGAAATTGTCTGTGAACAATTAAAGTTTACTTACCGAAATGATATAAATAATGGGGAGGCTAACTGTGTCGGCTATGCGAAACCTCATGCTGCAGCCTTAAATTATGCCTTTAAGATGAATAATCTTCCGTATAAAGCACGTCCTGTATATGGGAAAGCATTTCTGTGGGGGAAGGATTTACATCCTATATTTAAGGCAATCGTTCCTAAGAAATATGAGTCGTTCTTTAATGACCATGATTATACGGAGATAGATTTAGGGGATGAGTATCTATATGTTGACACATCTATTCAGGACTTACTGACATATAAATACTCTGCAAAGCAACCAAAATAGATTTTTGATAATGGATTTTATCAGCTAAGTCATAACTGTAATATTACTCCAAATCTCTTCTGCTGTTTAGCACCCATCCAAATCTCTTAACAAGAGATTTGGATTCAACTCAATCTGCTGATATTTAGCACTATACACCATTTAGCTTAAAGCTTTTTCTAACAATAGTTCGTTAATTTTTGAATGAATCAGGCATAATCTCGGACACCGAAGAACAGTAGGTTAGGTGGAATCTCATCCGTAAGCCTATTATTATTTTGCTGATTGTCCAAATTCTGACCCTCAATAAATTCTTTAATATGCTGATACAGCGATGCATTATGAAGCACCTTCTTTACCGACGCGACGGAGAGTTTGCGTCCGGTATGCTTCTGTATCTCCTTTGCAACTTCGCGGGCTACATTCACCGCTGTGAGGGAGGCGTTGTAGCCAAAGGAGAGTCGGTCGGAGTCGGTCGCTTGCCAATGCTCCAGCCCGGTATTCTGCTTTGCATCTCGAAAGAGGAATTCACTACGGGCCAGATTGTGATGCCCGACGGCACCACTGTCGACTTCGCACTTCCTTGGAAACGTCCACACTCGGGCGACTACAACCTCGACGACCTTTTCCGTTGGATACATGAGGTGCTGAAGTAAGCATCCTACACCGTATCATAATATATGAAACGCGGCCATACCTCTTTATGGGGATATGGCCGCGTTTTTTACACGCTATCTGAGTTTCACGCAACGCTACCGTTTCCGCCCTTCGCCTCAAATAACACCATTTTTGCCCATAAATTGGCTTTTTTTTTATTTTTTGCTAATGCTTATATTTATATTTGACGTTTTTTTCTTAACTTAGCACTTAAATTGTATGAACATAAAAATAGATAAGAATGTTAAATTATAGAACAAGCTTAATCACGAGCTCAAGTATATGATTTTTCAACTATTAATTGTTTAGCATTATGAAAAAGGACAAAGATAACGCCGAATTTGAAGAATACAGGCGCAAAATGCATGGCGAAGACTCTGAGGAGCAGTCTCGTCCAGTGGTTCCAGCTCCGAAACGCCCGGTGGCTATCGCCTTCAGCATCTTCATGATTATCGTTTACGTTGGCGTCGGCGTCCTGCTAATCATCAACTTCTTCAATTGGAGCGACAGCTTCGCCTGGGTGCGCTGGTTGCTTGGCATATTGCTCATTATCTACGGGCTCTTCCGTGGCTACCGCCAATACGTTGGAGCCGACTATTACTCGAAATAAACGAAACAAACCACACGCCATATGCGTCACTTCTCATACAATTCCGTATTTGCCGTATTGTGCATCCTTGCGCTTGCATCGTGCGGCAGATACGAGAAAAAGACAAATACCCCCACTGTGGGCACGTCTACGCTGTTCTGTGATGAATCGTTCGAAAACGTCATGGAGCAAGAAATCGATGTATTCGAATACATTTACCCCGAAAGCCACGTTTTAGCCAGATACGGCACTGAAGCGGAGGCTATCGACTCGTTGCTGTCTATTAACACACGCACTATCGTCATTCCCCGCGCGCTGACACAGCAAGAGAAGGACCGACTGAAAAAGAAAAACCGCACTGCGCGCGAATCGAAAATCGCCGTTGATGCTGTTGCGCTTATTGTAAACCCTGAAAATCCGGCCACCTACCTCTCTATGAAGGAAATTGCCGACATTCTCAAGGGCGAAACCAACAATTGGCAAGACATTCACCCCGACTATCCCGACAAGCCCATAGTAGTGCTTTTCGACAAGGAAGGCTCGTCGATGATGAAATACATGCGCGACTCCTTGCTCGCAGGCTCGCCGCTTGGCCCCACCGCACAACGCACCGACTCGCTTGAAGGCGTAGTGCAGGCTGTGCTCCATAGCAAATACGCTATCGGAGTGGTTGGCGTTAGCGCCCTTGCACCCGACTTGCGCACCACCACAGCCGTTAGCCAAATCGCATCGGAGATGCAGGACGAAAAGAGCGCTCTCGACATGGCCGACATCGACAACAGCATCATGAAGGTGGGCGTGAAGACCCTTGGCGTGATGCGCAACGACAACCGCACTGCATATCGTCCGTTCCAGCAAAACATATATGACGGCACTTATCCCCTCACCCGCAGCATCTACATGATTACGATTGCGCCTTCGGGTAGCCCTGCCGCCGGATTCTACTCCTTTGTCACAAGCTTCACCGGACAAAAGCTGATCATGAAGACTGGCATCATGCCCGCCCGAATGAACATAAACATAATGGAGATAGTAGATTAACAATGTATTTTTTGCAATGCATAAATATATCGACAATTAACGATCAAATAATAAACCACAAAAAAGAAGAATGAACATCAAACGTATCCTACCTGCACTCCTGCTCGGAGCTGCACTTACCGCTTGGGCTGATGGCTACAAGGATGGTATCGAATACTACAAAGCCGGACAGTTTGAGAATGCTCGCACTATCCTCGAGAAGAACCTCAACAATGCCGCCACCGACAAGGCCATGGCCTACTACTACCTCGGCCAGACTGCTTTGGCAGAGAAGAACCAGCAGACAGCCCAGAAATATTTCGACCAAGGCTTGGCTGCCGATCCCAATAATCCCTACAACTATGTAGGCGTGGGCGCAATACAGCTGCTCAACGGCGATATCAAGGGCGCTGAGGAAAACTTCAAGAAGGCACAGAGCTACGGCAAAAAGAACAATGAAATCACCGTGGATATTGCTCGCGCTTACTATAATGCCGACCCTGTGAAATACAAGCCCCAAGTCGACAAATTCCTGGCTAAGGCTCACAAGGACTCTAAGAACAACGAGCCTGCCATTTACATCCTTGAAGGCGACATGCTCTTCGACGCTAAGGACCTTGGCGCAGCTGCCGGCAAATACGAGCAGGCTATCACCTTCGACCAGGATAACCCCGAGGGCTATGTGAAATATGCTAACGCATACATCGGCGTAAATCCGCAATTCTCTGTGGCAAAGCTCGAAGAGCTGCTTGCAAAACAGCCCAACTCGGCTCTCGCACAGCGTGAGCTCGCTGAGAAATACTACGAAACAAGCCAATGGACAAAGGCCGCCAACCAATACGGCTCATACATCCAAAACCCCAACCACTTCCCCGAAGACAAGGCTCGCTACGCTGTGCTTCTCTACGCCAACCAAGAGTACCAGAAGTCGCTCGACGTTGCTAACGAGTTGCTCGCATCCGACCCATCCAATTTCGTGATGCAGCGCGTTAAGATGCTCGACCTCGCAGACCTTGGTCAGAACGAGGCTGCCAATGCCGCCGCTCAGTCGTTCTTCGCTCTTCCCGAAGTGGACAAGTTCAAATTCACGCCCAACGACTACATCACCTACGCAAGTGTGCTCGAAGGCCTGGGACAAGACTCATTGGCAATCTTCGAATATGAGAAGGCTGTTGCTGTTGACCCCACTCGTGCCGACAACCTGAAGAATCTGAGCAACGCCTATACAAAGGCTCAGAACTACCAGAAGTCAGCCGAGACATTCGACAAGTACATCGCCACTCAGGAGAGTCCTTCACTCACTGACTATCTGCAGGCTTCAGGACGCTGGCTCAATGCTGCCAACCGCGCCGGTGACGACGCCGCTACTCGCGCAGCCGATGCACAAAAGGGCCTTGATGCTATCAACAAGGTTATCAGCGAGGCAAACGACGTGGCTCCCGAATACTATCAGCGCCAAGGCCGACTCAACTTCGCCAAGGCACAGAACAAGAGCGACAAGAACGTATTCGACTCTTACTCAAAAGTAATTGAGATACTTGACAGCAATCCTGCAAATGCCGACCCGACTAATCCGCAGAACAAACTGCAGCTTTACAGCGAGTCGTACCTCTTCCTCGGCAACTACTACCAGGAGCAGGGCGACAAGGAAAATCAGGACGCTATGTACCACAAGAGCGACGAATACAAGCAGATGCTACAAAACAAATAATGCATCATTGCAATAACTTTACAAAAAAGATGTCGTGACGTTGGGTCATGACATCTTTTTTTCGTACTTTTGTAGACCAATCAAAAAAATTCGAATGAAAAAAATTCTAATTGGCGTTTTTGCTTTAGCCATAACCCCCATCACTGCATCGGCAATTACTCCGCTGTGGTTGCGCGATGCCAAGATTTCCCCTGACGGAAATCAGATTGCCTTCTGCTACAAAGGCGATATTTACACTGTAGATGCCAATGGCGGCCAAGCTCGTAGGCTTACTGCCACATCTTCATACGAGGCTGTGCCCATTTGGAGCCCTGATTCAAAGAGCATTGCTTTCCAAAGTGATCGCTACGGAAATATGGACATTTTCGTAATGCCGGCCCAGGGTGGCACCCCTACTCGACTGACGTTCAACTCTGCTGCCGAGACCCCCGAGGCTTTCTCGCCTGATGGCAAATACGTAATCTACTCAGCTTCGATACAAGATCCGGCATCAAGCGCACTTTTCCCTTCGAGCCGACTCACTGAGCTTTACAGGATACCAGTGGCTGGCGGCAAGATGGAGCAAATGCTCGGAACTCCCGCTCAGATGCTTTCTTATCTTCCCGACAACAAAACGCAGTACCTGTATCAAGACACTAAAGGCATGGAGAACGAGTGGCGCAAGCACCACACTTCGAGCGTGGCACGCGACATCGTGCTTTATGACTCCACCACCGGAAAGCACAACAAGCTCACTGCCAACCATGCAGGAGAGGACCGCAACCCCGTGGCTGTGGGTGACGGCAAATACTACTTCCTCAGCGAGCGCGACGGCGGCTCGATGAACATATATTCTGCTTCTATAGACAGCCCCGACAAGGTGACTGCTGTCACCTCCTACAAAACTCATCCTGTGCGTTTCTTGTCGGCTGACAAAAACGGTCGTCTTTGTTACACTTACGACGGTGAGATATACACACTCGCTCCAAACGGCAAACCCGCAAAAGTGGCCATCGATGTTGTGGAGTATGTTGACGACGAAACCACTAAGATTCCTGTGTCAAATCCCGACGACATGGTGCCTTCGCCCGATGGCAAGATGATTGCGTTTACATCTCGCGGCAACGTATTCGTCACTTCGGTCGACTATCCCACCACCAAGCAAATCACCGATACGCCCGAAGCTGAGCAGAGCCCTACATGGGGAAAAGACTCACGCACTCTATATTACGTGACCGAGCGCGACGGCAAATACTCAATCTACGAGGCAAAAATCAACCGTAGCGACGACCCCAACATGGCCAATGCCACCGTCATCGACGAAAAGCCTGTGTTCAAGGCCGACGGCCACGAGCGCACTGTGCCTAAGATTTCTCCCGACGGCAAAAAGATGGCTTTCGTGCTCGACCGCCGCAAGCTCGCCGTGCGCGACATGGAGAGCGGCAAAGCGACCACACTCACCGACGGCACTACCACAACCGACTATCAAGGATCCATCAACTATGAATGGAGCCCCGACTCGAAATGGATTGCTCTCGAAGTGGTTGACCGCAAACACGACCCCTACTCCGACATTGCCATCATCAACATTGAGGACGGCAAACTGATCAACCTTACTCAGACCAGTTATTTCGACATGTCGCCAAAATGGGTGCTCGACGGAAACGCCATAATGTTCGCAAGCGACCGCTATGGAATGCGCAGCCATGCTTCTTGGGGCTCGCAGAACGACGTGATGCTCGCATTCCTCAACCAAGAGGCTTACGACAACTTCAACATGACTAAGGAAGAAGCCGAGCTGGCCAAAGACGCAAAGAAAGACAAGAAGGAATCTGACTCTGACTCTAAGGACAAGAAAAATGACGACGGCAAAAAGGACGACGACAAAAAGGACGACGACAAAAAGGACGAAGTAAAAGACATAAAGGTTGAGCCCGACCGCATCAGCGACCGCATCGTGCGTCTTACTCCGTTCTCGTCAAGCCTCACCGACGCTCTTATCACATCAAATGGCGAAACGCTTTACTTCATCACTCGCGGCAGCGGCAACAACTCGCTTTGGGACATGGATTTGCGCGAACGTAAGGTGAACTCATCCAAGAATATCAGCAGTGGGCTTTCGCATTTTGACACAACCCCCGACGGCAAGCATTCGTTCTTGTTGGGACGCTCGATGAATAAATTTTCCGATGGGAAGACTACCCCGATTACATTCAACGGTGATCAGCGCCTCGACCATGCTGCCGAGCGCCAATACATGTACGACTTCATGGTGCGAGAAGAGCAAAACCGCTTCTACGACGTGAACATGCACGGTGTTGACTGGCCCGCTCTCACTCAGCACTACCGCAAATTCCTGCCTCACATCAACAACAATTATGATTTCTCGGAAATGCTAAGCGAGATACTTGGCGAACTTAACGTTAGCCATACTGGCTCGGGCTATCGCGGCAATTACTCTAACTTTGCCGAGCGCACAGCCGACCTCGGACTTATCTACGACTTCTCGTACACAGGCAACGGCTTGCTTGTAGCTGAAGTAATCGACGGTAGTCCGTTCGACAATGCCGAGTCAAAAGTAAAGGCTGGCTCTAAAATCACTAAAATCAACGGACAGGAAATCACAAACACCAACGACTACTCAACCCTGCTAACCGACCAAGCTGGCAAGAATGTGCTCGTCACTATAAGCGACTCCGGCAATACATGGGAAGAAGTGGTAAAGCCGATATCTTCCGGCAAACTTACCAACTTGCTCTATAAGCGCTGGGTAGAAAATCGCGCTGCCGACGTTGACCGTTGGAGCAATGGCCGTCTTGGCTACGTGCATATCCAAGGAATGAACGACGGCTCGTTCCGCACTATCTACTCCGACATCCTCGGCAAATACAACGACCGCGAAGGCATCGTAATCGATGTCCGAAACAATGGTGGCGGCCGCCTGCACGAAGACGTTGAAATTCTTTTCTCGGGCAAGAAATACCTCACTCAAGTGGTTCGCGGCCAAGAAGTGTGCGACATGCCTTCGCGCCGATGGAACAAGCCTTCAATCATGGTGACATGCGAGGCTTGCTACAGCAACGCGCACGGCACGCCATGGGTTTATCAGACCATGGGACTTGGAAAAGTGGTAGGCATGCCCGTGCCCGGCACCATGACCAGCGTCAACTGGGTTACGCTGCAAGATCCTACGCTCTACTTTGGCATTCCTGTTGTGGGGTATCGCACAGCTGAAGGCTATTATCTTGAGAACCACCAGCTCGAGCCTGACATCAAAGTTGCCAACGACCCCGCGAAGGTTGTGATGGGCGAAGACCAGCAACTCAAGGCTGCCGTTGATGAACTCCTGCGCGAATTGAGCGTTAAGAATTAACAACCACTAACACTATTACTCATTCCCCTTCCTCATGGATTTCAAGATAGAATCAGAATACAAGCCTACCGGTGACCAGCCGCAAGCAATCGAGCAGCTCGTAAACGGACTGAACGACGGTGCGGCTGCCCAGACCTTGCTCGGCGTCACGGGTTCGGGCAAGACTTTCACCATGGCCAACGTGATTGAGAAAGTGAACCGGCCCACTCTGATTCTAAGCCACAACAAAACCCTCGCCGCACAGCTATACGGCGAATTCAAGACCTTTTTCCCAAACAATTCGGTACAATATTTCGTATCGTACTACGATTATTATCAGCCCGAAGCCTACATTCCATCGGTAGACAAATACATCGAAAAAGACTTGATGATCAACGACGAAATCGACAAGCTTCGCCTGGCTACAACCAGCGCGTTGCTGTCGGGGCGTCGCGACGTGATAGTCGTGTCGTCGGTGTCGTGCCTTTACGGCATTGGCAACCCCGAGGACTTCCACGCCAGCGTTGTGCCAATAAAAGTAGGACAAAAAATCAGCCGCAACGAATTCCTTCGCAAGCTTGTCAACGCTCTTTACTCGCGCAACGAAGTGGATTTGCAGCGCGGCAACTTTCGCGCCAAAGGCGACACCGTCGACATACGCCTCGCTTACGAGGAAATCATCCTTAGAGTGGTGTTTTGGGGCGATGAAATAGAATCGATATCCACTTTGCATCCTATCGACAACGTTAGCCTTGGCAAGCACGACTCATTCAACATCTTTCCAGCGAATATCTTCGTCACCACGCCTGCACGCCAGGCCTCGGCCATTGCTCAGATACAGCTCGACCTGGGCGAGCGAGTGGAATTCTTCAACAAGGAGGGCAAAGAGCTCGAGGGAAAGCGACTTTATGAGCGCGTCACCTACGACGTGGAAATGATCAAGGAAGTCGGGTATTGCTCAGGAATAGAGAATTACAGCCGATATTTCGACGGTCGCTTGCCGGGATCGAGGCCATTCTGTCTGCTTGACTATTTCCCAAAGGACTTCCTCACAATCATCGACGAAAGCCACGTCACTATCCCGCAAATCAGAGCAATGTTTGGCGGTGACTTTTCGAGAAAGATGAATCTCGTGGAATACGGCTTCCGTCTGCCGGCCGCCATCGACAATCGCCCTCTGAAATTTGAAGAATTTGAGAGTCTTACCAACCAAACAATATACGTAAGCGCAACGCCCGCCGACTATGAGCTGCAACGCTCAGAAGGCGTGGTGGTTGAGCAAGTGATACGCCCTACTGGTCTGCTCGACCCCTTGATTACGGTGCGTCCGTCAATCAACCAAATCGACAACCTAATGGAGGAAATACACCTGCGCATCGAGCGTGGCGAACGCACTCTGGTGACAACACTTACAAAGCGCATGGCTGAAGAATTAAACACCCATCTGCAAAAAATGGGCATAAGCGCGGCCTATATTCACAGCGATGTCGATACGATTGACCGTATACAAATACTGCAAGACCTGCGCTCCGGCGCATACGACGTGCTCGTTGGCGTGAACCTGCTGCGCGAGGGACTCGATTTGCCTGAAGTGTCGCTTGTTGCCATCCTTGACGCCGACAAAGAGGGATTCCTGCGCAGTCATCGCTCGCTTACCCAGACTGTAGGTCGCGCTGCGCGCAATGTCAACGGCGAAGTAATCATGTACGCCGACAAAATCACTGATTCGATGCAACAAACAATCGATGAAACGAATCGCCGGCGCAAAATGCAGATGGACTACAACGAGGCTCACAACATCAAGCCCACTGCCATTGTAAAAGCACTCAACGAAATCATAGGTCTCAACGAAAAGGCTGACGATGTCACCGACTCGCGACGCGCTCCGAAAAAGCAAGTCAATGCCAAGGACAAGCGCGACCAGCGCAAGCAGCCACGAAAGGAATACGATTACGCCAAGGAATTCTCCACGAAGGCCGACATCGCTGCCGACCCGCTGATTGGATACATGAATCGTAATCAACTACAGAAACACGCCGAGCAGCTACGCCAGCAAATGCTGAAGGCTGCTAAGGATATGGAGTTCATGGAGGCTGCTCATCTGCGCGATGCCATTATCCAAATCGAACAGAAAATCGAACAGATGAAATAAACTCGAATGGATTCCATTGCAGATATCGATTACGCGCATCTTACGCCAAAAGATTGGTTGCCAACATCGGCCAAAGAGATGCAGGCCTTGGGCTGGGATTACGTGGATGTAATCCTTTTTTCAGGCGATGCGTATGTGGACCACCCTTCGTTTGCCGCCGCTGCCCTGGGTCGCTCGCTGCAGGCTGCCGGCTATCGCGTAGCCATTGTGCCTCAGCCCAACTGGCGCGACGATTTGCGCGATTTCAAAAAGATGGGCAAGCCAAGGCTGTTTTTCGGAGTGTCGGCCGGAGCAATGGATTCGATGGTGAATCACTACACGGCCAATCGTCGCAAGCGCAGCGACGACGCGTACACGCCCGATGCAAAGGCCGGAATGCGCCCCGACTACCCTACTATCGTTTACTCTAAAATTCTGAGGGATTTATATCCTGACACGCCCATAGTAATCGGTGGCATAGAGGCATCGCTTCGGCGTTTCTCTCATTACGACTATTGGCAAGACAGGCTGCGGCCCTCGATTCTCACCGACTCAGCTGCCGACATCCTTCTCTACGGCATGGGCGAGCGCACCATTGTGATGCTTGCCAATCGTCTTGCTGCCGGCGAGTGCATAAGCCTAATCACCGACTTGCCACAATCGATGGTACGCGTCAGCATTGATGGAGTGCCTGACGCTGATGCTGACAACATCGTGCTTGCCGACTTTGACGCCTGTCGGCGCGACAAGAAGCTGCAATCTGCTAACTTCAAGCATATCGAGCAACAAAGCAATCGCATGAACGGCGGGGCCACTATATGGCAAAGCTACGGCAAAATAGCCGTGAAGGCCAACCCTATGCTCCCGGCCATGCAGCCGGGCGAGATCGACAAGGCATTCGACCTGCCTTATACTCGCCTTCCGCATCCCAGATACAAGGATAAGCGCATCCCGGCATATGAGATGATACGCCATTCAGTCAACCTGCATCGCGGTTGCTTTGGAGGATGCGCTTTCTGCACCATATCTGCCCATCAGGGCAAATTCATAGCGTCGAGAAGCAAAGAATCGATTTTGCGTGAGGTGCGACAAGTGACGCGCATGCCCGACTTCAAAGGATACATCAGCGACCTCGGCGGACCTTCGGCCAATATGTACGCTATGGGCGGCCGCGACAAATCGATATGCGCGAAATGCTTGCGGCCCTCGTGCCTGCACCCTAAGCCATGCCCGAATCTTGACAGTTCGCACGCTGCTTTGCTCGACATATATCACAGTGTAGATAAGCTTCCGGGCATTAAGAAATCGTTTGTCGGCAGCGGCGTCAGATACGATTTGTCGATGCACAAAACCGGCGACCGCAAGACCGACGAAACAAATCGCAAATACAACGAAGAACTTATATTGCGCCACGTGTCAGGCAGGCTGAAAGTGGCTCCTGAGCACACGTCCGATTACGTGCTCAACATCATGCGCAAGCCATCGTTCAAGCTATTTCACGATTTCAAGGACTTGTTCGACGAAATCAACCAAAAATACAACCTGCGCCAGCAGTTGATTCCCTATTTCATATCGAGCCACCCCGGGTGCACAGAGATTGACATGGCACAACTTGCCATCGAGACGAAATCACTCAATTTTCACTTGGAGCAAGTGCAGGATTTCACTCCTACCCCTATGACGGTAGCCACTGAAATCTACTACACAGGCTATCATCCCTACACAGGCGAGAAGATATACACCGCTACTACTGCCGAAGAAAAACTTGCCCAACGACAATATTTCTTCTGGTACGATAGGGCATACCGCGTGCCTATCACCAATAGGCTAAGAAAACTGCATCGTCCCGACCTGATTCGCGAGTTATTTCAATACTCTCCCCATTATGCACACGAAAGATTCCAAGAAAATGAGGACAGGAATAGCGACATAAAGTGGGGCAAAAATGAAGGCAAAATGAAGGCAAAAACTGAAGACAAAAACAAATTTACACACAAAAAAAAGTGAAATAATTTGTAAATGCCAATTATATGACGTAAATTTGCACACCGAAAAGGAAAGATGGCAGAGTGGTCGAATGCGGCGGTCTTGAAAACCGTTGAGGGTCACACCTCCGGGGGTTCGAATCCCTCTCTTTCCGCGACAAAGAGCTGCAAGCGAAAGCTTGTGGCTCTTTTTGCGTGAAAGAAGTTTGTATGTGACCCGAAATATTTGTATTGTAAAAGCGAGGAATACGGCAGCGAGGTGGATTCAGAAACATTGATGGCCTCTAAAAATTCGCCAAGAATCTTTACACTACCGCCGACATAGTGGAGCTCATAATTGCTCCCAACGAAAATTGGCTATAGCAACAACCTGACACAGGGGCCGAGCGATGTGTTCGGCCCCTGTACCGTTTTTTTGAGAAGAACATTGAGAAAAAAGAATTGCATGCATTCAAGATATTCGGAAATTATTTGTAATTTTGTCGAATATTTGTGTATTTGACACTGTAATGGAGGAAAAGCAACTCATAGTCGACAAGCGCTATCTGCGCATGACCGCGATATGGGCGGAAAACTCTTATTGTGAGCGCCGTAAAGTGGGAGCATTGCTTGTCAAGGACAACGCCATAATTTCTGACGGATACAACGGCACTCCGGCCGGGTTTGAAAACGTGTGCGAGGATGCCGACGGCATCACCAAGCCTTACGTGCTTCACGCCGAGGCCAACGCCATCACCAAGGTGGCACGCAGCAACAATTCGAGCCAAGGCTCCACCCTCTACATCACCGCGTCGCCATGCATGGAATGCGCCAAGCTCATCATCCAGGCCGGCATTGTGAGGGTTGTGTTCCATGAGTTGTACCGAATCACCACCGGCATCGACCTGCTAAAGCGCGCCGGCGTAGAATGCATACACATTCCCCAATTGGACTAAGAGTATATTTTTATTGAAACTATGAAAAGAAAGTACTGGCTGCCTCTGATTTTTGCCATCGTATTCGTAGGCGGCATTCTGGTAGGAGATTTATTGCTCGCTCCCCGACATGCTCGCACACACGGGCAGCAAAAGCTCGTCGACGTGCTTAATCTTGTGCACGACAGATACGTCGACAAAGTAGACATGGATAGCCTTGTGGAAATGGCCATCCCGGCTCTCTTGGGCAATCTCGACCCGCACTCGGTGTACATACCCGCTGCCGACTATGAGCGCAGCAACAGCGAGCTCGAGGGCAAGATGAGCGGCATCGGCATCAGTTTCCAGTTAATCAACGACACAATCAACGTAATCGAGGTAATTAGCGGAGGCCCCAGCGAAAAGGCAGGCATCTTCCCCGGCGACCGCATCGTGGCAGTCGACGGCGAGGAGGTTACCAAGCGCAAGCTGCAGGACTATGATGTGATGGACCTGCTGCGCGGCGACCGTGGCTCGCACGTGACGGTGACTGTGGTGCGCCACTCGGCACGCGAGCCGCTAACATTCGAGCTTGTGCGCGACGAAATACCCATGACATCGGTCGACGTGGCATACATGATTGAGCCAGAAGTTGGCTACATACGCATATCGCGCTTTGCTCGCACCACCTACGACGAATTCCTCAACGCAGCCAACCGCCTGCGCCTCGAAGGCGCAAAGTCGTTCGTAATCGACCTGCGCGGCAACACTGGCGGCTACATGGACCCCGCCGTGCTCATCGCCAACGAATTCCTTAGCGGTGGCGACGTGATTGTGTCGACACGCGGACGCAACGTGCGCGAGAACCAACTGATAGCAGCCGACAACTCCGGCGCATTCAAGGATTACGGCCTGGTAGTGCTCGTCAATGATTTCTCGGCAAGCGCCAGCGAAATTTTCACCGGCGCCATTCAGGACAACGACCGTGGTTGGGTTGTGGGTCGACGCACATTCGGCAAAGGCCTCGTGCAAAATCCAATTCTCCTGCCCGACAGCAGCGAGATACGCCTCACTGTGCAGCGATACTACACGCCAAGCGGACGCTCGATACAGAAGAAATACACGCGAGGCGAAATAGGCGACTACGAAGCCGAGCTCATCAACCGCTTCATTTCGGGCGAAACTCTGAACGTAGATTCGGCCAAAATAAACAAGGACGACTGGTACCAGACTGCCGGAGGACGCACGGTATATGGCGGTGGTGGCATCATGCCCGACTTCTTCGTGCCGGAGGATACAAGCCGCGTCACTACCTACTACCGCGACGTTTTGAACCAAGGCTTGCTGCAGCAATTCGCCTACGAATACTGCGACCTCAACCGCGATGACCTGATTACAGCCAAGGACATTGACCAACTTATGGGCAAACTGCCCTCCAACGACGTGCTTCTCAACTCTTTTGTGCAGTATGCGCGCTCCAATGGCGTGGCTCCGCGATGGTATTACATCAACATTTCCCAACCTCTGATTGTTAATCAGATAAAGAACTGGATTGCACGCAACATACTCGGATTGGAGGGGCATGTGAGAATTGCAAATTCCACAGACATCGCCGTCTCCGAGGCATTGAAGCATGTGAACGAGCCCGTATTAAACGACACTGATTCACAACAGAAAAATGAAAAAAGAGGAAATACGCCTTAGAGTGAAGGCTCAGAAAGCTCTGCTTTCCGACATAGAGAAAATCGAGGCTGCCAAGCAGGCATTCGCCCAGCTTGAAAACCATGCCGCGTTCATGATGGCCCGCAACATACTGATGTACCATTCGCTGCCCGATGAGCTCAGCACGCTGCGATTCATCGACAAGTGGGCTTCGCGAAAATCATTTTTCTTGCCTCGCGTCAATGGCGTCAACCTCGACATACTGCCTTACGACCGCACCCGCCTGGCCTTGGGCGCTTTCCAAATCGAAGAGCCGCAGGGCTTAGATGTCGCCTCGATTGACGACATAGAGCTCATAATTGTCCCGGGCGTTGCCTACGACCGCAATGGCAATCGCGTAGGGCGAGGCAAAGGCTACTACGATAGGCTATTGAGCCATTCTAAGGCAACTAAGATAGGCCTCGCCTACGATTTCCAGCTTGTCGACGAAATCGATGCCGAGCCTCATGATGTGAAGGTGGATGTGGTGATCACGCCACACGCCGTGATAAAAATTAGTCGAACTAAATGATTTCTGTCAATAATCTTTCTGTAGAATTCAGCGCGCGTTCGCTATTTGACAACATAAATTTCGTGATAAATACCCGCGACAAGATTGCCCTGGTGGGCAAGAATGGCGCGGGCAAATCCACTATGCTTAAGATTATCGCCGGACTGCAGCAGCCCACATCAGGCGCTGTTGCCATTCCAGCCGACGTCACCATTGGCTACCTGCCGCAGCAGATGCAAATCGCCGATACCACAACCGTTGCCGACGAGGTGCGCAAGGCTTTTGGCCACATTGCCGAGATGCAGCAGCAACTCGACATTTGCAACACTCAGCTGGCTGCGCGATCCGATTATGAATCGCCCGAATACCAGGCGCTGATCGACCGTGCTTCTGCGCTCTCCGACCGCCTGGCCATAGAAGGAGGCGACGGCGGCGAGGCTGAGCTTGAAAAGACGCTCTTCGGCCTGGGTTTCACGCATGACGACCTCACGCACCCAACGTGCGAATTTTCCGGCGGCTGGCGCATGCGCATCGAGTTGGCAAAGATACTGCTGCGCCGGCCCGACTTGCTCCTGCTCGACGAGCCCACCAATCACCTCGACATAGAATCGATACAATGGCTCGAGAATTTCCTTATCACTAAAGCGCGCGCAGTGGTGCTCGTAAGCCACGACCGCGCATTCATCGACAACGTAACCTCGCGAACCATCGAGATTTCTCTGGGCAAGATATACGACTACAATGTCAATTACTCGCACTTTGTGCAGCTGAGGCAAGAGCGCATCGAGCAACAGATGCGCGCATATCAGAATCAGCAGAAACAGATACAGGACACCGAGGAATTCATTGAGCGATTTCGCTACAAGGCCACAAAGGCAGTGCAGGTGCAGAGCCGCATGAAGCAGCTCGCTAAAATCGAGAGAATCGAAGTTGACGAGGTCGACAATTCGCATTTGAGCCTTAAGTTTCCGCCGGCTCCGCGCAGCGGCGACTATCCGATAATTGCCGAAAATGTGGGAAAAGCCTACGGTGCGCATCAGGTGTTTGACCATGCCACATTCACCATCAAGCGCGGCGAAAAAGTAGCTTTTGTCGGCAAGAACGGAGAGGGCAAGTCCACTCTGGTGAAATGCATCATGGGCGAAATTCCTTTCACCGGCTCGCTCAAAATCGGGCATAACGTGAAAATAGGCTATTTCGCCCAGAACCAGGCACAATTGCTCGACCCCGAGATTACTGTCTTCGACACCATCGACCGCGTAGCCGTTGGCGACATACGCACAAAGATACGCGACATACTGGGCGCGTTCATGTTTGGCGGCGAGGCCTCCGACAAGAAGGTGAAGGTGCTTTCGGGCGGCGAAAAGACTCGTCTGGCCATGATACGCCTGCTGCTCGAGCCAGTGAACCTCCTTATCCTCGACGAGCCTACGAATCACCTCGACATGCGCACTAAGGATATCCTTAAGCAAGCCATCGCCGATTTCGACGGCACGGTGATTGTGGTGAGCCACGACCGCCAATTCCTCGACGGACTCGTCGAGAAGGTATACGAATTCGGCGGCGGCCAAGTGAAGGAATGCCTGGGAGGCATCTACGAATTCCTCGAGAAGAAAAAGATAGCGTCATTAGCCGAGCTTGAGCGCAACGCAAGGCCAGAAGCGCCCACAGATGCGCAGCCAAGCCGTGGCGCTCTGAGCTACAAGGAGCAAAAAGAGCGCGAAAAGGCTCAGCGCCGCATCAAGAAAATGATTCAGGATGCCGAAGCCAAGGTGGACCGCATCGAGGCAGAAAAAAAAGAAATCGAAGGCAAGTTTGCCGCAGGCGAAGTGGGCGAAGACCTCTTCAGGCGTCATGCCGAACTCGAAAAGGAGTTGGAGCAAGCCATGGCCGAGTGGGAAGAGGCTGTGGCGCAGGATTTCGACACATAGAATATAGATACAAAACCATTCATATTTCACAAATTTTTTCATGAAAAAAATCACCAACGTCATTTTAGCTTCTACATTAGCGATGACTTTCACAACAACTTTCACCGACTGCTCGTCGTCGAAGGCTCCCAAGGGCATCGACCGGGCAAATCTGGACGAGACTGTAAAGCCTCAGGATGATTTCTACCAGTATGCTTGCGGCGGCTGGATGGCCAACAATCCCCTGCCCAGCGAATTTTCTCGCTTTGGTTCGTTCGACCAATTGTCAGAGAACAACCGCACACAGCTTCACGACCTGATCACAGGCCTCGACGCTGCCACAGCCGAGCCTGGCAGCAACGCGCAGAAGATAGCCGACCTATATGCTCTTGGCATGGACAGCGCCAAGCTCAATGCCCAGGGCGCAGAGCCCATGAAGGCCGACCTGGAGCGCATCAACAGCCTCGACAAGGCTTCAATTCCCGTGGCTATGGCCTCTATCCCGGGCGTAAGCGCTTTCTACGGCACTGGCGTGGATGCCGACATGCTCAATGCCGACATGAACGTGATGTACGTGTCGCAAGGCGGCATCGGCCTTGGCGACCGCGACTACTATCTGAAGGATGATGAGGATGTGCTGAAGGTGCGCGAGGCTTACAAGCAATATCTCACCAAGCTTGCCACTCTCGCAGGATATTCGCAGGAGGCTGCCGACAAATTGGCTGCCAACACGCTTGCTATCGAGACAAAACTTGCCGAGGCTTCGATGAGCCGCGAAGAGAGCCGCGATCCCGCTGCTCAGTACAACCCTACCCAGATGACTGAAATCGAGAAGAAATACCCGGCTTTGGGCATGCGACAGTATTTCGCAGCCGAGGGTATCGAGCAAATCGACTCCGTAATCGTTGGGCAGCCCAAATTCTTGGCTGCCGCTCAGGATGTGATTGCAAATACTCCCATCGAAGCACTGCGCGACTACATTGCTGCCGGCTATCTGTCATCAGCAGCATCGTATCTCAGCGACGACTTCGTTGACACCGCGTTCGAACTCTCGAAAGTGATCAGCGGCGTGCAGGAGCAGCAGCCGCGCTGGAAGCGCGCCATGTCGGTGCCCAACCGCATCCTTGGCGAGGCTCTTGGCCAGCTCTACGTTGAAAAGTATTTCCCCCAGTCGTCGAAGGACAGGATGCTTGAGCTCGTGGGCAACCTGCACGAGGCGCTCGGACAGCACATCGACTCGCTCACATGGATGAGCGACGCCACAAAGGCTAAGGCTCATGAGAAACTCAACTCGTTCACTGTGAAGATAGGCTACCCCGACAAGTGGCGCGACTATAGCGATCTCACCATCGATGCTGAAAAGCCCTACTGGGAGAACATCAAGTCGGCTATCGTGTTCAACAACAATTACAACCTTGCCGACTTCAACAAGCCCGTCGACAAGACTCGCTGGCACATGACTCCCCAGACCGTAAACGCATACTACAACCCCACCACCAACGAGATTTGCTTCCCCGCCGGCATCCTGCAGGCTCCCTTCTTCGACCCCGAGGCCGATGATGCCATCAACTATGGCGCTATCGGCGTGGTGATTGGTCATGAGATGACTCACGGATTCGACGACCAGGGCCGACAATTCGACAAGGATGGTAATTTGGCCGACTGGTGGACCGCTGAGGATGCCGAGGCATTCACAACGCTTGCCAACGGCTTGGCCGACCAGTTTGACCAAATCATCGTGCTTGGCGACACCCACGCCAACGGCAAATATACCCTTGGCGAGAACATCGCCGACCAGGGCGGCTTGCGCGTTTCGCACACTGCCTACCACAATTCGCTCAAGGGCAGCGAGGGCGAAACGATTGACGGCTTCACTCCCGACCAGCGCTTCTACCTTGGCTACGCCAACGTATGGGCCGGCAACATTCGCGACGAGGAAATCCTGCGTCGCACCAAGATGGATCCTCACAGCCTTGGCCGCTGGCGCGTCAACGCATCGCTGCGCAACATCGAGCCTTTCTTCGTTGCATTCGACATCAACGAGGGCGATCCTATGTACCGTCCCGAATCGGAGCGCGTGGTTATTTGGTAATTTTGTCAATATAGGCTAACAAGTCTAAAACTTTATTGCACTTAATTTGTTTAGATTATTGAGCTGATTACAAAAATTAGCTCAATAATCCAAATTTTTTAAGTTTAATAAACACTCTAAAAAACTGTTACAATGAAGAAATTATTAGCAGAAGGCATTGGCACCATGTTTCTCGTGCTCCTTGCCTGCGGTAGCGCCGTACTTGCCGGGCCGAGCATTGGTGGCCTTGGCATTGGTCTTTGCTTTGGATTGGTACTGATATGCTTGTGCTACGCACTGGGCAATATCTCGGGATGCCACGTGAATCCGGCCGTGTCGCTCGGCGTATGGCTTGCCGGACGCATGTCCTTCTCTGAGATGATAGGCTATTGGATTGCGCAATTCATAGGCGCCGCTGTGGGCGCCGGTTTCCTGTATGTATTCATGAAGATGGGCGAAGGCTTCAACTTTGGCGGAATCACCGGCCAGTATGACTTGGCCACCAACGTGCTCCAGCCCGGTGCAACCTCTGGCATGGCTCTGCTCGCCGAATGCTTGCTTACGTTCTTCTTTGTAATGGTTGTGCTGGCTGCCACCGACAGCAAGAAGGGCGCCGGCAACTTCGCAGGCCTGGCTATCGGTATTGCGCTTGGCCTGGTTAATATCGTTGGCATACCTGTTGACAACTGCTCGGTCAACCCGGCTCGCTCCTTTGGCCCGGCGTTGTTCGACCCCGCAGCATTCGGTGATTTCTGGATTATGGTTGTAGGTCCGTTTGTGGGCGCTATCATCGCCGTGCTCGCATGGCGTGCCATGTCAGGCACTGACACCTCTTCGGTCGAATAGTCCCATTCTGCTCATCCACAACGGTATTCAGGAGGCTGCACCCCTTCCGGGCTGCAGCCTCCCCTTAATTTTGCCTCACCCCGCAATCCATGAGGTAAGTTATTGATAAGTCAATATAACGATAAGGCCATTCGCCCTATGGCGTGCAGTCCATCAATATTTAGTTTTGAACAGATTATTGAGTTGGTGGCGTCGCAAAATACTGCGCCAAGAAGCTACCGCAAGTCGTCCTTTCAAAAGCATCGTTCTATCCCATTATTAAAAAGGTGGCCGGACACCTTGGCGTAAGGCTAACAAAAGACAGCATAGGCAAGGCAACCGAAAAGGTAATCCCCAGATTGGCGGATTAGCGTCCGGCACCTCACCTATGCTACCTTCAAGCCAATGGCAAAGCGCCTCAAAAAAGAGCTTCGCGAATATTCGTCACGCTTTACTTCGACTGACTGAACAGCCAGTCGCGAACGGCTGAGTTTCTGTATGCGTAGTCAAACGAATATATGTGGTCCATGCCTTGCACGCCGTCGGGCAATACCGAACCGGTCTCAAACTCAAAGATATTGATAGGCGCGCCCTTAGCAAGCATCGTGGCTGCAAGTTCATCCTGATGTTCCATCGGCAGCTTAGCGCTCCACGCCGCAGTGGTGTAGCTTACGCCTGCCTTTTCAGCGGCTTCCTCCAGCGGCTTCATCTTAGGATATGCCTTGCCGCCGTCGCCGGCAATGAACCATACGAATTTATGCTTAACGAGCTCGGGGAACGTAGCCTCATCCCAGTGGCTGTCGACAAATATCGAGGCAGCGAAGAGGTCGGGGTATGCCACATCGTAATACATTGCCATCATGCCGCCCATCGACTGGCCCGTGGAATATAGACGGTTGGTGTCGATAGGATATTCTTTCGTAATCTTGTCTACCAGGCCAATCACTTCGTCGACCTGCTTAGAGTGAGTGTAAGAATCGTTGGTGGCTCCGCCCGACATCTGAGGCACGAGCACATAGCACGGATTCTTGGCCTGCGATTCGCCGGTGGCCCATACCAGTGCGCCATAGCCCTGGGTAAGGGGCACCTTCACATCCTTGTCAACCGTAGATGCATCGGCAACGAACAGCACCAATGGATACTTCTTGCCGGCTTGCGCATTCTCCGGGGCATAGAGATTGAACTCGATTACATCCTCAGTGCCCGGCACATTGTATTTGTACTGCTTGAACTTAGGCGCCACGTTCTTGATCATTGCCTGAAGCGTGGAGTCGTTGGACTTGTCAATGTTGGGACCACCCATATGCTTGGGCATCTCATGCTTTTCTGTTGTCTCCTGTGCGGTTTCTTGATTCTGCTTTCCACTTGAGCTGCAAGAAACCCCGGTTATTGCGCTCACAGTGCATACACCGATTAAAATTTTAGATAAAAAAGATTTTCTCATATACATAATTTTGGTTTCAATTAATTACAACACTAAAAACACATATAATGTTTTTAGCCCTTGAATTCATTGGGCTTCATGCCAAATTGGCGCTGGAAGCATTTTGCGAAATAGCTCGGATTGGAAAATCCCACCATGTAGCATATCTCGTTCACGCGATAGCGATGCTCGCTCAGCAACTGAGCCGCGCGCTTGAGGCGCGTTATTTGTATCAGTTCGTTGGGAGTGCTGTCAGTGAGCGTGCGCACCTTGGCATAAAGGCCCGAGCGCGAAATTCCCAAGTTCTGGCACAAGAAATCCACTGTAAGCTCCGGGTTGGAGAAATTGTCCTCGATTAGCTTGGTGAGCTGGGCCAAGAATTGGTTGTCAACAGGGTTGGCCGCCAATGTTTCTATCGACTCCAAAGGCATGGCAGTGAATTTTTGCTTTAGCATATGCCTTAGCGCCAGCAAATTCGTGATTCGCGCCGCCAGATAATCAATCGAGAAGGGCTTCTCTATGTATGCGTCAGCACCGCAGTTAAGGCCCTCAATCTTAGATGGCTCATCAGTCTTCGCTGTTAGCAGAATAAAAGGTATGTGGCTCGTGTCACGGTTGTCGCGCACTTTGCGACAGAAATCCACACCGCTCATGCCAGGCATCATCCAGTCGCTAACTATCAGGTCGACATTGCACCTCTCCATGTGCTTGATGGCTTCAAAGGCATCAGTCGCAGAAATCACAGTGTACGTTTTGGAGAAATAATTGTGCAGGAAGCGCAGCAAATCAGGATTGTCGTCAACGATAAGCATCACCGGCATGTCGTTGTCATTTGCCTTGTCATCAGCCTCCTGCTTTGGCAGTGCAGTGCTTGCCCTTCCGGCATCCTCCTCAATGATGTCGCCGGGATGTGCCACGCCTTGCTGATGCACAGGCATTGCCACTACAAAAGTCGACCCGTCGCCCGGATGCGACTTCACCTCAATCTTGCCGGAATGCGCCGTCACTACATGCCTTACTATACTCAAGCCCAAGCCCGTGCCTCCCTCGTGCTCCTCATTGGCACCTACTTGCACAAATGGCTGGAAAATCCGCTTCATGTCGCTCTCGCTTATGCCTACGCCGTCGTCTGTGACCTGGATAGTAAAAGACTGCCCATCGGCAGAGATGCCGCATGCGACCTCCACGAGCGACCGCGTGAATTTACGAGCGTTGTTGAGCAAATTGCTCACAAGCTTAGTGAGAGCCTCGGCATCGACATCGGCCTTGAACGGCTCAGCCGGCAAATGCACTACCAATGTGATTCCACGGTGATTGAACGTAGGACGGAAACGCTCGGCCACCGACTTTACGAGCGCCGGGATGTCGGTAGAAAAGAAATTAGCCTCGACGGCGAGATTTTCCACCTTGCGGAAATCAAGAAGCTGATTGATCAAGAACAACAGGCGCTGCGTATTGCGGTGTATGATGTCGAAATCCTCATTTTGCGTCTCGGAAAAATCGGAGCGCGACTTCATTATGCTTTCCAGCGGCCCAATGATTAGCGACACCGGCGTGCGTATCTCATGCGCTATGGTAGTGAAGAAATTTACTTTCGACTGGTACACCTCCATTTCTTTGACTGTCTTCAGCCTTTCCATTTCCTCGGCATGCTTGCGACGGCTGCGCTGAGCAAACACATGCAGCATGGCGAATACACCACACCCGACAATCAATACGTAAATGGCGCGCATCCACCATTCATTGTACCATCGCGGAGCAATGTGGATTGGCAACGATATGCCGGCCTCATTCCACACCTTATCGTTGTTGGAAGCTTTCACGCGCAAGGTGTAGTTGCCGGGAGCAAGGTTGGTGTAGGAGGCGCGATTGCTGCCATCCGATGTCATCCACTCTTTGTCAAAGCCGTCGAGCTTGTACATATAGTTGTTGTTGCCGGGATTCACGTAGCTAAGCGCGGCAAACGCTATGCTGAATGCGTTGTCGTCGGGTCCAAGCTCAAGGCAATCGATTGAGTTGAGCGATTGCGGCAGTCGTGGGTCGCCCACATCGACATGCCTGCCCAGCACATCGAGCGAGGTAAAAAAGAGTGGTGGCACCATGACGTTGGTGCCTATCTGCGATGGGACGAATCGCGTGTAGCCATTGATTGTGCCGGCATACACCACGCCTTCAGAATCCTCAAACACAGCGCTATTGGCAAACTGATTGTCGGGCAAGCCCTCCACAATGCTGAAATGCGTTGACTCCCCCGTCAGCGGCTCGTAGCGCACCAGGCCATTGCCGGTGCCAATCCATAGATTATCCCCTACAGCCTTCACGAATTGCAGCGGGGCGTTGGCATCCTCTACCGACACCGACTCAAAATCGTCACTCTCGGCCCTATACCGCGCAAGGCCGTTGCCGGTAGCTGCCCACATTGTGCCACGGTTGTCGAAGTCGACGCATGCCACATGATCATACGACAGCGAATTTGGATTGCCTGTCTCATGCTTGTATTGCTTCCACTCGTCGTTGTGGCGGTCATAGCGGTAAAGTCCTTGCCCTTGGGTCGAGAACCATAGCCTTCCGGCTTGGTCCTCCTTTATGTCGGTGGTCCAGGCATTAAGATTCTTCACGAATTGGAACTTGTCGGCTTTGCGGTCGTACTTCAGGATTTCGTTGTTCGATGCAATCCACATGTCACCCTGCTTATCGCGCCTTATGGTGTAGCACATTGTGATGTTGCCTCCGTCGCTGCGCTTCACTGCCGACATGTCACGAATCTGCCTGCCCGTGCGTGAGTCAAACACGAGTATGCCATTGCTGTACGTGCCGGCCCACAGCTCATCGCCGTCCATGCAAAGCGTATGCACGTTGACCGATGGCCTTACGCCCCATGCAGGCACCAAGTTGGCGTATGTGTCGCTTGCCTTGTCGTACCGGCACACGCCCCCATCCTCGCTGCCGATGTAGATATTTCCGCGTGCGTCCTCGCAGAATGATGATATGATATTGCCCGACACGGAATTGACGAATCTGGAGTGGCGCGACGACTCAAACCTCTTTATATCAGGCTGAAGATAGTTGAGCCCTGCGTAGAATGTGCCAATCCACACCCCTCCCTCGGCATCGCACACTATGGGGTAGACGAATTGTCCCGACAATGAGGCCGGCTGCAACTCATCGTGCCTTATGGCGTAGCAGCTGCCGTTCTCGAAATTGTACACCACCACGCCGAAGTCGTTGCCTATGTACAGGTCGCTTGCGCCCACCGGCGTGATGCTTTGGATATTGCCCATGTCAGTCTTTCCGCGCAGCGAAATTTGCTCGGCCGAGGCAGTGAACGGATTCATGCATAGCAAGCTTCCGTCCGACATTCCCATCCATATCCTATTGCGGCTGTCCTCGGCCAATGCCCTTGACGTAATCTCTACGTTCTTGCCTCCGATTTCCACTGCCACGCACTCAAAGCGTCCATGGTCAGCATTGTATTTGTACAGCCCGGGCTGATTTTGCGAGCCGGTGATCCAAACGTCGCCGCGCTTGTCAACGTAAACCGTATTGACTGCGCCCTTTCCGCAGCACATGTCGTAGCTTCTGACGTTCAATTCTTCGTCGATGCGATATATCCTGCCGTTGGCCGACGCTATCCATAAGCAGCCTGCCGGACACACGTCCATGCCGGTGATGAAGCCTTCGATTTCGGGGCAGCCTTCTTCGTAGTTGAGCTCGGGGCACACCAGGCGCTCAAGAGCAGAATCGTACACAAGCACGCCATTGATAGTGGCCATCCATAGCCGGTGGTTGCTTATTGCCATTGACGACACAAAAGGGTCGTTGGTAATGCCGGGGGCAGCATCGCCAGGCACGAAATTTTTGAACGACACGCCGTCAAATCGCGACAGGCCGCCGTCGGTGGCAAGCCAGATGAATCCGTCCTCGTCTTGGATAATGTCGCGAATGCAGTTGGACGGCAGGCCGTCAGCGCTTGTGTAATGCTGAAATTGGTAGGCGGTGGCAGCCATGGCCGGAGCCGCGCCTGCAACTATCAGCAGCAACGCTATGAATGCACGCAGTGTCATCATCAACGCGATGTCACTTTTATTTGATAATTCCATGTGGAGTTGGGCTCCGGCTTTTCTCCGCTTTCCTCAAGCATGTACAAGTCGGGGAGCTTGCGATGCTCAGTGGGCGCGCCCATCACCACGAGCCACAGATGCTCTATATCGTTGCCACTTGGCGCAGTGTATGTCAGTTTGCCGTTACGGCCGCTTTTCATTGGCGAATACGATGACTTGCCTTCCTTGTCCACTACCACTATGCCATAGCGCCACCCGGCCCTTGCCGTGTTGTCGAGCCCTTTAAAATCGACCGTCACGCTCTTGCCCGCGCCGGGTGCCTGCAATTTGATGAAATTGAACCCGTAGTCCTCCGGCACAGCCGAGAGCGAAGGCTGCATTCTGCCGTTCTTTAGCGTGTCGACAGGCGTATGCCACACGTTGGCATACGGTCGCATGTTGTCTTTTGCGTAGTCTAAATCCCAATTCACGAGCTTGCGCACAGCGTCGAACATTTCGTCGTTGAATTGCTCTTGCGAAAGCCCGAACATTTCTTTGTATGTAATCACAGGGTCGTCGCCGCGCTTGCCGGCACGGAACAAGTCGGCTATCACTTGGTCGCCGTGCTTCTCGGCCCAATACTCCAGAATGTAGGGCGAGCGGTAGATATTCTCGATGTGCAGGAAGGCTTTGTGGGTGTTGTCGCGGAATGCGTTGAGGTGATAGTTTTCGTCGGTGGGCCAATCGGGATTCACGCGCCAAAGCATCCACTGAGAAGCCATCTCGAATATTCCGTGGCCGCCCCACGACTCGCCTTCGCCGTCGCAAGCAATCTGGCTCTGGAACGAATGCCCAAGCTCATGCGCGATGCAGTTGAGCTTAGCATCCTGCACGCGGTTGGGGGCAATCCACAGCGCGCCAATCTCGCTGTCGTAGTCTCCGCCATAGGCAGTGCCATCGAGCGAATAGTCGAGCATAACCATCATCTTGTATACGTCGGCCTTAGTGCCCGGCTTTACAAACGACAAGTCGTTGTAGAAGAAATGATAGAATTGTTCAAGGCGGTCGAGCAGGTTGGCCATGTCCACATTCATGTTGTGACCTTCAAGCTCAGGTGCAGCCCCGATGCTGCCGCCGAATCCGGGCGCCCAGAAAAGCACCACGTTCTCCGTAGAGGCCATGCGCTTGAACGACCACTTTGATGCCGGGTCGTTAAGATCCATGCCCTCCAGGTCGTGAGGTATGTATATTTTTTTCTCCTGATGCTCATCAGCAAGAGCAGAGCCGAAGGCAAGAAGCGAAGCAGCGATAATGGTGATAATCTTCATGGCATTATTCTATAGCATTGGCAAAAATAACAAATATATTCCACACTGTAAAATCAAATTAGTAGCCGGCAATCACAGTGTCGAGGTACTCGATGCGGTTGGCGAGCCACGTGCGCATCTTGTTGATTTCCGAGCCGGGGGTTTTGCCTATGGGCCACAATTCTACGTCGTCATGCCATAGCGAAGCGTTCGTGTCGTAGTAGCGATAGGAATTTTCCCACGCCTGCTCATGCAGGGCCTTCACCTCATCCCAGCGCGATTTGTAGCGGCTCACGAATTCAGAAATCTTGAAGAGGTCGCTGAAGAAGCCGGGTATGCGGTAGCTTGTGCCGGCATGAGTGGCCGGCTTGGTGCCCATCACAAGTTCGCGATAGCTCGAGAAGTAGTTGTGGCTTGTGGTCATATTGTTCCAGTCGAAGTCGAAGCCGGCGTCGAAGTCCCAAAGCGGGCCCATGTGCCATTTGTCGCCGTCGATGTCCTTGTGCATGTACATCGAGCGCGGCGAGTCAAGCTCCACGTTGTAAATCAGTTCTTGCACTATAAGGAAGTCAATCATCGAAGCCACGTCAAGCTCCTCTTCGATGGCCTCAAAATTGCCAGCGGCAATGAGTTTTTCGAGCTTGCCAAGCGAGGCCTTCACTTCGCTCAGCGTAGTCGCCGAAGGCTCGTCGGGATTCTTCACGCACACGGGCATTCGGTAGTGCTCCGACCAGAAATTGTCGGTTGCGTCGGGCGACAAGTCGGGCCCGTCGTCAGTATCGAGTTGTATCAAGTAGCCACTCTCCTCGTCGATGTTGACGCGGTGCTCGTGCTGCTGCACCTGCTCGGTCAGGTGATAAAGTCCTTGTGTCTTTCCGTTGAGTATTAGTTCTACGTATCGGTTGTGGTTGGTGTATGGCATGCCCATAAGCTGGCCGAGCTCGAATACGTATGTGTTCATCAAGTCGGTTGGGTCGCGGTATTCAGCCAGGAGCACCCAACTTTTCGCTTTAGGCAAGCCCATCATCGACTGCTTTTTGTCGAATTTTATGCGGTAAGGTTTTTTGGGGTACCAAAGCCACGTGGAGTTGCCGCGTCCGCGAATGCCGCCTGTCACCTGGTCAAGGTTCCAAGCCTCGTTGTCGTGAGTTAGCGAAATAGTGGCGTTGACGTATGTGTCTTTCGACGTGATCGATGCGCCACCATCTGTATATACATACAGAGTGCCAGCTATGAGCGAATACTCTTCGTCGGTAGGAAGCGCAGGGTCAGGCTCGGGGTACGGGCCCATTTGCGTCACCTGGAATGTTATGTAGAGTTTTTCATCATCGTTCCCGGAGAAGGTCTCAATGGCGGTGGTGCGGTAGTAGCCGGTGATTTTGCATCCCGATGCGTACTCCTCAAATTCGTCGCGCCAATTGTAGAAAGTGACTTCTGCAGTCTGGTTAGAGGCCAAGTCGAACTGGCCCGGATTTTCCGAGTCGGACCAAATGAATTGCCAAGTGCCGTCAACTTGCTGCAGCGTGCCTATGTAATCGGTAGCGGACACCCACTCTCCCTTCACTGAAGTGATGCCGCCCTTGCTTTGTTCAGGCTCATCGCTCGACGAGCAAGAAGCAAGCGAAGCCAAAGCAATTGCAAATATTAGATATAAGTAAAAATTTCTTTTCATATATTGTGAAATGTGTGCTTGCTCCCTGCATTTTGGGAGCAAGCACACTTTCGTTAGAGGATTCTTACAATCAATAGTTCAGAGTAATCTTGATATTGGCTGTGTAAGTGACGCCATCAAGGATGTACACCAGAGTAGGACGCAACTCGTAACTCTTGCCAGCCTCGCAGTGGCCGGGATATTGACCATAGTCAAGAACAGATCCGTTAATCTCATAGTAGATGTAGCCATTGTCGCCCCAACTGCTGTTGTTTCCGTCAGCATCGAGCCAGAATCCGTTGTTGGCACGACCTGTTGAAGTCAACTTGCCGTCGGTTTCTTTGTTCATCAACGTCACCTTGCCTTCAGCCGGCGATTCGCCTACGGCCTGCATCTTGGAGGCAAGCACGTCGCCTGTCATCACGAATGCCTGGCAGATGTCGAAGCTCGAGCCAAGGTCGATTGAGCCAAGATAGTAATCCACAGTGTTGGAAGCATCGCAATTGAATGTGTACTCAACGTCAACGTTGGTGGGCTCAGCGTCGTAGTCAATATCGACGATGCCGCTTATCTTTGTGCCATTGAAATTAACTGCATAGGGGAACATCTCGTCGTTGGTGGGGTTCTCGTCCCAGCCGTGGCGAACGTAAGTCTCGGGCGAGCCTTGCACTACGAAGTAGAGGTTGGTGGCATTAGCCGGAACGTTGAACGAAAGGTTGCCATCTACATCCTTGCCAAC
Organism: uncultured Bacteroides sp.; assembly: GCA_964582335.1. GTDB lineage: Bacteria > Bacteroidota > Bacteroidia > Bacteroidales > Muribaculaceae > CAG-873. The sequence continues at coordinate 51,197 of CAZORI010000005.1, forward strand.
TTCGCTGTAAGTGCGAGTAGCGCCGTCGTATGCCACGAAGCCATAGCGCCAGCCTGCTGTGCTGTATGCATTGTAGGTGGTTGTGGTGTAGGTTGTGGCCACGCCGTCGCCGTCGAGGTGTATGCCGGCATCGTCGGCAAGCAGCGGAGCGCCGCTCTCGAGACCCTTGAAGTCAACCGACACTTGGCCGCCGCCGTCGGGCACGTTAAGTTCGATTACGTTGAAGCCTGTTGCGCCGGGGCAGCAGCTCAGCGTGGGCTGGTAGTAGCCTTCGTCGTTCTTCAGCAGAGTGGTCTTATAGGTGCCTATGTAGTTGCTCTTAATTGTGGGCAGCAAGTCGAGGTCGTACGTAGCCATCTTCATTGCATAGTCGAAGAGCTCCTCGCGAGTGGTCTGGTAGTTGCCTCCGTTGTAGATGCGGGTGTAAGCCTCAATTGCATCCTCGGGATATTCGCTTTCGCGCCACAGGCGGCCATACGATGCGATGCCCTGCTTCTCTACCCAGTAGCTCTGCAGCCAGTATGACGCGTAGCGCATCCACTCGTGGTGGAAGTGGCGATGTGCGTTCTTAATCCACACGTCATAGTTGTAAGTGGTGAACTGCTCATCGGGATAGTCCTGAAACGACTGCCACTGAGCGCACTGCTCCCAGTAGCCGCAGCCACCGTTGCCTGAGCCGTCGTTGCCGTAGAAGCCGTAGCGCCAGCCGTGGGTGTAGTCGTCAGCTGCGCCCTGCAGCAGTTTGTCGCAATACACCTGGTACTGGAACGAGTGGCCGATTTCGTGAGCGATGGTCGAGCCTACGGGCTGGCAGGTAGCCGGAGTCACCCACAGGGCGCCAATCACGTTGTCATAGCCGCTGCCGGTTGCCACCCACCACTCTGAAGTGGGATTAAGGATATAGATTTGCATCTTGTACTGGTCGAGATAGGATTTGCCTTGTCCAAGCACTGCCATGCCAAGTACATTGATGTTGGTGTCGAAGAACTGCTCTGCTTTGTTGAGGAGGTCGTCGATATCAACGCGATCGCCATCAGCCAGGTCAGCGCTGTTGGGGTCATCACCGAAGTATGAGCTCCAGAATACGAAGAAGTGCTCCGACTCAGCGTAGCGGTAGAATGAGAATTCACTGTCGGGAAGCAACATCTTGTCGCCGCCGTGCTCGCTGTTGTTGAAGAACTTGTCGTAGTTGGGGATATCTTCGGGCTGCAGATATTGATAGCTCGAAGCGGCCTGGGTTACGGTGAACTCCTCGGTCTGGCCGCTTGCGATAAGCTTGATAGTAGCGGTGCGCGCTGTCTGCAAAGTGTTTGCGGTGGCATCGATGGCAATTGTCACATAGCCGCCGGCGCCGCTTGTTGACGAAAGGGTCAGCCACGATGATGCCGGCGTAACCTCAGCCTTCCATACGATGCGCGATGAGAATTTGATTGTGTCGGACGACGCTCCTTCTTCAAAATAGAATGCGCGAGCCTGACCCTGTTCTACTGTCAGAGCATCAGTGTACACGGTCATGCCGTTGTCGTCGTCATCGCACGCAGTGAACACTGCGCTGGCCCCGAGGGCCAGGCAGGTCACAGATATAAGCGATATTATCTTCCTAAATTTCATCTTATTTATCTATTTTATTCGGTTGCTTCTTCAGCGGCGCCGATGTTAATAGTTATGTTGATGGTCACGATGCCGCTGTTGCAGCTTACGATGTAGGTAGTCTTTACAGTGGAGTTCTGCGGACACAGCTCTTCATCGGGGTAGTTGCCGGCATAGATCGTGATGTAGTCATTTGAGATGTCGAGTCCGCAATATACAGCGCTTCCGTCGCCATACCATGCTAAGTCGCCGTTGAGGTCGAGCCAGTTTTCTGTTGATGAACCGCCGGTTGTGTAGGGTTCACTGACTATTTCCTTATTGTAGAGGCGGAGCGAGCCATCGAGCGATGCCATGTAGATTTCGTGCGTGGTCATCTTGAATGCTTGGCGCAGAGCCTCACGTATGTCTTGCTCCTCTGCGCCGTACCAATCATCCCAAGCCTTGTTGATGGTGATGTCGAGCACAGTGTCGGTTGTGGGCGAGCCCTCGGGAGCTGTTTCGGGATCATCGTAGCCATACTCGATTACGTTGATATCGATGTTGATGAGTTCAATCTTGCCATCGTAGAAGAAGCCTACGGTGTGATGGAATTCATCGCCTACTTCGTCAGCATCGGGCATGAGGCATACGCCGATTTCATCATCCTCGAGCATGCCGTAGCTCAGCCATACGCTGGCATCGCTGCCCCAGCCGCCAATCGGACCGCTCTTGTCCATCCAGTAACCCATGTCGGCATTGAGCGACATCGTGTATGAGCCGTCTTCATTTGTGGTAATGAAATATGCGTCGCTGAGGCTTGAGCATCCGAGGTGAGCCAAAGTGGTAGCAAGGTCAAACTTGAGAGGCGTGGGGGTGTAGCCTGCTGCCGGGTCGAGCATTATGTCGAAGGTGTAGTCCTGGGTGCCCACTACAGTGGCCGAGTTGGGATCGTCGCCGTCAACGATGTTGACAGTGATTCTGATTTCCTCGATCTTGTTGTTAGCGATGAAGCAGAAGCTAATCTCTACGCTTTCGCCGCCTGCATAGCCGTTGTTAGGCATCACGCATACGCCAATTTCATCGTCCTCCAAGTATCCGTAGCTTACCCATACGCTTGCATTGTCGCCCCATGAGCCTACATAGCCGTTCTTGTCGAACCACCAGCCCTTGTCTTGCAGTTCCTGTTCCCAGCTGCCGTCAGGCTTGTAAGCAATCAGGTTCTCATCGCCAAGCGACGATACGCCAAGGTCGGAGAGGGTCTGTGAGAGGTCGAACTTCACAGCATTCGGCGTGTAGTCGCCAGTAACATTGGGCTTCAAGTTGATTGTGACGTTCTGCGTGTTGACGATTGATGCCACCACATCGCCGCGCTCAATCACTTCGTAGTCGATCACGTAAGCGATGCGCTTCTTCTGGTAAGAGAGGCACTCGATTATGCGTGTCTTTGCGCCCACGTCCCAAACGCCGGGCATTTGGTTAATCAAGAAGTAGCCGGTTTCATAAAGGGGATTGTCGTCGTTGTCCCAGTCGATGGTCCACTCTGTGTAGACGAACGAGTCGGACTGGTTCCACGTGTCGCAGACATCGCCCTTGATAGTCCACCAGTGTCCCCACGGGCCGTTAGTGGTTGAGGCTGTCATGTAGTCGTTGTGGGTTGAGCCCTGGATGCAGAAGCCCTGGATGCTGGGAGCATTGCTGTCCTTGTAGATGCCGGCGTAAACCTCGGCCTCGGTGAGCTCGAAGAGCTCAGCAGCCTTCGCAATGTCGATGTAAAGCTTAGTGCTGCCCCAGTTGCTCTGCGGGTAATCCGTCAGGGTGTAATATAGCACCACGTCAGCATTGATCACGGCGAGAAGCGAGTCGCGCACGTGCTGTTGGCGTTGCAGCTCTGCCATCTCCTCATCGGTGAGAAAGTGCAGGTCGCTGAAGCCGTTGTTGTCGCCGCAGCTTGCCAGAGTGCCGCCGAATAGCGTCACAAGCAAAGGCAACAGAAATAAATATGCTATTTTTTTCATGATTGATTATGCTTAAGATTTAATAACCGGGGTTCTGCACAAGCTTGATGTTCGACTTGATTGCATCCTCGGGAATCGGGAAGAAGTCGCGATAGTCCTCTGATGCAGTGCCGTCCTTGCAGAAGTAGGATTTGCGGTTGTATACGTTGCCGCCGCCTGTGAGGGTGAAGCGGCGCATGTGGGTGCGACGCTGCATTTCGCCTGCAAATTCCCATCCGTATTCGTCGAAGAGGCCGCCAAATTCGATGTCGGCGCCGCCTTCGTAGGTGGTGACGTGGGTGGTCCAGTCGACACAACCCTCATCTGCCGTAGATGCGCTGGTGGTGTACTCGTCATGGCCGTATTCGTATACAGAGCCTGCCTTGAGCTGGGCTGCGGTGACGGTGGCCTTGCTGCTGTCGCTGAATGCGCGGCGGCGAACCATTGTTACGAGGTCAGCGGCCGTGTTGTCGTCCTTGCCGGTGCGCAGCAAGCACTCTGCCTTCATCAGCAGAACCTCGGCGTAGCGGAACATAGCGATGTCAGTGGCGGTGCAAGCATCGTCGGTGCCGGCGATAATCTCATACTTGTGGAAGCGATAGCCTTCCTGTATGTAGCAGCCGGGGTTGTCGATCGAATGGCACTCGATGTTGTAGTTGAGGATGCCGGTGCCGCTCCAGTCGTGGATTGAGAATGAGATGGGGTCGCCTGCGCCAAGGGTGTAGGTGCCGTCGGCATTCTTCACAGCCTCATATTGCGGACCCATAGCCCAAGTGGCGGGGAGGCGCTTGTCGTCAGAGTCGTAGGTCTTTACGAACTGAGGCACTGCGCAGTGGCCTGAGTTGCCCGAGGCTGTGGAGCCGTAGGCCTTCATGCCCTCGTAGGGGAATCCGAAAGTGAGAATAATCCAATTGAAGGTGTGGGTGCGATCCTGCGGGATTGCGAAGATTACCTCGGGGCAGTCATTGATATTCTCACGGAAGTTGTCCTTATAGTCTGATGCCAAGGTATAGCCGCCGTTGTTGATGATGTCATCAAGGTAAGTGAGGGCATTCTCATAGCCGGTGTTGTCGGTGTAACCGAGCAGGGCATTGCGGTTGAGGTTGAGGCGAGCCAAGAGGAACTCAACAGCGTACTTGTTGCCGTAGCCGAAAGTCTTCTCGGTGCCAATCTTGTCGACGATGTCCTTCATTTCGCTCTCTACGAACTTGTATACAGCCTCGGTGCTTTCCTGCACGGGCAGGTAGCCGGCTTCAGTGTCGAAAGTGGTCTGGATGGGCACATTGCCGAAGTTGTCGAGCAGATGCCAGTAGAACATTGCGCGATAGAAGCGCACATGCGACATCAGTTGGCTGTTATCTTCGGTTTCTTCGCCCATTGCGTCGAGAATCATGTTGCAGTAGCTGATGCCTTGGTAGCAGAATGTCCAAGGTCCGGCAAGGCAACCGTTGGAGTAAACCCATGTGTGCTTGAACATAGGGATATAGAGGTCGCCCCATCCCACCTCGATGCGCTTGGGGATTACGAGCTCGTCGGCCGACACGCATGCGAGTGTCCACAAGCCGCCCCAGTCGGTGACAAGGTAGCGGTACTGCGTAACTGCGCCGCCGAGCAGCTGCGAGAGGTCCTTTTCGTTGGTGAGGTCAATGTTATCCTCACTCAGGACATCATAGAGGTTCTCGTCGAGGTTGGTGCAGCCAGTGGAGCACATCAACGCGCCGCCAAGAGCGAGAGCCATTGCTGATTTCTTTATGATATTTTTCATTGTTTCCTATCGATTAGAAAGTTACAGACATACCCACGGTGTATGAGCGTGTGGTGGGATATTTGTCGCGGTTGTCCACGCCGGGTGTGAGGAAATTGTTGTCAACCTCGGGGTCGATGCCCTTGTACTTCGTGATTGTGAAGAGGTTGGTGGCATTGGCATAAACGCGCAGATTGCTGATATACTTGGCTGCGGCGCCCTTGATGGGGAATGTGTAGCCCAGTGTAGCGTTGGTGAGCTTAAGGAAGTCGCCGTTTTCAAGATGGTCGCTCCAGAAGCCTTGCTGCTGCGATGAGTTCTGTGTAACCATGATGCGGTTGCCGTTCTCGTCGTAAGCGGGCGTGCCGTCGTAGTTGATGGCCGGATGCAAGTCGCCTGCGCTCTTCAGCGTGTTGTAGTTGATGCTGTTGTTCTCGTAGAATACACGCTGCACGTTGAGAATCTTGTAGCCGAATTGGCCTGTGAACTGCAGCGACAGGTCGAAGTTCTTGTAGCGGAAGGTGTTGCCCCAACCCATGATGAGCTTAGGCATACCATTGCCAAGGCGCTGGCGGTTCTCCTGTGTGTTAAGCTCGGTGGTGAACTGCTGCAAGCCGTCGGGCGTCTCAACCAGGGCGAAGCCGTCAACGTCATAGCCGGCAAATTTCAGGCCCCAGAAGTCGCCAAGGCCGTATCCAACCTCCATGCAGTGTGTGGGCACTGACACGGGGTCGCTGATGCCGCCCCAGAGCTCTTGGAAGTTGTCGGTCTCGTAGAGGTCGTTGCTCAGGCTTACGAGCTTATTCTTGTTGTGCGAAAGCGTGAGCGATGACTCCCATGAGAAGTCGCGGGTATGCACGGGTATGCCGGTGATCAGCACCTCAATACCGGTGTTGCGCATTTCGCCTACGTTGGCCAGGGTGTAGCCGTACAAGTTTGGCGGCATGGGCACTGCGTAGTCGTAGAGCAGGTCCTTGGTAGTCTTAATGTAGTAGTCGATAGTACCATGCAGGCGGTCGTTGAAGAATCCGTAGTCGATACCGAAGTTGAGCTCGCGGGTTGTCTCCCACTTCAGGTCGGGGTTGTAATTTTGTTTAACCTCAAGCGATTTCATCCATTCGCCGTCAAGGCTAAGGATATCGCCGGCGTCGGCATATTTGTAAAGGTTGAGCGACATGTAAGAGTCGCCGGGAATCACACCGGTAACGCCATAGCCCACGCGGAATTTGAATTCGTTCATGATGTGGCTGATGCTGCTTTCCTTCCAGAATGATTCGTTCATGATGTTCCAGCCTGCCGATGCCGAGGGGAAGTTACCCCACTTGTGGTTGGCGCCGAACTTAGAAGAACCTTCATGGCGCAACGACACCATCAAGTTGTAGCGGTTGTCGTAGCCGTAGCTGATGCGCCCGAAGAAACCAATCAAAGTGTTGTCATTCTTGTACGAACCAACGCTTGCGTGGCGCTCTTCTTCGGTAAGGAGCGAACCGTTGTTGAGGTTGTTCCAAAGGAATGCGGTGGTTGAGAAGTTACCGTTGCCGGCGTTGAAGCCGTCGTATTCGTTGTAGAGGTAGCTATAGCCGACCAGAGCGTCGAAGCGGTGCACGCCGTTCCATGTATGGTTGTAGCGCGATGTTGCCTCGATGGTCTTGCTTATGCTTGTGCCTTCGCTCTTGCTTGCATAGCCGTTGTAGTCGTTCTGAGTGACGAGGCTGTAGTGCTCAGGCGTGGTGAAGCTTTCCGCGGTGGAGGTGCTTTCGTTCCAGCTGAGCATCACGTTGGTCTGCCATCCTCTGATGGGCTCCAATGTGATGTTGCCCGTGATTTGGCTCATGCGGTTGCGCACGTTGCCGAAATATTCGTTCTGGATGCCTACGGGGTTGTAGTACTGCAGTTTTTCGAAGTTCTCGTAGTAGCTGCCGTCGTCGTTGTACACCGGTTCGCTGGGGTTGCGGATCACGGCCTGGCGATATGCGTAGTCGCTCGAGTTGAGCGAGTATTTCTGGCGAGTAACCAATGCGTTGAAGTTCACTTTCAGGATATCGTCCCAGAGGAATTGGGTGTAGTCGACATGGAAGCGCATGCGCTCGTTGTCGGAGCCGCGCATGATGCCTTCTTCCTTCTGGTAGGAGAAGTTGCCTGAATATGTGGCATTGTCGGTGCCGCCGCTCACCTGGAAGTCATGGTTGTGCTTGAAGCCAGCCTTGCGGGTAATTGCCTTCATCCAGTCGGTCTCATAGCCTGCGTAGCTCTGGTTGGTGCGACCAAAGATTACGTCGTTCACATCCATGAACTCGGCTGTCTTGCTCCATTTCGAGAAGGAGAAATAGTTGGCATAAGAAGCGGAAGCCTTGGAGCCGCGCTTGCCGCTCTTGGTTGTGATGAGGATAACGCCGTTGGCGCCACGAGTACCGTAGATGGCGGCAGCAGATGCGTCCTTCAGCACGTCGATTGATTCGATGTTCTCTGGAGCCACTGTGTTGAGGCCGCCCTCGATTCCGTCGACGAGGATGAGGGGCGACACGCTTCCCGTGAGGGTGGTTGTACCGCGCAAGCGGATTGACGATCCGGCTGTGGGGTTACCTGATGAATTAGTGATTGACAGACCGGCGATCTTGCCCTTTACGAGCTCGGCTGCGTCGCCAATCTTACCGATGTTGAAGTCTTCGGCCTTTACGCTGGCAACAGCCGAGGTGACGTCGCCCTTGCGCTGTGTGCCGTAACCGATAACCACTACCTCGTCCATCACCTGCGAGTGCTCTTCGAGCACGACGTCGATGTGTTTCGAGGTCACTTTCACTGTCTTGGGCAGATAACCTACCGACGTGATGTTGAGCTCATCGCCCACCTTGGCCTTGATAGTGAATCGGCCGTCGATGTCGGATGACACGCCGATGGCTTGGCCCTTAACTAATACGCTCGCGCCAATGATTGGTTCGCCGTCAACATCAGTGATGGTGCCGGTAACCACACTTTGCGTCTGCTGCGTGCCCGCGCTTTGCGCAGAGGCGGTCAATGGGACCACCAGCGCTCCGCCTGTGAGCAGTATCGCAGCAGTGAGCATGCTTTTTGAGATTAAAGATGCATGCAGTTTCATTTTGCTTGGTTAGATTAGGTAAAATTATTTAATGTGAATTGATTGTATTCTATATATTGTAATGTGTGGGGCTTAGTCCACTTTCCACTCCAGCACGCCGCCGCTTTGGCCGTCCTGCAGCTTAGCCACCACTTTGAGCGCCTTGGTGTTCACTGGCTCGAAGTCGACGTGGTTGTAGCAGTCCTTCTCAGTGCCAAATTCGCCCGTGGTTTTCACCTCAGCCCAATGGCCTTTGTCGTTTTGGTAATACAGCTTCCAGTATTCAGGCACGCGATAGCAGCCGTCGTAGTGGTCCATGTCGAGCCAATATATGTCGGTCGACGACACGGTGGTAGGCTCGTTGAATCCGTAGCAGATGTTTTCCTCGGTGCCCTGGCGCAGCCACCAATAGTGGTAGGGCTTCGACGTATCGTTGCTCGATGCGGGGCACCACTGGTCGTTGTAGCCCCATGCCCATTGCAAGTTGGATGTTGCGGCCGGAGCCGAAGAGTTGAGCGACGTGGGCTCGGAGAACATCATTGCCTCAGACGCCTTAGTGGGAGCCGGTATGGCGCGTGCGCGCTCTGCCTTTTCGGGAATCCACACTGCCATCTCTGCCGGACCGCGGTTGTTCCATGTCGAGTAAGGTATGGCCTTCACGGTGACGGGAACAATCGAGCCGTCGGGCTGCACTTCCTGTGCCTCAGCCGTTAGAGTCATCACGCCGCCAAGGAGTTCGGGCTCGAATGCCTCGGTGAACTTAGCGTCGCGCGCAAGCACCTTATTAAATACTGTGCTGTCGGCTTGGTCGATGCCTTCGAGGCAGTACATCACCGGGCCGCGCTCGATGGCGAGCTTGCCACGGTCGTCAACCACGCTGTCGATTGCTGCCACGCGGCGCACCTCCATCGGGAGGGTGAGCTCCACGCGGTCGCCGGCCTTCCATGTGCGCTTCACGGTGGCGTAGCCGTTGCCGGTCATAGCGCTCACCTTCTTGCCGTTCACTTTCAGTTCATACGGAGCGGAAGCCTGCGCGGTGTAGCTGTAGAGGTCGGTGGGCACAGGCTTGTCGGTGGCCCAGCCGGGAATGCGCAGCCTCAGTGCCCATTCTTTCTCCTGCTCAGGAGTGATGGTGAACGCTACCTTGCCGTCCCAGGGATATTCGGTGTCCTGCGAGATTGTCAGCTTGCCCGACTCGGTCTCGATTTCGGCATTGCTCTTGGCGTATAGGTTAACGAGCACATCGTCGGCTTGGGTGGCATACATATATTGCGGTATGCTTGCCATGAAGCGCGTAACGTTGCCGGGGCAGCATGCGCAGCCAAACCAGGGGGCTCTCTCGTGCTGGCCCATCGATTCGAGGGGGTTATCGTAGAAAAATTTGTCGCCGGAAAGCGATACGCCCGAAATCACGCCGTTGTAGAGGGCGCGCTCATACACGTCGGCGTATTTAGCGTCGCCGGTGGCGAGGAACATGCGGTAGTTCCAGTACACGTTGGCAATGGCGGCGCATGTCTCGCAGTAGGCGGTGTGGTTGTGCAGCTCGTATTCGGGACCAAAGCCTTCGCCCTGTGCGCGGCTGCCGATGCCGCCGGTGATGTAGAGCTTCTTCGATGCCATGTTGTTCCAGATGCGCTCAAGCGCGTGGAAAAGCTCGGGGTCCATTTGCAGCGATGCCACGTCGGCAACGCCGGAATAGAGGTAGCCGGCGCGCACCGCGTGTCCCACTATCTCCTCCTGCTCAAGGATAGGCATGTGGTCCTGGCTGTATTGGCTGGGGCGGCGGCCATTGGAGAGGCGGCCAGCCTCATCGACGAAGTAGCGAGCCTCATCGAGGTATTTGGGGTCGTCGGTCACCTTGTAGAGCTTGGCGAGCGCCATCTCGATGATTGGGTGGCCCGACGGGTAATGAATCTGGTTTTCGCCCAAGCCGAATGTCTCGCACACGAGGTCGGCATTCTTGATTGCCACGTCGAGCAGCGTGCGCTTGCCGGTGGCGCGGTAATGGGCCACAGCAGCCTCATAGAGGTGGCCGCTGTTGTAGAGCTCGTGCGAGTTCACCTTCTCCCAGCGATGCGTGCCCCACCAGCCCGACAGGCGCTCGCATTTGTTGGTGACGCATGTGGTAAGGTAGCCGTCGGGCTCCTGCGCAGCGGCTATCAACGTAATCACGCTGTCGAGGTAGGCATCGAGTTGCGGGTCGTAATGCACGGCCAGTGAGTAGCTGGCGCCTTCGATGATTTTGTACGGGTCGGTATCGTCAAACGGGAAGTCGCCCCGGTGCTCGCCCTTCTTCAGGCCGCCGGCGATGGCGAAATTGTCGAAGCGTCCGTTAACCTCGCATTCGTGGAAGGCCGACGGAATCGATACGGTGCGGTTAGTTTCGATGCGCGGCGCCCAAAAGCCGTCGTTGATATGCACGGCAGTGAACGGCACTTCCTTGACCTGAGCATTCGGACTCGTGTAGACACCCGGGCTGCACGACGCCAGCGCGGCGGCGAACGCTAACCCTAAAATGTGAACAATTGGTCTCATTGGCTGAATGTAGTTTTTTCTTGGTTTAGACAATTATCAATTTTAATATCGCAAAATTAAGAATCTTTAATACATAGGGATAAAACTACCGTCCAAAATACTGAAAAAATCGTCCAACTCTACTGTCCAACCCCTTGTTTTGGACATATTTTACATAGATTTTGTGCAAATAGGCGTTTTTATTTGAATTTTTATTTTTAACTTTGTGAGTACATCTTCTTACGCCAGTCAAAACTACATTTCCCGGCTCTATTTTGCCATGAAAAAATCTGCATTTGCAATGAAAAAAACATTCACTCTCTTTGCTGCCGTCCTGTGCCTCGCTTCTGCTCGGGCCGACGACGTGAAGTACAATGCGCCCGGCGCCATGAACCCCTTCATCCCGGGCTATTTCGCCGACCCCACGGTGAAGAAATTCGGCGACACGTTCTATGTCTACGCCACCACCGACGGCTCGGGCGCCGGCTTCGGCCCCGCACAGCTGTGGACCAGCAAGGACTTCGTCAACTGGACGCTCATGCCCATGAATTGGCCCGACAGCCACTGGATATGGGCACCCGACGTTATGCTCAACGAGAATGACGGCAAATACTACTATGCCTACTGCCAGCCTTGCCAGATACACGTGGGCGTGGGCGACACCCCTCGCGGCCCTTGGCAGAATATCCTCGGCGAAAGCGAGGCGGTGCTGGTGCCCGACCGCTTTGTCACCGGCGCCATCACCCTCGACGGCCAGACCTTCGTCGACGATGACGGCTCTATATATATGTATTGGGGCACATGGGGCATCTACGACGGCTTCGGCTGCGGCTCGGGCAAGCTCAACCCCGACATGAAGGGCTTCTCTGAGACACGCCTGATTCCCAACACCGAAGCCACTAAATTCTTCGAGGCTCCCTTCGTGCTTAAGCGCGACTCCACATATTATTTTATGTATTCAAGCGAATCGTGCCACGACAGCACCTACCACGTGCAATACGCCACTTCCACACAGCCGCTTGGCCCGTACACATATCAGGGCGCAATCCTGCGCACCAACGAAGACGGCACAGTGCACGGCCCTGGCCACCACAGCGTGCTTTCGATGGGCGATAATGAATACTATATTGTGTACCACCGCCACGACAATCCCCACTCCAACCGTGGCTTCCACCGCCAACTCTGCATCGACAAGATGGAATTCGCGCCCGACGGGTCAATCATGACGGTTACGCCCACTCATAGGGGCATAGGAGCGCTTGCTCCCTTGCAAGTGACGTCGCCCAACCTTGCCTATGGAGCAAAGGTGACTGCTTCGTCTTACTACGACAAGGATTTCGTGCCCGAATACGCTGTTGACGACAACAACGGCACCCTTTGGCGCCCGGCCGGCATGGGTCAGGAATGGATTGAGCTCGACCTCGGCAAGGTGCAAGACATAAAGACACTGTGGACGCAATGGGAATACGGCACGCAGTTCTACCAATACCTGATTGAAACATCGAAGGATGGCAAAAACTGGACGGTATTCGCCGACAAGCGCGCCAACCGCCTGGCAGGCAGCCCAATGGTGGACTTCGGCGACGCTAAGGCGCGCTACGTGCGCATCACCTTCACCGGCGGACAAAAGGCCGGATTCGGTGGCGCGATATGGAACGTGAAGGCCTTCTCAACTATCGAGGACTCATGTCCCCAGCAGTGGCTCGGCCTCACCGGAAGCGACTGGGACGGCAACAAATGGAGCAACAACCAAGGCCAACTTGGCGGCGCTTTCAGCATAAAGAGCGGCAAGGGCCGACAAGTGCGCGTGGGCGGACGCGACGCCCTGCATCTCGAGCCAGGCACGGTGCTGGTGATGGAGAATGCCTTGCTGTCGCCATCTAAGCCTCACACCATCTCGGCTATCGAATACGACGGCAAGGAATGGAAGCCCGCTGATCTGGAGGCTGCCCTGTCAAATGGCAAAATCACCATCAACTCAGGCGACAAGGACTTGTATCTCGCCAATCTTAGATATTACAATTGGGAACTAATGCCTGCCGAGCGCGAGCATGACGCAAAGTCGGACATCGTGCGCATGCCGGTGGCTGAGCGCGTGCCCCACGGACTGCTCGTCGACATCAACGCCGACCTATTTGCCGAGGACGACACCGTGGGCTACATACCCAACGGCAACGGCATAGACGGATATTACGAACTTGCCTCCGAACCCGTGGTGGTGGAGACAATCGAGGGCCGCAAGGGCCTGCGATTCGACGGCAAGCAGCATTTCACATCCTCGTTCTCGCTGCCTGCCACGGTGCGCGACAACGCTCCCTACACTCTCGAAGCATGGATTCTGAATCCGGAAATCGACCTCAACGAATGCTACATCGACCTCACCACCTCGCACGACGAGCTTGAGAAGATCATGGGCGTGAACGGCACAGAGCCTCGCTGCGGCGTGATGCAGCACTACGGCTGGTACGAGGACGCCGGCTGGCCCGACGTGAAGGACCTTGAAGGCAAATGGCAACGCATATACGTGGCATTCGACGGCCGCATCGAGCGCGTGTACATCAACGACAAGCTTGTGAGCGAAAAGGACATACAGCTTCTGGTGAAGCCTGCGCAATACGTTACGCTGGGACGCAACGCCGAGCGCGAGTGGCCTTTCTCGGGCTACATCCACTCTGTCCGCTTCTGGGACGAATACATTCCCTTCGGAAATTAGTTGCCACGAATCATGAATTATGAATTATGAATTAAAATAAATTGCAATGAGAACAACGATTTCTGCCCTGATGCTGACAGGCTTGTGCCTAATGACGGCTGGCGCCAAGTCGACGAGCGCTTCGCATCACGGCTATCCCATCGACCCCGTGCCATTCACTTCTGTGCATGTCACCGACAATTTCTGGGGACAGCGCCTCAAAGCAAGCCGCGAGGTGACTATCCCTCTGGCTTTCAGCAAATGCGAATCGGAAGGACGCTACCAAAACTTCGTCAACGCCGCACACCCAAGCGACACTATCGAAGTGGGTGGCTATTCATTCGACGACACCGACGTGTACAAAACCATCGAGGGCGCAAGCTACCTGATGCAGACGTATCCCGACCCTGCTCTCGACCGCTATATCGACAGCGTGCTCGTAATCGTGGCAGCAGCACAAGAGCCTGACGGCTACCTCTACACCGCACGCACCATGAACCCCAAGCATCCGCATCCGTGGGCAGGCTCCCAGCGCTGGGAGGCTGTTGAAGACCTCAGCCACGAATTCTACAACCTTGGCCATATGGTGGAAGGCGCCATCGCCCACTATCAGGCCACCGGAAAGCGCAATTTCCTCGACATCGCCATCAAATACGCCGACTGCGTGTGCAACGCCATTGGCGACGGCCCCGACCAGATTGTGCGCGTGCCGGGCCACCAAATCGCCGAAATGGCTCTTGCCAAGCTTTATCTCGTTACCGGCGACAAGAAATACCTCGACCAAGCCAAATTCTTTCTCGACAAGCGCGGCTACACATCGCGCCGCGATGCCTACAGCCAGGCCCACAAGCCCGTGATTGAGCAAGACGAGGCCGTGGGCCATGCAGTGCGCGCAGCCTACATGTACGCCGGCATGGCCGACGTGGCTGCCCTAACCGGCGACTCTGCCTACATCCACGCCATCGACAACATCTGGGACAACATCGTTAACAAGAAATACTACATCACCGGCGGCATCGGTGCCACAAGCAACGGCGAGGCCTTCGGCGACAACTACGAGCTGCCCAACATGTCGGCTTATTGCGAGACATGCGCCGCCATCGGCAATGTCTACGTCAACTACCGACTCTTCCTGCTCCACGGCGAATCGAAATACTACGATGTGCTGGAGCGCACGCTCTACAACGGCCTTATTTCCGGTGTTTCGCTCGACGGAGGCGCGTTCTTCTACCCCAACCCGCTCGAATCCATGGGCCAGCATCAGCGCCAGCCCTGGTTTGGCTGCGCATGCTGCCCGTCGAACATCGCTCGCTTCATACCCTCTCTGCCCGGATATGTGTATGCAGTAAAGGACCGCGACGTTTACGTCAACCTCTTCATGTCGAACACCGCCGACCTCGACGTTGACGGCAAGCAGCTGACAATCAACCAAGAGACCAACTATCCGTGGAACGGCGACGTTGCCATCAACGTTGACAAGAACAAGGCCGGAAAGTTCACCATGAAGATTCGCATCCCCGGGTGGGTCAACAACAAGCCTACCCCCGGCGACCTCTACAGCTACACCGACGGCAAGCGCCTTGGCTACAAGGTTACTCTCAACGGCCAGCCCGTTGACGGCTACCTCGACAAAGGCTATCTCTGCATCGACCGCACATGGAAGAAAGGCGACAAGGTGGACGTGCACTTCGACATGGAGCCGCGCACCGTCAAGGCCAACAATCTCGTTGAGGCGGATCGCGGACGCGTAGCCGTGGAGCGCGGCCCCATCGTGTACTGCGCCGAGTGGCCTGACAACGAATTCGACGTTCTCAGCGTATTCATGAACCAAAATCCCACCTACACCGTCACTGAGCGCCCCGACCTGCTTTATGGCCTGGTTACTCTCGACACCGATGCCCAAGTGCTTGGCTACGACGACAATGGAAAGCTCAAGGCTGACGACGTGAAGCTGCAGCTAATCCCCTACTACGCATGGAACCATCGCGGGCCCGGCAACATGGCTGTGTGGCTGCCGCAGCAACTTTCTGCGTCACGTCCTACCCAACCTGCAACCCTGGCGTCTGAGAGCCGAATCGAAGCATCGTACAAGGGTTCGTCGCTGGCATCAATCAAGGACCGCCTTGTGCCCAAGGACGGCAACGACCGCAGCGTCCCCTACTACCACTGGTGGCCTAAGCAGGGCACAACCGAGTGGATCGAATACCATTTCCCCGAAACAGCCACCGTGAGCGAATCCACAGTCTATTGGTTTGACGACGGCCCATGGGGCGGTTGCCGCGTGCCTAAGAGCTGGACCCTGCAATACCTCGATGAGCAAGGAGAATGGCAGGATGTCGCCAACCCCGACAAGTACGCAACAGTGAAGGGCGTCGCAAACACCGTGATGTTCGACCCGGTAAAGACAAACGCTCTGCGACTCAACATCACCCTACCCGACGACAATTCCGCAGGAATATTCGAGTGGGAAGTAAAATAAAAGGATACCTTAACGGGAGTGGCAATCGCGCCACTCCCGTTTTTTATGCATAAACTTTAAGGGCGCTTGATGTGTTTTGCATGCCATTCCAGTCGATGTTTGGCATATCTAACCTGCTAAAGGAATATAATGTGGGCAGCGTAGGCGTAAAAACGTTGGCCGAGGCTAAGGCAGATGTAATACAAAGAAACGGCCTGCCCCGATGTCGACGGCGCATCACAAGACTCGTCGTCGCAAAATCCTCAGTAGCCCTAATCGCGGCTTTTACGCCTTAGCGGAAGGAATCGACCGTAATTCCACATGCGCCACAGCCATTCGAGCGGCCCATACGTAAAGTATCTTAGCCACAACGCACTTAGCGCCGTCTCGGCTGCAAGCACGCCCAGCGCCACGAGCGACGTGGCTGCCAAGCAAAGCGACGCTCCATAGCCAAAGCCTATGCCGTAGAATGTCACTATGCCAAACACCGACTGGCCCACATAGTTGCTCAGCGCCATCTTGCCCGGATAAGCCAACAAGCGCCAAGCAGCAGCATCGCGACACTTCATGTAAGCCAAGGCAAACAAAGCGCAATAGCCAATTCCCGTCGGATAAACGCTCACGAAGTAAACAAGGCTCTTCACCGGCTTTACAACCTCGAAAATGCCTATGCCAACCAATGCGTAAATCACCGACAACGGCACGCCGATAGCCATGCACACGCAAGCCACGCGACGTATCCGCCGCTTGTATTCATCAAGGCGAGCATACACGCGATGCCTTCCTATGCATGCGCCTATCAGGAACAGGCCAAGCACCTTGAAGTAGCGGCTGCTATCCAGGAATTCCCACATGCGCTCCACCGCGCCCTGCGCAAGAAATGCCCATACGTCGCCGTATGAGCGGGCATCGCGCAGCCACGTGGGGAAGTTCTGCTCGTCGATGCCGTATCTGCCCGCCATGCGCCACCATGCATCGTAGCACCAGGCAGCCGGGTCGGCCGACAGAAGCCATGCCACCGTATCCCATGCCACGGGCAGCGCGAGAAGCACCCCCGCACAAGCAAGCAGCTTGCGGTCGGGCAAGCGCATGAATATAGGCAACAGCATGCCCATCAGGGCATAGAGCAGCAATATGTCGCCGCTCCAGAGCAGCATCAGATGCAGAGCGCCTATAACAGCCAAGCCAAACATGCGGCGAAAGAAAAGCCGATTGCCGTCGATGCCCTTCTCGATGGCATTCGACAAAATGATTGAGAAGCCTATGCCGAAGAGAAGGGAGAATATGGTGTAGAATTTGCCGTCGACAAAATAGAGCAACAGCCAATGCGCAGCGCGGTCGATACCAGCCGAAGGCATCGCGGCCACAGTCTCAGGCTCCTGGAATGTGTAGAGCGAAAACTCCGGGAAGTTGGCCAAGCATATGCCTATGAGGGCGAATCCGCGCAGCGCATCCAGCACCACATGCCTTCTGCGCACCGGAGCGGCTGCGTGGAGCGCACTATGCTTGTCAGTGCTCATCACGCAATATTTGCGACAACCGCTCAATGTCGGCCTCTGTTGTCTCCCACCCCGTAACGAACCGCACATTGCTGCTATGCGCGCCGCTCGGCCCCCACAGCTCAAACGACATTTCTTTTGCCAAACGCTCAATCAACGCATTGGGCAGCTCGAAAAATTGCTGATTCGTGCGGGAATCATACAACGGGGAATAGCCGCAGTGCTCAAAGGCATTGCGAAGGCGCATGGCAAGGTCCACTGCGTGAGTGCTGATGCGCATGTACAGGCCATTGCGCATCAAAGCGCAGAATTGCACGCCGAGCAGGCGGCCTTTGGCCAGCACTGCGCCATGCAGCTTCATCATCGACGCAAACCGCCTGAGCACACCGGGCTTAGCCACAAGCGCCTCGCCAAAGAGAGCACCCTGCTTGGTGCCGCCGATATAGAACACGTGGCAAAGGCGCGCGATGTCGGGCAGAGTCACATCGCAGCCTTGCGCTGCCAAGCCATAGCCCAGGCGCGCACCGTCGAGATATAGCAGCAAGCCGTATTTGTCGCACACGCTGCGCAGCGCCTCGAGCTCGGCAAGGGTGTAGATTGTGCCTACCTCGGTGGCAAATGATATGTACACCATGCCCGGCTCCACCATGTGCTCATTCGTATCGTCCATCACGAAGGATAGCATGAATTCATCAATATCGTTAGCCGACAGTTTGCCTTGATGATTCCTAATTGTGAGTATTTTGTGCCCGGATGCCTCGATTGCACCGGCCTCGTGCACATTTATATGAGCCAACTCGGTGGAAATCACGCCCTGGTAAGGCTTTAGCATGCCATCGATGGCAGTAGCATTTGTAGGCGTGCCGCCAACAAAGAAATACACCTCAGCATCGGGCGCGCCGCATGCCTCGCGCACCAAGCGCTTAGCCTCCTCGCTGTATTTATCCGCGCCATAGCCGGGTGTCTGATCCGAATTAGTGGCAATCAGCGCCTCCAGCACCTCGGGATGCGCCCCGCACATGTAGTCACAATCAAATTTTATCATCTCTGCTATTGTAAGTTATCGTTCTGCTCTCATAGGATTGCTGAGAAAATCTTCATAGGCCAGGCGTATGCCCTCGGAAAGCTCTATGCGATATGTCCATCCCAGGCTCTTTGCCTTAGACACGTCGAGCAGCTTGCGAGGCGTGCCGTTGGGGCGTGTCGTGTCCCAAAGTATCTTGCCATTGTAGCCTACAACCTCGGCCACAAGCTCAGTAAGCTCCTTTATCGTCAATTCCTTGCCCGTGCCGGCGTTCACTGTCTCGTTGCCGCTGTAGTTGTTCATCAAGAACACGCATAGGTTGGCAAGGTCGTCAACATAAAGGAATTCCCTCATAGGGCTTCCGTCGCCCCAGCACGTCACTTCGGATTTGCCCTGCTCTTTGGCTTCGTGGAAACGACGAATCAGCGCCGGAAGCACATGCGAGTGCTCGGGGTGGTAGTTGTCGTTAGAACCGTAGAGGTTGGTAGGCATCACCGATATGTAATCGGTGCCGTACTGGCGATTGAGGTACTCGCAATATTTCAGGCCGCTGATTTTGGCGAGGGCGTATGCCTCGTTGGTCTGCTCAAGCGACGATGTCAGCAGGCACGACTCCGGCATGGGCTGCGGTGCCATGCGAGGATATATGCAGGATGAGCCGAGAAATTCAAGCTTTTTGCAGCCATTGCGCCATGCGGCGTTGATTACATTCATTTCAAGCATAATGTTGTCGTACATGAAATCAGCGAGAGCCGACTGGTTAGCAACAATGCCGCCTACTTTTGCAGCAGCCAGGAATACGTATTCCGGCTTCTCGGCGGCAAAGAAATCGTTAACTGCTTGTTGATTTATTAGGTCAAGCTCCTTATGGGTGCGTGTGATGATGTTGGTATACCCTTGTCGATTAAGCTCACGCACGATGGCCGATCCCACCATTCCGCGATGTCCGGCCACATAGATTTTTGAATTAGCTTCCATATCGACCGCAAAGTTACAACATTTTCCAAAACACACCAAAAGCCTGCAATGACATTGTGCGTCGTTGCAGGTTTTCGGATATGAAATCTTCTTAATTGTTGTCAGTCTCGTTAAAATTATAAACAGGAGACGCATTCTCCTATGTGAAATAATATTTCCGGCACAGTGTCACACATGTGACGCCGCGCCGGATTTTTTACAGGAAAAGGAGTGCCACGCCGCCTACCGCAGTGAGCGCGCCCACTACATCAAGCACCGTAAGGCGCTGGTGCATAATCACCACCGAGGGCAGCAATATGAATATCGGCACAAGCGCCATCAATGTTGCGGCTACGCCTGTGGATGTGTACATAACGGCCAAGAGTGATAGGCTGACGCCAAGCACGGGGCCAAACACAGTGGCAATGGTCATGTATGTCATCGCCTTGCGGCATCTCAGCATCACCGGCACGGCAGCAGCCTTGCGCTTAATCAGCATTATGGCTGTGAAGCCCACCAAGGCGGCGATGCAGCGTATCAGCGTGGCGGCAAAGGGCATCATCACGCTTTCCTCGCTCACCCCCACAGGTAGAGCCGCATTGTAGCTGAGCATGCCTATCTTGCTTATCACCAAGCCTATGCCTTGGCCTGCTGCAGCGCCTATGCCCAAGAGCGCTGCCAAGGGGGTGATTTTGAGATGGAGATGCGATGCCCCCGACCCGGCTCTGCCAAACACCGACATGCCTATGCCGCAAAGCACCAGCGCTATGGCAAGCCATGTGACAGGAGGCAATGCTTCGCCAAACACCATCCAACCTCCCACCGCAGAGAATAGCGGGGCAAGCGTCATGAACAATTGCCCGTAGCGCGAGCCCATCTCCTGATACGATCGGAATAGGCATATGTCGCCGAATACGTATCCCACCAAGCCGGCCAGCGACAGCCACCACCATGTGGCTGCGTCGGCGTATCGGGGGAAGCACCACCCGGTGGCCACGGCCAGTAAAAGCAGGAAAAGCGGGATGGCTATGCACATGCGCACCACATTCATGGTAAGAGCCGAGGCGTAGCGGCTCGCCTTTTCGGCAGCCAGGGCTGTGATGGTCCACGATACGGCTACAATCAATGATATTATCTCTCCGGTAAATGAATTCATCGACGTTATTTGTATTTTCCGCCGCAAAATTACAGTTTTTTTGGTCTCTAAAAAATATTGTTTGTGATTTAGGCGGATTTATATTACATTTGTCACTGGTACTCCAACATTCATGAAACGAAACTAACAACCTCAAAACAGCTATATATGTTTCCGAAAATAAATTGGGTGGTGGGCAAAACATATTGATTAATTTCCACGTTAAGATATTTGGGACTAACTTTTACACACCATGATAAAAATTGGACGATACAACCATCTTAAAATCAACCGAATGGTTGACTTCGGAGCCTATCTCGACATGGGCGACGACAAAGAAGTGCTGATGCCGGCAAAATACCTCCCCGACGAGGCCCATCCGGGCGACGAAGTTGACGTTTTTGTATATCCCGACTCTGAGGACAGGCTCGTGGCAACTACCGAACACCCTTTTGCGCTTGTGGGCGAATTCGCCATCCTGCAAGTGGCTGAGGTGAACAGCGTTGGGGCATTCCTCGACTGGGGCCTTGAAGCAAAGCACTTGCTGGTGCCATTCGCTGAGCAGCGCATGCGCATGCGCCAAGGAGGAGTGTATTTAGTGTACGTTTACCTCGACGACGCTTCGAAGCGCATCGTAGCTTCATCGAAAATCGAAAAATTCTTGGGCAATGTGATTCCCCGCTATAATATCGGCGACCCAGTGAAGGCGCTTGTGTACGAGCACTGCGACATTGGCTACAAGTGCATTGTCGACAACCTGCATCACGGCATGATATACCAAAACGAGCTGCACCGTCCACTGGAGCTGCAATCCACCGTAACCGCTTGCGTAAAGAAGATACGCGATGACGAAAAAATCGACCTTACGCTCGGCGACGTGGCGCAAGCGCGCACCGGCGAATTGGCCAATGTGATTATCAAACGACTAAAGGCAGCGGGTGGCACTCTGCCTCTTAGCGACAAGACAGACCCCGAGGTGATAAACAGAGAGTTTGGCGCATCGAAAAAAGACTTCAAGAAAGCGCTCGGTCGGCTTTACAAAGAGCATCAGATAACGATTGGCGACGAGTCGATATCGCTCAGCTGACGATATCAGTCCTCAGCATCGCATAGAATCACAGCGACTCAGCCTCCCACTGGATGGCTTGGTTGCGCAGACGCTTGAGTATTGGCTTTGCGGCCAATACTCTTTTTTCTAACGACAATATGTCGTCGGCCCCGGAGCGGTCGCCCTGCGCATAGCGCTCGCGCATGGCTCGCAATTGGGCCTGCATCAGGTTCAGATCATTGTTGCGCGCCAGATACTGCTGCATGGCTTGCCTAGCCTGGGCATTGCGGAATTGCGACAGGCGCGTGTATACAGCGCCGCTTGGCATCGACAGCATGAATTCCACAGCGCCGTCATCGCTTTTTGATGCCTCGCTGAGCGCGGGATTGCTGAGCAGCTCATTAGCATCAACATCGCCGCTTTGGGTGAGCGATATGTCGGTGAGCAAAGCATATTCGCGCAGCATTTCATCGTCAGGGGCGTAGTTGACGCGTGTGGCGTTAGGCACGAAAATGTATATCGTGACTTCATCGTCGAGGTTGTTGCGGTCGGTGGCCCACCAGCCAAGTCCGGCGTTTTCGTCGATTACGAGCATGTAATCGTTGGATATGGAATTATATGGCATGCCCACATTCTGGGGGTCGAGCACGGTGCCGTCGGATGTGCGGCGCGACATGAATATGTCGTATCCACCGAGCGAGTTCTCGCCATCGTTGGCAAAATAGAAGGTCATTCCGTCGGGCATCATATACATGTAGTCGGCGTTTCCGCCTTCGCCAAGGTTGTCGCCCACGGGGGTAGGAGCCACAAATTTACCGTCGTCGAGTATCTGCGCGCTCACGATATTCACTTTGCCGTTGTCGTCGGGCATCCCCCAAAACACCTCGCGAGCGCTTTGCGGCTGAAACACTACCGCCGGGTCCTGGGCGGCGTACTTAGGCTCGAGCACCGAGCCGGGAAGCAGCTTGCCGGCAGCAGCCGACAGCTTGTAATAGGTGAAAAATTCGTCGCGGTCGACATTGATTGAATCGATTACCTCTATTTTCTCAACGCGCTGAAGCATGTTCTTGGCTCGCACTATGCGGCTGCGCAGCTCGTCGGCCTCCTCTGGCATCTCTTTCTTGTCCTTGGCGGCAAGCTTTTTAAGCGTCTCGAGGTGACGGCCGGCATCGTTGAATTCATAGTCGTCGTAGCAAAGTTGAGCCAACTCGAGGGCTGCGCTGCGCGAGCCCTTGTCCTCGGCCAGCTGCAGCGCCTTGCGAGCCTTGTCTGGTTCGTCGGTATGCAAATAGCACATTCCCAGGTAGTAATTGGCAGTGGCATTGCGTGGCGAACCCTTCAGTATGCTTTTCAGGCGCGTAATTGCTTGCGTGTATTTTCCGTCTTGGTACAAGCGCTTAGCCTCGTCGATGGGCGCAGCCATTATCGAGGCGCAAATTGCCGACATGATGAACAATAATACAAAACGTCGCATATATACATATCTGTGTTTGTCGAGTTAAACCTTTGCAAAAATTTCCGCCAAGGGCGTTTGACATCACAAAGTTACTGATTTTTTGGATAAGTCAACAAAAAAATCAGTAACTTTGCAAACATTCTATCCACTGGCAATATTGATAAAGAAATTTCACATATTAACCCTTGCGCTTTTTCTCTGTCTGACTCTGGCAAATGCCGCATACGCCAACGTGCAAGTTAGCTTCGTGAATATATATCCGGGCGATGAGATATACGAGCTCGAAGGGCACTCGGCCTTGCGCATTCGCGACGGCGTGCGCGACATCGCCGTTAGCTACGGCACATTCGACTTCGACACGCCAAATTTCGCCTACCGATTCACAAAAGGCGAGACCGACTACTGGGTGACCATGCACGACTGGGCAATGTTTGAGAACGCCTATGCGCGGCAGGGACGCCGCATCGTGGAGCACGTGATCGACCTCGACTCCGCGCATACTGCGCAACTGCAATTCCTGCTGGCGCAAAACATGCAGCCGCGAAATCGCACCTACCGCTACAACTACGTAAAGGACAACTGCAGTCTGCGTCCTCTTAGGCTTCTGCAGGCTGCCCTTGGCGACAGCATCGTTTTGCCAGCGCCCGCCCCGGAGTGCGACTTGCCCACTTTCCGCCAGGCAATGCGGCATTACCACAAGAATTACCCCTGGTACCAATTCGGCATCGACCTCGCGCTGGGCTCAGGCATCGACTACCCCATCAGCAATTGGGAAAAAGCCTTTGCGCCCGCCACGCTCGACACTCAGCTCGACAGCGCTACTGTGACAGGTCGACGCTTAGTGAGCGCCACGCGAGTGCTGAATTCCGGAGGCGATGTCACGTTGCCCCCTACGCCATGGTGGGCTACGCCCATGTGCGTGGCTGTTATCGTTTTGGCGCTTACGGTAGTGATTTTGTGGCGCGATGTGCGAACAAAAACAATCAGTCGTTGGTTTTATTCGGTAATTTTCACAGTTTACGGGCTTGCCGGGCTGCTGCTCTCCTTCCTTGTGTTCGTGTCGGTGCACGAGGCCACATCGCCCAACTGGCTGCTCTTGTGGCTTAATCCACTGTGCCTAATCGTGCCTGTGTTTATATGGTTAAAAAAATGCAATATCGTGGTTTTCTCATACCAAATAATTAACTTTGCATTGTTATTAGTATTAGCCATCGCATGGCCATGGACCGGGCAAAGCGGCAATGCCGCCTTCGTCCCCTTGGCAATATGCGATGCGCTCTGTGCTATTGCTTACATATATGTATATAAGACAACGCAATTACAATAAGCCCAAGCGCGTGGCTTTAGTCGCCTTCGCCGTATCCATAGCATCGCTCATGGCAATGGCGTCGGAAAAGCCTACCCAGCCCAAGCTTGTAGTGGGCATTGTGGTGGAGGACCTCAAAAGCGACATCTTGGCGCTTCTGCAGGACAATTTCACGCCGGGCGGCTTCAATCGGCTGCTCAACCATGGCGTGTACATAGCCAACGCCGACTTCGGCGGCCCGCTCGACGCTGCTGCCGCAACGGCAATGGTGTACACCGGCGCTTCGCCATCGCTCAACGGCATTCCGGCCGAGGAGGTGTTCGACCGCGCACAGATGCGCGGCGTGCCCGTGTTCCAAGACAATGATTACATAGGCAATTACACGTCGGAGTCGATGTCGCCAGCGGCTCTGAAGGCCACCACCATCACCGACGAAATCAAGGTGGCCGGCGGCGGAGCCAACTTCGCTTATGCCATAGCGCCGTCGCCGTCGATGTCGCTGATAATGGCCGGGCACGCCGGCAACTGCGGACTCTGGCTCAACGACGTGAACGAATCGTGGGCCACAACCACATTTTATCGCGATGTGCCTTCGTGCGTGAACACAGCCAATCGGCTCTTCCCCATGAAAGCGCGCATCGACACCATGGTGTGGAGCCCTGTGTATGAGCGCGAGAAATACAGCATCCTGCCCGAGCATCTGCTATTTTATCCTTTCAAGTACACTTTCACAAAAAGCTCAGGCCCGCAGCGCATGCAGCAATTCCTCTTGTCGCCTAAAATCAACGACGAGGTCAACCGCTTGGCCATAGAGCACATCAACGACCTGAAGCTTGGCGAGCACTCAACGCCCGACATGCTGAACATCGCATACACAGCCAAGCAGTTCGCCCCAACAAAAAACAGCGACGGCCGATATGAGCTCTACGACCAATATTACCGGCTTGACCGCAACCTGCAAGCGCTTTTCAACGAAATCGACCACAAGGTGGGACTTAAGAACACTCTTGTGTTCCTGGCTGCCACGCCTCCGCGCCCTTCGTCGAGGCGCGACGACGAGAAGTGGAACCTCCCCTACGGCGAATTCTCGTCGCGCAAAGCCCTTTCCCTGCTCAATCTTTACCTTATGGCCATATACGGCAATGGCGAATGGGCCAATGCCTACCACAACGGCCAGATTTTCCTCAACCATAAGTTAATCGAGGACAAACAGCTCGACCTTAGCGAGCTACGCTCGCAATGCGCAAAATTCCTGCAGCGCATGGCCGGAGTGAACCGCGCATACTCGCTCGACGAGATTATCGACGCATCATCGGCCCACATCACCAACATCCGGCGCAACACCACCTTCGCCCTGGCAGGCGACGTGAAATTGGAAATAATGCCGGGATGGCAAATCATCGACGACTTCAACAAGCCCAACGTGCGCACCGAGCAAGTGGTGCGCGCAGCAGCCTCCACTGCCCCCGTATTCATCATGGGGCCAGGCGTGGAGCCACACAAAATAGAGCTGCCGGTGGATGCGCGCGCAATAGCGCCCACAATCACCAGCCTGCTGAGAATAAGGTCGCCCAATGCATCCACCATAGCGCCTCTCTACCTCGAGGGGCAATGACAACGCTTAGATAACACAAGTTCCAACTATACGTCAATACAGAATACTCAACTATTATGTCACTTATATCATTAGCCCAAAAACTGTTTGGAAACAAGCAAAAACGCGACGACCGCCAATACGAGCCAATTGTGCAGCAAGTGCTGAAGGCCGGCGAAGGTCTCGACCAAATATCCAACGATGAGCTGCGCCACAAAATCGATGTAGTGCGCGCTGACATCGCTGCAGCCATCAAGGACGACGAGGACGCTATCGTAGAACTGAAAAAGCAAATCGACACGATGCCCATCGACGAGCGCCAACAGATGTGGAACGAGGTGGACGACCACGAAAAAAACATCCTCGACACTCTCGAAGAAAAGCTCAATGAGCACCTGCCAATAGTGTTCGCCGTGGTGAAGGAGACTGCGCGCCGCTTTGCCACTAACGAAACCGTGGAGGTGACCGCAACGCAGATGGACCGCGACCTCGCTGCCCAAGGACGCGACTTCGTGAGCATCGACGGCGACAAGGCAATATACAAAAACCACTGGATGGCCGCCGGCAACGAAATCACCTGGGACATGGTGCACTACGACGTGCAGCTCTACGGCGGAGCCGTGCTGCACCACGGCAAAATTGCCGAGATGGCCACCGGCGAGGGCAAAACGCTCGTGGCCACGCTCCCGGTGTTCCTGCGCTCGCTGTCTAAACGAGGAGTGCACGTGGTCACCGTCAACGACTACCTGTCGAAGCGCGACTCTGAATGGATGGGCCCGCTCTACATGTTCCACGGCGCCACGGTCGATTGCATCGACAAGCATCAGCCCAACACGCCCGAACGCCGCGCCGCCTACCAATGCGACATCACATTTGGCACCAACAACGAATTCGGCTTCGACTACCTGCGCGACAACATGGCTATGTCGCCCGAGGACCTGGTGCAGCGCAAGCACTACTACGCAATCGTCGACGAGGTGGACTCTGTGCTCATCGACGACGCACGCACGCCGCTCATCATCTCTGGCCCGGTGCCCAAGGGCGACGACCAATACTTCGACGAATACAAGGGCAACGTGGTGAAAGTGGTGGAAGCCCAGCAGCGACTCTTCATCCGCACATTCGACGAGGCTAAGAAAAAAATCGCCAGCAGCAACAAGGACGAGCGCACAGAAGGCGCAATGCTGCTCTACCGCTGCTACAAGGCTCTGCCCAAGAACCGCAACCTCATCAAATACCTCAGCCAAGAGGGCATGCGCCAAGTGCTCCTCGACGCTGAAGCGCACTTCCTGGAGAACAACCAGCAGGAAATGCCCAAGGTTACCGACCCGCTATATTTCGTAATCGACGAGAAGAACCGCAGCGTCGAGCTCACCGACAAAGGCATCGAAGAACTCACCGGCACCACCAAGGACCCGCAATTCTTCGTGCTCCCCGACGTGGCTGCCCAGCTCTCAGAGCTTGAGAACGTGGAGAACCTGGAGGAGCGCCAGCAGCGCAAGGACGAAATAATGGAGAATTACGCCATAAAGAGCGAGCGCGTGCACACCGTGAACCAGCTGCTCAAAGCATACACCCTTTTTGAGAAGGAGGTAGAATACGTAATTATCGACAACAAGGTGAAAATCGTCGACGAGCAGACGGGCCGCATCATGGAGGGCCGCCGATACAGCGACGGACTACACCAGGCCATCGAGGCTAAGGAAGGCGTGAAGGTGGAGGCTGCCACGCAGACGTTTGCCACCATTACCCTGCAGAATTTCTTCCGCATGTACCACAAGCTCGCCGGCATGACCGGTACGGCATCCACCGAGGCCGAGGAGTTCTGGGACATCTACAAGCTCGAAGTGGTGACGATACACACCAATAAGCCCTTGGCTCGCGTCGACATGAACGACCGCATCTACCGCACCCTCGGAGAGAAATACGACGCCATCATCAACGAAATACAACGACTCCATGCCATAGGACGCCCCGTGCTCGTGGGCACCACCTCCGTGGAAATATCAGAGAAACTGTCGAGAATGCTGCAGATGCGCCACATCGAGCACAACGTGCTCAATGCCAAGCTGCACCAAAAGGAAGCGGAGATTGTGGCCCTTGCCGGCAAAAAAGGCTCTGTGACCATAGCCACCAACATGGCGGGCCGAGGCACCGACATAAAGCTCACCGACGAAGTAAAGGACATTGTCGACACCGACATCCCCGGCCTGGGCAAAGGCCATGAGAATGGCGTGGGAGGCCTTGCTATCATAGGCACCGAGCGCCACGACTCGCGCCGCGTCGACCGCCAGCTGCGCGGACGCGCCGGCCGCCAGGGCGACTCCGGCTCTTCGGTGTTCTACGTATCGTTTGAGGATCCTTTGATGCGCAAATTCGCCAGCGACAAGGCCATGAAGCTCATAAGCCTCATGGAATGGGAGAAAGGCGAAAGATTGGAGCACTCGATGCTCACCAAAGCCATCGAAAAAGCGCAAATGCGCGTCGAGGAAAACAACTTCGGCATACGCAAGCGCTTGCTCGAATACGACGATGTGATGAACAAGCAGCGCTCCTACACCTACAACCTGCGCCACCACGCTCTGCTGGGCGAACGCATAGGCATGGACGTGGCCAACATGATCGAGAATGTAGTGCAAGGCCTGATATCCAAATACGAGGCTCCTACATTCTACACCGACCTGGTGATGGACGCAAGCAAGCTGCTCTCGTGCGAGGTTCCCTACACAGAAAGCGAATACGCTAAGCTTGACGCCTCGGAGAAGACTTTGCGCCTGAAGGAGGCTGCCATGGAAGAGCTCAACAAGCGCTCCGATCAAATCAAGACAGTGCTCATGCCTTTGGTGAGGGAGTCTGTCACTCACGGCGAGTCGGGCGTGAGGTCTGTGCCAATCACCGACGGCCGTCTCATCTATCCCATAATGTTCGACCTGCAGGAGGCTTTCGACACCGATGGCGCTTCTATCATCAAGGAGTGGCAGAAAAAAATCATCCTCATCAAAATCGACTCTCTGTGGAAGGAGCACCTGCGCGAGCTCGACCAACTGCGCCAGTCGGTGCAGTACGCATCTTATGAGCAAAAGGACCCGCTGGTAATCTACAAGCTTGAGTCGTTCAACCTCTTTGGCGCCATGCTCGACAACCTTAGCGACAAAGTGGTGGCCACTCTCACGCACGGCCGCCTATACATACCGCAGCGCCCGCCACAGCCTCAGCCCCAACATCAGGGCGATGGCAGCAATCAGCCGGCTCAGCAGCCTCAGCGCCCACAGCCCACTGTGTCGCGCGCAATGCCACAGGCTCCGCGCAATCACGACTATAAGACGTCGAAGGCAACCCTCCCCAGCGAGGAAGCAGCCCAGCGCAGGGCAGCCTCCGCTCCGCAAGGACCGCAGCAGCCGTCGATGCCGTTCAAGGCAGCCCCGAAAATCGGCCGCAACGACCCTTGCCCATGCGGCTCTGGCAAGAAATACAAAAACTGCCATGGACGCGGCCTGTGATGCCAGTGCTTAAAAAAGGTTAATTGTTCAACATACGCAACGTTTGATAAATAAAATTAACATACAGAGTTAACACGTTTGCGAATTATAGTGTTAACTTTGTATGTTAATATTAAATACGCCGCATTATACAATCGAAGCAAACAAAAATTTATAATTCAAGTTTCGCAAGTTCATTAAGCGGCATTTAGCCGGTTACACAATTTAG
>CAZORI010000006.1:0-73176 GCA_964582335.1 uncultured Bacteroides sp.
AAATGACTTTGAGTTAAAGATTGTTAATATTTAATATGATTAATACATTACACTACCTATCTCTGTTGTATTATATGTACAAACATCAGAAAGAAGCAAGGCAAAATTAGTTTTTCATAGGATTAGATTTTTAAGTTTAACAAAAGGGCTGTCTCGCGACAGCCCTTTTGTTGTGCATATGTTTGCGAAAGCAGTGCGGCCTCGCCGCACATGCGTCATACGGTAACTTCGGAAGCCTCGCTTTCCACGTCGGCAAGCTACGCAGCCGGAGCAGGCTCGTCGGATGTGGCAGCCTCGAGCTTCTTCATCATCGAGAAGATGAACACTGCTGAGAGCAAGCAGATGGCGATGAGGATAATCCATACCAGATACACCGGCATCTTGCCCCACATGAGCATGGGGATGCTCACCAGGTAGTTGCCAATGGCTGTGGCAGCGAACCAGCCGCCCATCATCGAGCCCTTGAGCTTGGGAGGAGCCACCTTGCTGACGAAGCTGATGCCCATAGGCGACAGCAGCAGCTCGGCGAATGTGAGCAAGAGGTAGGTAGAGATAAGCCAGTTGGGCGATACAGCGCCTTCAGTGCCGTTGAGGCCAAGCGAGCCAAGCACCATCACGCCGTAGGCAGCAGCGGCCACGATCATGCCGTAGCCAATCTTGCGTGGCGCCGACGGCTCTTTCTTGCGGCTTGCAAGCCAGCCAAAGAAAGCAAGCGACACGGGGGTGAGGGCCACTACGTAGAACGGATTGAACTGCTGATACTGCTGGGGCTGGATGTCCATGACAGGATTCGGGGTGTTGATGTAGAAGAAGCACAGAGCCACTACGACAAGGGCGAGAATGACGCCGCTGATGGCTTTGCCCTTGGCCGTTTTGCTTTGGAACAGCGAGAAGAGAGCGTACACGCCAATGGCGATGCTGAAAAGAGCCCATACGTTGAAGCCGATGCGGGTCGCGCCCCACGACTCAGGCGATGTGCAGCTCTTGGCGAATTCGGTGAGAGTGGCGCCATTCTGGTGGAACACCATCCAGAAGAAGATAACCACGGCGAAGACAAGCAGCAGAGCCACCACGCGAGCCTTGGTCTGCGCGGGCGAGAGCTCGGGCAATTTTGCGTCGGCCTTGGCCACAGAGGCAGACTCCTTCTTGTTGCCGATGATGTGGGCGTAGGTGGAGCGGCCGAGGAAGTAGATGAGCAGGCTGACGGTGAGCGAAATGCAGGCGATGCCGAATGCGTAGGCGTAGCCGGTGGAGAGGGTGGCGATGTAGTCGGCGCACCATGTGCCCATGTCGCCGTTGATTACCATGCCGTTCTGGGCGGCAACCTCGGCAATGCGCAAGGCACTCTCGGTGTTACCGTCGAGGAAGCCGTTGCACAGGGCGGGCAGCGATGCCACATAGTTGAAGCCCTTGGAGTGGAGCGCCATGTTGCACATAGCCGTGGCGGTCATGGGAGCGAACATCGAGCCGATGTTGATGAACATATAGAAAACCGAGAAGCCGGCGTCGCGCTGAGTGCTGTAGCGCGCCTCGTTGTAGAGGTCGCCCACCATCACTTGCAGGTTGCCCTTGAACAGGCCCGTGCCCACTGCAATCAAGAAGAGCGCGCAGCACAGAATCACGAGCGAAGAGGTAGAACGAATATCTGTGGGGATGGCCATTACCAGGTAGCCGGCAAACATCACCAGAATGCCCGTCACCACGCACTTTGAAAAACTCCACTTATCGGCAACCCATCCGCCAATCAGAGGCATGAAATAAACTAAAGCCAGAAATCCGGCGTAGATTTGGCCCGACACCGCGCTGTCAAGACCGAACTTAGCCTGCAGGAACAGCAGGAAGATGGCTAACATGGTGTAGTAGCCAAAGCGCTCGCCGGTGTTGGCGAGGCCAAGAACGAATAGTCCCTTTGGTTGATTGTTGAACATAATAGATTTAAGTTTGTAAAAAATGTTTTCCTGATTGGTCGATACTTCGCATCAAATAGCAAATTTAGTGATTAATTTCTGATTTTTTGGACTTTTATCACCAAATCTTTATAACTTTGCGAAGTTTTTTTCAAACATTGCATTTCAACTATGTCAACAAACACTGTAGACAACACACGCAAAGTGACCACCGCGAGGCTGACCGAGATGAAGCAGCGCGGCGAAAAAATAGCCATGCTCACCGCCTACGACTACTCGATGGCCAAGCTCATCGACCAGGCCGGCATGGACGTGATTTTAGTGGGAGACTCCGCATCGAACGTTATGGCAGGCAACATGACCACCCTGCCCATCACCCTCGACCAGATGATATACCACGCCAAGAGCGTGATAAAGGGCGTGAAGCGCGCTCTGGTGGTGTGCGACATGCCATTCGGCACCTACCAGGGCAATCCGATAGAGGCGCTCAACTCGGCTGTGCGCATCATGAAGGAGAGCCATGCCGAGGCCGTGAAGATAGAGGGAGGCTCGGAAATAAAGGAGTCGGCGCAGCGCATCCTCTCGGCCGGAATACCCGTGATGGGGCACCTGGGCCTTACGCCGCAATCCATCAACAAATTCGGCACATACGCAGTGCGCGCCAAGGGAGATGCCGAGGCCGAGAAGCTGATTGCCGACGCCCACCTGCTCGAGAGCCTCGGCTGCTTCGCCATTGTGCTGGAGAAAATCCCGGCAAAATTGGCCGAAAGAGTGGCCTCGGAGCTGTCGATTCCCATCATCGGCATAGGCGCCGGAGGGGGAGTGGACGGCCAAGTGCTGGTGATGCACGACATGCTGGGCATCAACCAGGACTTCTCGCCCAAATTCCTGCGCCGCTACGCCGACCTGGCCACCGTAATCAACGACGCAGTGTCGCACTACGTGGCCGACGTGAAGAGCGCCGACTTCCCCAATGCCAACGAGCAATACTGACGCGCCATGCGGCTGGTGATACAACGCGTGACGAGGGCATCGGTGAGCATAGAAGGCACGCTGCATTCGCACATCGGCCCGGGGCTGATGGTGCTGGTGGGCGTGGAGCATGGCGACAACGCCGACGACGCCGCGTGGCTTGCCTCCAAGACGGCTGGAATGCGCATATTCAACGACGAGGCGGGCGTGATGAACGTGGCCATAAGCCAGCTCCCCGACCATCGCATATTGGCCGTGAGCCAGTTCACGCTCACCGCCAGCACGCGCAAGGGCAACCGGCCAAGCTACATCCGCGCAGCCGGACATGATGTGGCCGTGCCGCTCTACGAGGCTTACTGCAAGCAACTGGAGCTGCTGCTGCAACGACCCGTTGCGACCGGAGTGTTCGGAGCCGACATGCAAGTTGAACTAATTAACGACGGTCCGGTTACTATTATAATAGACTCGCGTCTGCGCGAGTGACCATATGACAACAAAATAAGAAATATCATGATTTCATTTGAAGATTTGGGCGTGAATGAGGATTTGCGCCGCGCCATTGAAGAATTAGGATTCGAGAAGCCGATGCCGGTGCAGGAAAAGGTGATTCCCGTGCTGCTCAATGAGGACCACGACGTGGTGGGCTTGGCCCAGACCGGCACTGGCAAGACTGCCGCCTTCGGCCTGCCGGTGATTCAGCGAATCGACACGTCGAGCCGCAAGCCGCAAGCCTTGATACTGGCTCCTACACGCGAACTTTGCCTGCAGATTGCAAGCGACCTGGCCGACTACTCGAAATACGTCGACAACCTGGAGGTGCTGCCCGTATACGGCGGCTCGTCAATCGAAAGCCAGATACGACAGCTGAAGATGGGCGTGCAAATAATCGTTGCCACGCCGGGACGCCTCATCGACCTCATCAACAGAGGCGTGGTGAAGCTCAACGACGTGCACACCGTAATCCTGGACGAGGCCGACGAAATGCTCAACATGGGATTTGTCGACTCAATCAATGAAATACTCGAGCACGTGCCCGCCGACCGCAAGACGCTCATGTTCTCGGCAACAATGCCCAAGGAAGTGGCAAAGATTGCCAACCAATACATGAAGAATCCCGAGGAAATCGTGATTGGCAACCGCAACGAGGGCGCCGAGAACGTGCGCCATATTTACTATATGGTGAACGCTCGCGACAAATACCTCGCTCTGAAGCGAGTGGTGGACAATTCGCCCAACATCTACGCCATCATATTCTGCCGCACCCGACGCGACACCCAAGAGATTGCCGACAAGCTGATAAGCGACGGCTACAACGCCGAGGCTCTGCACGGCGACCTCTCGCAGGCGCAGCGCGACCTGGTGATGAAGAAATTCCGCGACCGCGTGCTTCCGATCCTTGTGGCCACCGACGTGGCTGCCCGCGGCCTTGACGTGGACGACCTTACGCACGTGATCAACTACGGCCTGCCCGAGGACGTGTCGGTGTACACTCACCGCTCAGGCCGTACGGGCCGCGCCGGAAAGGCCGGCGTGTCAGTCGCCATCATCCACTCGCGCGAGAAAGGCCGCCTGCGCGAAATCGAGCGCATCATAGGCAAGAAATTCGAGCACAAGGACGTGCCCACCCCCGAGCACATCATCGAAAAGCAGCTCTACAACCTTGCCGACCGCCTGGAGAAGGTGGAGGTGCCGGAGGATGAAATCGACAAGTATTTCCGTGGCGTGAGCCGCAAGCTGTCGTGGCTGTCAACCGACGACCTGCTGAAGCGCGTGCTTTCGCTCGAATTCAACCGCCTTCTGGCCTACTACAAGGACGCACCCAAAATCGACTTCATCGACGAGAAGCCGGCACGCGACGAAAAAGGCAAGAAAGCGAAGAAATACGACCGCGACGGCGACAAGGACCGCCGCACTGCCGAGCATGGCATGGCTCGCATTTACGTGAATGTGGGCAAGGGCGACGGCTTCTTCGCAGGCAACCTGATAGAAATGCTCAACAAGAACGTGCCGGGCAAGCGCGTCGACGTAGGACGCATCGACTTGCTGCCGGGCTACACGCTCTTCGACGTGCCCGAGGCCGACGCAAAGCGCACCGTTAACGGCCTGAAGGGCGGCGAGTGGTTTGGCAAGCACGTATTCAGCGAAATAGCCGACGAAAACAAGAACTATGGCAGCGAACGCGGAGGCAAACGCGAAAAGCCTGAGAAGCGCGACAAAGCCGACAAGGGCGCGACGCGCACGAAACGCGCACCCGGCCAGACAGCCAAAGAATATGGCATGGCTAAGGCCAAGCGCAAGACTCGCCGCTAATCCTCGGCTGCGGGAGCGCGAAACAGACTGAAATTGACCGAGCCGTAGGCGCGGTGATCGATAAATTCGGGCAGGTGCGAGTAGTCGCACCTGCCCGAATGTTCCATTACGAACAAGCCGCCGGGGGCGAGTATGCCCGAGCCAAGCACAAGTGGCACCACATCGTCGAAATTCTCCATGTCGTAGGGAGGGTCGGCAAACACCACGTCGAACTTTGCTCCGGTGGAGGCTGCGCTCGTCACCCAGCGGAACACGTCGCCCTTCACTACGCGATGATTCTGCGCGCCAAGCCTCTCCGACACGCTGCGAATGAAGGAATGCTGCGTATTGGCCTTCTCAACCGATGTCACCGACGCGCATTCTCGCGAGAGCAGCTCGAAGCTGATGGCACCTGTGCCGGCAAATAGGTCGAGGGCTTTCTTGCCCTCGAAATCCACCAAATTCTCCATTACGTTGAATATGTTTTCGCGGGCGAAGTCGGTGGTGGGCCTTGCCGTTATGTTTTTGGGCACGTCGAATCTGCGACGCCCGTATTTGCCACGGATTATGCGCATGGTGTCAGAGTGTTAGTTCTATGGGGTAAGTTGCTGTGATGGCGGCATGAGGCAATAGCGCGGGCATGGCGTTGGCCTTCATGCTTAGCAGCAGATTGATGGTGGCATCGCGGAGCGCCGGCACGCCGGCCACCATGATTGGGTCTTCGCTAAGGATGAAACCTTGCTGCTTTGCTGCTGCCATTATGTAATAGGCCGCATCGTCGGCCGTGGGGGTGGCGTATTGGCATGCTATGCAGAGCGTTTTGTCGCGGAAGGCCACAACGTATGCCACGCCCTCGCGCACGTAGGCGTAGACGCAGCCGTGGATGCTGCGGTTGACGGCGCAGAAGTGCTCAGCAAGCTTGCCTACGGGATGGACGAGACGCCCCTCGATGAATGTGCGTCGCACGAAGGCGATGGTGGAGGCATCGATGGCCATAACCAAAACCTCCGGCATTCCTTGCAGATTCTGCGGCGCGGGGGCACAGTCAAGGTCGGGCCAAAGGGCGTGCACCGCGTCGGCCATTGCCTCGTCAGTCGCCATGCTTTCGGGCAGAATCACAAAGCGATTGGTGTCGAATATGATGTCGGTGCGGTTGAAGTCGCACAGCAGCAAAGGATTTTCGTACACAATCTCCTCAATGGCCTCAAGGCGCGACGCTGATGGAGATATCTCGAAGGCATAGTGAATCGATTCCTCCTGCGGCAGCAGGGGAGTGAAGAGCACTTCGAGCGATGCGTCATGCAATTCGAGTGCCAGCTGCCACATCTGTGGCACTTTTATGGTGTCGCGCTGCAGACTGGCCACTATACGAGCTTGCTGAAGGCCTGCGGGATGGCCGATGAGAAATTCATGTCCTTGCGCGTGATTGGATGCACGAATCGCAGCGTCTGTGCGTGGAGCGCCAGGCGCTGTATAGGGCTGGGCTTGCCTCCGTAGCGACGGTCGCCTGATATGGGATGCCCGAGGTCCTTCATGTGCACGCGAATCTGGTTTTTGCGGCCTGTGGCGAGTGAAAGCTCAACCATGGTGTAGCCGTTTCGGGCATTGAGCGTGCGATATTGCGTCACGGCAAGTTTGCCGAGCTTGGGGTCGGGCGTACTGTACACCTCATGCTGTGCGTTCTCGGTGAGATAGCTGCGCACTTCGCCTTCGGGCTTGTCGAGGTATCCCTCGAGCACGGCCACGTATTTGCGCTCAAGCACCATGTTGTTCCAATTGTGCTGCATTGCTTCCTTGGCCTTTTCGTTCTTTGCGAACATCATCAAGCCTGATGTCTGCTGGTCGAGGCGGTGCACGACAAAAATCTTGTTGTGGGGGTCCTTTTGCTTCAAGTAATCGCGCAGTATGGCGTAGGCAGTGCCTTTTGTCTTTTTGTCGGTGGCCACGCTCAGCAGGCCATAGCCCTTGTATACAACCAGGATATCGTCATCCTCGTAATATATTTTGAGGCGAGGGTGGTGGAACACGACGAAGGCCCGCGATTGGTTCACCTTCACCACGTCGCCGGGCTTAAGCGGCGCGTTGAATTGGCGCTCGAGTCGGTCGTTGATCATCACTTGGTCGTGGCGCAGGTAATCCTTGATGGTGGTGCGCTTGCACATGGGCAATTGCTGCATCAAGTGCTCCATCAAGGTGCTTTCACTTTCTACCGGCAGATTCACAATCGTGTCGGGCACAAACCGTGGCTTAGCCACGAGACTCTTATTTGGCTTAACGTCAGGCATGGCTGATGATATTGTTATTTCTTGTTGCGGCGCTTTGTCTTTGGCTTGTCTTCCTGGCTATGCACTATTTCCATGCATTCGTCGTAGGTGAGAGCCGCCGGATCGGCCACCTTTTTAGGCATTTTGTAGTTTTCTTTCTTGTAGGCTATGTACACGCCATAGCGGCCGTTGAGAATCCGCAGGTCGGGGGCGTTGTCGAAGGCCTTGACGAGCTTGTTCTTCTCGGCGGTGCGCTTAGCCTCAATCAGGTCGATGGCATCCTCGATGGTGATTGAGGTGTGCGACATCGTCTTGGGTATTGACACGAATTTGCCATCGTGCCTTACGTACGGGCCGAATCGTCCGATGCCTATCGTAACATCCTTGCCTTCGTATTCGCCGATGGTGCGCGGGAAGTCGAAGAGCTTCAGCGCTTCGTCGAGCGTGATGTCGGCTATGCTTTGCCCTTTTTGCAAGGCGGCGAATTGCGGCTTCTCGGCATCGTCGGGGCCTCCTCCGATTTGCACCAGCGGGCCGAATCGGCCAATTTTCACCGATACCTGCTTGCCGCTGACGGGGTGCTTTCCGAGCACGCGCTCACCCACCTTATGCTCGAGGCGCAAATGGCTCACTTCATCGATTACGGGGTGGAACACGCCATAGAAATTCTGTAGCACTTCGGGCCAGGGCTGCTTGCCCTCGGCTATGTCGTCGAATTTCTCCTCTACGTTAGCGGTGAAGTTGTAGTCAACGATGTCGCCAAAGTAGTCTTCAAGGAAATCGTTCACTATCTCGCCAGTGTCGGTGGGGATGAGCTTGCCTTTCTCAGCGCCTGTCACCTCAGTGCGCGTCGACTCGGTGATTTTGCCGTCGGCAGTGAGCGTGAAATTTTCGAGCGTGCGATCCACGCCGGGCTTTTCGCCTTTCTCTACGTATTCGCGCTGCTGTATTGTGGAGATTATTGGGGCGTAGGTGGATGGTCGGCCTATGCCCAGCTCTTCCATTTTCTTCACAAGGGTTGCCTCGGTGTAGCGCGGAGGCTGCTGCGTGTATCGCTGCAGGGCCTGTATCTCTTTCATCGACAAATCCTCGCCGGTCGACATTGGCGGCAGCATGTTGCTGTCTTCGGAGGCGTTGTCGTCGTCGTTGCCCTCCATATACACTTTGAGGAAGCCGTCGAATTTCACCACTTCGCCCGTTGCCGAAAAATGCTCGGGACGAGTGGACGGCTGTATTTCCACGGTGGTCTTTTCAATCTGGGCGTCGGCCATTTGCGAAGCGATGGCACGCTTCCAAATCAGGTTGTACAGCTTTTTCTCTTGCGGAGTGCCGTCGATGGTGGCGTGCTCGATGTATGTTGGGCGTATTGCCTCGTGCGCCTCTTGCGCGCCCTTGGTGTGGGTGTGGTACTGGCGCACCTGCAGGTAGTTGGCTCCGATGTTGCCGATGATTTCTCGGCTAATGGCCTGTACGGCCAAGCTTGACAGGTTGGTAGAGTCGGTGCGCATGTAGGTGATTTGACCAGCCTCGTAGAGCTTTTGCGCCACCATCATTGTCTGCGACACTGTGAAGCCGAGCTTGCGGGCCGCCTCTTGCTGCAGCGTGCTGGTGGTGAAGGGGGGGGCGGGCGACTTCTTCACGGGACGCACCTGGATGTCGCGTATCCTGAACTCTGCCCCGGCGCACTCGCTGAGGAATTTGCGGGCGGCATCGGCATCGGGAAGGCGTCGCGACAGGTCGGCCTTTAAGCCATGACCTGCTTTCGTGGAGAAATTGCCCACAATGCGGTAGTATGGCTCGCTCACGAAATTTTTGATCTCCTTCTCTCGCTCCACAATCAGCCTAACGGCTACCGACTGCACTCGGCCGGCCGAGAGCAATGGCTTGATTTTCTTCCAAAGCACGGGCGACAGCTCGAATCCCACGATGCGGTCAAGCACGCGGCGCGCCTGCTGGGCATCTACGAGGTTGATGTCGATGTCGCGTGGATGCTCGATGGCCGACAATATGGCTGGCTTGGTAATTTCATGGAACACGATGCGCTTGGTGCTTTCAGGCTTCAGCCCGAGCACTTCGTACAGGTGCCACGCAATGGCCTCTCCCTCGCGGTCCTCATCGGAAGCGAGCCACACGGTCTGAGCTTGTGAGGCGGCCTTCTTCAATTCTGCCACCAATGGCTTCTTGTCATCTGGTATTTCGTAGATAGGCTTGAATCCGTCGGCAACGTCTATGCTGAAGTTCTTCTTCTGCAGATCTCGGATGTGTCCATAGCTCGACATCACCTTGTAATCCTTGCCCAAAAATTTCTCAATTGTTTTGGCTTTTGCGGGTGATTCGACAATAACGAGGTTCTTAATCATAATCGATTTGGTGAATTTGAGGCCAAAATTAGAAAAAATTTTTTACTTTTTACATATTTAATGTGTAAAAAAGAAATTTTGTTCCTGAATTAACAAAATTCGCTCGTCTTATTTCTCTTCTCTGATCCTTTTTCATAATTCTCTGAGCGAGCAACTTTATCGGTGTGTATTTATACTTTTTTTTGTAAATTTGCAAGTTGGATTGTGTGTCAGCGTTGGTGGCTGGGGCGCAATCAAAGGCT
Organism: uncultured Bacteroides sp.; assembly: GCA_964582335.1. Taxonomy (GTDB): domain Bacteria; phylum Bacteroidota; class Bacteroidia; order Bacteroidales; family Muribaculaceae; genus CAG-873. The sequence continues at coordinate 10,035 of CAZORI010000006.1, forward strand.
TTGTTTATATAAACTACTGATAATCAATATTTTGTATAGTTATGGACTTATTTGAGACAGTGAATGAAGGCATCAAGAATGCCATGAAGGCCCGCGATCGTGTGCGCTTGGAAGCACTCAAAGGCATCAAGAAGGAGTTTCTGGAGGCTAAAACCGCACCCGGCGCAAACGGAGAGCTCCCCGACGACAAGGCCATGTCCATACTGGTGAAGATGGCCAAGCAACGCAAAGAAAGCGCCGATATTTATGTGCAGAACAATCGCCAAGACTTGGCTGAGGGCGAACTTAACGAACTCGCAGTGATTGAGGAGTTTCTGCCTAAGCCTCTCACTCCTGCCGAACTTGAAAGCGAGCTCAAGGCCATCATCGCAGAGGTGGGCGCTTCGTCGGCCAAGGACATGGGCAAGGTGATGGGCGTTGCCTCAAAGCGCCTTCAAGGCCGCGCCGATGGTCGCGCCATATCAGCCAAGGTGAAAGAACTTCTCGCATAACCACTGTCAGTAAAATCATATCAAGATAGAATAGTCATGCTTACCCTGCAACAAATAAAGGAAAATCCAAGCAGAATTATCGAGCGTCTTGCCGTTAAAGGGTTCGACGGAAATGAGCCAATCAACAAGGTTGTGGAGCTCGACGCCAAGCGCCGCGAACTGCAGCTGCGCAACGACAACCAGGCCGCCGAGCTCAACAAATTGGCTGCCCAGATAGGTCGCTCGATGAAGGAAGGAAAACGCGACGAGGCTGAAGCCACCAAGAAGACGGTTGCCGCGCTCAAGGACAGCCAAAAACGCATTGCCGAGGACTTGTCGGCGGCTGAAAACGAGATTAAGGAGATACTGCTGTCGGTGCCCAACGTGCCTTGCGATGCTGTGCCCGAAGGCAAATCAGCAGCCGACAACGTAGTGGAGAAGACCGGCGGCGTGATACCCGACCTTGGCCCGGACGCTCTGCCCCACTGGGACATTGCCAAGAAATACAATCTTATCGACTTCGACCTTGGCGTGAAAATCACTGGAGCCGGCTTCCCGGTGTACATCGGTAAGGGAGCCAAGCTGCAGCGCGCCCTCATCCAATTTTTCCTCGACGAGGCCTCGAAGGCCGGATACACGGAGATACAGCCGCCCTACGTTGTGAACGAGGCATCGGGCTACGGCACGGGCCAGCTTCCCGACAAGGAAGGTCAGATGTATCACTGCGAGGTTGACAACCTGTATCTGATACCCACGGCTGAGGTGCCTGTAACTAATCTGTACCGCGACGTAATTATCGCGTCAGACAAGCTGCCTATCAAGAACTGCGCATATTCGGCTTGCTTCCGCCGCGAAGCGGGCAGCTATGGCAAGGACGTGCGTGGACTCAACCGTCTGCACCAGTTCGACAAGGTTGAGATCGTGCGCATTGAGAAGCCGGAAAACAGCTATGCCGCTCTCGAGGAGATGAAAGATCATGTGCAGGGTTTGCTTGAAAAGCTTGGCTTGCCTTGGCACATCCTGCGCCTTTGCGGCGGCGATATGAGCTTCACGTCGGCAATCACGTTCGACTTTGAAGTGTACTCAGCTGCACAGGGTCGCTGGCTTGAGGTTTCGTCTGTGTCCAACTTTGAGACGTATCAGGCCAACCGCCTGAAGTGCCGCTATCGCGGTGATGACAAGAAAACTCATCTTTGCCACACGCTGAATGGGTCGGCGCTCGCTTTGCCTCGCATCGTGGCAGCTCTTCTTGAGGACAACCAGACGCCCGACGGCATAGTGGTGCCCGAATGCCTGCGCAAGTACACCGGCTTCGACATCATCAACTGGGCACAAAAAAAATAAGCATATTTTGTATTGGCATACATAGCAAAGAGAATGCCGCAGACCCGTCATCGGCCTGCGGCATTCTCTTGTTAGTTGGGGAGGGTGGCGGTGAGGGCGTCTTTTATGAGCTTGGCTTTGGCCATGCCCACGTATTTGGCTATTTCCTGGACGGGGGCTTCGCGAAGGCGCTTCACGCTTTTGAACTGAAGAAGCAGCGTTGTCGCCGTCTTTTCTCCTATGCCCTTTATGCCGTCGAGCTCGCTCACGATTTGCCCCTTGCTGCGCTGGTCGCGGTGGAACGTGATGCCGAAGCGGTGCGCCTCGTCGCGCAGATGCTGCACCACCCGCAGCGATTCCGAGCCTTTGTCGATGTAAAGCGGGATGCTGTCGCCCGGGAAATATATCTCCTCGAGCCGCTTGGCAATGCCTACGACCGATATCTTGCCGCGCAGTCCCATCTCTTCAAGGGCCTCCACTGCCGCGCTGAGCTGCCCCTTGCCTCCGTCGACAACGATGAGCTGCGGCAGTTCCTCGCCCTCGTTCATCAGTCGAGTGTAGCGCCGCGTTAGCACTTCTTTCATCGACGCGAAATCGTCGGGCCCAACCACGGTCTTTATCTTGAAGTGGCGGTAGTCTTTTTTCGATGGCCTGCCGTCGCGGAACACCACGCAAGCTGCCACCGGATTCGTGCCTTGTATGTTGGAATTGTCGAAGCATTCTATATGGCGGGGCTGCACCGGCAACCGGAAGTCGGCTTTCATGCGCTCCATCAGTCGCTCCACGTGCTGCTCCGGGTCGAGGCGCTCAAGGTGCTTTAGGTCGTCGATTTTGCGCTGTCGTGCGTTGCGCTGCGACACTTCGAGCAGCTTGGCCTTGTCGCCGCGTTGTGGCACGATGAACGACACGTCGTGCCATCCGATCTCGGGCACTACAGGCACAATCACCTCGTCGTATTCAATGCCCAGGTCGCTCTTGATTTCTTGCATGGCGTAGGCTATGATTTCGGCCTGCGACTCGTCGAGACGCCTTTTGTATCGCAGCGTGACGCTGCGCACCACCGCGCCGTGGCGCACGTGCATGTAATTCACGTACACGTCCCTGTCATCATCGTCAATGCCGAATACGTCAATCTCGTCGATGGTTTGGCTCACGATTACGCTCTTCGACTGGTAATTCTCCAACAGTCGGTATTTTTCTTTCAGCTCTTGTGCCTCCTCGAATTTGAGTTGCGCGGCCAATTGAGCCATTTCGTCGCGCAGGTAACGCATCAGTTCTTGCGTTTCGCCGCGAAGTATCTGCTTTATCTTGTCGATGTGGGCGTTGTACTCCTTTGCCGACACCAAGCCCTTGCAGCATCCCCCGCATTTGTGTATGTGGTAGTCGAGGCACAGCCTTCCCTTTCCGGCCTGCACGTATTCGGGGGTTATTGGCAGTCGGCACGAGCGCACGGGATACAATTCGCGTATCAGGTCGAGCACCACGCGCGCCACCGACGTGTTGGTGTAAGGGCCATAGTAGCGGCTGCCGTCCTTTATTCGGTGTCGCGTGAGGAATACGCGCGGATACATCTCATTGGTGACAGCAATCCAGGGATACGACTTGTCGTCCTTAAGCAGCACGTTGTAGCGCGGCTTGTACTCCTTGATCATGGAGTTCTCCAGGTTGAGCGCGTCTTGCTCGGTTGGCACCACTATGTAACTCATGTCGGCAATGGCGCGCACAAGCAGGTTAGTGCGCAGCGAGTCGTGCGCGTGCGTGAAGTACGACGACACGCGGCGCTTGAGGTTGACGGCTTTGCCTATGTATATGACATTGCCGTCCTTGCCGTAGTAGGTGTACACGCCTGGGGTGTCGGGCAGGATAGCGATCTTAGCCTTCAGCTCGGGCGATTTTTCGTGCATTGCCATGTGCGGATGCTGTGCTGTTTAGGGTTTGCTTGTCATAGATAAACAATGCAGCCGCGCCTGCGGTTGGGCGCGGCATGCACATTTATGTCCTTGGGGTCAGTAGGTGATGAGCGCCGACACGTCCACGTCGTCGGGCAGGTTCTCGCGGCCGTGCAGCGCGCTGAGCTCGATGATGAAGTTGATGTAGATTTTGCGCGGGTTCATGCTCTTCACCAGTTCGTAGGCAGCCTTCATTGTGCCTCCGGTAGCGAGCACGTCGTCGTGTATCACCACCACGTCGCCGGGCGTGATTGCGTCGCTGTGGAGCTCGATCACGTCCATGCCGTATTCCTTGGCGTATTCCATCTTTACGGTGTCGGCGGGGAGCTTGCCCGGCTTGCGGGCGGGCACGAAGCCTGCGCCGAGCTCGAATGCGAGAATGCTGCCGCCGATGAAGCCACGGCTCTCGATGCCCACAACCTTGGTTACGCCCTTGTCGCGGTAGAGCTGCGAGAGGTCCCAGCCGATGATGTGCAGGGCGCGGGCGTCCTTGAACACTGTGGTGAGGTCCTTGAAGAGGACACCCTTCGTTGGGAAGTCCTGCACGTCGCGGATTTTAGATTTGATGTATTCCATTTCGATGTGTTTTTGAAGATATTGCAATGTTTCACGTGGAACGTTTTATCTTCCCGTCAAGAGAAGAAGTATGTTGACGTCGCTTGGCGAGACGCCCGGTATTCGCGAGGCCTGCCCTATCGTGGCGGGCCGCTGCGCGTGCAGCTTCTGGCGCGCCTCGGTCGAGAGCGCCTGCATCGACAGGTAGTCGAGGTCGCCGCGCAGGCGCATGTCCTCGAGCCGCCTTAGCTTGTCGGCGACAGCGCGCTCGCGGTCGACGTATCCCTTGTACTTTACCATTATCTCGGCGGCCTCCACTATTTCGTCGCGCCGGTCGGCCGGCAGCGCGGCAACGTAGGCCGCCACTTCGGCGCAGTGGGCAATGATGTCGGCGATGCCCACATTAGGGCGCGCGAGGAGTTCGGCCAGGCGAGTGCCTTGGCGCAGCGGCGCCGAGCCCAGCGCCTCAAGCCATGCGTTGGTTTCGGGCGTGGCCTTGGCTGTGGTTGAGCCCAGCAGCTCGAGCAGGCCGTCGCGCAGCTCGCGCTTGCTCTGCATCAGCTCGAGCCGCTCGTCGGAGGCGAGGCCGATGGCGTGCCCGATGGGCGTGAGGCGCATGTCGGCGTCGTCTTGCCGCAGCAGTATGCGGTACTCCGCGCGGGAGGTGAACATGCGGTATGGCTCGTCAACGCCTTTGTTCACCAGGTCGTCGATCAGCACGCCGATGTAGGCTTGGTCGCGGTCGAGCGTGAACGGCGGGCGCCCCAATGCGCGCAAGGCAGCGTTGGCGCCTGCCACAAGCCCCTGCCCGGCGGCCTCCTCGTAGCCGGTGGTGCCGTTGATTTGGCCGGCGAAGTAGAGGTTGCCGATGATGCGCGTCTCAAGCGTGCGCTGCAGCTGCGTAGGGTCGAAGAAGTCGTACTCTATGGCGTAGCCGGGGCGGTACATCTGCGCGTCGGCAAGGGCCGGCACGGTGCGCAAAGCATCGAACTGCACCATCATGGGCAACGACGAAGAGAACCCGTTGAGGTAGAATTCCACCGTGTCCTCCCCCTCCGGCTCGATGAAGAGCTGGTGTTGGTCCTTGTCGGCGAATGTCACTATCTTGGTTTCGATGCTCGGGCAGTAGCGCGGCCCGATGCTCTGTATTTGGCCGTTGTAGAGGGGCGAATCAGCCAAGCCGCCACGCAGTATGGCGTGCGTTTCCGGATTGGTGTACGCTATGTAGCAGTCGCGCTGCTTCAGGGTGCGATGCACGCTGGGCAAATATGAGAACTTGTGGAAATCGTCGTCGCCGCGCTGCGGTGTGGTTTTGTCGAAGTGTATGGTGCGTCCGTCGATGCGCACAGGCGTGCCCGTCTTCATCCTCCCGACGCGGAAGCCAAGTGACGCCAGCTGCTCGGTGAGGCCGATGCTTGCCGGCTCGCCGATGCGGCCGCCAGGCATCATGGCGCGCCCTATGTGCATGAGCCCGTTGAGGAACGTGCCGTTGGTGAGCACGACGCATTCGGCGTGGAACTCCGCTCCCTGCATGGTGCGCACTCCGCACACGCGGCTGGTTTCGCCGTCGATAATCAGGCTTGTCACAGAGTCCTGCCATATCGACAGGCCGGGCATGCTCTCAAGCACACTGCGCCACATCGCGCTGTACTTGTTGCGGTCGCTCTGCGCCCTTGGGCTCCACATTGCTGGCCCCTTCGAGCGGTTGAGCATTCTGAATTGTATTGCCGTGGTGTCGGCCACAATGCCCATCATGCCGCCGAGCGCGTCGATTTCGCGCACAATCTGGCCTTTTGCTATGCCCCCAATAGCGGGGTTGCAGCTCATCTGGGCCATTTTGTCCATGTCCATGGTTACGAGCAGCGTGCGCGCGCCAATCCTGGCTGCCGCGTGGGCTGCCTCGCATCCGGCATGTCCGGCGCCAACTATTATAACGTCAAAGTCGAAATTCATTGCAAATTGTGATTATTGTTTCGCTCGGTTCACATCGATGGGCTGTTCATTTCTCGCCACATCGCCAGCGCCTCGTCTTCGCAGCGCTCCATTACCTCGCGCTCACCCGGGCCTTTGTCGTTGATTCCGCACAGATGCAGCACGCCATGAATTATCACGCGCATCAATTCTTGCTTATACGGAGCGCCCACAAGCTCGGCGTTCGTGGCCACGGTGTCGAGCGATATCACCATGTCGCCGCTGATAAGGCGGCCGCGCGAATAGTCGAAGGTGATAATGTCGGTATAGTAGTCATGCTGAAGGAATCGGCGGTTTACGTCGAGGATGTATTCGTCGTCGCAGAACATATAGCCTAAGTCGCCGCATATGCGACCATGTGACTGTGCCACCATTCCTATCCAACGCTCGACAAGCGGATAGGAAATCTGCGGGAGCGCCGCGTTATTTACATTCCAAGAAATCATAACTGACATATAAGCTCAAGTAATAACTTACAAAGTTAAGAAATAAATTCCATTTTAACCAATTCCGAGGGCAAATTTAGTGTTTGCATAATTTAACATTTAGTTCACGCCGTGTGCCTCACCGGTAAAAACATACTTATTTTATTGATTTATTGTGTATTAAGCCTATACACGCCATTAATTTATTCGAATTAAACTAAATTCTCCGACAAGATATCGTAAAGATTCGATTCTCGCCGAGGTAAAGCTAAAAAATATCGTAAAGATTTTGCGTCAATAAACATTGGCAGGTATTCATTCTGTAACAAAAAAATTTTTTAACTTTGCAAATAGCATTCAAATTATTCTTATGGCAGGATATGGATTGAAAACCGTTCTCTACGTGGTGCCGCATAAATTGAAGGCGGCCGAGGAGAGGCAAAGCTGCGTGAGCCGGCTTGGCATCGATGCGCGCAGCCTCACCCCCACCCCACTGAGCGCATTCACATCCGTTGTCATCGCCAACGAATGCTCAAAGCACGACGACATAGGCATTGTGCACACATTCCGTCCCGACGACGCCATGGCCGCAATTTCCGCCAGGAAAATATCGAGCAACAAAAATTTTAAAGTTGTGCTTGAATTTCCCGACAATGCCCCGCGCCCTCGGTCGCTCAACAAAGAAGTCATAGCGGGAGTCGACGCTTGGGTGTTCGCCACCAGCAGGCTCGCCGACCTTGCCTCAACCTCTGGCAAGCTCGCGCTGATTATGACCAACCTTATCGATGCTCAAGAGCAGCGCAAGTTGCCTGTGAGTGCCGAGCGCTCATTGATGTGGGTGGGGCCGCTTGAGAAAAACATCGTCAACCTCAAAGAGGCGATACGCCTCGTGGGGCGCAGCGATGGCAACGCGCGGCTCACGGTGCTTGGCACCGGCACAGCCCGATACGCCATGCAGGCCGTGAAAATGTCGCGCGCGATTCCCAACCCCGAGCTTGTGCAGTGGAAGGGCAGCGACTACAACATGGACGAGGTCATGCAGCGCGCCACCGCGATAGTGCAGTCGCAGGACGAGCCCACTTCTCTCGAACTTGACCTTGCCAGCAGGCGTTGCCTTTGCAAGGCAACGCCCGACGGCTTTGTCATCACTGTAGATTCGCCCCTCGACGCGCAGCAGCGCGCCAAGAGGCTAACCGACTTTTACAGCCAACTATGAACTACAAGATAACGCTAAATACCGACAGCGCCGAGGCGCGGAAGCTTATGGAGCAGATTGCCAAGCATGGCGAAGAGTCGTGCCAAATGCAACTCATCTATAAAAACAATCGCAACCGCACGTATAAAGTGATGGTCGACGGCAAATGGGCCGTGCTGAAGTGCTTCAAGGCGCCCGACTTCATAAATTCCTTCATATACACCAACCTTCGCCAGAGCAAGGCGCGGCGCTCCTACGAGCACGCGAAAAAACTAATCGAGCTTGGCATATCCACGCCCGCCCCCATAGCCTACGTCGAATGCAAAAACGGCCTCAGGCTTGGCCACAGCTACTACCTCTGCGAATACATCGACGCGCAAGAGGTGCGCGGCTGGGAGACGTGGCCCGACTCCGCCCCAATGCTCAAAGCGCTGGGCGCCGACATGGCCAAGCTACATAGCCGTGGCGTATACCACAAGGACTTCTCGCCAGGCAACATCCTTTTCAAGCGCGATGCCGACGGCAAATACATGTTCTACTACATCGACCTCAACCGCATGAAATTCGGCGTGCGCGATCCGGGCGTGCTGATGCAGAACTTCCGGTGCATCAACCTCGACAAAAACGAGACTCGCCGCCTGGCCAGGTACTATGCCGAAGCAGCAGGCCTCGACCTTGCGACCACCGAAGCGTTGGCAGAAAAGCAACTCGAAAAATATCTATCCGAGAAGAAAAGGCACAACCAACTGAAAAATTTGTTTCACAGAAAAAAAGACAAGAAGTGACTGACAAGCACGAAGAAATACAAGGGAAAAAGACTATCCTCATAATAGGCGCCGGAGGATTCATCGGCGGCCACATCTGCGCTGAAGCGCTAAGCCGTGGCTACGACACGTGGGCCGGCGTGCGCCAGTCTACCTCGCGGCAATACCTCGCCGACGAAAGGCTACACTTCATAACGTTCGACTACGACTCCCCCGCAGCCGTGGCCGATACCCTGCGCGAGCACAAGGAAAAGCACGGCGCGTGGGACTACATAATTTGGAACCTCGGAGCCACAAAATGCTCGAATTTCCAAGACTTCAACCGCATCAATTACCAATATGTGCGCACATTCATCGAGCAGCTTACGTCGCTCGAAATGCTGCCGGAGCGATTCCTCTACATGAGCTCGCTAAGCGCCCTGGGCATGGGCGACGAAAAGAACTACACTCCGCTCAACTCGCAGACGATACCCAACCCCAACACGCGCTACGGCCTGTCGAAGATCAAGGCTGAGACGTTCATCGAGATGCAGCCGCAGCTGCAGTGGATCATCTTCCGCCCCACCGGCGTGTACGGCCCGCACGAAAAAGACTACCTGATGATGATCGAGACCATCGACAAGCATATCGACGTGGGCGTGGGCTTCAAAAAGCAAATGCTGACATTCATATATGTCGACGACCTCGTAAACGCGATGTTCGACGCAATAAAGGCTGGCGTGGCCAAGAAAAAGTACATCATAAGCGAAACGCGAAGCTACACGCAAAGCGAATTCCGCGAGATCGTGAAGAAGCACCTGCACCGCCGCCTGGTGCTTCCCCTGCGCCTGCCAATGGCAGTAGTGTACGCCGCATCCTACCTCGCCGAGAAATGGGGAGCAGCCACGATGAAGCCCTCCACGCTCAACCGAGACAAGTTCAAAATAATGAAACAGCGCAATTGGCAGTGCGATGTCTCCGATGCCGTGCGCGATTTCGGATTCAACCCTCAATACAGCCTCGATCGCGGCATTGAGATCACCGTACAAGAATACCTGAAAGAGAAGAACAAAAAGTGACAAGAGCATCAAATAAAGCCATGCTGCCGGCTTGCTACGCCGCCGGATGCAACGAAGCCGGATGCGACGAAGCCGGGCGGGGCTGCCTGGCCGGCCCCGTCTACGCAGCCGCCGTTATCCTCCCCGACGATTTCGAGCACCCGCTTCTCAACGACTCAAAGCAGCTCACCGAGCGGCAGCGCTACCAGCTGCGCCCAGTCATCGAGGCCTCTGCTGTGGCTTGGGCTCTGGGAATTGTCGACAACAAGGAGATTGACCGAATCAACATACTCAACGCGTCAATCCTGGCGATGCACCACGCTCTCGACGGCCTGGGCGTAAGGCCCGGGGCGATTGTGGTCGACGGCAACCGATTCAAGCCCTATGGCTCTACGCCGTGGCAAACCATCGTGAAGGGCGACGGCAAATACGCCAACATCGCCGCAGCGTCAATCCTTGCCAAAACCTACCGTGACGACGCAATGAACGCGCTGCACGAGCAGTACCCTCAATACGGCTGGAACGTCAACAAAGGCTACCCCACAAAAGCACACCGCGCAGCCATCGCGCAGCATGGCCCGTCGCCGCTTCATCGAGTGTCATTCAGATTGCTCAACACCCAATTAACCCTCGATTTTGACTGATTTTAACTTAAAAACAAGCCATAACCAATTGCAATACGTCGATTTTTGTTAAAATTCGATTACTTTATCAATACAATTTGATTACAATTTTTCTTAATTATCAAAATTCAATTTACTTTGTATCGTAAAAGAAACCAAAATGTCTATATCCGGACCGTTAGGGAGCATATTGATTGTGGACGATGATTCCAACATCGCTGACCTGCTCAAATTTAATTTGGGCTCTGAAGGGTTTGGCGTGGAGGTTGTGCCGCTCGCCAAGGACGTCAAACTCGACGCCCTGCTCGACGTGCGCATTATCATCGCTGACGCTTTCGACCAGCCTTACAACGGCATCGACCTGCTTTCTGACCTGAAGGCAAACAAGGCCACCGCCCCCATACCGGTGCTGATTTACACGTCGAGCGACAACGAAGACGCGCTTCTCGACGCATTTGACAACGGTGCCGACGATTTCATCAACAAGCCTTTCTCGCTTCGCGAGCTCATTGCGCGCGTAAAAGCTATTCTGCGCCGCCACCCGCGCCGCGCCGCCATCGACGACAAGAGCAAGCAGCAAAACACGCTCACCGTGCCCTCGCTCAAGCTTGAGATCGACACCGTGAGCCAGCGCGCCATCGAAGACGGCATAGTGGTGCCCCTCACCAAGACCGAATACGCAATTCTCACATTCCTCATCAAGCACCAAAACTCGTTCTTCACGCGCAGCGAGATATGCCGCGAGGTGTGGAAGGACGAGGCCGGCAGCAACGAGCGCATCGTCGACACCAACATTTCGCGCCTGCGCAAGAAGCTCGGCGAAAGCGGCAAATACATCATCAACCGCTACGGCCTTGGCTACGCCTTCGTCGACAAGCTCATCTAATCCCCAATCAATACAAATCGATGTTTAGTTAACTATTTTCTGAATATCCCTAATTAAGTATCACTATTATTACTTAATTATGAATTATGCATTATGAATTATGAATTATGAATTATGACTTATGCATTAATTCTCACAGGTATTTGTCGCCGAAACGCATTTTCACGTCATTTACCACTTGCTTGATGCCTTGCTCCTTGCTTTGCGGGCAAATGAACAGCACATCGCCTGCGTCGGCCACAATATAGCCGTGCAGCCCGTCGACGACAATCAGCTTCTCGCCGCTGACGGCGAATATATTGCCCGAAGAGTCGTACGACAACACACTGCAGCGCTGAGTGACGTTGCCGTCGCTGTTCTTGGGCGAATTGTCGAACAGCGCACTCCAGGTGCCCAGGTCGCTCCAGCCGAAATCCACGAGCTCGACACACACGTCCTTGCTCTTCTCCATAACGGCGTAGTCGACCGACACGCTCACGCAGCCGGGGAAATGCGACGCAATGAATTCTTTCTCCTGGGGCGTGCCAAATTTGCTCATTCCTTTGTCGAACACGAGGGCTACCTCAGGCGCATACTTGTGCAACTCATCAATTATCACAGAAGCGCGCCATAGGAAAATGCCAGAATTCCAGAAGAATTCGCCCGAATCAACAAGCACCTTGGCCAATTCCAGGTCGGGCTTTTCTGTGAAAGTCTTCACTTTGTTGATGTTAGGCTCCACGCTCTGGCCCACTTGGATGTAGCCGTAGCCCGTCTCAGGCCGGTTGGGCTTGATGCCGAATGTGAGCAGCGCGTCGTTTTGCTCCACAAATTCAAATCCGTGCAACACAGCCTTCTCAAATTCCGCCTCGCGCAAAATAAGATGGTCGCTCGGTGTGACAATAATCGAGGCCTCGGGGTCGCGAGCCAGGATATGGTAGGCAGCCCAAGCTACGCACGGCGCGGTGTTTCGGCGCGCCGGCTCAAACAAAATTTGGCCGTCGGCCAAGTCGGGCAATTGCTCCTTGATAAGGTCGGCGTAGTGGGCGTTGGTTACCACCAGCACATTCTCCGGGGGCACCACAGGTAGCACCCTGTCGTAGCTCATCTGCAAAAGCGAGCGCCCCGTGCCCAGGAAATCGATGAATTGCTTTGGCTTGTTTTCACGGCTGTACGGCCAGAATCGGCTGCCTATGCCGCCGCACATAATCACGCAGTAGCGATGGCTCGACTGTTTATATTGAATCATAGTGAATAGCTATAAGTAGATGATTATTTGGCTAAGTTAGCACTTAAATGTCGCAAATCCAAATAAATTTGTCTTTAGCGTGTCTAATGGAGTATTTTTTCGACAATTTTCATTAATGCGTACACCACAACCATCACCAGCACGATAAGAGCCGAGCATGGCACATCGATGATTGTGCCCAGGAAAAGCCCGACCACGCAGCTTAGCATGGATATAACCACCGATGCTAACATCATTCCTTTGAATCCGCGCCAGTGTATTTCGGCTGCCATCATGGGCAGCGACAGCATCGACATGAGCAGCATCACGCCCACAAGGCGAATGGTGAGCACTATGCACACAGCCACAAGCACCGTCATGGAATAATTGATCAGACGCACGGGCATGTGTATCACGCGGCAGAAATCCTTGTCGAAGGCGCAGGCTACAATTCTCCTGTAGAAGCATAAGAAGAATATGATCAGCACAGCAGTGTATATGGCAAAAGCCACAATGTCGCTGCGGCTGATGGTGAGGATATTGCCAAACAAGAAGGCGTTCAGCTCAGGCACATAGCCCGGCGTGAGGAAAACGAAAAGGACGCCTAAAGCCATGCCTATGGCCCAAATGACGGCTATGGCAGAATCCTCGCGCACTCTGAAGCGCGACGACATCCACTCCACTCCCACCGACGAGGCGATAGCAAACACTGCGGCCATCAATATGGGATTGACACCAAAGAAATATCCCATGCCCAAGCCACCGAAGCAGGCGTGCGTCACGCCGCCCGATATTGCCACCAGCCTGCGCGTGATGATATACGTGCCTATCATGGCTGCGGCGATGCTTATGATAAGCACGCCCGCAAGCGCATTGCGGAAAAATGCGTATTGTAAAATGTCAAGCATGTCGTTGCCTTAGGTTTCTCTGTTCGGCCACAATCATTAGCAGTTCGTCGCGCACCGGCTGCGGCATGGCTATGCCGCGCAGCTGCAGGCTACGCCCCCAGCCGGCAATGTCGTCAGGAAGAAGAGTGAGCAACACATCGCGAAACTGCTCGATTTCATCTTCGTCGTATTCATCGGCTCCGCGTCCTCGGTATGCGTCGAGCTCTTCATCGTCGTAGTACTCTGCCTCGGCGCTTACCGACGCCAAGAGCGAGTCGCGCTCGCACGTGATGTGCATGCCGCAGCATTCTTCCTGCGCGGGCTCGGCTACAGCATCAGCTTCACGAACATCTGCGACAGCGTCGCCTCCCGTAAGCCGCTGATGAAGATAGCATAGCGCACCCACCAGCACCAATGCCGCCAATATGATCAGGGCCGCCGTCATGCCATGTCTTTTACTTGGAATCCGGCATGGCGCAGGTCATCCCAAAATCCAGGATACGACTTGCTGACGCATTCTGCTCCGCGTATCACAATGCCCGGCACAAACAGCCCCACGGGGGCGAAGGCCATGGCCATGCGATGGTCGCCGTATGTGTCGATAGGTGCCACGCCCTGCACGGGATGCCTCTGCGACAATTCCCACGAAAGCACGCTGTCCTTCTCGATGGTGAGGTCGTACGACAATTTCGCCAATTCGTTGGCCAACGCCTGCAGGCGGTCTGTCTCCTTGATGCGCAGCGACGCCAAGCCCTCAAAGCGGAAAGGCACTCCAAGCATGCAGCATGTCACGGCAAGCGTCTGCGCCAGGTCGGGCGTGTCGGCCAAATTCAGCTCGAGGCGCGAATGCACTTCTGGCGAGGGGTTCAAAGCCACGCCATGAGGCACCTCCTCAGTATCGAACTCAGAGATTACGCCAAGCTTCTCGAAAATGCCTGCAAGGGCGCTGTCGCCCTGCAGCGACTGGCTCAGCAGGCCGGGCAGATTCACCCATCCGGCCGACATGGCCGATATCTCGTACCAATACGAGGCGGCGCTCCAGTCGCGCTCCACTTCGCCGTCGTATCTCAAATACGGTGCGGGGTGCGCCGTCACCGTGCCCTCGTCAAGCTTCACGTCCACGCCTCTTTGCCTCATCATCTCCATCGTCATGCGCAGATAGGGAAGCGAAGAAATCTCGCCTTGCAGGCGCAAGCGCAGCGCATTGTCGAAGGTAGGCGCCACCATGAGCAAAGCCGATAAGAACTGCGAACTTACCGTGGCATCGATGCTTACGTTGCCTCCATGCAGCCGACGTCCGCGAATCACCAATGGAGGAAATCCATCTTGTCCCGCATATTCGATGTCGGCCCCGCATTGGCGCAGAGCATCCACCAGCGGCCCTATCGGACGCTGACGCATGCGGTCGTTGCCGTCAAGGCAGACATGCGCGCCCTCGAGCGACGCGAAATACGCAGCCAAAAAACGCATTGCCGTTCCGGCAAGCCCGACGTTGACGGGATAGGCCGGATCGCGGCTTATCAGCGACAATGGCAATTCCAGAGCTGCCACCATGGCGTCGGTGTCGTCGCACTTGGCCACTGCTCCCAGCGAGGGAATGCCCGGAGTGAGGGCGTTCATTATGAGAGCGCGATTGCTGAGGCTCTTGCTCAGAGGCAGGTAGATGGTGGTTTCGATTATTTCATCAGGCGGATAAATGCTTACATCCATAGCGGGGTAGTTTTTTTAGTTATTATGGGCGTGGGGACGGCTCTTATTTCTGCTTGATTTTATTCACAATCCAGAGCAGCAAGATTGCGCCGACAACAGCCGTGATGAGCTCGCCAATCCAATTAGTGGCCGAGAGCCCGAGCAGCTGGCCGCACAAGTCTCCAAGAAAGCCGCCGACGATACCAATCACCATGTTGAGCCAAAAGCCATAGCCTTCGCCTCGCGTAAGTTTGCCGGCAATGAATCCGGCGAGCGCGCCTAAAAGAAGTGAAAATATAAGTCCCATGTATTTTGTTTTTGATGGTTGTAAATTTAGCCATTACACGAGCATAGAGGCTACGCGCTTTAGCGCATCGACGAATGCATCGGCCTCTGCCTTAGTGTTGTACACAGCGAATGAAGCGCGCACGCACCCCTCTATGCCCAGAGCGTGCATGAGCGGCTGAGCGCAATGATGCCCGGTGCGCACCGCCACTCCCAACTTGTCGAGCAGCATGCCCACGTCGTAGTGGTGCGCTCCCTGAATATTGAACGATATCACGGCGCACTTGTTTGGTGCGTTGCCGTATATTTCTATTCCCGGAATCTCTTCGAGCAGACGCCCTGTGGTGTATTCGAGCAATTTGTGCTCATGGTCGGCAATGTTGTCGATGCCCACCTCGCCTATGTATTCCAGGGCGCGACGCATAGCGGCGATATCCACATAGTCGGGCGTGCCGGCCTCGAACTTGAATGGCAGCTCGGCAAAAGTAGTGCCTTCGAAGCTTACGTGTCCGATCATCTCGCCGCCGCCTTGGTAGGGAGGCATCACATTTAGCCACGACTTCTTTCCGTAGAGAATGCCCACGCCCGTGGGGCCGTACATCTTGTGCGAGGAGAAGGCGTAGAAGTCGGCATCGAGGTCACGGACATCGATGCGCATGTGGGGCGACGCCTGTGCGCCGTCGATAAGCACCGGCACTCCGCGCTTGTGGGCCTCGGAGATCATCTGCCTCACGGGGTTGACCGTGCCAAGCACATTCGACACATGGCACATAGCCACCAGGCGAGTGCGGTCGTTGAAGAGCGACCGATACACATCTTGGTTGAGCACTCCTCGCTTGTCGATTGGCACCACGCGCAGCATTATGCGCTTGCGCTGTCCCAGCAGCTGCCACGGCACTATGTTGCTGTGATGCTCCATCACGGTGAGTATGACTTCGTCACCGTTCTCGAGCAGGCGGCCACAGGACGAGGCCACCAGGTTGATTGCTTCGGTGGTGCCTCGCGTGAATATCACCTCCTGCTCCGACGATGCGTTGATGTATTCGGCTATGGCACGGCGCGTGGCCTCCTGCGCGTCGGTGGCTTCCTGGCTCATGGCATGCACGCCTCGGTGCACATTTGCCTTGGCGTTGTAGTACATGTGCACGATTTCGTCGACTACGCTGCGTGGCGTCTGCGACGTGGCCGTATTGTCGAGATATATGAGGGGCTTGCCGTATATCTTGCGGTCGAGTATCGGGAAATCGCCGCGTATTTTTTCTATGTCGAGATCCATATGTTAATCCGTTAATGTGTTGAGGCCGCAATCGGCGCAGTGCTCGCGCGAGCCATGCAAGCGCACATCAAGAAGCTGGCGCAGGCGCGCCTTCAGCGCCGGAATGTCCACAGTGTCGATTACGTCTTCCATGAATGCCTGCATGAGCATCATTTTTGCCTTGTCCTCGGGGATGCCGCGTGAGCGCATGTAGAAGAGGGCGTTCTGGTCGAGCTGCCCCACTGTGGCTCCGTGGCTGCACTTCACCTCGTCGCAATAGATTTCGAGCTGAGGGCGCGTGTACATGCGCGCATCCTTGCTCACCAGCAGATTGCGATTGCTTTGGTAAGCCTTGGTGTATTTTGCCTTCTCATCCACTACGATGGTGCCGTAGAATTGGCCTTGCGCCTTGTCTTCGAGTATGTATTTGAACATCTGGTCGCTATGGCAATGGGGAGTGTCGTGCTGCACTCGCGTCGCATTGTCCACCACCTGCGATTCGGCAGCAACCGCCATACCGGCGAGCAAGGTTTCGGCACCCTCGGCAATATGGTTCACATTGTAGCTGTTGCGGGTTTGGCCACCGAGCAGTGTGGTGCCGTTCACCACCAAGCGGCTGCCTTCATCTTGCTGTGCCCACAACTGTGCGCATCGGTGCATGCGGTCCGACGATTCCTCCAAGTCGCAATACTCAAGCGAGGCGTGAGCGCCTAAATGCACCTCGGTGACCTGGCACGATAGGTAGTCGATCGACTTCTCGGCCACATGGTCGCAGAATAGGATTGAGGCATGGGCGTTTTCCTCAAGCACAATCAGCACTCGGCGCACAGCCATAAGCGGGAAGGTGGCGTTCATCACGTTGATTACTTGCAGGGGCTTATCGAGCTGCACACCTTTGGATACGTGCACCAGCACGCCGTCCTGCGCAAGGAGCGTGTTGAGGTCGGCGACGGCATTGGGCTTGGCTATGTTGTTGTAGTATTTTGTCACCAACTCAGGATGCGTCTTGGCGGCAACGGACAGCGACATCATGGTCACCCCGGCAGGCAGATTGCGCTGCAGCGACGGCGTGGCATGGAATATATCGTTGACCACCACTGCGAGCATGGTGGATATATTTGGGATGCCGCAGTGGAACGCTGCCGACGCATCGGCGCCGAAATGCAGGCGCTGCACGTTCACGCCATAGTCGGGCGCGAACATGTCGTTGATCGAGAGCACCGCGTAGCCCTCGTCGCCTTTTTCGGGCAGACGCTCGCCCGCAAGGCGTGCAAGAGCCGCCTCTCTGCAGGCGTTCATGGCCTCGGGCGAATGCTGGCGCACTACATCGCCATGCTCACGATACAAATCGATATATTGTGTGAGTGCATTCATGGCTCTCAATCGTTTTGCTCCTTGATCCAATCGTATCCTTTTTCTTCGAGCTCGAGGGCAAGTTCCGGGCCTCCGCTGTGCACGATGCGTCCCTTGTAGAGGATATGCACGTAGTCGGGCTTGATGTAGTCGAGCAGACGCTGATAGTGGGTGATGACGATGGTGGCGTTTTTATCGGTTTTGAGTTTGTTGACGCCTCCTGCCACTATGCGCAGGGCATCGATGTCGAGGCCTGAGTCGGTCTCGTCGAGAATTGCCACGCGTGGCTCAAGCACTGCCATCTGGAAAATCTCGTTGCGCTTCTTCTCGCCGCCGGAAAAACCCTCGTTGACCGAGCGTGACGCCAATTTATTGTCGAGCTCAACGATGGCTCGCTTTTGGCGCATCATCTTCAGGAATTCGCTTGCCGAAAGCGGCTCTTGGTGCAGATATTGACGCTTTGCGTTGACGGCAGCGCGCATGAAATTCACCATCGACACGCCGGGAATTTCCACCGGATACTGAAACGACAGGAACAGGCCCTCGTGGCTGCGGTCCTCGGGCGATAGCTTCAGCAAATCCACGCCGGCAAGCGTGGCCGAGCCACCGTAAACGGTGAATCGCGGGTCGCCGGCCAGCGTGCCGGCCAGCGTGCTCTTGCCCGAGCCGTTGGGGCCCATTATAGCGTGCACTTCGCCGGGGCGTATGGTCAGGTTCACGCCCTTCAATATCTCCTTGTCGGCTATTCCGGCCTTCAAATCGTCAACTTTGAGCAATATATCGTTGTCCATATATTTGTTGGTGTTAAGTTTCAAATTGGCTTTTATCCTACGCTGCCCTCGAGCGAAATCGACAGCAATCGCTGCGCCTCCACGGCAAATTCCATGGGAAGCTTGTTCATCACTTCTTTGGCGTAGCCGTTCACAATCAGGCCAACAGCCTCCTCTGTGGGGATGCCTCGCTGGTTGCAGTAAAAGAGCTGTTCCTCGGATATCTTCGATGTGGTGGCTTCATGCTCCACTACGGCTGAGTCGTTGAGCACGTCGATGTACGGGAATGTGTGCGCGCCGCAGGTCTCGCTCAGAAGCAGCGAGTCGCATTGCGTGTAATTGCGTGCGCCCTCGGCGCCCGGTGCCACCTTCACCAACCCTCGGTAAGAATTCTGGCTATGTCCGGCCGATATGCCCTTCGACACGATTGTGGAGCGCGTGTTGCGCCCGATGTGTATCATCTTTGTTCCGGTGTCGGCTTGCTGGCGATTGTTGGTGAGAGCCACTGAGTAGAATTCTCCCACAGAATTGTCGCCGGCCAGGATACATCCGGGGTATTTCCATGTGATAGCCGAGCCGGTCTCAACCTGTGTCCACGAGAGCTTGCTATTGTCGCCACGGCACAGGCCTCGCTTGGTGACGAAATTATATACTCCGCCACGGCCTTCCTTGTCGCCGGCATACCAGTTCTGCACAGTGGAATACTTCACTTCGGCTCGCTCCTCGACGATGATTTCCACGATGGCGGCGTGAAGCTGGTTTTCGTCGCGCATCGGGGCGGTGCAGCCTTCAAGGTAGGATACGTATGAGTCATCGTCGGCTACAATCAGCGTGCGCTCAAACTGTCCCGTGCCTGAGGCATTTATACGGAAATACGTTGACAACTCCATTGGGCATCGCACGCCCTTAGGTATGTACACGAATGAGCCGTCGCTGAACACGGCTGAATTTAGCGCGGCGAAGAAATTGTCGTTGTACGACACCACTTTGCCCAGGTATTTGCGCACCAAGTCAGGGTAGTCCTTCACGGCCTCGGAGAACGAGCAGAATATTATGCCCATCTCGGCCAATTTTTCTTTATGGGTGGTTTTCACCGACACTGAGTCCATCACGGCGTCCACCGCCACTCCAGAAAGCTTTTTCTGCTCTTCGAGCGAGATTCCCAGCTTATTGAACGTGTCGACGAGCTGTGGGTCCACTTCGTCCATGCTCTGCTGCTCCTTCTTCTTTTTCGGAGCGGCGTAGTAGCTGATGGCCTGATAGTCGATATCGGGTATGTCGAGGTGTGCCCAATGCGGCATCTTCATCGTTTGCCACTTGCGATATGCGTTGAGGCGAAACTCAAGCAGCCATTGCGGCTCGCCCTTTATGCGCGAGATGGCGCGCACGACGTCCTCCGACAGGCCGGGCGGCAACGTGTCGGTGTCGATATCGGTGTAGAATCCGTATTTGTATTCGCCGGTGGCATCATCGATGATGCGGCGGTTTTCGTCTTCGTCTCTGTTTTGCTTGTCTTGTTCCATAGCGTTAACCTATGCTGTCACTACTAATGTTCATGTCCATTACGGCCGGAGCCAATGCCTCCACTCGCTTCGCCCACACGCCGTCGGGGCGCGACTCGGGCACAAAGGCGGCCCACACGTTAAGGGCTATGCTTAGCACAAAGCACCATAGCGCCACTTTGAATACTGCACCTACCACACGGTCGACAATGCCCAGGTGCGCCACATGCATCACGCGATGCACCAAGCCGGCCAGGATCGTCACCGCAAAGTAGGCAACAATGAAGATGCCTGCATGTGCAAGCACAGTCAGCAGCAACGGAGATGTATCGCTCGATGCCATTGCCGACTGCATCCAAGCCGTGACATCGGCCCCAAACATCCGGCATGCCACAACGGCAATGATGATAGCGGCGATGGCGCCAGCCTGCTTTATGATGCCCGAGCGAAAGCCAAGGGCTGCGGCCACAATCACCACCAGCAATAGAAACATATTGAATGGAGTCATCGTATCAAAAAATTAACACTTTCTTGTTCAATGTGCAAATTTAATGATTTTTATCGAATCCAGCATTACAATTGTCGCTGTGGTTTGCGCAAAAACGCCGATAAATCAACCTCAGAGGCGAGCAATGCCACAGTGGACACGGCCTACCTCTGACGTCTCTATCACCGGGAGATATTTTCCAAAGCCGCTATTTGTCGGCATTCTCTACCTGCTGCAACAGCACCACTAATTCCTTCACTTGCTCAACAACTGGCATCATGCGCTGGCAATGAGGGCACCATGACGCGAAAAATTCTATGAGCACTGCTCCGGGTTGGTTGATTGCTTCTTGATATTGCATAATTCTATATTTTATAGGTGTTTTATTACTCTAACAATTATGCCGCCAAACATATCATATAAAAAAAGTTAAGAGTCTGCGCCGCCCTAGGCAACGCAGACTCTATGATGTGCAGCAATCAGCTCCGGGGGGGGTAATCAGAGGTGTTTGCGTATGGCGCTTTCGAGCTCTTCGGGATTGTCGACACGCTCCACGATGTCGCCATTGCGGTCAATCACGAATGTCACAGGGATGGTGGTGAGGTTGTAGTGCACGATGTCCTCGCTCACCTCATTAGGGTCCTGGCGCACTGCCACCCAGGGCAGGTTTTTGGCGGCCTGCATCCATTCCACCTCATTGGAATCGATTGCCACTTGATAGATGGCAATCTTGTTGGGGGCGTATTTCTCGTAGAGGCGGTTGAGTATCACGTTGTAGGCAACTGAGTTTTCCAATTGATACGAAGTGAAGCTAAGCAATGTCACACCGGCGCCCTTTGCAGTTTCTGTGAGTGAACGAAGGTTGCCTTTGGGGTCGTATAGCTTGAGCTCGAAAAGCCCAAGCACCTCCACGGGCAGCGAGTCGGCAGCAGCCGTGTATCTTGGCTTGTTGGCCACGAAGCGCTGCGTGAGAAATTTAGTGCGCGGGTCGTCGGGATGGTTCATGGTGAACTTGTTGGCCACCGCCCCAATCATCTTCAAGTCGTCGCGGCGATCGATTGAGTAGAGGGGCTTTCCACCTACATTCTTGTTTATCAGGTAGTAGGCGAGCACACCGGTGGAGTCGGCGAGGATGATGTCGTTGAGATTGCGCTTGCACGCCGAATCGGTGGCAACAAAGTTGGCGCCCTTGGCGGCTACAGTCTCGGCTATTTCCTTGTCGATGGTCATCATCTGCACTGCCAGGGGTGTACCTGCCAGCGCGTATCCGGTGTCGAAATGCTCAGCATCGGCCTCCACCACCACCTTATCTGCGGAATCGATGGGGAAATATATGCTTTTGCCATTGTAGCCGATGCGGTAGATGTCGGGGTTGGGAGCCGGCGACTCAGCGCTATAAGCGAAGTTGCCGTCGGAGGCTACGGTCACCGAGTCGATTAAGAACCAATTGGCGCCGTTGAATCCCTGCACGGCAAGCTTGGAGTTGTCGGGTGCATTGCTCACGTTGCCGCTTACTTCCCAGCCCTTATGTCCGCTGCAAGCACATGCCAGGGCAGCGATGGCTGCAATAGCAAGGTAGGAAATTTGTCTCATATAGCCAATCATTTGAAATTGTTGCGAATTGACTGCGCAATCTGCTCCATCTCCTCAGCAGGTAGCGACAGGTGCGGCTTGTTGAAATAGATGTCGCTCTCTTGGTTCATTGGCACCAAGTGGATATGGGCATGGCGCACCTCAAGGCCGATTACGCACTCGCCCACCTTTTCGCAGGGGATGGCTGCTTTCAGCGCCCTTGCCACTTTCTTAGCGAAGACGTTGATGTCGGCCAGCTCTTGGTCGGTGAGGTCGAAGATGTAGTCAACCTCGCGCTTGGGCACAACCAGGGTGTGACCCTTTGCCACGGGATTAATGTCGAGAAATGCGTAGTGCTTGTCGTCCTCCGCGATTTTGTAGGAGGGAATCTCGCCTGCTATTATGCGTGAAAAGATTGATGCCATGGCTTAGAATGATATTTCTATGATTTCAAATTGCATCTTGCCCGAGGGCACCTGTATTTCTACTACTTCGCCAAGCTTGTGTCCGAGCAAGCCTTGCGCGATCGGAGTTGACGAGGCTATTTTCTTCTCTTTGAGGTTGGCTTCCGAGTCGGCAACAATGGTGTATTCCATCACCGCGCCGTTCTTCACATTCTTTATTTTCACTTTGTTGAGGATTTGCACCTCGTCGGTGTTGAGCTTGCTTTCGTCGAGGATGCGGGCGTTGGCCACGAGGTCCTTGAGCTGCGAAATCTTCATTTCGAGCATGCCTTGGGCTTCTTTGGCGGCGTCGTACTCTGCGTTTTCCGACAAGTCGCCTTTGTCGCGCGCTTCAGCGATGGCGCGAGATATTTCCGGACGCTTCACCGATTCGAGGTAAGCGATTTCTTCCATTTTCTTCTTGTACCCTTCGCGGGTCATGTAGGTAATGGCCATAATTAGTTATATTTGAGGAAAAATGATTATTTAAAAATTTTTTTTGGAAAACATAAAAATAAAGGAATCTCGGTGCTTGAGGCTGCGAGACCCTTGAATTTTTTCGTATTTTTGTGTTGCAAAGTTACTTAATATTTCTCACAATCGCCCTCCTCAACTATTAAAATTAGTTAAATCCTTCAGAAAATGACCTGCTTGCGCATCGTGTCGTTGCCAATATACGTGAGGAGGGCGGCGCGGTCAAGATCGAGCTGGGCGCGCAAGCTGTCGAGGGTATCGAATTTGCGCTCGTCGCGAAGGCGGTGCACAAATTGCACCTCCACGCCGCAGCCGTAGAGGTCACCCTCGTAATCGAGCACATTGGCCTCTATCGTCAAGGGCAAATCCGCTCCAAGCGTTGGACGCGATCCAATGTTCACCATCGCCGGCATACCGTTGAGATAGGCTGCGTACACACCCACCTTGGGCACAAGCTGGCATCGCTGCTCAGGCTCGACATTGGCCGTGGGAAAGCCTATAGTGCGACCCACCTGCTGGCCGTGCACCACGCATCCGCGCACCGAATAGTTACGGCCAAGCATATGGTTGGCCTCCTCCACTTCGCCTTCGCTTAGAGCCTTGCGCACTGCCGAGCTGCTCACGGAGCCCATGCAGCTGTCGATGACGAGCTCTTCGGCGCGACGCACTTCCACGCCTGCGCGCTCTCCCACCTCGCGGTATTGCTCAAGGCTCTGCAGGCGGTCATGGCCGAACCTGTGATTGAACCCAAGCACCAACAGCCGCACGCCGTGCTCCACGCGCAGCATGCGCATGAATTCTTCGGCCGACAGTCGGCGCAAATCATCGTCGAACGTGAGCGACACCACTTCGTCTGCTCCAGCCTGGCGCAGATACTCGCATCG
Organism: uncultured Bacteroides sp.; assembly: GCA_964582335.1. Lineage (GTDB taxonomy): Bacteria > Bacteroidota > Bacteroidia > Bacteroidales > Muribaculaceae > CAG-873. The sequence goes on from CAZORI010000006.1 coordinate 34,041, forward strand.
CTGCTCAAGCGTGGTGAGCAACTGCGGACAACGCTCAGGAGCAACTACGCTAAGCGGATGCCTGTCGAACGTGAACACAACCGACGAGCCTCCCATATCCTTGGCGTGTGAGCATACATCGCCCACCAAGGCTTGATGGCCCAGGTGCACACCGTCGAACATGCCTACAGCAGCAACCTTCATTGGCATTGACTATCCTTATTCAGCGATGCCGTTTTGCCTCAGCACATCCCAGAATTCAGCGCCGGCCGGCACGTAAAGGCCATGGAAGCCAAGTGCAGTGGATGCGTCGGCATTGGCTTTGCTATCGTCCAAGAATACTGTATCTTCGGGCTTGATGTCGAATTTTTTGCAGGCGTACTCGAATATTTTTGCGCCGGGCTTAAGGCACTTGGCCTCGAACGACGTGCACACGCCATCGAAATACCCATCGATGTAGAGGCCATCCCTGCGGAAATCGTCCAGTATAAAACCGTTCCACATGATGGGATTGGTGTTGCTGAGCAAGTAAATGCCATATTTCTGCCTCAGCAACTGCAGCTGGCGCAGACGGTGCACTGGTATTCCAATGAGAAATTTTATGAATGCATCGTCGATCTGCTCGTCGGTGACTATGCCAGGAATGTACTTCCTGATTTCAGCGTGAAATTCGTCGGGCGTGATCTGCCCTGCCTCAAGTGCCCCGAATGGGCCGGCCTGGCTGTATTCGCCCAGGAATTGGCTGGAATCTTCCATACCCAGTTCCGCAAAAGCCTTTACGCAATTGTCACGCTTTATGTCCATTATGACTCCTCCGAGGTCGAACATCAAATTCTGTATCATGATATTATACTTTTTATGTGCAACATTCACTATTTATTCAACAAATTATCGAACAATTCTACGTAACGCCTTGCCACTTTGTCGGAGGCAAACCGCATCATGGACTGATGCTGCTCATGCCTGCGAGGCTCTTGGCTCAATGCCCAACGCAAACCGGCTGCCAAGTCGGCGGCCTCCATCGTGGGAGCGATGTATCCGCTGACGAGATGGTCGACGATGTCGGCCTGTCCTCCGCGCCCGGTGGTTACAGCAATGCAACCCGATGCCATTCCCTCGATAAGAGTTGTGGGCAACGTCTCATATTCCGAGGCCGACAGCACCGCATCGGCATGAGGGTAGATGTCGCGCATGCGCTGCTCCGTCACAGCTCCGAGCCACACGTGCGGCAAACGCAGCGCATCGAGCGCATTCTTGTCGCGCAAATTGCCAATGAACACCGCTGTGGCATCGGCGCCGTCAAGCATGTTGAGCGCGTCGATAGCACGCCGCAGCCCCTTCACGGGATCGTCGAGGCGCGCAGCAGCCATTACAATGAGTTTGCCGCTATCCGGCAAGCCGCAATCTCTGCGCGACGTGCGAGGCTCATAGCCAAAATCCTCTATGGGAAACGTATTTGGAATCGTTGCCATGCTCATGTCGGGGCTCAGGCCGCTCGCCGCAGCCAGTGAGGCCAGCCAGTGGCTCACAGCCACGAATTGGATGGGCTTTGAAGCATACAACGCCCTTTTCCGACGCATCGTCTGCCACGACAAGTCGTGCGCGCCCTGTCGCTTCAGCAATAGGCACATGCCGCAATCCTGCTCGAATCGGCGACATTCGCCGGCATGGTGGCACACGCCTGTGAAGCACCACATGTCGTGCATCACCCATGCCACGGGCGCCTTAATGCGGCCTATTTCCGCCAACGATACCATGCCCTGATTCACCCACCCAAGCACCACTACGTCGGCCTCCTTCACCCAGGGGTGATTGTGCACAGGCATTCCGAATGCACCGGTGGAGATGGCAAAGAGATTGTCGCGGCTGCATCCTTGCCTCAGCCATATGTCGGCATGCTCGGCCAGAAACTCAGCTCTTACGCGCCAAGCCGGCTGCATGCATTCGATGCGCTCAGAATCTGTGGCGCAATGCACCACCAGCATCCTTGCGTCCACGCCAAGGCGAACAAGCGCCTGCATAAGCCGCACGCTCGTCACCGACGCGCCTCCGCGAGTGTCGCTGTGGTTAATTATCACTACGTTCATCTTCCGGCCTTTTTCAATATTGGCTTAACAAGCATGTGCAGGCTCACATGCTCAATCTTCATCACTGTATATACGTAAGCGATGAGCAAAACAGCGCGCACTGTCCAATCAATCCAATGCACTCCGGAGGCAAGCACGTACATGCCCACCACATAGAACGCCGCAGCCACCACAAAGTTGAGCACAAGCCTCTTCACATTGTAGTCGATAGGGTATTTTACCTGGCCCACCCAGTAGCTGGCTGCCATCATGATGAAATAGCATGTGAAGGCAGCCCACGCACAGCCCATGTAGCCCATGCGCGGCACAAGGGTCACGTTGAGTACTATAGTTATGGCAAGTCCGCCAAGCGAAAACCACGCGCCCCATATCGTGCGGTCGGTGAGCTTGTACCACACCGACAGATTGAAGAACACGCCGAAGAAAAACTCTGCTGCCATCACTATCGGCACCACTGCCAAGCCGCTGAAATATCGCTCGGAGATGAAATAGCGAAGTATGTCGAGATAGAACATCACGAACATGAAGATGAACAAGCCCATGATGACGAAAAATTTCATGGCATCGGAGTACGCCTTTTTAGCGTTGGCACCGGTCTGTTCCTTATTCTGCGCGAATATGAACGGCTCATACGCGAAGCGGAAGGCTTGGATGAACATCACCATGATAATGGCTATCTTGTAGTTGGCGCCGTAGATACCCAGCTGAGCCAATGCGTCGGGCTGGTGGTAGAGCGATGGGAAGAGTATCTTGTCGATAGTCTGGTTCATGATTCCGGCAATGCCCAACACCAGGAGGGGAGCCGAGTATTTTATCATCTGGCTCCACAGCGCGCCGTTGAAGCGCCATTTAAATCCGTGCAGCTCGGGCAGAAGCATCAGCGCGCACACCACGCTCGCTATCAAGTTGGCCAGGAATATGTAGCCAATGCCGTATTCCGGGCGATAAAACCACGACACCGTGCTTGGCGCATGCTTCATTAGCCAAGGGCAGGCGAGAATGAAGAAAACGTTGAGCCCTATGTTGATGCCAATGTTGACGAGCTTGATGAAAGCAAACCTAATGGGGCGCTTTTTGTAGCGCAGGTAGCTGAACGGCAATGCAGTGAATGCGTCGATGGCGACGCACACCGCCATAATCACCACGAACGACTCATTACCGGAGCATTCCATCCAGCGCGTTATCGGCTCAAGGAATGAGAACACTATCACCAAAAATGCGGCATTGCTGCACAGCAACGACAGCAGGCCTGTGCTGTACACTTGCATCGGGTCGTGCCAAAGCTTGTGGTTGGCAAAGCGGAAAAACCCTGTTTCAAGCCCATAGGTGAGCACAATCAGCGCCACAGCCACCACAGAGTAGACGTAAGTGACCACGCCATAGTCCTGCTCAGAGAACATTATGGTGTAGAGCGGCACCAAGCACCAATTCAGAAATCGTCCGATGATGCTGCTCAGGCCGTAGATGGCAGTGTCCTTGGCTAAACTTTTTACTGTGCCCATATGTGTTATGTGTTAGTTGATGTTTAATAACAACAACATATTTTCAACAAAAGTACACAAAAACACAATACAATTAGTTTTTTAGCGCAAAAAAATGATGATTGCGGGCTCAGAGTGTGGCCATGAACGGCTTCATTATTGAATTAAGCTGGTCGGCCTCAACCAAAAAACCATCGTGCCCGAACGGCGAATCTATCTCGTAATATTTGGCTCCGGGTATCATCGAGGCAAGGCTGCGCATCTCTTCGGGGGTGAACACAATGTCGGTGGTGAGCCCCACCACCAGCGTGGGAGCCGTAATGCGCGACAGAGCCTTAGTCACGCCGCCGCGCCCGCGCCCTACGTTGTGGGTGTCGAATGTCTGCAGGATTGCCATATAGCTGTAAGCGTCAAATCTTTTCACGAGCTTCTTCCCTTGGTATTGCTGATACGAGCATGCGCGGTGGTTGGGGTCGGTGTATTTGTCGTCAGGGTCGGTTTGGGTCAGGTTGTAGCCCTTCGATCCACGGTAGGAGAGCAGTCCTATGGCGCGCGCTGCGGCCAGCCCTTTCTTGCCTCCGTCGGGCTTGTCGTCGAAGTAGGTAGGGTCGCTGGTTATAGCCATGCGCTGCGTCTCGTCGATGGCTATGGTCCAGGGCGAGGCCTTTGCATCGGTGGCGATTAGCGCAAGTTTTGATATTCGCTCTGGCTGCTCCACCGCCCACTCTATGGCCTGGAAGCCACCCACGCTGCTACCCACAAGAGTGGCAATCTTTTCTATGCCCAGAGCGTCGGCCAGCAGCTGGTGGGCATGCACCACGTCGCGCATGGTGAGGGAAGGAAATTCGCGGTAGTAGGGGGCGCCGGTAGCCGGATTTTCGTGCAGCGGGCCGGTGGTGCCATAGCACGAGCCCAAGATGTTGGCGCAAATCACGAAATGCTTGTCAGGATCGAGAAATCTATCTTTCTCTACAGTGTGCGGCCACCAGTCGGCCACGTCGCTGTTGGCCGTGAGAGCATGGCACACCCACACCACGTTGTCGCGTCGCGCATTGATGCGCCCGTATGTATGATATGCTATAGTCAACTTTGGCAGAGAGCCGCCCAATTCGAGCTGAAATGTCTTGTCGTATTTGTAATAATTCATTTTTCGCGGCCGATGTCGTCAACAAAAACAGATGCAGAAGCGTATTTTATTATAGCACGCCGTGCGTGTATCAGGCATAATTATAATTTTGTGCAAAATTACTATTAAAATTTATGTATATCATAATAATTATGTCTATTTTTGTGTTTGTATATAGTAAACAATTCTTTTTATATAGAGTTATGTAGTTTTTAAGACTACTTTACCCACACTTTCAACTAAAAATTACCCAAAACCACAACTTTCATTATGAGCGATCAACTAAAAATTTACTGCAAAAACACCGGCAGCTACATCGATATCAACGGCGGAGAGACACTGCTCCAACTATCTGAAAACATACCCCTCGACTTTGAGCCAATATGCGCCAGGGTGAACAACAAGACGGAGAATATGCACTTCCCGGTGTTCTGCCCCAAACAAGTAGAGTATCTGCCCATCACGAGCCCTTCTGGCGAGCGCACCTACATACGCTCGCTGTGCATGGTGCTCTACCGAGCCGTGCGCAAGCTTTATCCCGGCGTGCGCATGCGCATGCTTCATGCCATCAGCAACGGTTATTACGGACGCCTTAGCCTCGACGGAAAGGACATAGAGGTGACCGAAGAAATGATAGAGAGCCTGCGCAACGAAATGCGAGCCATCATCAATGCCGACTTGCCACTGCAGCGCAAAGAAAGGCTTACGGTCGATGCCATCGATATTTTCCGCAAGGACGGCATGGACGACAAGGTGCTTCTGCTGCAGACCACGCGCCAGCTCTACACCGTATACTACAAGCTCGACGGCGTATGCGACAGCTACTATGGCACCCTTGCTCCGCGCACCGGCATATTGCGCGTGTTCGACATCACTCTCTACAAGCAGGGCTTCCTGCTGCGAGGATTCGACAAGGCCAACCCCAACGTGTCCGCCAAGGAGATTAAGCAGGAAAAAATGTACAAAGCATTCCTCGATTACCTTGAATTCAACAAGGTGCTCGGAATTCGCAACGTGGGAGAACTCAACAAGGCTGTAATGAACAACCGCTCGGCCGAGCTTATCAACGTGGCTGAGGCCCTGCACGATAAGAATCTCGGGCACATTGCCGACGAGATAGCGCGCCGATACGAGGAAGGCGGCGCACGCATAGTGCTGCTGGCCGGCCCGTCGTCGTCGGGCAAAACCACCACCACTAAGCGCCTGGCTATACAGTTGCTCACAAATCTTCTGCAACCGCAGATGATTTCTCTCGACAATTATTTCGTGGACCGCGAGCACACGCCACGCGATGCCGACGGCGAATACGACTACGAGTCGCTCTATGCCCTCGACCTGGAGCAATTCAACCACGACTTGGAGCGCATCCTCGCCGGCGAAGAGGTGGAGCTGCCCAATTACAATTTCCAGACGGGCAAGCGCGTATACAAGGGCGAAAAATTGAAGTTGGGCGAACGCTCAGTGCTTCTGATAGAAGGCATACACGGTCTGAATCCCGAGCTTACGTCGCACATTCCCGACAAGATGAAATTCCTCATCTACGTGTCGGCGCTCACCACTCTTGCCATCGACGACCACAACTGGGTGCCCACCACCGACAATCGCTTGCTGCGCCGCATCATACGCGACTACAAGTATCGCGGAGCGTCGGCAGAGTCAACCATCGCGCGCTGGCCCAGCGTAAGACGCGGCGAGGAGAAGTGGATATTCCCATATCAGGAAAACGCCGATGCCATGTTCAATTCATCATTGTTGTTTGAACTCGGAGTGATGAAAGACTACGGTGAGGAAATACTGCGACAGGTGCCGCGCGACGTGCCTGAATTCGGCGAAGCTTACCGCCTGCGCAAATTCCTCAGCTACTTCGTGTCGATTGGTGAGAAAGACATACCCAGCACCAGCCTGCTGCGCGAATTCCTCGGCGGCAGCTCATTCCACTATTGATATAAGCCCACCTTAGGCTAATTATAATTACTGAAAAATTGCGTAGAAAAGGAGTAGAAAACTTAGACGCAATTTTTCAGCAACTTTGTTTGTAAAATTATTTGGATTTTGCATATAGCAAACTATTTTTCACTACAAAATAATTGACATTATTCTTGCCAAAAAGTTGCCAATGCATAAAATGGCACTTTTCTACGCCGTATGTAGCGAAAAATTATTAACTTTGCATTTATCAACACAGATAACAATTATGTAGATAACTTACGTATGTCACTAACATTCAACTACGCCCAAGGAATATAAATGTAGATAACTCAGAAAATAATGTCAGCATAATTCAGCATTTAATAAATACAAATTTTATTCCAAATAGTTATCTCCGTTATCTACGCCCATTATTGTTGTTAGAGAAAAATTTTTTTTTAAAATCTTTTTTAATAAATAAAATGAATGTCGAAAACGATAACCAACGCCTTGCCTCCGTTTCTTGCGACGAAGATTTGAAGAAGAAAATAAAAAAAATCAAAGAAGAAAAGGGCGCGGTGATCCTGGCCCACTACTACCAGCGTGAGGAAATACAGGATTTGGCCGACTACATTGGCGACTCTCTGGCATTGGCGCAGATTGCATCAAAGCTCGATGCCAAGTTGGTAGTGATGTGCGGCGTGCATTTCATGGGCGAGACTGTGAAGATAATAAGCCCTGACAAAAAAGTGCTTATTCCCGACATGGAAGCTGGCTGTTCGCTTGCCGACAGTTGCCCCGACGAGGAATTTTCGGCTTTCGTGGCGAAGCATCCCGACTACACAGTGATTTCATATGTCAACACTTCGGCCGGAGTGAAAGCCAACACCGACGTGCTGGTGACATCGGGCAACGCCCTGAAGATTGTGAGCAGCTTCCCTGAAGACGAAAAGATAATATTCGCTCCCGACCGCAACCTGGGCACGTACATCAACAATGAGACGGGGCGCAACATGTTGCTGTGGGACGGCGCTTGCCATGTGCACGAGAAATTCTCGCTGGAGAAGATTCTGCATATGAAGGAAGAGCATCCGGGAAGCAAGATACTGGTGCATCCCGAATGCAAGCAGCCGCTGCACGTGATAGCCGACAAGGTGGGAAGCACCGCTGCTCTGCTTAAATACGCGGTGGAGAGCGATGCCGACACGTTCATCGTGGCCACAGAGAGCGGCATACTGCACGAAATGCGCAAGAAATGCCCTCAGAAAAAGTTCATAGCGGCTCCGCCCGACGAGCCAGGCTGCGCGTGCAACGAATGCGCATACATGAAGCTCAACACTTTGCAGAAGCTGTACGACTGCCTGCGCAACGAAACACCGGAAATAATAGTAGACGCAGAGGTGGCATGCAGGGCGCGCCTCCCAATAGAGCGCATGCTTCAACTAAGCTGATCATATCATAAATACAATAGGAAAAGAAATGCAATACAACCACAAAGAAATAGAAGGCAAGTGGCAGCAATATTGGAAAGACAATCACACATATCATGTAGAGATCGACTCTAATCGCAAGAAATATTATGTGCTCGACATGTTTCCCTACCCTTCAGGCGCCGGTCTGCATGTGGGGCACCCGCTTGGCTACATTGCCAGTGACATTTTCTCGCGCTACAAGCGCCTGCGCGGCTACAACGTGCTGCATCCAATGGGCTACGACGCTTACGGACTCCCAGCCGAGCAGTATGCCATACAGACAGGCCAGCATCCTGAAAAAACCACTGTTGACAACATTAACCGCTACCGTTCTCAGCTCGATAAGATAGGTTTCTGCTACGATTGGGACCGCGAAGTGCGCACGTGCGACCCCGGATACTACAAGTGGACCCAGTGGGCATTCATGCAGATGTTCAACAGCTACTACGACTACGACCTGAGAAAGGCTCAACCCATACAGAAGCTCATCGACAAATTTGAGAAAGAGGGCGCTTCCGACCTCAACGTGGCCTTCAGCCGTCCATTGTCGTTCACTGCCGACGAGTGGAAGGCTATGAGCGAAAAACAGAAGAGCGACACGCTGATGAACTACCGCATAGCCTACCTCGGCAACACTATGGTGAACTGGTGCCCCAAGCTGGGCACAGTGCTTGCCAACGACGAGGTGAGCGAAGGCTTGTCGATACGCGGAGGCTATCCGGTGGAGCAGAAGCTGATGTATCAGTGGTGCCTGCGAGTGTCGGCCTATGCACAGCGCTTGCTCGACGGGCTCGACACTATCGAATGGACTGACAGCCTGAAAGAGACCCAGCGCAATTGGATTGGACGCAGCGAGGGTGCGGAGATGCGCTTCAAGATTGCCGACAGCGACGTGGAGCTTGAGATATTCACAACGCGCGCCGACACAGTGTTTGGGGTAACTTTCATGGTGCTCGCCCCCGAAAGCAAATACGTCGACATGATCACTACGCCTGAGCAGCGCCAAGCCGTCACCGACTATGTGGAGGCAACCAAGCGCAAGACAGAGCGCGAGCGCATGATCGACAAGAAAGTGACGGGTGTATTCACAGGCGCGTATGTAATCAATCCCCTCAATGGAGCCAAAATACCCGTATGGGTTAGCGACTACGTGCTTGCCGGCTACGGCACAGGGGCCATCATGGCAGTGCCTGCGCACGACAGCCGCGACTATGCTTTTGCGCGTCATTTCGATTTGCCTATCATACCGCTAATAGAAGGGGCCGACGTATCCAACGAAAGCTACGATGCCAAAGAGGGCGTTGTGATAAATTCGTCGTCGGATATCCTCGACCTCAACGGCCTGCAGGTGAAGGAAGCAATTGCCCGCACAAAGCAGAGAATAAAAGAGCTGGGCATAGGCCAGGTGAAGGTTAACTATCGCCTGCGCGACGCCATATTCAGCCGCCAGAGATATTGGGGCGAACCTTTCCCTGTGTATTACAAGGATGGCATACCCACATTGCTCGACGAGAAGGAGCTGCCGCTGCAGTTGCCGGAAGTAGACAAGTATTTGCCCACCGAGACAGGCGAGCCACCTCTGGGTAGAGCCAAGAATTGGAAAACCGCCGATGGCTATCCTCTCGAATTGTGCACAATGCCCGGATTCGCTGGCTCGAGCGCCTACTATCTGCGCTACATGGACCCCCACAACGACAAGGCGCTTGTGTCGAAGGAGGCGGATGATTACTGGCGCAACGTCGACCTGTACATAGGCGGCACTGAGCATGCCACTGGCCACTTGATTTACAGCCGATTCTGGAACAAATTCCTCTATGACCTGGGACTTGTGTGCGAAGAAGAGCCATTCAAGAAACTCGTGAACCAAGGCATGATTCAGGGACGCAGCAACTTCGTATACCGCATAAAAGACACCAACACTTTTGTATCGCTCGGATTGAAGGACCAGTATGAGGTTACGCCCATACACGTGGATGTGAACATAGTGTCGAACGACGAGCTCGACATAGACAAATTCCGCGCATGGCGCCCCGAATACGCCGATGCCGAATTCATACTCGAAGAAGGCAAATACATATGCGGCTGGGCTGTGGAGAAGATGTCGAAGTCGATGTTCAATGTGGTGAACCCCGACGATATAGTGGAGAAGTACGGAGCCGACACGCTGCGCCTCTACGAAATGTTCTTGGGCCCGCTTGAGCAGAGCAAGCCTTGGGACACCAATGGCATCGAGGGCGTGAATAGATTCATCAAAAAGCTGTGGTCGCTATTCTACAACGGCGATGCCTTAGTTGTGAATGATGATGAGCCTACCGCTGCTAATCTGAAGAGCCTGCACAAGCTAATAAAGAAAGTGACGGGCGACATCGAGACATTCTCATACAACACATCCATAGCAGCCTTCATGATATGCGTCAACGAGCTGTCGCAGCAAAAGTGCTGCTCGCGCCAGGTGCTCAGCCAGATGATTGTGCTGTTGGCTCCGTTCATCCCTCACGTATGCGAGGAATTGTGGCATGCTTTAGGCAACGACACCACGGTGTGCGACGCACAGTGGCCCAAATGGAATGAAGACTACCTGAAGGAGGATTCGGTGAACTATGCAGTGTCGTTCAACGGCAAGGCACGCTTCAATCTCACTATGCCCGTGGGAGCAAGCAAAGAAGATGTGGAGAAGGCGGCCATGGCCGAGCCCGCAGCCGCCAGGTGGCTCGACGGCAAGACTGTGCGCAAGGTGATAGTTGTGCCCAACAAAATCATCAACATAGTTGTGGGATAACGTACAAATAAAGACATTTACGTCGGGGAACGCGTCTGTGATAAGGGCGCGTTCCCTTTGATTATACAATAAATAGTGATGTATTCACGTTAGTTAAGGCATGAAATTGGTATTTGCTACAAATAATCAGCACAAACTGCAAGAGTTGCGAGAAATCGTTGGAGACAAATTTGAGATTTTGAGCCTAAGCGATATTGGATGCAACGTCGACATACCCGAAACGGGCACTACCCTCAGCGAGAATGCGCTGATAAAGGCGCGCTACGTGAAGGAGCATTACGGATACGACTGCTTTGCCGATGACACCGGCCTTGAAGTGGACGCTCTCGGCGGCGCGCCGGGCGTGTACTCGGCCAGATACGCTCAGGTGTGCGGCGAAGGCGGCGATGGCCACGACTCTGAGGCCAACATGAAAGTGCTGCTTGGGCAGCTCACAGGCAAGGATGACCGTCATGCTCGATTCCGCACTGCCATAGCGCTCATCATAGGCCATGAAGAGCACATGTTCGAAGGCAAGGTTGAAGGAGAAATACTTGAAAGCCGAGCCGGCGAAGGCGGTTTTGGATACGACCCAGTATTCAGGCCCGACGGATGGAACATCACATTCGCCGAAGCCACTCCCGAACAGAAGAATTCCGTGAGCCATCGCGGACGCGCCACAGCCAAGCTGGTGGAATATTTGAATGGCATAAAGGATTAGTATAGAAAATGACACTGCTCTCTCCCTCGAAATATCCGCGCATTTCAGCAATGCTCGTTGCAATGCCCATGCTTTTGGCGTGCGCTTTGCCGTGCATTGCCGACTCGTGGCATAAATATCCGGTGTACAATGATGGCATCGACTATGTGGTGACTACTCCCGACAACGTGTACTTTCAGTCGGGAACGTCAATGTTTGCTTACAATACTGACGAAGACGAGACCATAGCGTTCACTTCTCTTACATCGCTGTCGGGCTCGCAGGTTATAAACATGTACGCCAATTATCATGATGGCTATGTGCTTGTAGCGTACGAAGACGGCAACATCGACGTAGTGTATGACGACGGGAAAGTGGTGAACTTGCCTGAAATACGCGATGCCAACAACATAAGCGGATCAAAGGTAATCAACGACGTGGCGTTTGGAAATGATATTATAGCCGTAGCCACAAATTTCGGCCTGGTTATCTACGATGCTAAAAAGTTGGAAGTGAAGGAAAGCGGCATTTACAACTGTAATGTGCAGTCGGTGGCTGTGGCCGACGGATATCTGTGCATATCATATTACAGCGGAGGCGACATGCCGGGCCTGTGGATTTCGAAAATAGACGGCCGCCATGGCTCTTTGTCGGATTTCTCTTATGTAGGCGACTTCGACATGCGCAGCATGCGATACGTTGGCGACAACGTTTTCCTATACATAGCAAACAATCCCTACCGGCTGTGCATTATGAAAATTGACTTCGAAACTGTACAATGCACAGAGAATGCGGCTTCTGATTTTACGCTGTATAAGCCTTACATCGGAGAGTATGATGAAGGCTATTATGCCATGAGCGGATCGCAGATGCTGCTGTGGAAAAACGGCAAACTCAATGCGCGCAGCCTGCCTGAAATGTTAAGAGGACAATACCTGGCCATAGCAGGTGATGAGGATGAAGTATGGGCAGGCGATGCCGATGGCTTGGGATGCTACGACATTGGCAATGCCGCTCCCACAGTGCTGCATGACAAGATAAGGCCGCAAAATGCCATAACGTGCTTGCGACCGGGCTATATGCGCTGGTCGCCCGATGGCAGAAGGCTCTACATATCAAATATTGAGTCGTCGGCTTATAAATCGTACGCGCAAGGTGAAGCGGTGGACGCATACCAGACAACCAACGTCATAGAAAATGGATATGCAAGCGACGTGTCGCTTCTCAATGCATCGGCTGACATGGATTTCACTAAAAATTTTCAGACACTCCACAGCAATAAGCGCATGTATGGCGATCCCACATGGATAATAGAGGATCCGGACGACAGTGACATTTACTATTGCGGCAACAGTCATGAAGGGCTGTATGTGTGCGCCTATGATGAGAGCACGGGGCAATACGCTGAGATAGGCAAAGTGACGCATGCCAATTCTCCCCTCAAGGAACAATATTCGGGCTCGACCCGAGTGCAAGATGTCAACATCGACCCGGCTGGCAACTTGTGGGTTGGCGCATTGGGGGCGCCCTACTATGCTATACTCCCGTCGGAAAAGAGGCGCGCCGGGGTAGAGAATGCGCTGGCTATTGATTGGATTGCATATGACAGACTGTCCGACATTGACATCGACCAAAAAGAATTCTGTACTCTGTTCTGTAAGAAATCCAACATGGTGTTTCTCTTTTCAGGAAAATGGCAAATGGGCATAGTAGCCATTGACACAAAGGGCACTTACGCCGACCCAACCGACGATGTGGTGTGTCACCTCACATCGTTCGTCGACCAGGACGGCATTGAATTCGATGCTCCGCAGCGCACTACGTTTGCTATCGAGGATGCTCGAGGATGCGTGTGGGTAGGCACTTCGTCGGGAGTGTTTGAAATAACATCTCCTGCCACGGCTGCAACCGGCCAGTTGCGAGTGCGCCGCATAAAGGTGTCGCGCAATGATGGCACTAATCTGGCCGATTACCTGCTTGACGGCGAGATGGTTAACTGGATGTCGGTCGACCACAGCGATCGCAAGTGGATAGCCACTGACAATTCAGGGCTTTATCTTGTGTCTGAGACAGGCGATGAGATACTAAAAAACTACACAAGCTACAATTCGCCTCTTGAGAGCATGACTGTGTGCACGGTGGAATGCGACCCTTACAGCAACAGCGTATACATGGGGACGCCTGCAGGCTTGTATTCTTATCTCAGCGATTCAGCCCCGGCGGCATCAAGCTACAGTGAAATATTGGCGTATCCCAATCCGGTGCGTCCGGAATATAGCGGGGCTGTGACGATAAAAGGGCTGATGAACAATAGCATAGTGAAGATAGTGGATGCGTCGGGACATCTCGTATACCAGACGCGCTCGGAAGGGGGAATGGCTCAGTGGCCTTGCAAGCTGCAAAGTGGCGGCGTCCGCTCGGGAGTGTACTATGTGCTGGCAAGCTCTGCCGAAGGCGGTGAAAGCGCCGTGGGCAAAATCCTCGTAGTAAATTAGCAAAGATATAAATAATATTAAATTTTGCTAATATAACTGTGAAAATTGGTAAAGATTTAAAAGTTGTAAGCCGTTGATGTTGTAAATCATACAAAAAAGCACTAACTTTGCAATATCTTCAAGAGATGGAGGAGGCCAGAAGGCTTCCTCCAATTTATTATAATAAATATTGTAGCATATGATAGACAAGGAATTGCTTGAAGCCACAGTGCTTGAGGCTCTGAAAGGTACTGACGCCTACTTGGTCGACATACAGATTAGCAAAGACAATGACATAGTAGTGGAGGTTGACTCTAACGAAGGCGTTGACCTTGACTTATGCACTGACTTGACTCGCAAGATAGAAGAGAAATTTGATAGAGACAAAGAAGACTATTCGCTTGAGGTGGGCTCGGCAGGCATCACTGCTCCGTTCAAGGTGGTAGAGCAATACCTCAAAAATATAGGCAAAGAGGTGGAAGTGCTCACTAAGGACGGACGCAAGCTGCATGGCGTGCTCACTGCCGTGGATGTCGACACGTCATCTTTTACAATAGAAGTGCCCACAAAGGTGAAGGAGCCCGGTGCAAAGCGCCCTACTGTGCAACAGGTGCCTGAGCATCTGAAAATGGACCAATGCAAGCACGTAAAGCATGAATTCAAATTCTGAAATTGAGGAGAGACAATTCTCTTGAAAAATACCAATTGAAAATAAACACAAAAAGATAATGGCAAAGAAGCAAGAAGCAGTACCCAATTTGGTAGAGCAATTCGCCGAATTCAAAGAAAACAAAAACATCGACGACAAAGTGATGCAAGGCGTGCTCGAGGACTCGTTCCGCCGAGTGCTCGCCAACATGTTCAACAGCGATGAGAACTTCGACGTGATTCTAAATTCTGAAAAAGGCGATGTGCAGATTATACAGAACCTGGAAATTGTGGCTGACGGCGAGGTTGAAGACCCCAATCGCCAAATATCGCTGTCGGACGCTCGCGCCGACAACGACCCCGACGCTGAGATAGGCGAAGAGCACTCGAAAGAAATCATTTTCGCCGACTTTGGCCGCCGCGCCATCCTTAACCTGCGCCAGACGCTGCAGTCGAAGATGCTTGAGATGCAAAAAGAAAACGTCTATGCCAAATTCAAGGCCAAGGAAGGACAGTTGGTGTCGGGCGAAGTGTACCAGACATGGAGCCGCGAGACACTGCTGCTCGACGAAGAGAAAAACGAATTGCTTCTGCCTAAGTCGGAGTCGATTCCCGGCGACTTCTTCCGCAAGGGCGAGATAGTGCGCGCGGTGATTGCCAACGTCGACAACAAGAACAACAACCCCAAGATTACGGTGAGCCGCACCAATGAGAATTTCCTGCGCCGCCTCTTCGAAATAGAGGTGCCGGAAATAGCCGACGGACAAATCACCATACGCGCCGTGGCACGCATTCCCGGCGAGCGCGCAAAGGTGGCAGTGGAAAGCTACGACGACCGCATCGACCCCGTAGGCGCATGCGTGGGCGTGAAGGGAAGTCGCATCCACGGCATCGTGCGCGAGCTGCACAACGAGAGCATCGACGTAATCAACTACACGAGCAATCCCTCGCTGTTCATACAGCGCGCACTCAGCCCGGCCAAGATTGCATCGATTCGCCTCGACGAGGAAGAGAAGAAAGCAGAAGTGTTCCTGCGCCCTGAAGAGGTGTCGCTTGCCATAGGCAGAAACGGCAGCAACATCAAGCTCGCATGCATGCTCACCGGGTATCAGATTGACGTATACCGCGACGTTGAGAACGTTGAGGAGGAAGACATATACCTGGATGAATTCAAAGACGAAATAGAAGAGTGGGTGATAGATGCTCTTAAGGATATGGGATGCGTCACTGCCAAATCGGTGCTTCGCACTCCGCGTCAGGAGCTCATTGACAAGGCCGACCTCGAAGAGGAGACCGTTGACAATGTACTGGAAATACTGAAGGCAGAATTCGAAGAAGAATAATCTAATCGCTCTCAATTCCATCTCCTTATTACAAACCAATAAAAAAAATCTGTAAAAGCATAATATGGCGAAAAAGATAAGCAAAGTAGCAAAAGACCTCAACATAGCTATTTCTACCATTAGAGAATTCTTGAGCAAGAAGAATATCGAGGTAGAAGAGCATCCTAACGCACGCATCAACGATGATGCGGAAGAACTCTTGTACAAAGAGTTCGGCGAGGGCAAAGACTTCAAAAGGCAAAATGAAAATTTCAACCAGAATACATCAAAGAAAAATATAAAAGGAGGAGCACCAGCTGCTCAAAGCCAGCATGTTGAGGAGACAAAGCCTGCTTCTGATCAAGCCATAAAACTTCACATTTTGGGCAAACTCGAGTTTGGTCCCGACGGCAAGCCTGTTGTAAATTCACAAAAGCCAGCGCCTAAGCCACAGCCTAAAGTGGAAGTTAAGCAGGAGGCGCCCAAGCCCGAGCCTAAGCCTAAGCCCGAGCCCAGGCCGCAGCCCAAGCCTAAGCCCGAGCCTAAGCCGCAGCCCGAGCCCAAGCCCGAGCCCGAGCCTGTGTCGGAGAATAAGGAAGATATATTTACAACCCCCCATCCGAAGCCTGCCCTCAATCTCAACATTGTAGGCAAGATTGACTTGTCGTCGCTCAACCAATCCACTCGCCCCAAAAAGAAATCGCATGAAGATAAACGAAGCGATAAAAAGAACGGACAGAATGGTGCGCAAGGCTCATCGCAGAATGGCGACCGCAAAAAGCGCCGCCGCATAGCAGGCAAAGAGAAAGTTGACATAGAGAAGACA
This sequence comes from uncultured Bacteroides sp., assembly GCA_964582335.1. GTDB lineage: Bacteria > Bacteroidota > Bacteroidia > Bacteroidales > Muribaculaceae > CAG-873. The sequence goes on from CAZORI010000006.1 coordinate 50,822, forward strand.
GCCCAGCAACAGTCGCAGGGAGGAAACAACGGCGGACAAGGAAAGCGCAACGAGCAGCGACGCCAGGACAAACCCCAAAAGAGCAAGAACGACAACCGCCACCCCGTGCGCACCGAAGTGAAGGAGGAAGACGTATCAAAGCAAATAAAGGAGACGCTTGCTCGCCTTACAGCCAAGGACAAGGGATTGAAGAAAAGCGCCAAGTGGCGCAAGGAAAAGCGCGAAGCAAGCGTGGAGCGCCAGCACGAAATGGCTGAGCACGAAATAGCTGAAAGCAAGGTGCTTAAGCTTACTGAATTCGTTACCGCCAACGACTTGGCCATTATGATGTCGGTGCCCATCAACCAGGTAATCGCCACTTGCATGAACTTGGGCGTGATGGTGTCGATAAATCAGCGTCTCGATGCCGAGACTATCAACATTGTGGCCGAGGAATTCGGGTTCAAAACGGAATATGTATCGGCAGAGGTGGCCGATGCCATTCGCCAAGAAGAAGACAGCGAAGAAGATTTGCTGCCTCGTCCGCCAATCGTTACCGTAATGGGACACGTGGACCATGGCAAGACTTCTCTTCTCGACTACATACGCAACGCCAACGTGATCGCAGGCGAAGCCGGCGGCATCACACAGCACATAGGCGCATACAACGTTGAGCTTGAGGACGGCCGACACATCACCTTCCTCGACACCCCTGGCCACGAGGCATTCACCGCTATGCGCGCTCGTGGCGCCAAAGTCACCGACTTGGCCATCATCATCGTGGCAGCCGACGACAACGTGATGCCCCAGACTGTGGAGGCTATCAACCATGCCGCTGCTGCCGGTGTGCCCATTGTATTTGCAATCAACAAGATAGACAAGCCTCACGCAAATCCCGAAAAGATAAAAGAGGAATTAGCTGGCATGAACTACTTGGTAGAGGACTGGGGAGGCAAATACCAAAGCCAGGATATCTCGGCCAAGAAAGGCATAGGCGTGGAAGAGCTGATGGAGAAGGTTCTCCTGGAGGCTGACATGCTTAATCTCAAAGCCAACCCCAACCGCAATGCCACCGGCTCGGTCATAGAGTCGTCGCTCGACAAGGGTCGTGGATATGTGGCCACTGTGCTTGTGCAGAACGGCACATTGCACCAAGGCGACATCATCCTTGCCGGCAACCATTTCGGCAAGATTAAGGCTATGTTCAATGAGCGAAATCAGCGCATCACCGAGGCAGGCCCTGCCACTCCGGCTCTTATTTTGGGCTTGAACGGCGCTCCGCAGGCCGGCGACACATTCAACGTGCTCGACTCGGAGCAGGAGGCGCGTGAAATAGCCAGCAAGCGCGAGCAGTTGCAGCGCGAACAGGGCTTCCGCACCACCAAGACCCTTACTCTCGAGGACATCGGACGCCGCCGCGCAATCGGCAACTTCCAGGAGCTCAACATCATCGTCAAAGGCGACGTGGACGGCTCAATCGAGGCGCTCAGCGATTCGCTCATAAAGCTCTCTACCGAGGAGATACAGGTGAACGTGCTGCACAAGGCCGTGGGCGAGATATCAGAAAGCGATGTGACATTGGCGGCCGCTTCCGACGCCATCATCATTGGCTTCCAGGTGCGCCCGTCGCACGCGGCGCGCAAGGCAGCCGAGCGTGATGGTGTGCAAATACGCCTTTACTCAGTGATATACAATGCTATAGAGGAAGTTAAGGACGCTATGAGCGGCATGCTTGCTCCGGAAATAAAAGAAGAAGTGATAGGCACAGCCGAGGTAATGGAGACCTACCACATATCTAAGGTTGGCACCATTGCCGGAGCCATGGTGCGCGAAGGTCGCGTGCGCAAAGGCTGCAAAGTGCGCCTGATACGCGACGGCATTGTGCGCTACACCGGCAACTTGGGCTCGCTCAAACGCTTCAAGGACGACGCGAAGGAAGTAGTGGCCGGCCTCGACTGCGGACTTTCGATACAAGGGTACAACGATATCAAGACCGGCGATATCATCGAATGCTTCGAAGAGAAGGAAGTAGAACGCGTAATTGACTAATGCACAGCACCATATATCTAAATATAGGCAGTAATCAAGGCGACCGCCGCGCTCACATAGAGCAGGCAGTCGCCTTGATTGCTGGTGTATGCGGTGCATCGCACATAAGGCTTTCATCCTATTACGAATCGGCTCCGTGGGGCTATGCAAGCAACAATTACTACCTCAACTTAGGCGTTGCCGTCGACACTGACGCTACAGTTGACCCTCATGATATATTGCGGACTATGCAGAGAATTCAGCATAGCATAAGCGCTGCTCCGCATCGCGATGCTTCTGGCAATTATTGCGATCGGCCAATCGACATCGATGTCATAGCTATCGACAAGAAGCATGTTGACGATGAAACTCTGCAGTTGCCTCATCCGCGTGCTTGGGATCGGCCATTCGTCATGGAGCCGCTAAGGGAGGTTGCCCCGCCCGACGTTGTGGATTTCGTAAGAAATGCGCACAAATAGACAAATAACAACAAATCGAATTCAAGTGCATGTGCGTCTCCAATAAATACATAGAAATTTTGTCGGACAGAGCCAAGGCTATGGTATCGGCATATACGCCGTATGAGGGAATAGGAGAATACAACATCATAGCCTATGCCACTGACCCGAGCCAGGCATTTGCCGATCAGTTGAGCGAAGTCAGGCAGATTGCCGCCCAGGCTCAAACAGAGTATTGTCCTCGCAGCAGCGCGGTGTTCAAAAGGTATTTCTTGAGTGATGCAACAAATCAAGCGCCCCTCATTGGCGAAGAAGAATGCGCCACTTCATTAGTGGGGCAGCCGCCGCTGATGGGCGGAAAAGTGGCTGTGTGGATATACATGATGCAGGATGTCGATGTGCATCGCCTTGGCGATGGCATGTGGGCGGCCTCGCATAGCGCCTACGATCACATATGGATTGGAGGCGCGCACGTTGCCGGAGGCGATTCTGAGAAAGCCACATTCTCTCTGCTTGAAGATTATGCCAAAAGGCTTGGGTCAGCCGATTGCACTTTGGCTGACAACTGCTTGCGCACATGGTTTTTCGTGCGCGACATCGACGTGAACTACAAAGGCGTGGTGGCAGGGCGCAATCGTGCATTCAGCCGACACGGGCTCACAGCCGACACGCACTTCATCGCCAGCACAGGCATTGGAGGAGACAATGCCGACACGGGCGTGACTGTGGCGATGGATGCGTATGCGGTGCATGGCATCGACACAAAACAAGTGACATACTTGCAGGCTCCTACCCACCTCAACCCTACGCTGCAATATGGCGTGGCCTTTGAGCGTGCCACAGCCGTCGATTATGGCGACCGTCGCCATGTGCTGATTTCAGGCACGGCGAGCATCAACAACCGAGGCGAAATAGTGCACGAAGGCGATGCAGCCGCCCAGACATTGCGCATGCTCGAAAACATTGAGGCGCTATTGCTGCAGGCTGGTTGCCAATGGCATCACGTGACGCATGGCATTCTTTACCTTCGCGACCTTTGCGACTACAATGTGGCCAAGCAGATTATCAATGACAAATTGCCAGGCTTGCCGGTGGCGATTGTGGCGGCTCCAGTGTGCCGACCCGGATGGCTCGTGGAGATGGAGTGCATGGCCATGCGGCCTGCCACTGAGCCCTACGCTGCGCTTTGAGATGCCTTCATAGAAATTTTGTCGTGTGTATTTACATTTGAAAACACCTAAACACCTAAAAATCAATTTGTATGCGAAGTGTCGAAAACATTATTTGATAAAAAATGTTTATAGTTGTAAATTATATCGTAAAATTTTAGTAATTTTGGCGCATTAAATCATCGATTTAGACTTTTATAAATTAACTAATTCCTTTAGGTTGGACCTTACAAATGGAGCCTCTTGCTTACCATATACCTGCATTGCTGCCTCAAGTGATTGAGGCTCTGTCGATTCATCCTGAAGGCAAATACGTCGACTGCACCTATGGAGGTGGCGGACACAGCCGAGCTATTTTGGAGCGGTTGTCGACAGCCGGGCATCTCTATGCATTTGATCAGGACCTGGAGGCGTGCGAGCGCGCCATAAGCGACGATCGATTCACCATGATTCATGGCAATTTCAAGTATTTGACAAATTTCCTGAGATACAACGGAGCGAAAAAGGGCACAATCAACGGCATATTGGCCGATTTGGGCGTTTCGTTTCACCATTTCGACGATCCCGGCAGAGGCTTTTCGTTTCGCTGGGATGGCCCGCTCGACATGCGCATGAACCAAAACAGCCTGCTCACGGCAGCCACAGTCGTAAACGAATACACTCCCGAGCGCCTGGCCGACATATTCTATCTGTATGGAGAATTGAAGCAAGCGCGCAGGATTGCCGACGAGATAGCGCGCAGCCGCGCCGCAGAGCCAATCGACAACGTGGAGAAGCTGCTCGCCGCATGCAAGCGCCATATCAATCCTAAGCAAGAGAAAAAGGAATTGGCGCAGTTGTTCCAGGCCTTGCGCATCGAGGTAAACGGTGAGCTTGACGCCTTGCGCCAAATGCTGGTACAGGCTGTGGACATGCTTGCGCCTGGCGGCCGCCTGGCCATCATCACCTATCATTCGCTTGAAGACCGCCTTGTGAAGAATTTTATGAAGACGGGAAATTTCGAAGGCAAGCTGGAAACAGATTTGTATGGTCGCGTCGACACGGCATTGAAGATGGCCGGTAGCAAGCCCATAGTGCCCGATGCTGCAGAAATAGAATCTAATCCGCGCAGCCGCAGCGCCAAGCTGCGAGTGGCGCAGAAGAAACAATAATACTCTCATTCCTCAAACACCAAGAATAATGAGTCGGAAATCATTATCAGAATCATTCAGACGCACAAAGCAAAAGGTTGGCGACAGGGCCGAAAGCCTGATTTTCGGCGACATGCTGTCGAGCCAATTCTTCGGACGCAACAAATTCACTATCATTGTGGTGGTGGGACTGATTATGCTCAATATCACCATCAAATACGAGTGCCAGACCCACATGGAGTCGATAGCGCGCCTTGAAAAGAGCCTCACAATAGTGAAATCGGAGAGCATACGAGAGCAAAGCACATACAAAAGCCGCACGCGAGAATCCACCATGCAGCAGAGGATCGATAGCCTGCGTTTGGGTCTTAGCGTGCAAGAGCAACCCCCATACGTGGTGCGATACAGCGACAACGCAAAAGCAAAGTGAGCCATGGCAGAGAAGAAAAAAAAGACGAGTAGCGCCCGCTCGCAGGTAACCATACGCTACGGCATTGTTTCGATTTTCTTGCTGACGCTTGCCATTGGCATTGTGTACAAGGCCGCGGACACCACTGTAATACACGCCAAGGAATGGAACCACAAGGCTGATTCCGTGCTTACGCGCGTATTCTACGTGCAGCCTCGCCGTGGCGACATCCTGGCTGCTGACGGCACCGTGCTTGCCACCACACTCACAAAATACACAGTGAGCATGGACTATCGCACGAGCGCAAAGCACGACTCTCTGTTCGTGGCGTCGCTGCCCGCCCTGGCCGATTCGATGGCAAAGTACTTTCCCGTGCGCGACTCGTCGGAGTGGAAGCAATATCTGGCCCAGCCCCTTGCCATGAAGGCAAAGGAGCGCAAGCGCGCACATGTGTTGCTGAAGAACGCAACCTACGCCGACTTCAACCGAATCCTGAAATTTCCTTTCTTCAAAGAATTCAAGAAACGCTATTCTCATGGCCTGTATGCTACGCCCAAGGAGACGCGCATGATGCCCTACGGCTCGATGGCCAACCGCAGCATAGGCCGATGCAGCTACAGGCGCGTGGCCAAAATGGAGAACGCACAGAGTAAGGCCGACTCCATCGATGTGCTGCACGGCTATTCAGGCCTGGAGGCTGCCCTCGACTCACAGCTCTACGGGCGAGCCGGCACCGCCAATTACCAGCAATTGACTCGAGGAATGAGCAAATGGGTGGACCAGCCTGCCCAGGACGGCTACACCCTGCGCACAACCATCGACATCAATATTCAAGACATAGTGGAGACCGAGCTGCAGGCAATGCTGCAGCATACGCGCGCCGACTGGGGCACATGCCTCCTGATGGAGGTGGGCACCGGCGATATTAAGGCAATCTCCAATCTTGAGAAGGACAAAAACAACCCCGGCACCTATATTGAGGCCATGAACTATGCCTTGCAGGCGTTCGAGCCCGGCTCGGTGATGAAGCCGATTTCCATGATAGTGGCGCTTGAGGACAAGCTTGCGCCGCTCGACCGAGTCTATCCCATAGGCCGCTCATACGCCTATGCCGGAGGCTCGCCTATCAGGGACACTCACTCGCCCGGCTCTCTCCCCGTGAGCCGATTCATAGAGTACTCCTCCAACATTGGAATGACCAAGCTCATTACCCCGGCTTTTGAAAACAATCTGAACGGATTTCGGCAGCGACTGCGCGACTTGGGCTTTTTCGACAAGTTCAACACGGGCATGGCCGGCGAGCGCACGCCCTACTTCCCAACACTCGACCCTAAAGCCGGAGGCCGCGTGTCGCTCTCGCGCATGTCGTACGGCTACTCTACAATGATACCCCCCCTCTACACGTGCGCTGTGTACAATGCCATAGCCAGCGAGGGCAAATTTGTGCGTCCGCGCATGGTGACTGAGAAAATCAGCCGCGACGGCCACGTGGAGAAGATACCGGTGACGTATGTGCGCGACAGCATATGCTCGCAAAAGAACGCAAAAGTGCTGATGGAGATGCTCCGCTCGGTGGTGCGCGGCGAAGGAGGCACTGCCAAGAGCCTGCGCAACGACATAGTGGACATAGTGGGCAAAACAGGCACCTGCTGCATTGCGCTTGAGGCAAAGAAAGACAGCACCGGCAAAGTGATACCCGGCACCGGCATAGGATACATGGAGGGGCACTACCGTCTCGCTTTCTGCGGAATATTCCCATATGAGAACCCTAAATACACGTGCATGGTGCTAATTTCGAATCCGGCTCCGGAATTCAGGGGCGCGGCCACGACATCGGGCTACGTGGTGAAGAACGTGGCAATGAAGCTATACGCGCATGGAATGCTCGACCATCATAGCGACTTCAGCAAGCAAGGCGTCTCCAATTCGCTGCCTGTGGTGTATGCTTGCGAGCCTTACACGTTCAATGCTGTGCACCAGGCTCTCGAAATGACACGCGCAAAGAAGCTGAAAGCGCCTGCTGCTGTCGAAACCGGCAAGGTGCCCGACGTGATAGGGCTCGGCCTGCGCGACGCGTTGGCATCGATTGAAGATGCAGGCTATGCCATCGAGGCGCATGGCAGCGGATTCGCAGCCGTGCAGTCGCCACCGGCAGGCACGCCGGCCAAGCGCGGCGAGACCGTGAAGGTAAATTTCACAATCAGGTGACACGATATTCTTAATACAAATACTGCAGACACTACTGAAATGGACATAAATCAACTATACAAGGCGATAGGCCGAAAACCAGAGCACGCCGGCATTGACATAAAAGGCATCACAGCCGATTCGCGCAAGGTGCAGCCCGGATATTTGTTCGTGGCGGAGCCTGGCGTGGCAGTCGACGGACACAAATTCATTGACAAGGCAGTGGCAAGCGGCGCCGTTGCCGTTGTGTGCAACCATTTTCCAGAATGGCATGGCGAGCATCCCGATGTGGAATGGACTATAGTTGAAGACTCGGCAGTGGCCTTGGGCAAACTGGCCGACGAATGGTATGGCCGACCCTCTTCGAAGCTTACCTTGGTGGGCGTCACCGGCACCAACGGCAAAACTACCATAGCCACGCTGCTCTACGACATGGCTCGCCTATCGGGGAAAAAAGCCGGCCTCATATCCACAGTAGTGAACAAGGTAGAGGATAAGGAAATACCTGCCGTGCAGACCACTCCCGACACGATGACCTTGCACGCGCTAATGGCCGAGATGGTGGAGGCCGGATGCGAATTCTGCGCCATGGAGGTGAGCAGCCATGCCGCGCACCAGAAGCGCATCGCCGGTCTGAAGTTTGCCGGCGGCATATTCACCAACCTCACACGCGACCACCTCGACTACCATAAGACATTCGCCAATTACCTGGCAGCAAAAAAGAGCTTTTTCGACGGCTTGGACTCTGATGCCTTTGCCATCACCAACATCGACGACCGCAATGGCCTGGTGATGATTCAGAACACGAAAGCGCGCCGGCGCGCCTACAGCCTGCGCTCTGCAGCCGACTACCATGCCGTTGTGGCAGAAAACCATATCAACGGCCTCGTGCTCGACATCAACCGGCAGTTGCTGCACACCGCTTTCACGGGCCGATACAATGCGAGCAACTTGCTGGCTGTGTATGGCGCTTGCATGGAGCTGGGGTGGGAGCAGGCGGAGGCAATGCGATGCCTCTCGATGCTGCATCCGGTGGCTGGCCGAATGCAGACATTCGCTTTGCCGGGCGATGTGACCGCAATAGTCGACTACGCCCACACTCCCGACGCTCTTGCCAATACGCTTGATGCCATAGCGGCATCTATGCCGGCAACGTCGGCGAGCCACGGCCTGATAGCTGTGGTGGGCGCCGGAGGCGACCGCGACCACGGCAAGCGGCCGCTCATGGGCGCTGAGTGCGCGAAGCGCTGCCGCATGGTGGTGATTACGAGCGACAATCCGCGCAGCGAAGACCCCATGTCGATCATCGACGACATAAAGAAAGGCATTCCGGCCGACTATGCCGGCCAGGTGGTGGTGATTCCCGACCGCGCCGAGGCTATTGCCTATGCGTTGGGCAATGCACGCCGAGGCGAGGCGGTGCTTATTGCAGGCAAAGGGCACGAAAAATATCAAATAATAGGGTCGGAGACGCATCATTTCGACGATTGCGAACAGGTGCTCGCCTTTGCAGCGCGCAAATGACATATTCAAGATAAGAGAGAAACATATTCAATAAGCAGAGCAATAATGTTGTATTCTTTGTTTCAATGGCTGCAGCCATACGATATTCCGGGAGGAAGATTGATGACGTACCTAACCTTCCGGTCGGGCATCGCTTTAGTGTTGGCGATGCTCACAGCCATGATATTCGGACGCCGCATAATAAACGAGCTGCAGAAGATGCAAATCGGCGAAGTTGTGCGCAACCTTGGCCTGGAAGGTCAGATGTCGAAAAAAGGCACGCCCACTATGGGTGGCGTCATTATAATATTGGCCACTGTGTTGCCATGCCTGTTGGTTGGCAATCTCGGCAACGTGTACATGCTGCTTATGCTCATAGCCACGCTATGGCTTGGCACCATCGGATTCATCGACGACTACAAGAAGCTGAAGAAACACAACAAGGACGGCATAAAGGGCAAATACAAGATATTCGGACAAGTGGGCATCGCTGTTATTGTGGCATGCGTGATGTACCTCAACCCCACGATGGGCATTGTGCACAACGAGGAGGTGATCGACGTGGAGACAAACCGCGTGGAAGAGGTCATCTACGAGGAGGACACCATCACAAAGACGCCGCAGACAACCATACCCTTTGTCAAAAACAACAACTTCGACTATTCATGGCTCGGATTCGGCATGTCGGGACATTCTGCGCAAACGGTAGGATGGATTGCTTTCTTCATCATCACCGTCTTCTTGGTAACAGCCACCAGCAACGGTGCCAATCTCACTGACGGACTCGATGGCCTGGCCTGCGGCACGTCGGCCATCATAGTGGTGGCCCTGATGATAATGGCCTATCTGGGCAGCAACATCATATATTCGGCCTACCTTAACATAATGTATGTGCCGGGAAGCGAGGAAATGGTGGTGTACATGGCCGCCTTGGTGGGTGCCTTGGTGGGTTTCTTGTGGTACAATGCCGCTCCGGCGCAGGTGTTCATGGGTGATACCGGCTCACTGATGCTCGGAGGCGTGATTTCGGTGGCTGCCATCATGATACACAAGGAGCTGCTGCTGCCCATCCTTTGCGCAATCTTCTATGTGGAGGACCTGTCGGTGATAATCCAGGTGTGGTACTTCAAGCGCACGCACGGCAAGCGCATATTCAAGATGACGCCGCTGCACCACCACTTCCAGAAGAGTGGCAGCGAAGGCATCGACGCAAAGATACAATGGCCCATGCAGCCCATACCGGAATCGAAAATTGTGACGCGATTCTGGATTGTGGGCATCATCCTGGCCGTAATCACATTTGTTACACTTAAAATCAGATAATAAACTCATAGCTAAGATAAAACGATGAAGCGACTTGTTATATTAGGCGCCGGCGAAAGCGGGACAGGCGCAGCCATCCTTGGCAAGGACAAGGGATGGGATGTATGGGTGAGCGACTATGGCGAAATCAAGCCCAAGTACAAGGAGATACTCAACAAGGAGGGCATAGCCTGGGAAGAGGGGCATCACAGCATGGACAAAGTGCTTGCTGCCGACTTGGTGGTGAAAAGCCCCGGCATAGCAATCACCACGCCCGTGATGAAGCAGGTGCTCGAGAAGGACATACCCGTTGTGTCTGAGATAGAGTTTGCCGGCAAGTACACTGATTCGAAGATGGTGTGCATTACGGGCAGCAATGGCAAGACCACCACAACCCTGCTCACCTACCACATACTCAAGAAGGTCGGCCTCGACGTAGGCCTGGCCGGCAACGTGGGCCGCAGCCTTGCGCTGCAAGTGGCTCGCGAGCCTCACAAAGTGTACGTGATAGAGCTTAGCAGCTTTCAGCTCGACAACATGTATGATTTCCGCGCCAACATAGCTGTGATACTCAACATCACGCCCGACCACCTCGACCGCTACGACTACAAGATGCAGAACTACGTCAACGCCAAATTCCGCATCCTGCAGAACATGACGGCCACTGACTCGTTCATTTACTGGCAGGACGACCCCGTGATTAAAGAGCAGCTGCGCACCGTAGAGTCGGTGGCTAAATTCCTTCCCTTTGCCGAGCATAAGGAAGAGAATACAGCAGCCTACGTGGATGCCGAGAACAACATCATAATCAATAACGGAATACGCACCCTTTCGGTGCCTCGCGCCGACCTGGCCCTCAACGGACTGCACAACCTCTACAACTCGATGGCGGCAAGCCTGAGCGCGTCGCTGCTCGACATCAAGAGCGACACGCTGCGCAAGGCGCTGAGCGACTTCGACGGAGTAGAGCATCGTCTGGAACCGTGCGGCGAGCTCAATGGCGTGAAATTCATCAACGACAGCAAAGCCACTAACGTCAACAGCACATGGTATGCTCTCGAAAGCATGACCGAGCCCACCATCCTGATTCTTGGCGGCAAGGACAAAGGCAACGACTATAGCGAAATATTGCCGCTTGTGCGCGAAAAGGTGCGCGGCATTGTGGCCATGGGCAAGGACAATGCGAAAATTGTAGAATTTTTCAAAGATATCGTGCCGGTGGCCGACACCCACACGCTCGACGATGCCGTAAGCGCTTGCGTGGGCATGGCCAAGCCCGGATACACCGTGCTGTTGTCGCCGTGCTGCGCAAGCTTCGACCTATTCTCCAACTACGAGGACCGCGGCGCAAAATTCAAAGAAGCAGTGGCCAACCTCATAAAAAACAACCTGTAAATGCCGGAAACAATCTCCACTCCTCAGCCCCAGGCCGCGCTCGACGATGCGCAAGCGCGCCCGGTAGACGCCATACAGCCTCGTCGCACCGACAAGCAGATTTGGGCCATATATTTGACACTGTGCGTGGTGTCGATCGTAGAATTGTACACAGCCTCAAGCCATGAGGTGACAGAGGCCAACGTATTCGCGCCGGTGGTGCGCCATGTGATGTTCTTGGCCTTGGGCCTTTTGCTTATGCTTGGCATACAGAATTTCCACTATGTGAAATTCCGCAAGCCATCGTTCATGTTTGCCTTGGTAAGCGTTCTTGCCATGGTGTACACGCTGCTCTATGGCGACTTCATCAATGGCGCACGCCGCAGCTTTTCGGTGGGCAATTGGTTTGCCGTGCAGCCTTCCGAGATGGTGAAGATATCAGTGGTGCTGACCATTGCGGCGGTGCTGAGCAAAACCAAGCTGAAGAAGGTGGCCGACGTGTCGATGTTTGGCGTGATAGTGTGCACGGTGATCGTAGGCGTGGCAGGCGCGTTGCTGTTCACTCAGGGCCTCACCAACACTTTGCTGCTAATGGCAATCAGCCTGTCGATGATGCTGATAGGCGGCGTGCCATGGCGCAAGCTATTCATGGTGGGCGGCTTGTTTGCTGTCATGGCCGGGGTGTTCTTGGGAGCCAAGACGCTGCTGAGCCATGGCGGGGGCGACGACGTGAACGTGCAGAAGGAGATTGTGGTGCCCGGCACCAACATAGTGGTGGGAGTAGACGAAGGTGCCACCACTTCGGGCAACGGACGCATGACCACCTGGCAGAACCGCCTGAAGCGACACTTCAAGCTCGACAAATACAAGGACCCCATCGACGACACCAATCAGCAGGAGCAATATTCATATATTGCGCAGGCCCACGGCGGCGTGTTCGGCGTGATGCCGGGCAATTCGCGTGAGACAGCGCGCCTGCCGCTTGCATTCAGCGACTACATCTACGCCATCATCATCGAGGAGATGGGCCTTGTGGGAGGCATTTGCATCTTGGTGCTGTATCTGTGGCTGCTGGCGCGCGCTGCCCGCATCGCCAATCGGTGCCAGACGTTGTATCCGGCTCTGCTGGTGATTGGCATGGCCGTATTCATTACGTTCCAGGCCATATTCCACATGTGCATAGTCACAGGCGTGTTCCCGGTGTCGGGGCAGCCGCTTCCGCTTATATCAAAGGGAGGCACGTCGATATTGATTACTTCGGTGGCTCTGGGCATAATGCTTAGCGTGAGCCGATTCGCAGCGCGCAAGGGCCAGAGCGGCGAAATCAAGGAAGAGATGAAGGTGCTCGACGACAACGTGAGCGCTACCAACCCAATTTAGCGGATGGCCAAATTACATAACCAATTGAATATTGAGCATATGAAATACCTTATTAGCGGAGGAGGCACTGGCGGCCACATATTCCCGGCCTTGTCGATAGCCAATGAATTGCGCCGGCGATATCCCGATGCAGAAATAAAATTCGTAGGAGCCGAGTCGCGCATGGAGATGCAGCGCGTGCCGGAGGCTGGATATGAAATAGAAGGCTTGCCGGTGGCCGGATTCGACCGCAAGCACCTATGGCGCAATTTCGCCGTGCTGATCAAGCTGTGGCGCTCGATGGCCAAGGCGCGCCGCATTGTGCGCGAGTTCAAGCCCGACATCGCCATTGGCGTGGGAGGCTATGCCAGCGGCCCCACGCTCAAGGCTGCCCAGCAGCGCGGCGTGCCCACGCTGCTGCAAGAGCAGAATTCCTACCCCGGCGTCACCAACAAGATGCTGGCAAAGCGCGCCGATGCGATATGCGTGGCCTATGAGGGCACTGAGCGATTCTTCCCTGCCGACAAAATCACGCTTACGGGCAATCCTATACGCCGCGACCTCACCGACTGCCCCCTGACCCCGGCTGAGGCAAAGAAGGCGCTTGGATTCGACCCCTCCAGGCCGCTCCTGCTTGTGGTGGGCGGCAGCTTGGGAGCGCGCACCATCAACCAGAGCATGCTTGGCGGCCTCGACGCGCTTGCTGCCACTCCGATACAAGTGCTGTGGCAAACAGGACGCTACATGGCCGACGAATGCGCCGAGCGCGCTATGGCATACGCCAACGTAAAGGCTGTGACGTTCATCAACGACATGGCCACGGCCTACCGCGCTGCCGACTTGGTGATTTCTCGCGCCGGAGCAGGCACCATAAGCGAATTGCAGCTGCTTGGCAAGCCCGTGATACTCGTGCCTTCGCCCAATGTGTCGGAGGATCACCAGCGCAAGAACGGCCAAGCGCTGGTCGACAAGGGCGCGGCAGTGATGATACTCGACGCAGATGCCCCATCCCAACTCGTGCCGGCTGCAATCACTCTGATTGCTGACGAGCCGAAGCTAAGCACCCTGAGCCAAAACATAGCTAAATTGGCGCAGGCGAATGCCGCCGAGCGCATATGCGACATCATAGACGATATAGTCAACAGGAATCAAGGCAAACACAAATGAACGAACAACAGACAATATATTTCGTAGGCATAGGCGGCATAGGCATGGCCGCTTTGGCGCGCTATTATCTGAGCAAAGGCTACAGCGTGGCCGGATACGACCGCACTCCTTCGGCTCTGACCCATGCGCTGGAGAAAGAGGGCGCGCATATCAGCTACACCGACAGCGTAGGCACAATCCCTGAGAATGTACTCAAATCGAATGCAATCCTGGTGGTGTACACGCCTGCCATACCACACGACGACATCATCATCACGTATTTCCGCGAGCACGGATACCCGATGCTAAAGCGTAGCCAAGTGCTTGGCCTTATCACGCAGAACAGCCACGCCATATGCTTTGCCGGCACGCACGGCAAGACCACCACATCGTCGATGGCTGCCCACATGCTGCACAATTCGCCGGTGGGCTGCAACGCTTTCTTGGGAGGAATACTCCGCAACTACGACAGCAACTTGCTGCTGTCGCAGACATCGCCCTATACGGTGATTGAGGCCGATGAATACGACCGCTCGTTCCACACGCTGCGGCCTTACATAGCAGTGATCACCGCCACCGACCCTGACCACCTCGACGTATACGGCAATGAGGAGAATTACTTGGAAAGCTTCGCTCATTTCACCGAACTGATACGCCCCGACGGCTACCTCATAGTGCACGAGGGGCTGAAGCTGCGTCCTCGGCCGGCCGAAAGCGTGAAAACGTATACCTACAGCCGCCACCATGGCGATTTCCATGCCGACAACATCCGCTGCGGCGATGGCACCATAGTGTTCGACTTTGTGCATCCCTCTGGCGTAGTGAAGGACGTGGAGCTGGGCGTTCCGGTCGACATCAACATCGACAATGCCATTGCGGCTATGGCGGCCTGCTGGGTCACGGGAGAGGTGAGCGACGATGAGATGCGCCGGTCGATGGCGTCGTTCCTTGGCGCTGAACGCAGATTCCAGTTCATGCTAAAGGAGCCGGGCAAGGAAGGGCGAGCCATCATTGACGACTACGCCCACCACCCCGACGAGTTGAAGATGAGCATACGCTCGGTGCGAGCCCTGTATCCGGGCCGCAAGCTCACTGTAGCTTTCCAGCCCCACCTATACAGCCGCACACGCGACTTCGCGCCGCAGTTTGCCGAGGCGCTCGACATGGCCGACTCCGTAGTTTTGGTGGATTTGTATCCGGCAAGAGAAGAGCCGATACCCGGAATTTCTTCAAAAACGATTTATGATTTGCTAAAAAACAAGGATAAGATTCTGATTTCAAAAGAAGATTTTGTAAAAACGATGAAAAATCGTAACTTTGACATTCTTTTAGCGTTAGGGGCGGGCGATTTGAGCTTTGAGTTGCCTTCGCTTGTCTCAGAATTGAAAAAATGAATTCGAAATCCCTCAAAAATTGAATACGTGACAAAACGCAATATCATACGTTGCCTTCTCTCTTTGGCGATGGTTGCTTACTTGGTGGTGGCTCTTAGCTTCACTGCCAAGCAGCAGGCGTCGGACCACTACAAGCGCGTACGCATCGAAATTCACGACAAGGGGGCTGCTGGGTTTGTCAATCCGCAGGACATCGACGAAGAGCTCGACATGCTATCAGAGCGCATAGGCACGATTCCGATGAGCGAGCTCAACACCCTCGACATAGAGCGCCAGGTGATGGGAATCGACAAGATACAGGACGTGAACTGCGTGGCTCTCAACGACGGCACTCTGCAGATTGACGTTGTGCCTTTGGTGCCCGAGGCGCGTATCTTCGACACCAATTCCGGCAGCAGCTACTACATCAACCGCGCCGGAAAGCGCATGATGGCCAGCCATAGGTTTCGCCTTGACGTGCCTGTGGTGGTGGGCCAATTCGAAGGCGACGTATTGCCCTCGCGTGTGCTTCCCGTGCTCGACTACATGAAGAAAAATCCCTCGGCCGGCGCATTGATGAGCGCCCTGCGCGTGCATCGCAACGGCGACATCCTGCTTGTGCCCATGATTAAGGGGCATGTGGTGAATCTTGGCGACACAATGCACCTCGACAGCAAATTTCAGCGACTATTCACCTTCTACAAGCAAGTGATGCCCGTAAAAGGATGGGAATATTACGACACGATAAGCGTGAAGTGGAGAGGCCAGATTGTAGCCCACAAGCACATCGACCGCGGCCCCGACCACGTGTGGCCTGTTGAGCAGGAAGTGTACATCGATGATGCTTCCACCATGGAGGCCGGCACAGATACGCAGCTCGCTCCTTAACGTTAACAATATCATACCGAACATAAATAGAAATGGACAAGAGATACATAGTAGCCATAGAGTTGTCAGGCTCGCAGGCCAAAGGCATAGCAGTGTCAGTGCCTGAGCAATCTGCATCGCCTATCGTTGTGCCCGACGTAGAGTGCATGATCACAGAGAGCAGCAATAATTGCGTGCAGTACGGCCGAGTGCAGAATCTGCTCGATGCCGGACAAGTGGTGTCGTACGTTGTGCAGAAGCTTGAGAATTCCACGGCATTGCGCAACGGCACCATCACAGCCGCCTATGTGGCCTTGGCAGGCCGTTCGCTTGGGTCGATGCCGGCCAACGCTGAGCTCGACCTGCCCTCCGAGATGGAAATCACTGAGGATATTCTCTCTCGGCTTCATCAGGAGGCCACAAAGACAGTGCCACCCGACAAAAAGGTGCTTCGCGTGGTGCCGCGCAAGTATATTATCGACAATTTGGCGTACACGAAGCCCGTGGGCATGCTTGGGTCGAAAATACGTGGCGAATTCACCATTGTCACGTGCAATCCCGTCAACCGGCGCAACCTCGAAATGGTGTTCAACGACCGCGTCAACTTGTCCATTCGCGATTTTATAGTCACTCCGATGGCTTTGGCCGACATGCTGCTTGCCGAGGAGGAGAAGCAAGTGGGATGCATGCTTGTGGACATTGGTCAGAGCACCACCACCGTGGCCATCTATAAGGATCGCGCCTTGCAGTACCTTTCCACGCTTCCGCTGGGCTCGTACAACATCACCCACGACATCTCGATGGGCATGAGCATCACCGACGAGCGCGCCGAGCTGGCAAAGCTCAACCATGGCGATGCCATGTACGAATCGCACGACAACGATGAGACAAACCGAATCAACTGCTACGTGAAGGCGCGTCTTGGTGAGATAATAGCCAATGTGCAGGCCCAGATTGAATATGCAGGTTTCAAGCCGGCCGACCTTCCGGCCGGGATTGTGCTCACCGGCCGAGGCTCTAAGCTTCCCAATATCCAGCAGAGCATCACAGCGCAGACGAAGCTGAAGGTGCGCATGGCCAACAACGTGGAAGCGCTCAACATGGCTGCAATTGACGGTTCGCCTCGCGATTACGCTTCGATTTTGGCTGTGGCGCTGTCGGCATCGAAAATCGATGATTCGCAAAGCTGCGTCGACTTTCCCCAGCCTAAGATAGCCGAGGCCGCTTCCGTGACGGTGCCTGTAGGCAAAGTTGGCAGCGGATACGTGCTGCAGGGCGATGATGCCGACGACGACACGCTGCTTGTCGACGACGATGACCCCACCCTCACAGCACCCGCCAAGCCTAAGCAAAAAAAATCGGGCAGGAGCAAAAGCGTGAGGACAATATTCTCCAAGCTTGGAGATTTGCTCAGCAACGGCTCAGACGACACTGATGCCGACTTGGACGAGAAATTCGAAAATTAACACCTTATCACCCTACTAAGAAAAAATGACACCCGAAGATATACAGACAGGACATGACTTCATGCCTGCGCATAACTCAAACGTAAGCACGTCGCCGAGCAAAATCAAGGTGATTGGCGTGGGCGGCGGCGGAAGCAACGCCATCAACCACATGTACAACATGGGAGTGGACAGCGTGGCTTTCATCGTGGCCAACACCGACAAGCAGGCCTTGCAGAATTCGCCCGTGCCCACCAAGGTGCTTCTTGGGCCCAGCATCACTCGCGGACGCGGCGCCGGCAACGATCCCGACCGTGCACGCCGCGCAGCCGAGGAGAGCGCAGCCGAGGTTGACAAGCTCTTCGACGACACCACCGACATGGTGTTCATCACGGCCGGCATGGGCGGCGGCACTGGCACCGGCGCTTCGCCGGTGATTGCCAAGCTTGCACGCGAGCGCGGCATCCTCACCATAGGCATCGTCACCATCCCATTCCTATTCGAGGGCAACCGCAAGATTGTGAAGGCTCTTGATGGCGCCAATGAGATGAGCAAATACGTGGATGCCTTGCTTGTGATCAACAATGAGCGCTTGAGCGAGATCTATAAGGACTACGATTTCCTCAACGCCTTTGCCAAGGCCGACGATATCCTGGCCATGGCAGCCATGAGCATATCTGAGATTGTTACCTGCGACGGATTCATCAACCTCGACTTCAACGACGTGGACAACACGCTGCGCGATGGCGGCACTGCCATCATCAGCACGGGCTACGGCGAAGGCGAAAACCGCGTGACTAAGGCCATCGAGGACGCCCTGCACTCGCCGCTGCTGCGCAACACAGATATCTACGGCAGCCGCAAGCTGCTCTTCAACCTGTATTTCTCGCGCAACGCCGAGGATAAATTCCGCATCGACGAAACGAACCAAATCACTCAGTTTGTGAGCAACATCGACCCGCAGGTGGATGTGATATGGGGCGTGGCGTTCGACGACACTCTGGGCGATAAGGTGAAGTTCACCATTTTGGCAGCAGGCTTCGACGTCACCATCACTGACGACACGAAGATGCCGGCCGTCAACAAAGACAAAGGGCACGACGTGGACCGCGATGCCTGTCAAATAGACACTCAAATCCGCCTGAAAGAGGTGTACGGATCGGCTCTTGAGGATTTCAACCGAAAAAAGACTGAGCAGCGCTACATGATACTGCAGCCCGACCAATTCGACAACGAGGAAGTGATCAACATGCTCGAGAACAATGCTGCGTTCAACCGCGACAAGAGCGTGATCACTGCGTTCAAGAGCGGCGTGTCGAGCCAGCTCGCCACAGCTACACCGAATGTGCCAAAGGCGCAGGTGAAGGGCGAGAGCACTCGCACAATACAATTCGACGACCTCTGAGCAGCTGAGTGGACGACTGCATACAAGGCATAGTATTGCGCGTGGTGCGCTATAGCGACAATGCCTCGATAGCCACGGTGTGGACGCTCCAGCATGGCCGCATGTCGGTGCTGGTGCCCAGCGGCACGGGCCGGGAGGCGCGTCGCCGCCGCGCCATCATGATGCCTCTGGGGCAGTTTGAAGGTGTGATGGCAGGCAAGCGAGGAGGGGAGGTTGGCCGCATGTCCGACGTTCGCCCTACTCAGAGTAGCCCGGCGGCCACGGGGCATCCGGTGCGAACGGTGGTGGCAATGTTCTTGGCTGAATTCCTGTATGCGGTGCTTAAGGCGAGCCAGCCCGACGAGCCGCTGAGCCGCTACCTTGCCGAGGGTTTGGCTGCGATGTCGGATGCCGACGGGAGGGCGTTGGCAAATTTCCACTTAGTGTTCATATATCACTTGGGGCATTTCTTGGGCATAGAGCCTGACGTAGGCACCTATGCTCCGGGCAGGTATTTCGACATGAAGGAGGCGCGCTACGTAGATGCGATGCCTATGCACAGGATGTGCCTGGCGCCAGCTGAGGCTCGAGGCGCCTATGTGCTGAGCCGCTCCACGTGGGGGCATTTGGGGCGCTTGAGGTTCACGCGAGCCGAGCGCAACCGCGCTTTGGATGCCATGATGCAATATTACGGCTTGCACCACGCTTCGCTTGGCCCGATGCCTTCGCTCTCGATTGTTCAACAGATATTTAGTTAAAGACAAGGAGCGCAAAGCTTGTAAAAGCGGGCAAAATCGGGCATAAAGCTGAAAAATCGCTGATTTTTCACCGAAAATTTGGTGGTGGCAAAAAAAGTTTCTATATTTGCACTCAAATTTTGAGGAATGGCCCATTCGTCTATCGGTTAGGACGCAAGATTTTCATTCTTGAAAGAGCAGTTCGATTCTGCTATGGGCTACAGAAAATAAATTAACGAAAACGACAGTACAAATTTAGACATGGCAAATCATCAGTCATCAAAGAAAAGAATTCGTCAGACCATCAATCGTCGTCTGCACAATCGCTACTATGCCAAGACTGCCCGCAATGCAGTGCGCAACCTGCGCAAGTGCACCGATGAGGCACAGGCTAAGGAGATGCTTGTGAAAGTGACAGCAATGCTCGACCGCTTGGCTTCGAAGAAAGCAATTTCCAAGAACAAGGCAGCCAACCTGAAGAGCAAGCTCGCTCGCTACGTCAACAAGCTGGCAGCGTAAGCCAAAGAGCTTATGGCCCATTCGTCTATCGGTTAGGACGCAAGATTTTCATTCTTGAAAGAGCAGTTCGATTCTGCTATGGGCTACATCTAATCCCACATACTATATAATATAAATGAGCGTCGGCATAGCGATATGCTGGCGCTCTTTCCTTGTTTTCACAATTTTTAATCAATAAGCGCTAATCCAATTGTTAAATTTTTAGTCTTTTTATATATCAATATTTAATTTTATTGCGATTGTGTCAAATCTCGTTAAATAAGTAGGATTCAATTATTTTATATATTATCTTTGCTATCACAAGATTTGTTTTTAACAATTGCAAATAAACCGATTTAACAAATTCAGCTAATTTATAACACAATTTCCTCTATGAAAATTATCAAAAACATTGCTTTGGGTGCTGTGGGCGCATCTATCGTGCTGGTTGGCCTCAGCCTTGCTTCGAGCCACACCACCCCCATGTCGGCTCCCGCCGAGCAGGAAGAATTCATTTCCGCTGCTGAAAGCACAATCAACGGAGTTGTGTCGGTGAAGAGCTACGCTACTCCAAAATCCAACTATAGCAACAGCAACCCTTTCTCGGGAGATCCATTCTTTGAATACTTCTTTGGCGGCACTCCCCGCCGCCAGCAGCAGGAGAGCAACGCCGAGCAGCAGCTTGGCCTGGGCTCGGGCGTAATCATCAGCGAAGACGGATACATCGTCACCAACAACCATGTGATTGCCGACGCTGAGCGCCTGGAGGTAACGCTCAACGACAACCGCAACTTCAATGCCACTGTCGTGGGCGCTGACCCGGTCACCGACCTCGCGCTCATCAAGATCGACGCTTCCGACTTGCACGTGATACCCATGGGCGACAGCGAGTCGCTGCGAGTGGGCGAGTGGGTGCTCGCCGTAGGCAATCCTTTCGGCTTCACCAGCACGGTCACTTCGGGTATTGTCAGCGCCAAGGGACGCAACATATCGTCGATGGTGGGCGGCCCCAGCAACGGCGGCATTGAATCGTACATCCAGACCGACGCAGCCGTGAATCGCGGCAACTCGGGCGGCGCACTCGTCAACCTCAAGGGCGAGCTCGTGGGCATCAACACGGCCATCTATTCGCGCAATGGCGAATATGCAGGCTGCTCGTTCGCCATACCCACGTCGATTGTCAACAAAGTGGTGGGCGACCTCAAGACCTATGGCCAAGTGCAGCGCGCAATGCTCGGCGTGCGTTTCGGCGAGCTCACTCCTGAATTGATTAAGGAGAAGGACGTAAAGGGCGTGAATGCCGGAATATACGTAGGCTCAGTTGAGGACCGCAGCGCAGCCATGGAGGCAGGCATCCAGGAGGGCGACGTGATAGTGTCGATCAACAATCATCCCACCACCAACACTGCGCAAATCCAGGAGGCTATGGCCAAGTGCAGCCCCGGCGACAAAGTGACTATCGCATACTATCGCGATGGCAAGCGCTACGAGAAGGCCGTTACGCTGCGCAACAGCCGTGGCAACACTGAGGTTACTCGCTCGGGCAGCGTAGTGGATCTTGGCTGCACATTCTCTAAGGTGTCGGATGCCGACAAGAAGCAGCTTGGCATACGCGGCGGTGTGCAGGTGAAGGGGCTTGAGGATGGACCCATCAAGAGCGAAGGCATACGCGAAGGCTTCATCATACTCAGCATCAATAATCTGCGCATAGAGAAGCCCGAGGACGTAGAGAAAATCTATGATTCCATAATGAAGAGCGACAGTGCCGATAAGGTGCTCTTCATCAAGGGCATATATCCCACCGGCAAGCAGGCCTACTACGCAGTGCCTCTGCAGGAGGAATAATCATCAAAGAATTTTGTTCCCATAAATTATATGATTGATTAGATGATAAGAGGTAAATAAGATTAAGTACTAAGTAAGCATGCAGCGGATGCCGTGAGGCATCCGCTGCTATTGGTTCGCCCGACATGGGCATAATCTAACGGGTGGAAGTCCCGAGCGCGC